>JARLGV010000035.1 GCA_031292555.1 Fimbriimonas sp.
TCTACTCAAACTGAATGTCGCTGATGTAGACCGTGACGCCTTGTCCTTGGCCTCCGATCGTCATCAACAGGCCGGTCTTGATACGACTCAGGTTCTTTCCAGAGAGGTCGACGGTGAACTTGCGCCATTCCTGCGTGAGTTCGACCTTGCCACCATCGACAATCGCCGTGTCGGCGTACTTCTTGTCGTTCTTGATGATCCCTACTCCGAATGAGACCTTCTCTCCGCCGTTCTGCCCCCGAGCCCATAGGGTGAGCTTCTTTGCGCCAGTCAGGTCGAAGCCGCCCGGCTTGTCGCCCCAATCGCCCTCGGGACTTTGCCAAGCGATCGCTCCCCAACTGTCGCCGGCGGTGTAGTCCCAGCGGATGCACTTGTCACCGGAGTGGGGATTCGCGGTGGATGCCATGTCGATCTTCATTGCGCCGGCGTTGCCCATCCAGCCGGATGGGATATAGCCTTGAGTGCCGTTCGTGCCGCTATAGATCGAGTACGGCAAATTGACCTTTGCGCCCATCGCAAGCGGGATCGCACCACGGACCCGAAGCGGCACATTGGCGACGGCGGCGCCACCGTGCTGGTTGCGCACGACTGCGAACAGGCGATAGGTTCCCGGCGTAGTGGGCATTTTGACCGTCGCGGTTGATGGCGTGGAGGCAGTGACTGCGCCGGGGATCGTGTCGGGAACGTCCTCTTTGTCGCCATTGATCGTTTGAACCCCGCTATCACCGGTGAGGCTCCATCTCACGTTGAGGTTGTCACCCTTCGGATCGGCGACGATAAGGTGGGCCTGAACCGTATCTCCGGAGTCCACCGCCGGATCGCCATCGACGGTCAGCTTCGAGATGTGTGGACAAGGATGCTCGGGCGCTTTACCCGACCATAGCTTCTGCATAGCGTCGACCGCGCCTAGCCGTGTGCCGTCGGCAAGGAACATCCCGAACCATGTCGCGGTGGCCTCCTGCTTGTTGCCCCAAATGAAGGAGAGACAACCAAGGCAGAGGTCGGGGTGATCGACGACGTTGGCTTTGTATGCCTTCTCGTACCAACCCTCCTTCTCGGTGCTGCTTAGTTCGATCGGTCGGTTCCACGGTGTGCTCGCCGCCTCCCACGTGCCGGGAGGGCCGCACTCGGTGATGATATACGGCTTGACGCCGCCCTGCTTGACGTACCGGTCGTAGATCGACTGACACCCGGCATAGCTGTTGATGCCAATGATGTCGATGCTGGGGCACATTCGGTGGATCGCCGGTATCTTCTTGCCGCCGACCTCCGCGACGATCGTCGCGGTCGGATGGTTCGGGTCCAATTTGTGGGCCATGTGTGCGATATCCTCGACGGCAGTCCAGAGGTTTGGATCGTCGCCTTGCCCATAGTTCTCCATCTCATTGCCGATGCCCCACATCAGAACCGCCGGATTGTCCTTGTACTTCTCGATCACCGCCTTGGCATTTTCGAATTGCTTCTGGACCTGTGCCGGGTCGTCGTAGTGGAAGCCATGCTCGGCGTGGCCCAGCCAGATGCCAACCATCACCTTGATGCCCGCCTTCTGGGCCTTTGCGAGATCCTCGGCGGCGCCATCGGCGCCCCAAGTCCGAGTGGCGTTTCCGCCCACCGATGCCAGCAACGGCCAGGAGGCGCTCCCTCCCGCTCCTTTGACCGTGAACGGCTTGCCGTCCACGGTCAACAACCAATGCTGCGCCACCTGCTTCACCGCCACGTGCGATGGACCCTGTAACGCCAAAGCCGCAATCAACGCGCCAACCATGTCGCGATTATGAGTGGAATAAACGTTTCACGTTAGTCGGAGTAAACGAGATGTCGAGGACACGGGAGTTCCTCGGGTTCGGTGTTCAGGGTTGAGGGTTCTGACCTCCCTGGGCCTGTGCCTCGTTCGTCGGTTCTAGTCGTGCTCTATACACCACCCAACTGGCACCCAAAGCCCTGCCAGACGCTGAACCCTGAACCCCAAAATCACTATCCGCCCCTCGTCCCGCGCCCCTCTGACCCCGCTCCGCGACCCTCTGACAGATCCGCTGCCGCTTCCCGCCAATGCGGGAAACGAAAGGCGAAGCCGGCTTCGAGCAGCCGAGTCGGCACGACCCGGCGGCTCTTGAGGATCAACTCTGTCTCGGTGCCCATCGCCCAGGCGCCGATTTCCGCCATCCACTTCGCGGCTGGGAGGCCGATCTTCACGCCAAGAGTCTCTCGCAGAATCGTCATGAATTCGGCTTGCGGGATAGGATTGGGGGAACAGATGTTCACTGGACCCGATATGTCCTCCCGCCCGATCAGAAAATCGACTGCCGAGCAGAAGTCGGCCTCGTGCACCCACGAAACGAACTGTCCCCCGCCGGCGATCGGGCCGCCCAGCCCTCGGCGGCATAGGGAGCAGAGCACGTCGAAGATACTGCCCGGGATGGCGCTCATCGTCATGGCCGACCGCATGGCGACTTTACGGGTACGTGGCGTCGGGGCCGCCTCAAGTTCGGCCTCCCAGGCGAGCGCTATATCCAAACTCCTCACCCACTTCCAGGGAGTCCCCGGTTCCGGCTCGATGTGTCCGGTGATCTCGTCGTTCGGCGCATCGGACCGGTGCCGATAGATGGTCGAGGTGCTCGCATTCAGCCAAACCCGCGGAGGGTTTTTGCTTTCGGCAATTGCCTGTCCGAGTACTTTCGTCGACTCCACCCGGCTGGCCGTCAACTCGCGGAACACCGCGTCCGAATACCGGCAGTTCACCGACTTCCCCGCGAGGTTGATCACTGCATCCGCCCCGTTAATCTCCCGGGTCCAGGCCCCCAACGTCCGCCCATCCCACCGTATTCCGGGCCCGCTGCGCGACAGGATGACGACCTTGTGTCCGGCATTTGTGAGATGCCGGGATAGACCCTGCCCTATATGACCGGACCCACCTGGAATGACGATCTTCATGGTTCGCACTTAGTCTAGATGCGAACTGGCACTCAATGTAGTAGCCTAGGCGATCACACGGGTGGTGGCCAGTGGTCCAACTGTCGTAGTTCACTGATTGAGGAAGGCAAAGGCGTGGACCCATGCGGTGAGCGGGGCCCCATGCTGTGAGAGCGCTGGTTAAGACTGAGCGACCGAGGGAGATCGGCCACGTCGGTTATGGTAAACCTCGAAGCGGAGGACGATGATCGTGCTGTCAAAACTTGCTTCGATAGTTGTACTGGCTTGCGTCGCACATTGGGCGTGTGGTTTCCAGGGGAAGCCGGCCGAAAGGCTGGTTGGGGTTGGGAACGTGGCGCAATTCAATCCATATCCAGGGAAGGCCCTAGCGGCGCATGGGATTCAGCCAATGGTGATCGGCGGGGCGGGAATCGATGGGTACTCGGTTCCGGCGAGCCAGGCCGCGAAGGCGCGCGCGGTGTTGATCGCCGACTGGCGTGCGCATCACTACTGCCTGACGATTCGGCTTGACCACAGCAAATGGAAGCACTACGACGGCAAAGTGGCCGATCCAATGGTGTACGACACGCCATACTCGCCGGCGTTCCTAAAGGAACGGTCCGATACCGCCAGGCGGCGGCTTATGGACCGCGGCAAGCACGGAAATAAGCCGATCGGGCGGTCCTTGTTCTAGTAGGCCGGCCCGATCTTGACATTACCCATCGGCGGTTTGAAGCAGTTGTTGGTGGCATCGGCGACGGTGACGCCGAACTGGAATTGGGTCTGAACACCGTTGCCGGTTCCGATGCTCTGCGCCGGCGACGCAAATGTCCCAGAGGATCTCGGTGACGGCAGATACGTCGAATTGGCCGTACGCCAAGAAATCCATGTCCTTCGTGGCGCGAATTTGTGTTTTGCTCCAGACTTGAAACAGCATCGCCCCCTTCAAGATCAGAGCGGATCGGTGCGGGCTGCGGCCGAGTCGATAGAGAAATCGTTCCAGCACGTAGCGCCGTAGGACAAGGTTGTAGTTTTCGCCCCGTTGCTCTGCAATATTGAGCAGCCTTTGCCGGACCGATGCGGCCAGGCCCTTGTTCGGTTGACTCATATCGACATCGCTTCCATGTAGGGTCGCATAATATTCTCCACCCGATTGGTTTTCGCGTACTGCCGAAGTTCATCCCTGTTGCAGCGTCGTTCGCGTAGCACTTCTCGAAGTGCCTCTAGAGCAACGTCCAACCCGATCTTGTTGCGGAACTTAAAGCAGTCTGCAACCGTCTTCGCGATTGAGTAAACCGCCACGTCCACGCCTTCAAGCCTGTGCCATTCGATACCTGCCTCATAGCCGGGAGAAGTGGCGACGACGACTCGCAGAGAAAGGCCGTTGCTCTTGGCAATCCGGGTCCCGTATGGAATGGCAAGCCAAACCTGATAAGGTAGTTAAGTTCCGACATCGTGAAAGCTCAAAGCAGAAAGCAGGCATACCACGCCCTTGGATTGCCTGCGCACTGCCTCGACAAGGCTGTGAGACTCGGTGAATTCATGATCGGATAGCCTGTAAAGACCACGGGCCGCACGGGTGATGGCGCCTGCGGCAACCAAACCGCGGAGTTGGGAGTTGGTTGCCCCAAGTTGCTTCAGGTCGCTGGGGCGGATGATGCCCTGAGCCTTGGCAAGCGCAAGCACGCGTTCTTGTTTCTCAGTCATATATCGCCTAATAAGTCTATAAATATTATCATTTTTAGACGCTTTAGTCAATCTAAAGGATCCGAATGTTCTGAAGCGCACCAATACGTCGATCCGGGCGGATGACCGAAAACGCCCGAAACGCCTAAAAATCTTCTCAGTTTTATGCGTTCAAGTCAAAAAAGAGATTGGGCGGTTTGAGGTTGACTGACGCTACCCCGCAGCCTGTGCCGCCCTCAAATGCCTATGCAGTTGCCGAGCGTGCTGCAAAGCCGTCTTGGAGTTGAAGTCGGCGTTTGTAGCTCCGTTGAACGTGACGTGCAAGTCCGTCTGGTTATGAACGCCTCCACCGACGGCCGAGTTGGGGATATCCGTGCCAGATCCTCGCGGATTGAGGATCTCCGGCCCGTTCTCTCCAACCCACATCGGCCCGCCACAGTCGTCGCCTCCGCTGTCGAATCCGGGAATGAACCGCATGAGGCTCATCGCGCTTGACAACACACTGCCCTTAGGACCGGCTATCCCAGGCAGACCGGCTGCAATTCCCGCCGCCACTCCGATCGAAGATGAGCCTGTCCCGCCCCCGGTCGGTGGAGTTCCTCCCATTTGCTTGATCAGGGCGTTGATCGATTGCGTGAGGGTAGCAACATCTGACGTGTTTGCCTGCGAGGTCAGCCTGCAGCAGAGCCATTGCCATCGACGAACTGCCCATCCGCCCGGAAAACGTCACCGGCGCCTGCGAGTTGAACGTCCGGTTCAGAGCCTGCATGTCTGCCCTGAGGCCGACAATGTCGGCACGCAGAACGCCCGTGACGCCAGACATGTTGGCCAGAGCCGCCGCATAGGCTGCCACCGCAGCCGGGTCCATCGACCGACCAAGCCGCACGGCTGAACTAGCCAGACCCCTAAGCTCGTCCGTGAACGCCGACACACGCTCCGTCGCCCGAGTCAGAATCCCAGCCAGCCGATCGATCGCAGTGCCAACCGCATTGACTTCCCGGGTCGCTGATGATGCCACGTCGTCAATCGCAGTGAGCCCCGCCTGTACGCGCCGGTTCGCAGGATCAAACAAACTCGTGTTCCCCGTGAACAGCACGGAGAGTTCAGCAATCGCCGGCATGGCTAATCTAGGGAGATCAAATGGCCAACGCGTTACCGCCTTGGCCTAGACTAATCGTATGCGAAATAAGACACCCTACCGGTGTTTATGCGTATGATTAGTCATATGCGAAATACAACATTCAGCGGCTGATTTTGCGTATAATTAGTTGTGAGCTCGATTGAGGCATTTCTGGATGAGCAGCTTGTAAGCGGACGATCCTACTTCTCTCTCGATGAGGCCGTCCGACAGCACTCCATGTCGCCTCAGGCCTTTGCCGCCGCTGCACGCAGACTGATCAAGAAGCAGAAACTGATTAGGCCAAGACAAGAGTTCTTTGTGATTCAGCGTCCCGAGGATCGAATTGCAGGACCGGACCCGGTTAAGTGGATCGACGGGTTGATGAAGTACCAGAAAATTGACTACCGGATTTCTTTGCTGAGCGCTGCTGCGCATCACGGATCGTCCCACCAATCGGCGATGGTGTTTCAGCTTGTTGTTCCCAAGCAGTTGCGCGGAATTCAAGTCGGCCGGCACCGCTTGCAGTTTGTGTATCAGAAGGCGCCGATCTTCAACAAGGTCAACCGGTCCGACTGGGTAGGTCAGATCAAGAGCGACGAGGGATTTGCGAAGGTCGCCGGGGTCGAACTGACCCTTCTTGATTCGATGCGCTACTACCGTAGCGCTGGCGGAATCGATGGAGTCGCCCAAATGTCGAAGGACATAGGTGGTAATGCGAATCCACGAAAACTGGCTCAGGTTGCCGCCGGCTATGAGAACTCGACGGTGAGACGACTCGGTTATCTGTTGGAGCTTTCAGGGCACGAACGGCAAGCTCATGCGCTGTTGCCGTTTGCTGCCAAGGCCAGCTCAATTCAACCCCTCAATCCATCGGTTATGTCGAGCCCATCGCTCGCAATGGATCGGCATAAGAAGGACGAGACGTGGCGCCTCGACATCAATCAAGTCGTGGAGATTGACAGTTGATTCCACGAGCACACCTTCAAGCATGGAGGAACCATACTCCGTGGCCAGATCTCCGGCAGGTTGAGCAGGACCTGATCATTTGCCGGGCCTTGTGCGATCTCTTCACTTTTTCCGCGCTTAAGGGAAAGATTGCCTTCCGTGGCGGAACCGCGATTCATAAACTGCTGTTCCCGACGCCCCTGCGCTACTCGGAAGACATCGACCTGGTCCAAATCCAAGCTGAGCCTAGCGGCAAGACGATCGATGCAATTCGAGATGCGCTCTCATGGCTTGGAAAGTGTCGGCGAACTCAAGCGGCTCACTCTACGCATCTCGTCTTCCAATTCGAGCCCGAATCTAACCCTGGCGCAAAGCTAAAGCTTAAGGTGGAATTCAATACCCGAGAGCACGAGAGCCTACTGGGGCTCAAAGAGTATCCATTCCAGATCGACAATCCTTGGTTCAGCGGCAAGGCGAAC
Organism: Fimbriimonas sp.; assembly: GCA_031292555.1. Classification (GTDB taxonomy): domain Bacteria; phylum Armatimonadota; class Fimbriimonadia; order Fimbriimonadales; family Fimbriimonadaceae; genus Fimbriimonas. Next base: position 7,141 of record JARLGV010000035.1, read on the forward strand.
ATAGTGTCGTTCGAAGCGGAGGAACTGTTTGGCACGAAGCTGCGTGCCCTCTTACAGCGTCATAAGAATCGCGACCTGTTCGATATGCAAGAAGGGCTAAAGCAGCTGAACATGGATCTCGACAAGCTGATAGCGGTGTTCGAGCACTATCTCGCGCTTCAAGATAGCCCGATCAGTCGCGCGGAGGCAGAGATGGTTATGGTTGGCAAATTGAGGCGGAGCCTGACCGACGATATTGCGCCGCTGCTTCCTGCCGGAGTCGTCTACGATCACCGTGAATCGGTTAGAGCCTTCAACATGGTTTGGACCGATCTAATCTCCCGAATATCGGGAGACGGTTGGAAGAATTCCGAGCAAGTCATCGCGGAACTTCGAGCAGGAAGGTATCCAGACCTTCTAAAGTGAGGGAAGGCATTGATCAAGGAGCCGGAAAGGCGCGCCTCAGCGCCTTGGAATTGGCTTCACTGTAGGCGGAGAAGCAGGCGAACACCACTGCTCCGAGGCCTGGATATTCGTCGACACCCCAAAGCCAAGGGACGTTTCTCAAAGAGTCTTGAAGGCGCCCTTCGGAATCTTGAAGATTCGCAAAGACGGCGGCCCACCATGGGCAGGCGGCAACGCCGGGCTCATTTGGAGGAACTCCGCCTTTGTACCAAATGAAGAGCCACTCCTCGAGATCCCTTACTTCGCTTTTGGGACCAGGGGCACCTTTGCCACCTCGTCCAAGATGCTCTCCAGCATCTCCGTAGGGACCTTCGAATCGTAGAGAGGTTGGGCTGAAAGCGGCATCGGGGCGCCGTCGTCGTCGACCAAGTCGGTCTCGATGATCGATTGCGAGAACCGTTCGCAGACCTGCATCCGCTCGTCGCTGGCAATGGCGATCTCAAGCTGGTTGGCAAGGTTCTGCATCGCCAGAATCTCGTCGTCTTCGCTGAGTGGCTCCGCCTCCTTGTTCTTCCGCCGCGAGATCAAATCGTCAATCGCCGACTTGCCCTCAAACAACTTGGCCCGCGCCTGTTGAATTGGTGCCGGGTCCTTGTAAAGCTTTTCAGTGATCTTAATGGGCGTCCCAAAGATCCGAATTTCAAGCTCGCGTACCGCAAGCGGAATGATAAGATTGTAATTAGCCATAAGTGAAAATGGTGCTGACCAGAGTTCGGGGTTTGGTCTTGCAGAGATCGATGAGGCTCAGTAGAACGGTCGTTGCGATTAGTCGGCCCAGCCTGTCGGACCTAAACTGATTCGAGGCGTAGTGCCAATTGCTGCGCTTCTACCTAATCAAGTGGCTCCCGACCTTGTAGTCAGTTATCATAGGAGTGCGATGACAAACCTTGCGCAACTAGGAAGCAAAATCCAGCGGTTTCGCGTGCAAATGGTGTTGTCCGAGGATGAAGTTGAGGAAAGAACCGGCATCAGTGCCGACATTATCAAGGGCATTGAGTCTGGAACTTCGGCGCCGTCCGGAGACCAGCTTTTAATTCTTGCCGAATTGTTCAACCAAGACTACAAGTACTTCTTATCGAATGACGTGCAGTCGCCGCTTGAACAGACGGAATCCCTATATAGAAGATATGGCAACTATCTCAGCCGCGAAGACCGATGGGCGATCCAAGAGGTTCTGTTTTTTTGCGAGACGGAAGAATATCTCCAGAATGAACTTGGCCGACGTAAAAGGCAGTTGCCTTCTGTCGACATATCGGGAACGTACTTCAAAGCCCACGGCTGGACTGCCGCAAAGCAAATCCGTGCCGCTCTTGACCAGGCAGGCAAACAAGTACCAGTCAATGTCTTTCAGCTTTTTAGGAGCCTAGGCATTCATATATTCCGACGTCGCCTGTCAACGTCGGAGGTATCTGGCATTTTCATGAAGCATCCAGTAGCAGGACCATGCATCCTTGTGAATTACCATGAAGACGAGTATCGGCAGCGGTTTACTGTTGCCCATGAAGCAGCACATGCGATCTTGGATGCATCTGAGACTGACCCACTGGTGACCCTCAACTCAGACCACAGCGCCCTTCGTGAAGTTAGAGCAGATGCGTTCGCCGGTGCATTCCTAGTAGCTCCCGCAGCAATTTCCGAGCTTTCTTTAGATTCAATGTCCCGTGACTCGTTTATAGCGATATGCCACAAGCTAAGGGTCAATGCAAAGACTCTCCTAATCGCGTTTGAGGCGTTCAACGGGGCCAACAATGAGGCAACTCAACGCTTTTCCGATATCAAACTCGCTCGATCAACCAAGGATGATCCGGAACTCGGGCCGGATCTCACCGACGCTGGTCGAGCACGTAGGCAAGCCCTGCTTGAACGAGGGTTGTCCTACCCGTATCTTCGACTATGTTTGGATGCCTACCGCGAAGATAAGATTTCGCTTCTGCGTTTGTCCGAAGTGCTTCTAATGGACCTGGATGAAACAATACAAGTAATGCGTAGTTTTGGTGAGGTGGTGCGACATCGCGATTGATGTAACTTCATTCCTCCTGCTCAACGTTACCGACACTTGTGCCGTTTGGAATCTGCTTTCTTCGGGAACCCTCAACCGGGCCGCGAAGAATGCAAGATGTAAATTCTGCATCACTGAATACGTGCGGTTTGAATGTCTTATTAAGACGAGATCTAACCCAGATAAACAGCAGATAGAGCTGCAGCGAAGGCTAAAAGCGGCTATCTCGACCGCTCAAATATCAATCCATTCGATCTCTCTCGAAGACCTATTGGAGGTGGAAGTGCTAGAAACTCGAAAGCAGTTAGGACGAGGCGAGATAACGACAGTTCTGTTTGCGAAAACGACGAATCAGGCTGCAATGTCGGATGATGGTGGTGCGCGAGAACTTGCCTCGGACATGCTTGGAGTGCCGAGATCTCAGACGACTTGCCACTTATTCGGATGGCTCTTTTACACGGGCCATCTTGTCGACCACGAGCGCGTTGATATTCAGAACGAGCACATCGCAATGGGGCGTCCATTAGCTCCTCATTTCGACGTCGCGTACGAAATGGCGATGAGAGCAAAGCTGTATGATAGTCAAAAGAAGACGTAACCCCAAATGCCGATACTTCGGATTGTCTATTCCCCGAGGAATACTCCGGAGCCGGGTGTTCGCATTGCCTCGACCCAAACCTTTAGCGTTTTTCGGTTGGCTTCGCCAATGGGGTATGAGCGAGCGGAGTTTACAGCAACTGCCCCTTTTGCTAGTCTGCTCGTTGTAACAATCAGGCCCGCGCTTGCGCTTTCATGCGAGACGTCCGCGTAAAGCGCCTTGACGACGACCTGTTCAACTGTCGCCTTCTGCCGCTTGCATTGGATCAGAACTGTTGGAGGTTTGTCTTGTTGGCCCGTGGTTGGCCATATTCGAATATCGACCCCACCGTCTTTTCGTCCCGGACCGACCTCGACGTGAAACCCGAGTCGATCGAAAAATTCAGCAGTTAAGCCCTCGAATTGCCTCCAGTGGACTTGGTCGATATCGTTGAAATTCCGTTCGAGATAGGTGACAAACCTTTGATCGAAGAACTCACCATATTGCGTCGCAAGATGTTCACTTTTGAAGAGGTCATCAAGCTCGCGCGTGTCTTTCCAATCCACCTGGCGAATCTTTCCCCACGGACTGTGCTCTTGGGACTCTGCGAGCAACTTGATGAATTCAATGGACATGAGGCAACCTGCGGGGCCATATAGTCGCATTGCCTCATCCAAATATGGTTCAGGGTCGATCCTCTTAGTCCCTGACTGTTCCGCCGACTGCATCAGTTGATCGAACATGTCCATGAAAAGTTGCTGAACCTTATTCGACAGGTCTAAAGCCTTAGCATCTTTTTTGTATTGATGGAAAAGGGCAATCCCGGGAGGCATATTCACGGGACTATCAACAACGCCAACCCGATACAGCAACTGCGACACCATCTCTTCGAATTCCTCAGATCGAATTCGAAGACCATCATCGTCGCGGCCATAAAATCGATTTCCTTGTCGTGCAAGATGGCCAAGAATCTGTGCTCGGTTTAGTGCGAGTCCAGATTTATATCCAACGATTTCGCTCAATGTCGAAATGACGGCACGACGCGACATCCATGCAGCACCCATTGAGCAAAATTTACCTATAACATCGTGAATTCTAACCTCAGGCCGCCGAGTACGACTCCAACTCGTTGATCGCGGTAATGCGCCGGCAGAAGATGCCGTTCACGTCGAATAGATTTTCCAGATCAAACTCGCAAGTGCGAATGTTGCCTTGTCCCTCGCCATTGGCCGTCTTCCACTCCACTGAGCAGAAGTAGTCGAACGCGAGCGATCGATTCACGCCGGTAATTCCAATCTCAGGACCCGTGAACAAGATCCGGAAGTAGAGCCCGTTCCCCACCAACCGAGACCCCGCGATAAAGCCGGCAACTTCCGCCGTATACGCCAGCATCATCGACTGCATGTGCTTCTGGTCGGCAGCCTTTTTCTCCGAAATCCCGCCCGGCCCAACGTCGGTTGGATTCTGCCGCCAAACAAACTCCCAGCGATCTCCAACCTGCAGATCCGTCTTGTACTGATTCACCGGTGTCGTAGGCGAATTGTCCAAGCCGGCCATTGAAGCGGCCCATCCGATCGAGATGTCTCCCGGCATGACCTCAAACGACGGGTTCATCTTCATGCCCCCGACCGTCGTATGCACCCAAGCCGCCGAAGCGCCTCCGTTCAAGCCCGCAGTTAAAACCGAGTACTCCTGAACGGCAATTCCATTCTCATCCGTGACAGCGTAAGGCCCGCCTGCCCCGCCGCTAACTAGAGCCGTCGCATGCCCTCCGCCCAAGGCACGAAAAGCCGACTGAAAGGTCGCCGCAGTAGCGCCATAGGCGATCGGTGCCGTCTGCTGATTATCGGCAACGACGATGAAAGTCCCGCCCGTCGCGTCGGTGAGGGTAAGCGTCTGAACGTCGTTCTGTCCGGTGCTCGCCACAATCGGGTCACCGCCAGAATCAGCGTCTTGGATCGCCTTGGCGATGGCGGAGGCTTCGAATGTAAGCGGCTTGTCGCGCTCGGTCCCGATCTTGTATCCCGTGAACAGAAGCCCGTTGACCTTTTGCACGCGGTCGCCCACCGATCCTGGGAATTCGACCGTGTACGTCTGGGCCGTATCAGCGTTGTAAGCCGATGACTCCCACACGTGCTGGTAGACGCCCGTAACCGGTTCGCCCCCCGGGGAATAGGCGCCCTCTGTCGGCAGACCCTCGACGCCCGAGAGGACATATCCAACGTCGATGTAGTCGAGGATCCCCTTAACGGACGCCTTTGACGTCTCCTTGACCGTGTTGCTGCGAATGAGGTACTTCAGACCCTGAGTTCCGGTCGCCGACTTGGTCTGTTCGGGCGCAGGGTCGAACGTCTCGATGTTGATCAGGAGCCGGGTCGCTGCGGCATTCACGCCGAATCCCCCGCTCTCGATGCCGAATTGTGGCTTGACTAGACTAAGTAGGGGTGCTCCCATGTGTTGCTTCTCCTAAAGCGATCCAATCCGCTATTGGACTCGAAACTGGTATTGGTGGCCAACCATGACGTTGAAACCGCCGTGGGCGGGCTCGATCATCTGGTAGGCGAATTGCTGAAAGGCGGCAAACTGAAAGGTGCGGCCGTCCGCCAAGGTGACGACTTCATTGCGGGCGTCGAGCAAACTCACGAGCCTGAGCGATCCGTCTTCGAGGTGTCCGTTTGAGCCGCCGACCTTATCGATGGAACCGCCATGCTGCCGATCGAGTATGCACACCACGAAAGTCGGCTGCGATTCTGCTCGCCCTGCCCGGCCGTCTTGACGCTTGACGTCTCTGCCCGGCGCTTGCATCCACCATCGCACGCAAGGGAAGCAGAGTTGCCAAGCTGCCGGAGAAGTCGTCGGGCTGTTCCCAACGTTGCCATTGATCAGCGAATGGTAAGGCTGCTCGTCAGGGCCATTCGCCATGTCGCCGAACGCATACGTGAGCGTCCCTTTCCAAGACTTGTTGACCACCTGGTCCGGATCGTTCGCCCAAAACCCACCCGGCGCATATTCCCGAAGCAAGGCGTCGACCGACAACACGCCAAAAAGCCACCGATCGGCGTCGGTCACGAGATACGGTTGGCCTGCTGCCATAGCTCAAATCCGATCCAACTCGGCCGGTATAGCCGCAACGTGTTGCTGAACCGTTTCCTCACCAACAACCGAAGCTGGCCCAAGAAACGGCCGAGGTGCCATCTTCGAAGTGCCGAGCTCCAGGTAAACCCCGTACTCCGCACCCACCGCCGCCTCAGCCCCAATACCAATAATCTCGGGCTCCAGATTCACGTGGATCGAATCGTGAAGCACCTCAAACTGATTGACCGGCGCCTCACCCGGCGCCGAAGACCGGTTCGGCAGCCGAGGATATTTCCGCCCAGAACCAGCCTGCTCCGCAATCTGCTCCCGAGCGTCCTCCACCGTCGCCTCAGCCCCAGCAACGCACGCCAACCGCGCCTGTTCCACGATGACCTGCTCGAACTCGTCGAGCTTATTGATGCGAAGAGACGAGGACGCTTGCAACATCGGACTAGTCACGCTTATTCGACTCCAAGACTCATGGGACGTCGCTTCCACGCCTATTGAAATACAGTACAGTTCAACCAAAAAAGTCAAACCAGTTGCAATTCGCGACAACGGCGCCTCTAGGATCTTCACTGGTATCGCTGAATAGGAATTCACTGGTGTGACAATCCGAAACGCCCGATTTCCCCGCGTGAGCCTGCGACGTATCACTGCGCGGTAAGCGCCCCGTCAACAGGAACACCCTCTCCTATCTGATCTGCTCGAACAGCTTTCGCTGCGTCGGTTTCAGCCAAACGTCATCCGGAACCATGGGGCCACCAGGCTTAAACAGGACTTTCCCATAATCTTTCGTTTGGATCACCAATCTTTTGCCATCGGACACGGCCTTATTGCTGAGCAGCTTTATTGTCGTGTTGTGTACCTTAAATGAGGTAATAGTTCCCTGAGCCTTGGAAGCGTCACTGTAGGTTTGTGTCATCTTGCCGCCTCGCAGCAAGTAGCCTTCATTCAGATTGCTTATCTCCCACGTAATATTGATGCCCAAGGCTTCCGAATCCACGTGCTCGAATTTCTCGTCTGCGGCAGCGGCCAAAGCAGTTTGCGGTGACGTTTTAGCAGTGCTTTCCTGATTCCCGCCCTCTCTTGGGCCACAGGATATGACGGCAATGACAGCAAAACCACAAGCCAAAACTCGTCTGAAGCGCGTCACTAAGGGGAGGTGGAGGAAAATCATCACTCGCTATTCCCCTGCAAGTAGGATTCTTCGATTGGTGGGCAGCCAGCACCCAATTCAAATCGGATAGACAGCATTGAACCTCTTGCAGTCATTGTCCGAAGTATACTCAAATTCCCCCTTGTTGAAGGGATGCCGAAGTAACAAACGAGCATGAACGCAGACGACACCGCAGAACGCAAGCCAAGCAAAATGAAAAGGCAAAGTACTCGATGGTATCATATTGGTGTAGCAGTTTTATTGCCTGTAGTGGGATTGCCTTGGGGCCTGTTCAATCTCACGAGGAGCAAAAGCCGCGGCTCTGGTCTCGCAATGATAGCTTTGTCCAGCGTCACCGTGCTGGGCGCCGCAGCGGTCCCTCCCGATTTCATATCGGAATACAAACGGCAATCGTCAGCTTCGCGCTCTAGAGCAAACGATGCCCTCATGGTTTATGCCTCCACTGGAGACGTCGATCACGTCAAATCGCTCCTGGCGCCCCCATCGTTTGAATGGGGCAAGGATCCGGCTAGCTATGACAGCGTTGGCGCATTCTTGGCGACAGCGATGGTCTCTATGTCCCCTGCGCTGCGTAGGCCTGACGTCAACATGGAGGACAGATTGGGTCTGACACCTTTGATGGAGGCCACGGGAATATTTAGTGGCATTGATTCAGCCTTTCAGAGCGTTCATGGGCACGGGACGGGAAATGCGGAAATTGTAAGAGTACTGATCGCCGCAGGAGCGAAAGTGAATGCACAGAACACCCACGGTGAAACAGCATTGACATTGGCGGATTCACCAGAAGTCATATCCGCAATAAAGAACGCCGGAGGGAGGTCAGAAGCTTTTCGTCTGTTAGTGCCTGACGATAAACTAGATTTCAGATTCTCAAGTGCCGGCTCAGTGCAAACGAATTCCGGAATCACGACGTTCGAGCAACCTCACTTAACATGCAAAGACGTCAACGGTAAACCGTACGAAATAGAACTAGATGGGGCCAACGTTACTGACGAGTTGGAAACAAAACAATTTGGTAGGATACTCCTGGATTCAAGAGGAGCACTTCGCCTCCGAGATAGCCAAATCAAGAAAATAAGGACCCTTCTTGCCTTTAAGTGATCAGTGGAGCCCACGATATAGACCATCATCCATTGTTCGTCTGGCCGAAAGGATGAACTGAGCCAGTCTCCCCCTCCCCAACAAGTCGGTCGCCATCCAATTGTCGATCTCGGAGTTAAGCCGTGCGTCAGGATCACGCACCACTCTAATGCGGCGGCTTGAATTCAGGATCTAACAATGAATTAGGGTTCGAACTGCTTCAGATCAATCTTCTCGAAGATCGGTGGGGGGCCGGCGGAAACACAATAGTATAAGCAAGATGAACTGAGTTCAATTGCCTTGCCTCCATTGCCAAATATAGGGGGACCGTAAACTGCTGTGCCAAAAAGTGGAATCGTAGATTCCTCGAATTTGACTGCATTGCCCTTTATTGAGAAAGGACTCGCCCCTTTGGGGTACCCAAACAGATTCATCCCCCATGAAAACCCCTGGACGGTGCCGAGCCCCGAAAAACTGTCGACTTTATTACCCCAAACCTTAACGTTGGCGCTCAACGTTAGCGAGTATGTCCCGCTGCCCTCCTCTGCCTTCTTCAGTCGAGCGAGTTCAGCGGAAGAAAGACCCCCGTAAACTAGTGTCATCCCGGTCGGAATCCTCTGCTGCTGGCGAAGGAAATCGATTTCTGGCTTGCTTGCCGTAAGCAAGAACCCCGGAACAGCCACTCCTTCCTTGCCCTTTGAGACAAGCCATTTGACTGGGGGACCATCCAGCTTCTTGAGAAGCTTGACCTCATCTCCGAATGACAAAACTGCTCTGCCATTTCCTGACGTTGTGTACTGTTTGTCTTCGCTTGCGTACGTTAAACGCTTTACTCGCACATACGCAGTCCCACCTTCCTTCAAGGTGGGTAATTGAACAATATCGACAGGCCTAGCACGGTTGGTCGCAGATGGCGGATTTGGAGCACTCACCGTCGATTCATCCGACGATGAGCAACCGCTTTGCATAACAACAATCAACCATACGAATCCAATTGTAGTAGCCTTCTGTCTCATTCGAACTGCCTGCGCCCTTTGGGCCTCAGCCATATTATCACGGGCTTTCCGCGATTTGTTGCGTCTCCATGGTATTCGAAGGCTCGCCAAGTCCGTGGATTTGCTAGACTGGCTTGATGCGCAACTTATTCAATTCAATTGCAGGAGATCTCTCTTCAGATTACCTCCGCCAAACTACGATGGTGCCCTGACTTCAGACCCAGGGTGGATCGTCTCGACCGAACCGCCCTCGCCCTTGATCACCACCGTCTCGCGTGGGGCCTTCGGCTTTGCAGGCTGTGGCTCTGGCGCTGGACTCGGCGCAGGTTCAACCGCAAGATTCCCTCCACTGACTTCCTCGAAGACTCCCGCCTTGATGAAGTCCTCATAGGTCCCGCCGAAAGTGTCAGGATCTACTTCCAGCGTTGTGCCGGCAGGTATCGCCTTGCCTTGGTGGCCGAAATTCTTTAGAGCTTTGATACCTGTCATTTAATGCACCAACTTGCAGTCGAGAATGATCTGAACCGCGTTTGCGTTTGAGTCGTCCACGCCCTGGATTTCATAAACCGGACCACCGACTAGAGCAACGCGATTCTTGGTGGTAACGGGCGTGCCGAGCGGCAACGCACATTTATATCGGGAGACCTGCTGGACGACGCCGGACTCTTCCTCGGTGACTGTGAAGATCTTGTCCCGCCAAATCAGGCACTTGAATGGCCCGCCGGCGATCGGATTCCAATTGGAGTTGGCCGCATTCCGTCCACCAGCAGAGTTCAAACCAGCCCCCGAATTACTGAGGATATTGCACGTCTGGGTCTCGCATCTCGCCGGATGTCGACGAGCACCTGGAATGCGTTTCGGGACAGTTAATGTCGAGTAGGAACCGCAGCCGGTGGAGACGATGGAGTTCGAATCCACATGCTTCACGCTGCGATCGGGACGGCGCTACATGTGAGGAATCTGGGCTCCGCCATATCGCTCAGATTGAGAGGTTGGGTGGAGATGATGGGATTCGACCCCACGAGCCCTGAAGTGCGATATAAGCGCCACTATAGCGCTTCAGGTTCGCTGAAATAGTAGAGGAAACGCTCGCCTTCGACTACAGGCTTGGTTCAACGAACCGTTTACGACACGTTCTTCTGGTCCGTCCTAGCTCGGTCTGTGAGCGTATCGCTCGTGGCGGACGCTAAGCGATCTGCTCGCCCGCATTTGGGCCACCGCTCATGTCCCAAACAGAGTGGACCTCGATCTCAACCACGTATTGGACCGGCGGAAGCCCCATGCTCAGGCTGCTGATCCGCGCCTGTACCTTGTCGAATAGCTCACCCGAGTCCACCAGCTTCGCGATCCCCTTCACCTGCACCGCCAGCTTCGGGTCGGCGCTGTGAACGCCGAGTGCGACCTTGGGGCTATGCCGCAGGTTCTCTCGCGTCTTCCTGGAGAAGAGGTCGGCGAAGTAGATATGCTCGTCGTCGATCAACCCACCGCTGCCCTTCGCCGCCACGTTCGGCCAGCCATCCGCGCCAATCGTAGCCACCCACACGGTGTGGCCCTTTCCCAGAATCTCCTTCACATTTTCCGGTAGCTTCGTCATCACCTTCACCCCCTGAACCGATATCCTATATTAGCCCTAAGGAACCCCTTGATGTACGCCTCGCTCATCCGGGCCAACGCGTGAGGCAGCTACGAGGCTGGGCGCCCGCCGGGCGCGCGCACGCCGCACTTAACGACGAGATCGTACTTTGGCTCAAAACTGCTGAGAAGGATGGGCGTAGAGTCGAAAAATGGGTGGCCCGAACACGAGCCCCGAGATCGTGTGGGCTGAGCCTTGGTGGTGATGATGGGATTCGAACCGACGACCTTCCCGATGGCTATCGGGACGCTCTCCCCTTCGAGGTAATCCTGTGCATTGATAGTTGGTGGAGATGATGGGATTCGAACCCACGACCTCTGCAGTGCGATTGCAGCGCTCTCCCAGCTGAGCTACATCCCCAAGTTTATGCGAGTTCTGTTCATTTCCAAGGAAGATCCGAACCCACGACCTTCCCGATCCGATCGGGACGCTCTCCCAGCTGAGCTACATCCCCAAGAGACGAAACTAAAGATACCCAAATGGGCCTGGGGTTGGCACGTTCTAGTCGGAAACCCCGTCTTTCCAGGCCGACTGGAGGGGGTAGACGGTTACGGATTTCACGGTCGCGGGACCGCCTTCGGCTCGGATCGAGATGCCGTTTTGGTGGGGAAGCACGAACCGCGTGGACGAGACTTCGCCGTGGTTCACGAACGTCTCGATCGACGTCCGGTCGACCAGGATCTCTACATAGGACACCTTGTCCTGCACCTGCCCATGGGCCGGGCCCGATTCAACGCCCGACGAAGTCAAGACCACCGACTCGCCCCGGATGTCGAAGACAAGCTTCGACCCAATCGGAACCTCGACCTCGGCTTGGATGTGGTACATGCGGCCGGACGGCTCCAGCGGAAGCGTCTCGCCCGGTTGTAACGTCTTCTCGCCCCACGTCTCCTTATCCCGGTGAAGCGTGGCAATCTCCTTGACCGGTTCGCGGTACACGCGCAGACCCGCTGTCGTCGTCCGCAACGTCAGTTCGCAAGGGAAGCTGATCTGCTGGCTGAACGGCATGTCCGGGAAGTTGGATTCGGCCAGCCAGGCGGCTTGAACCCGTCGCCCGTCGCCGGTTTCCACGTTTGCCCAGGATTGAGTGGCGTAAAACTGCGGGCCGATGTCGCACGGGAAGCGCTCGCTCTCCTCGGTGAACTTGAACCCGTCGAACGTGCCGATCGAGTACTTGCCGTTGCCCTGGATCAGCACCCACTTCTTACGGCTCGCGTCGCCGTCGATAAGCATCTCAAAGAAGTCAGGACACTCGTAGCTATTCGGGATCGGGTTCTTGGCGTCGGTCCAGTCGAGCAGGTTGGGCGACGTGAAGATGTGGTACTGGCCGTCGCCGTACATGACCATGACCCAATGCTTGCCGGGCGCGTACCAGAAGACCTTGGGGTCGCGCTCCGGGTAGATCATGAACGGGTTCTTCTCATAGAACTTCCAGGTTCGGCCATGATCCAGGCTGTAGGAGAAGCACTGGCTGCGATTGTCCGCCTTCGACCAAAAAGCGATCATTGCCGGATGATCTTTGCTGGTCGCCAAACCGGATGTGTTGTCGTAGTCGATCACGCACGTGCCGGACTGACAGCCGCTCTCCAACTCCTCTTCGATGAAGGCAGGCTCAAGTTCGGTCCAGTGGACGAGGTCCCTGCTGACAAAGTGCAGCCAGGCCTTGTTCCAGCGCTGGGCAAACATGTGATATTCGCCGTCGTAGTAGATAAGGCCGTTCAGGTCGTTGATCCACCCTTCCTCACGCCGCGCCGGGTTGAGCTTATTGACGGTCCACTGGCGGGCGGTGACGTGGAACTGTGGCCGCAGCGATTCCTGGTAGAGTGGCCCGGTCACCACGGGTAGCCGCTCCGGTTTGTCGGTCTGAACGATACGATCCACATCGATGTGCCCCCAGTCGCCGCTCACATGGTCGACGATCTCAATTTGCGCCGACTGACCGCGAAACTCGCCGACGTCCCAACTTGTGGGCGTTAGCCGGTCGCTCCGCCATCCGGTCGCGCTACGAACTATTCTGCCACGCACAAGCAGGTTCAAGCATGTCTCGTGCTGATAGTCTCCCCCGCCGATGCGGAAGGCGATGAATCGGCGCGAAATGCGGAATGGCAGGGACATTAGGGTCCCCTTCGGGCCGTCGCCATCTGCCTTGCTTGTAGCTACCGGTTCTTCCGCGTTTTGAATGCCGAGGCGGTTGATGTCCTTGCCGGACACGATGCCTGACTTGAATGCATCGCCCGATGCAACCCATCCGGCGAAACCCTCGCCGATTGGCAAATCCACCGATGGTTGGATTGCTCCGGCGTCGGCGAGGAATGGGAAACAAAACTGAGCCAAACCAAAGACCGCCGCCAGCTTTCCGTCCATAGGGTCTCGTTATACCGGCTGCCAATGCTCGCCTTCGCATTCCTTACTGCTGTTGCGTGAAATGACAAACCCTGTGTAGGCATGAACCAACTGGTCCGGGGAGGCCACGTCGGCCAAAGGTCTTTACGCAACGGCCAGCAGGGGCAAAAGGGGCCGCGCAATGGCCGGAGCCAGGGTTACGGGTGGCTTAGGCTAGCCAGGACGCCCCGGCACGCCGTCTCCAGCATGTCGGCAACAGCTTCGAAGTCGCGGGTGTCTCCGTAGTACGGGTCGGGGACCTCTTGGGTAGTGGCATCCGCATCGAAAGACCGGGTGAGCCGGACCTTCTCCGGCTTGGCGCCGGGCCAGGCGCATAGGTCTTGGACGTTGCGAAGGTCCATGCCGAGGATCAAGTCGAATTCCTCGAAATCCCTTGAACCGACCTGGCGTGCCGTCATCGACATCTGGCATCCGTGAGCGATTCCGACACGAACCGCGCGCCGGTCGGGAAGCTGGCCGATGTGCCAGTCGCCGGTTCCCGCCGAGTCAACGACAAGGGCGATCCCTGCCTCTTTGGCTTGCCTTCGGAGAATTCCCTCCGCCAAAGGACTTCGGCAGATGTTGCCGAGACAGACGAAGAGGATGCGATGCACGGGCTATAGATTACCGCTCTCGGGCGGGGCGTGGGGCGGGGGGAGAGGGGCGGACTGGGCTTGGCGCAATCAGATTGGTGGACCGGTTCGGGAAGGTGTCCGACCTAGTGACGATTCTTCAACGGGTCAAGTGTGGGCAATCTATCCGGTGGCACGGCGGCCAAAGATAGGCCGGCTTGGTCTTTGGCGGAGACGGTGGGGCTATCGATGCCCCACTCGACTCCGATTTCGGGGTCGCTCCATAGGACCGTGACTTCGTTAGCTGGATCGTAAGGGGTGGAGCATTTGTAGGAGACGAGGGCACGGTCGCCGATGACGGCGAAGCCGTGGGCGAAGCCGACCGGGATGAACAACTGGCGATGGTTCTCGGAAGATAGAACTCGGCCGATCCACTTTCCGAAGCGCGGAGAACCCAGTCGTACGTCGACGGCGACATCGAGAATCGCCCCGTCGAGTACCTGGATCAGCTTGTCCTGGGCGGATGGCCATTGATAATGCAAACCCCTCACCACCCCGCCGGAGGAAAATGACACGTTGTCTTGCACGAAAGGCCACTCGATTCCTGCTTCGCGGTACCGAAGCGCGTTGAAAGCCTCGAAGAAGTAGCCCCGCGAGTCGCCAAAGACCCTGGGCTCGATCAGCAGCACTTCAGGCAGTTCGGTTGGCTCAACCGTCACAAAGGCCCTCCTGAATGGGCAATGCTCACCAAGTACTCGCCGTATTCGTTCTTCTTGAGCGGTTCGGCAAGGCGCAAAAGCTGCTCGGCGTCGATCCAGCCGTTCCGGAACGAGATCTCCTCCGGACAGCAGATCTTCAGACCCTGCCGCTGCTCGACAGCCTCGACGAAATTGGTCGCCTGAATGAGCGCCTCGTAGGTCCCGGTATCGAGCCAAGCAGCGCCGCGTCCCAGTCGCTCGACCGTCAGCGCGCCGCGATCGAGATACTCCGCGTTGACCGAGGTGATCTCCAACTCGCCGCGCCACGAGGGCTTCACGTGCTTGGCGATCTCCACCACGTTCGAGTCATAGAAGTAGAGACCGGTCACCGCCAGGTTCGACTTGGGCTCCTTCGGCTTCTCGACGATGCTCACCGCTTTCCCGTCCGCATCGCACTCCACCACGCCGTATCGTTCCGGGTCCTTCACCCAATAGGCGAACACGGTTGCGCCGGTCTCTCGGCTCGCCGCATCGCGAAGTTGAGCCTGCATGCCCTGGCCGTAGAAAATATTGTCGCCGAGTACGAGGGCGCATGGATCACCGGCGATGAAAGACTCGGCGAGGATGAACGCCTGGGCAAGTCCGTCGGGGCTCGGCTGAGCGACATATTCGATGGAGAGTCCCCAATCCTTGCCGTCTCCCAGAAGCCGTTTGAACGTTTCCTGTTCGTGGGGCGTGTTGATGACGACGATCTCCCGAATGCCGGACATCATTAATATGCCCAACGGGTAGTAGATCATCGGCTTGTTGTAGATCGGCAGAAGCTGTTTGCTCACCGCCCGGGTGACCGGCCACAGGCGGCTGCCCGTTCCGCCGGCCAAGATGATGCCTTTCGTCGTCAACGTCTTCGTTCCTGGCTGCGCCTAGCGCTGGGTGTAATTCTGCTCGATCCAGAGTCGATATTCGCCGGAGCGCACCTGCTCGATCCAATTTCTGTTGGAAAGATACCAACGAACCGTCTGCCGGAGGCCGGACTTGAAAGTCTCGGACGGCTGCCATCCCAGTTCATCGCGGATCTTCGACGCGTCGATCGCGTAGCGGAAATCGTGTCCCGGCCGATCCTTCACGTGCTGGATAAGGGCAGTCATGTCCTCGGCTCGCTTGCCGGTCGCGTTGGCCACCTCTACCAAGATCCGGTTGACTACGTCGAGATTGGTCATCTCCGCGTTGCCGCCGACGTTATACGTTTCGCCGGACTGGCCGCCGATCAGAACCGCCCAAATCGCCTCGCAGTGATCGTCCACGTAGAGCCAGTCCCGTACCTGGTGCCCGCTGCCGTAAATCGGCAGCGGTTTCGCTTCCGTCGCATTGAGAATCATCAACGGGATGAGCTTCTCCGGAAACTGCCGTGGTCCATAGTTGTTGGAGCAATTCGTAATCGTGACCGGCAGACCATAAGTGCGGTGGTAGGCGCGGACGATGTGGTCGCTCGCCGCCTTAGAAGCGGAATAGGGGCTGCTTGGGTCGTACCGGGTCTCCTCCGTGAAGAGCCCATCGTCGCCCAGGGCGCCATAGACCTCGTCGGTGCTGATATGGTGGAAACGACGGCTCTCGGCGCCGCCCAATTCGGCGCGAAACGCCTCTAGCAGGTTCAGCGTGCCCAACACATTCGTCTCGATGAAATCGGTCGGACCGGAGATGCTCCGGTCGACGTGGCTCTCAGCGGCAAAATGAACTACCGTATCCGGCCGGTGCGCTTCCCATACTCGACGCACGACGTCCCGGTCCCGGATGTCGCCGTGCTCAAACTTGTAGTTTCGACTCCCTCGAATCGGCTCAAGGCTCGCGAGATTCCCGGCGTAGGTCAATGCGTCGAGGTTGACGAACTGGACGTCAGGGAAGCGCGGCACCATTAGGTTGAGGAAGCTGCTGCCGATAAACCCGGCCCCTCCCGTCACCAAAATCGTCTTGGGCTCAATCATTGCTTGAGATTAACACTGCCGGCCCTGATTTCGTCCCCGTAATCTCCTCGAATGGCTCGCCCTACTTCCTCAACGACAGCCTAATCGCCCAGGCTTGCCCTCCGAAAGACTTGGCTCGCATCGCATCAGGAATGGCGATGGAACCCGATGAATCGACGTTGAGCCGTCCGTATCCCAGAAGTTTGGCTCGCGAGACCCGCGAAGCCAAATCGGCCGGAAGGACGATCGACTCCGGAAGCGGGGCCGAGTCGTCCGCGGCCAGCACGATGGCAAAGACGGTGCCGTCCTTCTTGCGAGTGAACACACAGTTGGCCTGTTCGTACGGGTGAACGGGCCGGGTGGAGTAGATGGCTTCGCCGTTTATTTTGAGCCAAGATCCGATACCTTTGAGACGGTCGTACACGTTTGGATCGAACTCGCCGTGCGAGTCCGGCCCGATGCCGATCAGATAATTGCCTCCCCGGGCGACGATTCGGCAGAGGTTTCGCACAAGGGTGCCGACGCTCTTGAAGTTATCGTTTGGCTTCCAGGGCCAAGACGTGCCCATGGTCATGCAGGTCTCCCAAGGGTAGGGAAGATAGTGGTCGGGGATCTGGCCCTCCGGTGTGACGTAGTTTTCGTTCACTCCGGACACAGTTCGGTCCACGACGATGAGCCCAGGCTGGTACTTGCGCGCCATCGCCGCCATACCGTTCATGTCGATGTCCGCGTCGGGGGGGCGCACCGCGCCCCCGTCGAGCCATAGGATGTCTTGCCGCCCGTATCCCTGCATCAACTCGGCGATTTGTTTCCAAGTGTAGTCCTTGAACTTCTTCCACTCTTCGGGGTGCTGGGTCGTGTCGTAATTGGGCCCCTGGCCGCTTCCCGGTCCGAGTTCGGGAAGCCAGTAGTAGGGGCTGTGCCAGTCCGCTTTTGAAAAATAGAGCCCGGAGCTGAGGCCGTGCTTCCGGAACGCGTCACTCATCACCTTCACGGTATCGGCGCGCGGATCCGAATGGAAGGGGCAATTGTCGGCCGTGATCTTGTAGTCGGTCTGCTTTGTATCCCACATACAGAAGCCGTCATGGTGCTTCGTCATCGAGAAAACGTACTTGACGCCGGCGTCGTGGAAGGCGGTCGCCCACTTGTCCGCGTCGAACCGGGTGGGGTTGAAGGTGGTGGGAAGTTGCTCGTAAATCTTGCGATAGCTGCTGTCGTCGAGGCTGGCGTACTGCTTGGGGCGGTTATTCCAGCTGTATCGGGTGGTTACGAGGCTCCATGATTCCACGATGCCCCACTGGCTGTAGGTGCCCCAGTGGATGAGGATGCCCAACTTCTGGTCCTGCCACTTCATCAGTTTTTGGAGTACGGCCGGATCGGAGGGCGGAGTCCACTCCTTGCTTGCTTGAAGCGCGCCGTACACGCCGTCGTCGGCCGGCTGCGCGGCGAGAGCCGACGTGGTGATGTTGGTTGCCATGAGAATTCCAGCGAAGGTGGCTATGCGGATTGGATCCATTGGGAGTTCCACGATGGGGCGAGTTTATCCTAGACCATAGTGCGCTGGGGATGAATCGCGGAGGGGCGCGGACAGCACCGAATACACGCTGCGTCCGCCGCGCTAAAGCCGAGTTACTTTGGACGGTGGTAGACCAAGACCTAGTTGCGATAGGCCTCGATCTCAGCGCAACTGCTGAAGGCTTGGGCCGGGTTGTCGCCGTGGCTGGGCCTGCCCACAATGCGCACGCCGTAGACCTTCGTCGGTGCACACCGGAACTCGAAGGCTTGGCCCCGATTGAAGCCAGGATCGTGCGACCCATCGGTTTGTGGGTAGCTGCTCAATGCGCCTATCGTCTCCCATGTGCCCCCCTTGGCTCGCTTCACCTGAACCTCCGGTTTTCCGGACGAAGTGTCGAACCATCCCCCGTCGTGAAAGGTCTCGCCATGTCTGAAGACGATTCGGCCCGCTACGATTGGGCTCGCAAGGTCGACGGCATACCAATCCCTGTCGGCGCTCTTGCCGGTGAACGTCACCGAATAGGTGAAAGGATCGCCGTCGGCGAACGAGCCTTGAACGTTGCCGATCCGGGACGACGACTCGTCGGCGCCGAACACGAGCGACTTCGGCGATTTGAGCGCGCTCTTCGTGGGAAGCCAGACCGTATATCGGGAGTTGTTGGCGCCGGCTTGGAAGAATGGCTCGAGCGGCAGTTTCTGCGAAGCAAGGACTCCGCCTTGGCGAGCAATCAGTCCGTCAACGACAATGCGCGATTCGCCGGTTCGTTTTGGAACGCCTCGACCGATTCCGAACCGTAACTTGGTCGAATTGCCTGACATTAGGGAGTTGTCGGCAGCAAAGACGAGCGGACCGGCCATTACCGCGCAGTAGCCTTGATTGCTGCCCGAGCCCTTAACGATTTCGACCGGCATTGGGAAGTGAAGCCTGACCCGATCGCCGGCTCTCCATACCCGGCGCACCGGTAGATACTCGCCTGGCTGTACCGACTTTGTGGACCGTCCGCTAACTTTAACGGTTGCCCCCTGCGCCCAGGCCGGAATGCGGAATCGAAGGGTCTCCGCCGTCGAGGATCCCTTCGTTACGAAGACGTCGACGTCCGGAGTAAACGGGTATCGGCTGGTCTGGCGAAGCCCCAATGAGCCGTTGTAGCTCGAGGCGCCATAGAGGTTGACGTCGACGCCATCGGTGCGGGAGGCATAGGCGAAAGCCGGCATCAAAGCGATCCCGCGCGGACCGCTCGAAAGACAGCAAGTCGTCTCGCTTCCTGGGTGGCGGACGCCGTCAAGCGGAGTGTAGTAACACCATGCGGCCCCGTCTGCGCGTTGGGCGGCGAACAGGTGGTTGTAGACGGACCGCTCGATCTGGTCCAGGTACTTCGATTCGCCGGTAAGCCGCTGCAATTCCAGGTTGAGCTGGATCCAGGTGACGGTGACGCACGTTTCTCCGACGTCCGCGCCCTCTCCGTTCGGCATCTGGCCATCCCCGGTCCAGTGCTCCATTGAACTTCCGGTACCCGTGATATAGAGGCGGTTCTGGACGATGTCGTTCCACGCGATCTGAACCGGTTTGAGGTACCGCTGCTCGCCGGTCGCTCGATAGAGTTCGGCGAGACCGACTAGATTGGAAAGCATCTCGTAGGCTTTCCCGTTTGCCGTTTTGGCAACCGAGTGCGTTGTCAGCAGGTCCCTTTCGATGTGCGAACCGCCCGGCTCGTTGAACGCTTCGACGATTCGACGGGCGAATTGCAAGTACCTGGCGTCTCCAGTTGCCCGGTAGAGGAGTACGGTGGGCTCGAGAACGCTTGTGGCTGCCATACCTTGATGTTCGCCGGCTCGGCTGAACAACTGGCCGCCCGGCCCAAACGTGCGAATCAGGAGGTCGGCGATTCGGCGCGCACTTTGAAGGGCGGCAGCCTCGTGGGTCGCTTGGTAATAGCTGAGCAGGCCGATCATGCAGTATTTGCTCACCCAGACATCCCAATCGGAGTCGTCCGCCATGCTGAACCGCTTGCCGGGAGGATAGGTACCCATGTATCCATCGTCCTCTTGGGTCTGCATAAGTCCGTGAGCAACGCGGTCCATCTTGGCTCGAAGCTGTGGATCGTGGTGAGCCTCATATGTAAGCGATGCCGCGTGCAACCACTTGCCGGCGTGCTCGCCGATCCATGCCTGTTTGCCTGGCCGACGGCGGAACCCGCTCAGCATCTCGTCCTCGTCGACATAGGGGAGGCGATGCCGCTCGCTAGCGGTGTACCGATCGCCGAGGAGCCCGGCAAGATGGACCTGAGAGGGGATGGAGAGCGTGACGACGTCCTTGACTTTCGCGGTACCGGGAAGTGCCAGGCCCGTCGGGTTCTGTTGCCCGGCAAGAATGAATGCAGCAAGCGCCAACATGTCCGCAATTTACCTAGGCAAGGCGGAGGGAGCGCGTTTCGCGCAAAATAGTGCGATGAAGCATGAGACGAACGCATCTGAGGCCTGGCATGACGTTCTTCGGGCGAACCGGGAATCCAGCCTTGCCGAGCTGATCGAATTGCTCAAGATTCCCTCCATTTCGACGAGCGAAGCCAATGTCGCGGACGTGATGACGGCGGCGTCTTGGGTTGCCGAACGCCTCAAACGGGCCGGAATGGAGAACGTGTCGATTCATCCAACCGGCGTTCATTCCTGTGTCTATGCGGATTGGATTCATGCGCCTGGTAAGCCAACGGTGCTGATCTACGGGCACTTCGACGTCCAACCGCCGGACCCGCTCGACCTCTGGAACAGCCCGCCTTTCGAGCCCGTTATCGTCGACGGACGCCTCTATGCGCGCGGCGCCAGCGATATGAAAGGGAACCTGCTGCTAAGCGTTCTCGCCGCCGAAGCGGTGCTGGCGGCTGAGGGCAAACTGCCGATCAACCTGAAATTCCTGTTTGAGGGCCAGGAGGAGATCGGGAGTCGCGACCTGGGTCCGTTCGTGGCTGGCCATCGCGAACTCCTGGCTTGCGACTTGGTTCTGACGCCCGACAGCATGCAGTGGACCGAAGATCGGCCCGCACTGTGGATGTCCACGAAGGGACTATGCGCGATTCAGATCGATGTAGAAACTGCCGCCATGGATCTGCATTCCGGGCTCTACGGAGGGGCCATTCCCAATGCGGCTCACGCTCTGGTGCAGTTGCTGAATTCAATGCGAGATTGCGAAGGTCGGATCCTTATCGAAGGGTTCTACGACCAGGTCGTGCCGATCTCAGATGTCGAAAGGGCGAATATGGCGGAGGTGCCATTCAACTCCGTGGCCTATCGAGAGCAGATTGGCGTTGACGCGTTGGTCGGCGAGCCGGGTTACACGACGTATGAGCGGGCGTGGGCACGACCGACCCTCGAAGTGAATGGCATATGGGGCGGATACCAAGGGGATGGAGTTAAGACGGTGATCCCGGCAAAGGCCCATGCCAAGATCACTTGCCGTTTGGTCGGATACCAAGATCCCGATGCCTTGCTGCACTGCCTCGAATCTCATATTGCGAAGCACAAGCCGACGGGAGCGCGGGTGACGGTAACCCGTTCGGTCGGAAAGGCCCGCTCATACCAAATGTCCTCCGATCACCCTGGGGTCACGGCGGTAGCGGGAGTCTTGGCAGACGAGTACGGTCAGCCGCCTTACTTCGTTCGAATCGGCGGGACGTTGCCGATCATGGACATGTTCCTTCAGGAACTCGGGGCCCACACAATTCCGCTAGGCTTCGGCCTGGACGACGAGTGCATCCACAGCCCCAACGAGTTCCTGAGAGTGGCCAACTTCGAGCGAGGCCAAGTCGTCTACGCCCGCGTGCTGCAACGGCTAGGCGAATCGCTTAGCCGAAGCGCTCAAGCCATCCAGTGAACTTCGCCGTCGCCGAGTAGCCCTTGGATGTAGTTGAACTGGCCGTCGTGATACCAGACGTGGTTGACCGAGATGGTCGCCAAGGTGAAGACGGGAGCCGGCATTTGCCAGGGCGCCATGACAGTGCGGTTCAATGCTTCGTCATCGGCAGCCGTGATGGCGGCAGCTAGTCCAGCCGAGGCTTCAGCAAATGCGGCAACTCCGGCCGCTTTGTCGGCAAATTTCTCGGCGAGGGCGTCCATGCCGTTATAGGCATCGGATTCCTCACCCTTGACTGTTGCGGTCGTCCACAGTAGGTTCGTAACTGTGTCGGCAAGCAGGGCATTCGCCGTGCGGGCGCAACCGCCATGGGGCGCCGTCCACTTGTCGTCGGGGATCGCGTTAATGTCGGCGATCGTCATACCAGTGACCATTTGCAGCCAACCGGCCAAATATGCGCGGGCATCAACGCCCTGAACTGTTGTGCTCATGTTTGTTCCTTGAGAACGAGTGTCTCAGTGCGGATTTTGACACGGTCACCATGGCAACCCACCCAATTGGAGTGTTAAGAGACGGTTTCTCGGCACAAGACCCATGCGATTGCCGCGAAGGACGCCGGGGCGTCCAGTTGCACGTCTCGCCCCGCAATCAGCAAGGGCTGCCAATCATGCGGATGGCTAGCTGCCGTCGCGGATAATTCGGCACGAGGCGATGTCGAACGTGACCTCGCCGATCGTCCACTTGCTCTGATCTCGGAACTCGGCGACAAACTCGTAGAAACGCCACACATCGGCGAAGTTCGACACGATGCCCAGCGAGGCCCGGATTGCGCCAGCGCTCTTGTTCTGCCCCCGCTCCTGAAGGAGCCTCACGAAACTCTGCAGGTTGATATCATCCTGGAGTTCGTAGCCGGCTTTCATATCCTCTTCGGTAAGTCCCTCAGCGATCTCTCCCGCGCCCGGGTTACAAAAGCAGCCGGTTCGTAGCGATATGCCCCTCTCCCCCGCTAGTTCCTCGATGCGGCGGTAATCCATCAGGTGCCCCTGAGAGTCGTAAACGTTGAACGTGATCGTGCCACCCCTTGACTCCGTCGTGACCGGACCATAGATTCGAACCAATGGTCGACCGTTCGAGTGGCGGAGCGAAAACAGCGAATCGAGCAACCATCCGGTTAGGCACCGAACCCGCTCACCGATGCGATCGACGCCAACTGATTCCAGATGACGAAGGCCGATTTCCACTGCGGGGATGGAGAGGTAGTTCAACGTTCCGTCTTCGAAAGCGGCCTCGTTCTCCGAGAGCATGTGTGCACGGGCCTGGACCGAAGAGAAGTTGACGGTCCCTCCTGCGAACCATGGGCGGTGAAGAACCGAATAGGTTGAACGCTTGATCAGCAAAGCCCCTACGCCGGTTGGATAGCCGAACATCTTGTAGAACGACATGCTCACGAAATCGGGCTTTATAACCGACAGGTCCAAGCGGTTGGTGGGAAGGAAGGCAGCCACATCAAGCAACACACGCCATCCCTTTTCCTGTGCCAAACCGACCACTTCGAGAGGGTGCTTCACGCCGGTGAAGTTTGACTGTGCCGGAAAGGCGAAAAGGCTCTCGACTCTCGTGTCGATTCGATCGAGATGAGCCTCTAGCTGCTCCATATCCAGTCGCAGGTCGGGTGGCGTGAGGGGGGTGTAGTCCACTTCGGCCCCCCTAGATTGCGCAAACGACCGGATTCCGTTCACCGAGTTGTGGTTGTCGAAGGCTGCTAAATAGCGTCCTCCCGGCTCGAACGGGAACGACTCTCCAATCAGCTTCAAGGCTCCTGAAGCGTTCAGCGTGAAGACGATGATGTATTCGTCGCCGGCGTTGAAGTAGTTCAGAACGTAACGGCGAGTGCGCTCGATCAATGTCGTCATCGCCGTGGATGTTGGATTGGCCGAATGCGGGTTTCCCAGCACACTTGTCCGCAAGATCTCCATGTGCCTCTCGATCTGCGACTCGGCGTACAGCGATCCGCCCGTGTAATCGAGATACACATGGTTCAGGTTGTCGAGGCGGCGATATTCGCGTTCCCGCAGGGCGTCGATTTCGACGGTGTCCATGTAACTCGGATACCTACTGACGAAATCGGAGTAGTCCTGGGTGAACTTCGACGTCAGTCCGGATAGTTGCGCCATGGTAAGCCTTAGCAAATGGACGGCCACGAAACGCAGACTGCGTCTCGTGCCGAGAGGTATTTTTGCATGGACACGTAGCCAATGGCGATTACAGATCGGGCGCGACGGTCAAGCACAGACGCGGGCACATGGAAATTTGTTAGGGCGCCGAACTAATGTGTGAGGATTTCGTTCGCTGAAAGGTGGACGTCGATTCGCTGTATTTCGCCCGTCCGGCCATAGAGTTTTCGACTGATTCCCTCGGACAGCTTGAGCCCGGTGGTTTCGGTGCAAAACCCGCCTTGGCCAAACACCGAGACCCGGGGGGCGCCGGCACCAAGGTGGTAAATCACCGGCACGCCACAGATCGTAAATGCCAAAGTACCCGTCGGCAAGTCCAGATATTCGATCGCCCCAAGAACGTTATAAAGCGCCCATGGTTGGGGTGCAGACAAGAACGCTTCAGGCTTTAGCATCGACGGCTGAAACTCAATGCACCCGTAGACTGAGAAGACACCGCATTCCATCCAGCGGGCTAGAATATCTTCCTTCGATTGACCGGTCATGCCCGGTTGCTTGGCGCCGCGGTTCGCGGGCGTATGAGAATACGGATCGGAGGGGAAGGCGCCGAACTGATGGGGGGTCTTGTTGAATCCCATGCCGCTCCTCACCCGGTAATAGACCTTGGCGAGCTTTGCGAGATCGTGTTTGGCTGCCCCGACATGGGCTGCTTGATGGAAGGATTCCTCGATCGCCACGAGCAGCTTGGAAACCATATGCCAATAGACGCTGCCAAGCCCTTCGTAGCCGTACATAGAACCGGATCGGCCAGTAAAGAACCGGTGTCCGAAGACTGATTCGTAGGCATCGAGGATCGACTGGCGCTGTTCGCGAATCCTCGAAGACCAGCGGGGATCCTTCTCGATGGCGTCGAGCGTTTCCGAAAGGACAGAGGCATTCCGGAGATTGGGCGCAAACCGGTAGACGCCGGCAGCGTCCTTAGTGATCACTCGGTTGTCTCCGACTTCGATCAGCTCGCCGAGCAATGTCGCTCGATCCAAGCAGGCACTGGGGATCACGTTCTTTTCTAGGAAACCGGGTAGTTTCCGCTCTGGATAGAGCATGAATGTCTCTTGGTCTTCACGGTAAATCTTGCTTTTGAAGAGGGCATTGACCAGCGCCAGAGCCTCGTTCGCACCTAGCATGCCAGCACTCAGAACAGCGACCTGCCCTTCCAGCATCTCATAGAGGTGACCAACTTTGGCTTTGCCCGGCTCCCTCAGGTCAACCAAGTTATAGGCGTGGTACAAGCCGTCGCTGCGTTTGGACGCATGAATCGAATGCTCCAGATAGGGCAGGGCCTCTTCGCAAAGACGGACAACCTGGCTCGGCTGGACCTTTCGTTGGCCACTGAATCCCTTTTCGTACACTTTGCGCCGGTAGTCTGCGAACTGACTCTCAAGCTGGTCGAGTAACGTACGCCGGTCCTGATCCGAAATACGCGCGTTGGAGACGATCGATCGATGCGCCTCGAAGGTGCCGGCGATGCCTTCGAGCCAGTCTGCAACCTCCGTAGAAATCGAAAAGGGGCCTGGAGCGTTTGCGAACAACTCCCGGCAAAAGACCAGATATCGGCGCAGGTAGCAAAGGGTGACCATCGAGACGCCGTTGCCGACCAATGCGTTGTTGGCGTCGTTCCACTCGGGCCGTTGCGTATTCATCCAAATGCCGGCATCCGCTACGAGGTTGGACAGCTTGGAGAGCGCTGGAACCAGCAGCTTCTCGGCCAGAGTTGCGTGATAGACATCGCCGGAGGCCGTCGGGACCAATCTCGCGTCTTCGCCCTCGGTGGGGATACGGCCGGTGATCGATTTATGCAGATCGTAGTCGAAGTCGATCGTCGAGTGCGGAGTGTGCACCATCGCCTCATACGGTCGAAGGCGGAGCGGAACATTCGCGTAGCTGTAGCATGCCTCTCCAAGACGATCGTTCAATCCGCAAGGATCAATCTGCCTTGCCTGTTCAAGGAACTTGAGCAGATAGATAATCTGGTGGTCGCCCCAATATCCCATCGCTGACCACTCGTCGTCTGGATCTGGAACCTCCCAGTCGATTCCTTCGCGTGTAATACGATAGGGGTTGAAGCCGTCGATCGTCGAGGCGTTGACGAACTTGGCGATGATGCTCTGGATGAACATCGGGTAGCTCAGCGAAAGCGCTTCCCAATTCTGGAAAATATCGCGCCAGTTCCCCTCGTAGGCAAGCAAAGGAGTCCCGTCCTCATTCTTCAGTCGGATCGCAAAGCGATTCCATGGCCGACTGGGATCTCCATGTCGGCGGCTAAAGGTCAGGGGAAGGTATTCAAGCACCAGCCGGGTGAGATTTGGGTCGTTGACCTGGCTTGCTTGTTCCTGCAATTGTCGGTACTTCAATGAGCAAGGCAGTGCTCCCAACCATAGACTGTGCTTAGTTGCTTGAGCGTGGTTACGGCCCTTCACAAACTCACGGAAGTCGCTAGCATTTACGTTATCGCCGTCGGCGAAGATGCCGCCGCGCATGATATTGAACAGCACGCACGCCTCATGGTGCCGATCGGCCGAGGTATCGGCCGAACATGACTGCCCGTCGGCCGCTGCTACATACTTCGCAAGATTCTCAGCACTTTGCGCGAGGTTGGCACGTAATGATTCTCTCGGCTGCCGGTCCGAAGTTAGAAATGCTCTTAATTCCTCGACCTGACTCTGAGAAAGCCCGACATCGGAAACGATATCCCAGCTTCGGTCGGCGCCTGGCGCCAGGCTCAGCGAACCGGAAAGCAGGTAGTTCGCCCGCTGACCCTTCATCATCGATTCGTTTCGAAGGGCGCGACCCTGGCGAAATGCAGCGATCTGAGACAAGGATAGCAGCACGTCCGCTTCTTCGAATCCACGGCTCCAGACGACGCTGGCATGGAGCGCCTCACCAGGCTCCGGCTTGTCCACGATAAGCGATGCAAGCGAGATGATCGCCACGCCGGTGATCGGGTCAACCTCGCACTCGGTGTAGGCGTCGGCGAGCACGCTCATCCGCTGGATGAAGGTGCTCGTCACTCCGGGCGGCAGCATGTTGAGCAAGCCGTCGATGATGTCCAGGCTCACCGCGTCTGGACCTTCGTTGAAAACCTCGGTGGTTCGAACAAACCCAAACCGCTCGCTTGGCGCCCACGTGTAGCGCAAGGTTAGAGATAGCCGGAGATTCCTTTCCTCAAAGGTGATCCGATTTCCCAGCACGGACTTGGAGAGTTGACGCTCGCATCCCTCAGGCGCCGTCGTGCCGCAAAACGGCTCCCAGATTTCGAAAGTTCCACCCTTTTGCCAAACGCGAACGATCGTTGAGGGGCCGGTTTTGCCTGCCGTCCGATGGATTTGATCTTCGACACAGTACGGAAAGAGGCTGTGATCCGGATCGATCCTTCCGGCTGAAAGCGAACCAAGACTGGAGACATACATCCAGAGGTCGGACTCGCTTACGAGGCTCATGAGGAAAGGCTCCATGAGATCGTATTGTCGGATTTCCGTGTAATCGTGCCCAGTAATATTGGGGGCCCGGTCTTTGGCAATACGTAATTCGGAATCTATCGTCGTTCCCATCGCTACTAACGCGGCTCTGCTTAGCCTTTGGAAATGCTAAGTCGATTATGGTTAGATGAAACGTTTATTCAGCCAACGGCAAGGTTCTGTGGACCCATTGGGCGGACGGCGACACAGTTTATCTATTCCTGCAGCTAGAATCAGCCTCGGGCGCGAGGCCAAGGCACTCCGATCGATATCGCGATGGGCGGCAAATTGGTTGGCTGAGCGACAGTGGCGTCACGCGGGGCCACATTCTGTTCCAAGTTAGCGACTACATGCTGCTAATATTCCGATCGGCGTAAGCAGGAGAAAGCTGCACCAGACAACCGGGCCCAGAGCGGAAAGCGGAATGAACCTCGATAACCGATCCATTGCAGTCGAAGGCGACGTCAACCTGTCCGATCGGCGGCAAAGATGGCAGGTTGAGCAGTTGAGCGAGTCCACGCTCCAAATGCTTGCCGACGACGCGGACGTGTTCCTCCGTCAGTCCTTGTCCACGCCGTGCCTCAACGCAATTCGGGCGGCTCAAGGATCGTGGATCGAAGACGTGGAAGGGCGGCGGTATCTGGATTTCCACGGTAACTCGGTGCACCAGGTCGGATACGGCCACCCGAGGGTCGTGCAGGCGATCAGAGATCAACTGGACTCTCTGCCGTTCTGCCCGAGGCGCTACACGAATGCACCGTCCATCGCCCTGGCACGAAAACTAGGGGAGCTTGCGCCGGGAAGGTTGAACAAAGTTCTGTTCGCCACCGGGGGAAGTTCCGCCATCGGCATCGCAATGAAGCTCGCGAGAGTCGCCACGGGACGGTTTAAGACGGTGTCGATGTGGGGCTCGTTTCACGGCGCGTCGCTTGACTCGATTTCGGTGGGTGGGGAAGCGCAGTTTCGGAGCCACATCGGGCCTCTGCTCCCGGGCACGTCTCACGTGCCGCCACCCGACCCCCGGCGATGTCCGCTCAATTGCGGAGGCGTCTGTTCGATGGCTTGCGCCAGTTACTTGAGCTACGTTTTGGAGCATGAGGGCGACGTTGGCGCCGTGATCGCGGAGCCGATCCGTGCCACGACCGGCGTGGTTCCGCCCGAAGGTTACTGGAGGGAGGTTAGGGATGCCTGCGACCGGCACGGCGCTCTTCTGATATTCGACGAGATCCCGGTTGGACTAGGGCGTACCGGTTGCATGTTCGCTACCGAATGGACGGGTGTAGAGCCGGACATCCTTGTGTTGGGCAAGGGCTTGGGCGGCGGGATTTTTCCGCTTGCAGCGGTGATCGCCCATGAAGATTTGGATGTGGCGGGACAGGTCTCGCTCGGCCACTACACTCACGAAAAGAGTCCTGTCGGGGCTGCCGCCGGGCTGGCAACTCTCTCCATAATCGAAGAAGAGAATCTGCTCGAACGAAGCCGGACCCTAGGTCACGAGTTGGTTTGTCGCTTGAAGGGAATGATGAAACGTCATTCTTCGATGGTCGAGGTACGAGGCGTTGGACTGACGGTCGGCGTGGAGATGGCGAGCCGGACCGTGGCGGAGGAGACGATGTACCGCGCCCTGGACCACGGCCTGAACTTCAAGGTTTCCGAGGGTACGGTTCTCACGCTGACCCCGCCGCTAACGATCA
Organism: Fimbriimonas sp.; assembly: GCA_031292555.1. GTDB lineage: Bacteria > Armatimonadota > Fimbriimonadia > Fimbriimonadales > Fimbriimonadaceae > Fimbriimonas. The sequence goes on from JARLGV010000035.1 coordinate 36,482, forward strand.
GCAACGAAGAACTGGACCTGGCCGTCGACGCCCTCGATGCGGCCCTCGGCGAAGCGGAGAGCTAGCGAAGGAGGGCTGGCATGGATCGTACGTTGTCGACGATATGGGTATGGGGGTGTACCGCCAGTAGCTCTCTGGAGTGTGTACCTTCGGTCACGCCGATTACCATTCCGCACCCTGCGGCGGTTCCTTCTTGGAGGTCCGAAGGCGTGTCGCCCACTTTTGCGACTGCCTGAGCGTTCTTGACTCCCGTTCGCTTCATGGCTTCGAATACCAAGTCAGGATACGGGCGTCCTCGCTCGACCTCATCGCTCGTCACGGATGCGTCGATCACGCCGGCATCCCATCCTAGACGAGCGAGGATCACCTCGACGATGCTTCGATCGAAGCCGGTATCGAGGGCCACTTTGACTCCCCTGGAACGGAGCAGTTGAAACGTCTCTGCCGCCCCGGGTACCTCTCGAACGTCAGGGCACGTGCGATAGTATTCGATCATCCTCTGCTTGAAATCGGCATGAATCAAAGCCACTCGGTCTTCGCCTGCCGGCTCGCCGGCAACCATGAGGAGTTCCTGGATTGCGAGTGGTTTCGGGATTCCCATGACCGAATTGACTTGTTCGGCGTTCCAAACCACCCCGTCTGCCGTCAGCGCCGACTTGAGGCATCCCCCAACCCCATCCGGATCCTCCACGGTGGTTCCGGCAATATCGAAGATCACCAACTCAATTTGCATCGATCAGATCTTGCCATAACCGCCCGGCCCGATTTGATCCCGATTTCGAACGTTAACAAATTCGAGCGTCAGGCCACGGCTCGATGTATATTGCGCCGTCGTTGAAGTGCTTTGGACTTTCCAAGGCTCACCGTTTCTGCAAACTTAACTTGCCTGATCGGCGTCCAATTCGGTGAGCCTATGCGAAGTCATTTTCTTTCCGTTGCCGCAACCGCCTTTGTATTTAGCAGTGTCGCGTACGCCCAGTCCTTACACGACTATCTGGTGGCACAGAAGTGGAACGCGGTCAAGTCGGGCCCTCTGATCGCTATCGGCGCCAAAGAGCAGTGGCCCCGGCCAGTGGAAGGACAGGATCAGCCTCCTGCAACCATGGATTCCTACGGGCGCCAACTGGTAAAGATCGGGCGACTTACGGTGGCTGCTCCTCTATCTCGACTCGACTTTCCAGACGACGGTCTGGCAAACCCGTATGACGCATTGACCGACCAGGACAAATTCATCGCCTTGCTGGGGTCACTAAACGCGTCTCAGTGGCATCAGTTGTCGTCGGGCGGGATCGCTCCGAGGGATCTGTCCGGACAACTCAAGAAGTTGCTCCTAGCCCTGATTCCGCACCCGCTCAAGGCTCAGGAATTCGTCTATGGTAAGGACGGCTATGGCTCGACTGGCGAACCGATCCCAATTACTAGCGAGGTTGTGCAGGGAGTCAAACTCCAGCTCTTCAAAGCTCTGGATGTCGGATTCAGCCCGCTCATCGATCCGATATCGAAGGCTGCGATGAACTACGGCGTGTCCAGCGGGAGCTATCGCCCACCCGGCACCCACGTGTACCGGGCGGCATCGAACGATGCCAGGGCCGGATACGGGGGGTACGCCGGCCGTTTCGTAGATAACGATGAAAAACCGTCCCAACTCGACTACAAGAACCCGGCACTCGCAAAGCCCGTTGCCGTAGGACAGAGTGAAACGGTTTCGACTCTTGTGGCCAAGGCTGCTCAAGCCGGAGGACTGGAGATCTGGGCGGACGCTCGGATTGCCAAGGATGAGGTGGATATCTTCGGTGAACAGGCAACCGCTTCCGAACTTCTTCGGGGCTTAGCACGTGCAGTGTGCGGTACGTATCGGCGCGTTGGAGGCACATACGTGCTCACATCCGACCTGGAGGGCCTGGCCACCCGTGGAACAAGAGCCCTTGCGGCCCGGGCACTCGTCAAGCTAGACGTTCAGTCGAAGGTTGCCGAGCTCCGCGACCGAATCCGAAA
>JARLGV010000036.1 GCA_031292555.1 Fimbriimonas sp.
GCTCGTATCTCTGGCATTCAGTCCAGCCCAGATCAGCGCCGGCGGAACGTCGACGGGAACGCTGACGATCTCCGGCCCGGCGCCCGCGTCCGGAATGATCGTGACTCTGCATAGCTCTTCTTCGAAGCTGACTTTGCCGCCATCGGTCAAAGTAGCCGCCGGCCAGAGGAGCACAACGTTCACGGTCAGGACGACGAAGACGATGCCGTCGGGACAAGTGGCGATTACGGCAAAGAGCGGTAGCGGCACGGTCGTCGGAACATTCACGGTCACTTGAGGCTGAACGATAGTTGGCATCGACACCGTGAAAAGATAGGTAATGTGCTAGAGCAAAAAAATAGGATTCTCTGCCATTGAGCCCTCTTGGCGAAGAGACGGAGAGAAGAGGCCATACCCAGCATTCAGGTGATCGACGAGACGACCACATCTTCCTGCCTTACGAAGCAGACGCCGTCCTCGCGATCGTCCTGAGCAAAGCGTTGATGGTCGCCAACGACGAGATCACGGATTCCACGATCACCCGGCAATTGTAACGGCATGGGCCTTGCGAAGTGGTGTAGGATGATCGGATGCGCAGGATACTGGGTTCGGGGCGTGTCTGGATTGCGTGTTGTTTGTTCGGGGGGTTGGCAATGATGGCGAATGCTCAGGGGCCGCGACTCTATGTAGTGAATCAGGGGGACAAGACGATGAGTGTCGTCGATCCCACGACGAACCGGCAGATTTCAGTCATCGACGAGCATCAGACGACGATGCATGGGCATGAGATTGCGGTGGGGCCGGATGGTCACACCGTCTTCATGCCGATCTATGGAAGTACGGGAGTCGGAAGTCCGGGACTCGACGGGTCGGAGATGCTCGCCATTGATGGTCGCTCCGGCCAGATAACCGGACGGGTTCAGTTCGGGCATGGCGTGCGCCCGCACTGCGTCGTATATGAGCCGTCGAAAAAGCTCCTCTACGTCACGACCGAGTTGGACCAAGCGGTTACGGTGGTGGATCCAGTGAGCCTCGTGGTTATCGGCGAGGTTCCGACCGGCGCCGAGCAGTCTCATATGCTGGCTATCACCCGAGACGGCAAACGAGGTTACACGTCCAATGTACACCCCGGCAGCGTATCGGTCCTCGACCTCGAGGGGCGCAAGACGGTCGCGGTGATCCCCGTCGCGGATGTCTCGCAGCGAATCGCCCTATCGCGGGACGATAGGTGGGCGTTCACTTCGGATCAGACTCAGCCGAGAATGGCGGTGATCGACACGTCCACCAACAAGATCGTCCGGTGGATCGATCTGCCTGGAAACGGATATGGGCCGGCGACAACCCCGAACGGCCGATGGCTTCTGGTTCCGATTCCCGGCAAGGACCTCGTCGCGGTCGTAGATGTGAAAGCGATGGTCGTTGCGAGGAGTATTCCAGTGGACCGCTCACCGCAGGAAATGCTCGTCCGTCCCGACGGTAAGTTTGCCTACGTAGCCGGAGCATCGGCCAATAAGGTCTCGGTGATCGACCTCAAGCAATGGAAGACTGTCGCGTCGATCGGCGTTGGGAGCTACCCTGATGGCCTTGCTTGGGCTAACTGAACGTGCCTCCGCCGGTCGGTCCGCGGTTTCGTGCTCGGGCGCCGTCATGATCTCGTCACCCTAGCAAGCGCACCAGGAACGACACCAGAACCTGGCAAGGCTGGACCGGCCCGAGTGGGGCGTTCAGATCCCATTCTGATGTTTAGTGAAGACTCGCTGAACGCAGGGGCTCTGAAACCGAACTTGCTTCTAGGCTTTTGCCGAATGTGCAAAATATAGGGCATAGTAAAATGCAACCTATCCAGTCGTTGGTCGCCCACTTGCGAGAACTCAGAGAGCGCTGCAGATTCACCGTTTCATTTGCTGCGAAAAGGTCAGGGCTATCCAGAAGCAGCATTAGCGAATGGGAAAGCGGGCGGCATGAGCCGTCCATCGATGCCATTCGAAAGCTGGCCGACGTGTATGGAGCTTCCCGTGAAGATAGGGTCCGGCTTCTAGGGCCAAACGCCGGGATAAGGGAATGGAAGGACCTGGATCTTCCTCGACTGGTCGGAAACAAGCCACTATTGGCCGACGTACTGCGCGGCCTCCGTACTCGTAGTGGGCTGAGTCAAGCACAGCTTGCCAGGACCATTGAAGTCTCCCAAGCTGCCATATCGAACTGGGAGGCCGGAACCGCATGCCCGACTGACACCCATCTGCGACGGTTCTCGGAGTCCTTGTCGCTGAGCGCCAATGAGACGAGCCTTTTGTTGAACTGCAGGACCGCCAATCTGCCGGTATGGAGGATCATCAGCATGAGCCCAACGCCCGTGCGAGTAAGTGACATGTTTCCTTCGTACGAGGCTCTGGACGAACAAGGCGAAACGCTCTCATTGCTATGCGCCACGCATGCCGCCCAGCGGCGGGCGCTCATCGATCCTCAATGGATGGGTAGCTATCTCGCGTTTGCGGACCGCTACTGTGGGGCTCTGATGCGATCCGAGCGGCATCGTGAGTTAGTACAATTCAGCAGCCGGTCACTCCGGTTCGGCCGCGATGCCGGCAACCAAGCCGCATTTCATAGCATCCAAGTAATGAATGTCCTTGGGCGTCATCGGCTATGGCAGACGTTGCCGCACCATGTCGCCGACGATCTCGTGCGGGCGTGCGCAAGCTTTCATCCTTCGGTGTCTGGGTGGGCCTGGGGCACGGCAATGGCGATCTACTCGGAGAATCACCTCTCTAGCCGCGTTGAAACGTGCTTCTCTCGCACAAGGCCCCGGCCTCTCGATTCGGATCAGTCTATCGCGATAAATATCTACATCAACGCCAACTGTCTGTCCGGAGTTGACAAATCCCAGGAGGCTTTAGCGCTGATTGAGCACAATTGGGACCACTATCTGCGACTTCGAGTCAATCGCGACGCACATGAACTCCTTCCCTACCTCGCGGCTGCAAAGTGCCACCTTGCCATTGGAAACCGTATTGAGGCGGAGAGCTTTCTGGATGAGGCAACCGTGATTCTGGCCGACTGGGACAATCCGGGCCAACCTCGTGCCGCTCAATCGGTTAGAGATCGAATTGGGGCGATCCGATCAGTTCTTGCCCGGTAAGCGTTGCTATCCGTTCGACATTCGATTATGGATTTGACTTCACATCAAGGCCACCTGTAAGTTCGTTCCCAATGAGCATTTCCCGCATCCTCGTGAGTGGAACTATCTTGTTTGCATTTGGTCTCGGAGTAGTCGTCGCCCACGCTCAGGCGGAGAATCCCCGAGTCAAAGAAGCCGTCTTTCAGTACCGCATGACGCGGCAAAGTCCGCCCGAGAGCCCCTTCAGCTTGCTATGGCCATCTAAATTGACGTTCAGTACTGCGGACTTCAATATCGGAGACAAGGCGTTGGAAAGCGGATGGACGGCAACGTCGCTGTTTCTCGGTAAGTTGAAGCCCGGTTGGTCGACGAAGTCTGACATTGCGGAGCCGGTCGTGCCCGAAAGGTCGCCGCTCGCAATTGTATTGGTGGCTGGCGAGTTACCAGGAGAAGATTGTGCGACGAAAGACAAATGCGATGCGATAGCAAAGAGCTTTATTGATTTTGTTGGATCAAGGCTCGACCCCGACAAAGCAAGGATGTCTCAGGAGGATGTGAAGTCCAGCGGCATTCAAACCGCAACGAGCGCGGGAATGTACGATTGGAGCACAAAGCATCTGAAGGACTGTTACGCTCGTTTCTCTTTCGGAACGGTTCGCCGAAAGCTCACCGATGCATTGGGAAAGGACATTATCGTCGAGTCTGAATATCGAATTCTCGTCATGGCGAAGGGGGAATCCTGTATCGCCGTATTCACTGAGCTAGCACATACATGGGATACCTCTACTTCACTAGGCTGGACTCCCAGTGCCGATGAGCTTCTAACTATCGAACGGGGGCTGAGCGAGCGAGCGACTCTATCGATCAGGATGCAAAAGTGGGGCGCCATGTTGGCGCGGGGGGCCTCCAAGCGATGAATCGTGCTCGATATCACGTCACTCGGCTCGGCGGCGTCGGAATGAAAACCCGGCTCGGCCTCCTCTCTTTGGCATGTCTTATCGCAGGCTGTGGCTCTACTGCTACAGAATCCGACACGGATGTTGGCACAAAACGGGACATTCCACCTGCTACAAAACCCGACACGGACGTTGGCACAAAACGGGAGATTCCACTCATCGCATACTCCGGCGACCAAGATATGCCGCCTGACGCTCAGGTTGAGCTCCACCGGGAGATGGACAAGCTGTTCTACATGAAGGATGGTCGCGTCTACGCCGCGCTAGATCACAACTTCACCGACCCCCCAGAGACCTTTGTTGTGGAATGTCATGAAGTCAATGTCATCTGCTCCAAGAGGGTACAGCCCGACTATGAGTATCAGAACGGCCTGAAATGGATGTGGAGCGTCGAAGTTAGAAGCGGTTCAAAACGCGGCTGGCTCAAACAGGGTTGGTCTCCATGGGGGGAAGGCGTCTTCGGGAGGCTGATTGTTGAGAATCGGAACGGCAAAGTCAAGTGGAACGTCACCTCTAACGGCGAAGACGAACCTCTGACGGAGGCGCAACGAGCCGAGCTAGACAATCATCCTAACGTTACAATTGACGACCCGCCCCATGAACCGGCGTTCAACTCAAAATAATCGCGCTTCTTGGACGGGACTATTTCGAGTTCTTACGCAGCCTTATGTTGGTGCCTAGGAAGGCTGCATTTATCCAATGGCTATTGCGATTACTTGCTCTTTTGATTCGCCATACGAAAAACGAGCTTGCCACTCTGCTGAGAGCGGCAAGCTCGGGATAGATCGGGCGGTGATTGTTAGTGGGCGACCAAACCGGTCGTGCCGGCCGGCAGGCCGGTCGCGGTATCGACCTGTACGAGGCTGCCGTTGGCGGTCACTCGGAAGGTTGTGATCTGTTGGTTCCCGGCGGAGAGGACGTACAGATAGTCACCGTCAGAACTCATCGCAGTGTCGAGGGTGTGTCCGCCGGTCATGCCGCTCACGCCGTTGCTCTTCAGCAACTGAATCTTGCCTTGGGAGTTGATCGAGAACCCACTGACCGATCCGCTGCCCGCGTTGCCGGTGTAGAGGAAGTGGCCGTTCGGCGACACGACGTCCCAACAAGCGGCGGTCTGATTTGTCGCCTCCGTTCTTGTGAGAGTCGTCAGGTCGAGGCTGCTGTCGAGCGAATAGCTCGAAACCGTGCTTGCGTTCGCCGATCCGCCGACTGCCTCGGTTACGAACAGGCGACCCTTCTTGTCGAAGTCGAAGCCGAACGGTGTCGCTCCATTGGAAGGCTGGTATCGAACCTCGCTGGGCAGGCCCCGATCATCGAGCTTGAACGTGTCGAGCTTGTTGGTGAGCTTCTCGGCAACCACGAGCCCATCGCCGTCGGGCGTGAATTTTACTTCGACTGGCACGACTCCGGGCGCGCTGACAGCGGCAGCGGCTCGCGGGATGGGGATGAGTTCGCCGAGGAAGTTGGCGAATCCCTGGATTCCTCCCGCGGTGTTGGCGGTCCCTTGGTTCAACACGTACACAAGGCCCCCGCTCTCGGTCACGCTTGCTGGGCTCGCGCCTCCTGAGTTCTCGAGATCCAACAGTGTGAGGGTTCCGTTGTTGACTGAGAAGAGCGAGACCGTGTTGTCGCCACCGTTGACGGCGAACAGGTATCGGCCGCTTTGGCTAAGGGCGAGGGCGCCCTGGCTCCCAAGCAGAGCGCCGGTGCCCTTTCCGCCGGTCTTCGTCTGTCCGACCAGCTTCAGCTTGCCGGCGGACGTTTGAACATAGGTCTGCACTGCGTTTCCTGTCGTCTGGTTGAGAAGGGTATAGACGTAGTGGTTCGTGCCGGCAAGCGAAAGGCCGGGGATGAGGGCGGTAACAGCGATCCAAGCAGTTTTCTTCATGGGGTTCTCCTTCTGGTGGTTCGATCGGCTTGGCGCCGACCGATTTCCAGGTGACCAAAGAGGCGAGAACCCGGGAAAGTTCCATCGTTCCCAAAAATGGCTTGTTGGGTGATCGAGCCGTCAGTCCGACGTGTGGTGCTCGGGCACCGTCATGGTTTCGTCGGCCATCCACTCGAAGCCGAGGCTGTCCAGCATCTGTTTGTAAGGTTCAAGCCTGCTCTCGAACTCCAGGGGGTCGGGCATGCCGGTCCAGAGGACTTCGGCCATCGCAGCGAGACGCGGAAGCATCATTCGCTGGACTGCCGAGAAGTCGGGAACGTATTCGGTCCAGAGATTCGCTTGGCCCCCCAGCACATGGGCGGCTTCGGCAGGGGACATTCCGTCGGACACCGGATCGAACTCGGCGACGTGCTTCGTCGGAGACTGATCGTAGCCAAAGTCGAAGTAGCAGTGCGAATATGGCGTCATGATGACGTCGTGACCGGCCCGGGCGGCATCCAATCCGCCTTGAACGCCTCGCCAGGACATCACCACTGCGTTCGGTGCGAGGCCGCCTTGGAGAATCTCATCCCAGCCGACGAGGATTCGTCCTTTGGAGTTGACGAACTTCTCCATCCGCCGGATGAAGTAGCTCTGCAGTTCGTCGACGGTCTGAAGCCCCTCGTCGATCATCCTCTGACGGCAATCGGCGCAGTTCTCGAAAAGGACCTTGAACACCTCGTCCCCTCCGACGTGAATGTACTTGGAGGGGAAAAGGGAGATCACTTCTTCGAGAACATCGGATAGGAACTCGAAGCTCCGCTCTTTGCCGGCGCAGAACACATTGGGTTCGCGCATGCCGACTTCTGTCCGGAAAACCTCGACCGCCGCCGGCGTACACCCGAGTTCCGGGTAGCTCCAGAGGGCTGCCAAGCTGTGGCCGGGCATCTCGATCTCAGGCATCACCGTGATGTGTCGTGCCTCCGCATAGGCGACGACCTCTCGAATGTCGTCATGCGTGTAGAAGCCCCCGTAGACTTCCTCGGTGGCGCCGGGTTCGGGGAAATCGATGTCCAGGTAGTCCCAGACGAAGTCCTTCTTCAGCCGCCAGGCGCCCCGCTTGGTGAGCATGGGGTACTTCTCGATTTCGATGCGCCAGCCTCCGTCGTCCACAAGATGCCAATGCAGCACGTTCATCTTGTGTAGGGCCAGGATGTCGATGAGCCGCTTGACTTCGTCGACTGTGTAGAAGTGGCGGGACACGTCGAACAGGAAGCCTCGCCACGCGAACTTGGGCCGGTCGACGATTCGACAGAAAGGCAGCCCGTTTGATCTGGACTGGGAGGCAATCAGCATCTGCCGAAGAGTCTGGACGCCATAGAACATCCCGGCGGCGGAGGCGGCGGTCAGCGTCACTTCTTCTTCGCCGATCTCGAGCGCGTACCCCTCGTTTCCCAAACCGTCCGAATCGACGACCGCGTGGATGCCTCGAATCGGAACGCCACCTTCACTGACTTGGATGCCTGCCTCAGTCAAGTAGGAGGCCAACGCGCCGGATTCGAATGCGAATCGCTCGTGGAAATGGAATTGAGCGCCCGTCTCGAAGGACAGAAAGCCGCCCGGAATATCCGATGCGGCAGGGTAGGGAACGACGTCGAGTCGGGCGGGAACAGGAATGGTCATAGCGAGAAACCGATCCAAGACCGAAGTCTACTCTATAGCAGGTCCTATCGGCATTTGAGACTTGCTATGCAATGTTATCGGAGCAGTTCCCGGAAAGATCCAAGCCAAGGCTCATAGCGGCGCCACTTCTCGACGGAAGTACGGTAGATCGGTTGGCGAACTTGCCACATACTTGGCGTGCTGACTTGCCGTTCATTGCGATGGAAGTCCAGGCACGCGGGGTCCCATTCAAGGCCGCAGAACTCAATTACCTTCCTTGCCCAATAGGGGGTGTCGTCGACCAAGTCCTCGTAGCGAATCTCAAGGAAGCTGGACCCGGGGATCACCGAACGCCAGAAATCCATGATCTTCTCGTACTCGCGGTAGGCGAACACGATGTTGTCGCGGTCGTGGGCGAATTCCGGCGGCTTGGCGAGATCGGTCATATAGATCGACAGAGCGGTGTCGACGGGGTGGCGCTTTATGTGAACGATCGGCGAATTCGGGAATGCCAAGTGGAGAAGGCCGGCGCAATAAAAGTTCATCGGCATCTTATCAGTCACGCGCCGCGAGTCGGGCTGAAGACTGCGAAGAACCTGGAGATAGCGATCGATCAGCTCCGCAAACCTCGCTTCGTCAAACCTACCGGCGGCCACGTCGACGGCAGATGCGATCTCAGACACCCAGAACCGCTGCTCTCCCGCTCCGCCCACGTCAGGATGGCTGGCGATGATCTGCTCTAGAAGCGTCGTGCCGGAGCGGATCATCCCGACGACGAAGATAGGCACATCGCTGGATGAAGAGACGTGACGACGTTCGTCGAGGAAACTAGAGGACAACATCCGCTCTGTCTGCTCTCGATGGAGGATCGACGCCTCACGATCGAAGTCCTTCCCCTGGAGGTAGATGCGGTAGCGCAGCGCGTTGGCGGCATCGAAATGGACTATCGCCTCACCATAGTCGCCGAGATCGTCATGTGACTTTCCGAGGGCGTACTGAAGGGCGGCGAGTTCCTTGTCCGGCAAACCGCCTTCTTCGACCAACTGGGCCATGGCGTCGATCAGCGAGTTGTCGTCACGATTGATCTTCCTCGTTTTGACCAAGCCGAAGTAGGCGACGCCTTGCCTCGGGCGATCCTCAATAGAGCGCTTGAAGAGCTTTGCCGACTCCTCGAACCTACCGTCCTCGTTGAGCCACAGGGCGGCGGCCAGAACGATCCTCGGGTCGAGTTCAATGGCTCGTTCGAGATGGAATCCCGCCGTCTCAACTTCTCGGACGCCCCTAAGCGCCTGGGCTAGGATAAGGTGGATTTGGGCGGATTGAGGAAGTAGATTGAGCGCGGTTTCGCAGATCTCGATCGCTTGGGTGAAGTTCCCGTGCCCCACGAGCAAACGTCCCAGGTACGTGTATCCCTCCTCCCAACGGGGAGCGATCTCGACGGCTCGGCGATAAGCGTCAGCAGCTTCGGCGTCGCGACCCATTGCTTCGTATAGCGAGCCCAGCTTGCGGGGGATCGAAGGATCGCCGGGTGAGTATTTGGCGGCATCCTGGAGGCATCGCTCGGCATTCGAATAGTCCTTGACGTTGAAGTAATCGAGGGCAAGGCTGGTAAGCACTTCTGCGCTCTGGGGCCAAAGGGCTCGCGAACGTTCTCCGATCTTGATGGCCTCCATCGGCCTCCCGAGGGCTCGAAGGGCGATCGGCAGCCAGAGGAGCGCCACGTAATCGTCCGGAGAATAGCCCAGCGACTTCTGGAGCCACTGCTCCCCTTCGGCGTGATTTCCCTTCCGTATTGCGATCAAGCCAGTCAGCAGAATTGCTTGCGGGTTGTCTCGACGAAGTGCGAGGATGTCTCGGCAAGTCCGTTCCGCAGTTGCCAGGTCGCCGCTCTTGAAGGCCCGCTCCGCAATCGCAACCAGCCTGTCTTCCATCGCCTATTTGGTTCGCAGATCCGCCGTGCGGAGTGCGACGGGAGGCAAGGCAGGCAAGTCGGTGGTAGGACGGTCCAGATAGAAATAGGCGACCGACGAGTAATCGTCCCGGCGGTAGAAGTTCACCCATGCGTCGAGGGGGAATTTCGGGTCGGCAAGCTTGGGGTACGTCACGTCATCCAAGAGCCTGATGAGCCCAGGATCGGCGGCCGCCGAAACCGGAATGAGTTCGGCGCCGGCACTGGCCATCTTTCGGACGTTCTCGGTTCCGTCCCCTCCGATATCTTGGATCGTTACCCGGCAGCTCTTTTCGAAGCAAATCGGATCGGGGATATGGAGCCGATAGAACGCCCAGCAGTGTTTGACGTTGTCCGAGACGGTGCAGCCCTGGTACAGGTTCGAAAATGGCCCCATCCCCCATCCAGTGCCGATGTAGTCCTCGGTGCCCGTGCCGGATATCGTCGGCAGTTTTCCATCGCCGTCGAGATAGATCTTGGCCTCTCCTTCGCCCCAGCCGGCATCGCCGTATTGGGGGTGTCCCTGGACGCCGATCGTCGCCCCCAAGTAGCGGCCGCGTCCCCTTACCTGGGGCAGCAGTTCATAGTCTTGTCCCAGCTTGGTATACGGGTCACGCTTCCAGAATGCATGAAAGTAGGCGGCGTCCTTGTCCTGCTTGGCTTCCTTTGTGACATCGATATCGTAAAACAAGAGCCCCACGTCCTCCTTGGCCTCATTACGCAGGACGACCCTTGCGCCGGTTCGGAACGGCATCGGGACATAGCAGTTCAACGATCGGCCTTCCGGGTTTGAGAAGAGCTGATTCTGAAAGGCGACCGGCAATGCGAGGCCCTGGGTGAAGAAATCTCCGATCGGAACCGAGACTGCGGGTTTGGTGGCGTGGTCCCAGTACATCTCGATCACGACGGACCTCAGCATCGTGGGAGTCCACGGCCGAAACGTAAACCACATCCGCCGAATGGTCCCGCATCCCTCGAACTTCATCAGTTCTTTCGTGGCGCCTGCCGCGATCGGTTCCCACGCATTGCCCTTCGCCGACTTGTTTGTCGCCGCGGCGGCGCCTTTGGCGCCAGTTGGGTTCTCGAAGCTGTACCAACGCGGAGCATGGTTTCGAGGGAGAACGTCGATCTCTTGCGCGAATGCGCATCCGATCAAGCTGGTCGCAAGGAGGATCGAAACGGAACGTGAAGTACTTAGTAACATGGCAGGACCTCTCTAGAGTAGCACGGCATCCTGCGAATGAAAAGAGCGTATTCAGGCGCAGCAAATAGAAAAAACTGGGCGAGTATTGGCATCGCGGAGAACTCGTGATAAGATGTCAGCGATTGCTCTATAGCAGATCCGAAATCTTGTTTTCAGAACATCGATGAATAAAAAGAAGCAAGTATCCCCTGTCGTCATCGCGGTCGGCCTGGTGGCGGTGCTCGGCTTTGTAGCCTTCATGGGCTTCAAGACTTTGTCAGGTCCCGCTCGGCAAGCCCCATCGGCTCCCGAGATGTACGACGCAGTCGGGAAGCTTGCGATCAAGTCGGGGGGCGACTACAGCAAGCTTTCGCCATCGGAACAGAAATATCTGGAGCTCATGTCGCACGGGCATGGGCAGAAACTTCTCGCCAATCAATTCGCACGGGTAAATGGCGCCCGGGGAAAATAAGTTGAAACATCATATGTCCCAATCATCGTCGAGAGCCTTTACGCTCATCGAGCTTCTTGTCGTCATCGCGATCATCGCGATTCTCGCCGCGATCCTTTTCCCTGTCTTCGCACAAGCCAAAGAGGCCGCAAAGAAGACGACCTGTCTTTCGAATGCCAAGGAGTACGGGCTCGCGCTGAACATGTACGCGAACGACTCCGAGGACTGCTATCCAGAGCCTTATGTGGCGCCGCCTTACTACTATGCCGCCGTGTGGCCCAATACCTACACCTGGCAGACGGAGATCCAGCCCTACATCAAGAGCAAGCAGATGACGAAGTGCCCGGACAACGTCTATGCCGACGGTGGAAACCTGTCGCTGGAACCGAGCGCCTATGTTTCGTACTGCATGATGGACGATCCGTGGGACTCCGAACCCTATACCTGGCCGCCCCTGCAGAACCGCAGCTCCAGCGTTATCGAAACTCCGGCGAGCCTCGCTCAAATCGGCGAGTGTCGATACGGATACATCGACATGAGCTTTGGGGTCGACGGAAACGTTACTTCGACCTATAACAGCTTGAACTACACACCGGAGGGCAACCTCGGATGGGTACCGGATCCGACCGGAACCGGCGGATCGGTCGGATCGGTGCAGATCCATCTCAACCAGACAAACTATGCGTTCTTCGACGGCCATGCCAAGTCTTACAACTTGAATCAAGCGTTCTCAACGAATAGCGGGTACGGGCTGTTCTTCCCGGCTTCGGTGGAGACTCCGGCCCAGGCAGCTGCCAATGCGGCGGTCAACGTCCATGAGATTCATTTGCGGAAGGAGTACGCATCCGCCGGACTCTAGTGACTCGATGGCCGGCGCAATTTGTTGCGCCGGCCAGGGGGTTGTGGCCGGTCTTGGCGAGCATCCTGCTGACGATTATGCCTGCGGATATAAATGCCGACACCCATCCGCTTCGGCGAGCCCTTTGGGTATGGCACGGGGACAGGATCGTTCAGTCCGAGTCGGTAACCCAGGAGTTGTTTCGTTTCGTGGAGGCGCCCAAGGGCGACCCGAAGGCGAAAGTGACCGTTCTATTCCTGTCGTGTTCAATCGGTACTCAATACGCGCGTTCATCGATCGCCAAGTTCTTGGCAGAGGCGCATCGCAGCGGCGTTCGCGTCGACTACCTTTGCGGCGAGTCGAACTACGGCGAGCCGGGGCATGTCGAGGCTGGCCTTGGTCAGGTCAAGGCGGTCCTTGCATTCAACCGCGATCAAACGGAAGCCAGTCGATTCGACGGCATTCAGTTCGACGTGGAGCCCTATGCACTGCCCGGATGGCCGAAGCCGTCAATCTTGTCGAACTACTTGGCGTTTCTGTCCGCATGCCAGTCGGAGATCCTCCATTCAGGGCAACATCTTGCACTTGGTGCGGCGATTCCGCGCTGGTATGACGGCGCCGATCTCCATGGACTCTACCGTTCCGTCCTGGATCGAGTGGACTACGTGGCAGTCATGGATTACGTGAGAGAACCGCGGGCCTTCATCGACGATGCCCGGCGGACCGTGGAATATGCGAGCAAGACGGGAAAGGACGTCTGGTTGGGCGCTGAAGTTAGCGAACTGCCCCACGAGAAGACCGCGACTTTCTACGAGCTTGGCAACGCGAAACTGGAGCAGACCTTCGCCGCCGCATGCCAAGCGTTCAGCGGCTCCAAGGGGTTTGCCGGTGTGGCGATCGAGTGGTACGACACCTATGTTGAGCTTCGCCCGTGAGCAGCGAGGCGTCTCGATGTTAGCCAACTATAGACTAGGTACAGTGAATGAAGGAGTCTGGAATCAAGGAAGCTTCACAGCGATAAGGGAGGGCTTTGGCCTCTAGCATGAGACAGAAGGCAAAACGCAAGAACCGGAATGTGAAGCACGAAGGCACGCCATCGTCGCCGGCGACCGGCAAATCCTCCACAAAGCACAGTGCAGTCGCGGAGGCTCTCCGAGAGGAAATTCGAAACGGCGCGTGGGAGCCGGGAGACCGCATTCCGTCCGAGAAGGTGCTTGCGGAGAAGTACGGCGTCGCCTACATGACCGCCCGCCAAGCCGTCAGTTCGCTCGTTGCAGACGGAACGCTCGAGCGGATCGCTCGAAAGGGAACTTATCTCGCCGGCGGACAACCGATCTTCAAGCCCGCCGGCCGAAATCACTTCGTCCTGCTCGTCGAAGGTGGCAAGACCTCGCTGGACCCTTACTATCTTCCGCCGATCGTCGAAGCTTTTGGCAAGGAGATTTCGAGCAGCGGTTACGAGCTTTCTGTCTACGGTTACTCGGTGGAGGTCCTGGATCGGTTGGTCACCAAAGACGTTCTCGTGTGTTGCATCCTGCTTAGCGAGCAGGATGTGGTGTACGCGAAGCTGCTTCGAGAGCGTGGCAATCAGGTTTACGCGATTAATCGGTGCAAGTTCGGAGGATTTGTAGCTGCGAATAACGTCGGCGGCGCGGAGATTGCGGTTAACCATCTTGCATCGTTGGGTCACCGTCGCATCGGATTTGTCAGGGGGCTTCCTGGCAATCTCGACGCAGGCGAGCGCCGGTTGGGATACGTTCAGGGCATGATGGCGAACGGGCTCCGGCCGGGGCCCGAAGAGGGAGACCATTTTGTCGAAAGGTGTGGCCACGAGTCGGCGGCCAAAATGCTCGCTTCCGAGAATCCGCCGACGGCGATTTTCTGCGCCAGCGATCTCTCCGCGATCGGCGCGATGAAGGCGGTGGCCGAAGCCGGGCTGTCAGTTCCGCAGGACATCTCCGTCGTTGGGTTTGGCGACTTTCCGCTTGCCCAGTACCTGCACCCAGGTTTGACGACGATTCGGCTCCCGATTCCTGACCTTGGAACCGAAGCGGCGCGTCAGATGCTTGCAATGGCGGAAGGGCGCGCAGCTGCCGACGTGGTTCTGCCTTGCGAATTGGTCGTTCGAGACACGACCGGCGATGTGGCAAAGGAACTCGCCAAGGCATCGGCCGTGTGATCGAATGCGCCCAGTCGTTCGCTCGCAGGCTCCTCGGCGATCACTCAGAGCGATTCACATTTGAGCCGTTGGCCTCGCCAGCGGGACGCGATGTATTCGAGGTCTCGTCGCTGTATGGGCAAGTAACCGTCGGTGGAACGACTGCGGTTGCCTTGTGCCGGGGCGTATACCACTACTTGAAGGAAGCATGCCACGTTCAGTTGACTTGGCCCGGCTTCCAACTCGACCTGCCAGATCCTCTCCCTGAGTACGATCGCGTCTCAGTGGAAACGCCGCATGGCCTGCGCTTCTATCTGAGCATCTGCACATTCGGCTATTCCACTGTCTGGTGGGATTGGGACCGATGGGAGATGGAAATCGATTGGATGGCCGCCCACGGCATCAACATGCCGCTCGCCCTGGTGGGACAGGAGGCAATTTGGCTCCGCGTCTTCCATGAACTGGGCCTATCCGATGAGGAGATCGACCTTCACTTCACGGGGCCGGCGTTTCTGCCTTGGCATCGGCTTGGAAATCTCGATGGTCACATGGGACCGCTAAATCGGCGATGGATGCAGGGGCAGGTCGAACTTCAACGTCGCATTTTGGATCGCATGAGGGAACTGGGGATGAATCCGGTGGTACCGGGGTTCTCCGGCTTCGTTCCGCCTGGGTTTCGCAATTCCTACCCAGACGTGGAACTGCACAGCGCGGAGCCGTGGGCAGGATTCCAGGCAACAACCTATGTGGACCCAAGCCACCCTATCTTTGCCGACATCGGCAAGCGCTTCGTTCAGGCCTATCAAGAGACGTACGGAGAGGTCCACTACTATCTCTGCGAGACGTTTGCCGAACAGGCGCCGGTCATCGACGGGCGTTCGCCGAAGGAGTACGTTCGGGATATTGGCAGTTCGACTTGGCGAGGCTTGTTTGAGGCGGACCCGGACGCACATTGGGTGATGCAGGGCTGGCCTTTTCAGTTCTCTCGCGAGTTTTGGAAGCCGGACGTTGTGGACGCATTCTTCGAGTGCGTGCCCGATGGCCGGATGATCGTGATCGACCAGGCGACCGAGCTTTACGAGGTCTGGCGGAGTCAGCCCTCCGTTCGCGCCAAGGGGTGGATTCACTCGGTCGTACATAACTACGGGCAGAACACTCCCTTACAAGGGGACTTGGCTGGGTACGCCGCGTGTCATGCGGCGGCGATGACTTCACCGGAGCGCGGGAATCTACTGGGCTGCGGGATCGCACCGGAAGGGATCGACCAGAATCCGGTTGTCTACGAGATGCTGACCGACCAGATGTGGTCGACGACGCCGACGGTGATATCAGCTTGGCTGCCGAAATACCTGCGGTCTCGATATGGAGAGTCTCACGTTTGTGCCGATGCCTCGTGGCAGATCCTGCTTGAGGAGGTCTACAGCCAACCCAAACCGCTTACTCTCCGACCGACATGGCGCTATCGCCCTGGTGACCAACCTCTGGTTCCGCGGGCGGATGTGGCACGCCTTTTCGACGCGGCGGAGCATCTTGCTCAAGCCGCACCCGGGCTCGAGTCGAACTCGCGGTACCGGCGCGACTTGGTCGATGTTACAAAGACATGGCTCTCGGCCTTGGTCGACACGATTCTAGATGGGGCGTTGGCGGAGACCGAAGATCGCAAGCAGGCACAAGAGGCGTTCTTCGTTGCGCTCGTCGATCTCGACCGTTTAGTGGGGACGCTGCCAGAACACTGCCTATCTACCTGGATCTCAGCTGCACGGGCGGCGTCGCCGTCTCTGGAGCAAGCCGATCGATTTGAAGGGAATGCCCGGACGTTGGTGACGTATTGGGGCGAGCCGTTCCTTTTCGACTACGCGATTCGAGAATGGGCGGGCCTAATCGAGGGGTTCTGTCTTCCGCGCTGGCGAATGTACTTCGACTATTTGGCGCATCCAGGGGCTCCGATGCCGGACTTCGAGAAGTTCGAGCGGGCTTGGGCTGCTTCGGTCACTCCTTCGGCAACCTCCCCATCGAGCGATCCGATCGAAGTCGCACTCCATTTGCTTACCAAGTACGCAGATGCCTCGAAGCGCTGGCGCGAAACCGACGTATCTATCTCAAGCGAAGAGCACGGCTTGAAGTCATGCGACCCATCCGATATGACCTTGACGATCGACCTCGACCCGCCAAGACGGATCTGCGGGGTTTCGATCTTCCCCCTCTACGGCCAGGGATTGAGGGGGCGCTATCGCATCCAGATCGAGAATGGAGAAGGCGCCTGGATGCCGGTCGCAGAACCGGGACTGCCAACCTGCAAGGGGGTGCGCGCCGCATTCCCGCCACAAATTGTCAAGCGCCTTCGCTTTGAGGTCGAGCCGAACCTGGGAAGCCGCGACCACCTGTTTCAAATCGTGACGTTCGACGCGCCCTAGCCCTTTAGGCCGGTCAGCGTTATCCCTTGGATAAGCAGCCTCTGGGTGAAGAAGAACAGCACGACCACCGGCAGTACGACGATGGTTGTGGCGGCCATCAGCAAGTTCCACTCGCTTCCGCCGTTCTGGCTTTGATAGAATTGAAGGCCCAGGGATAGGGTGAACGTCTTCTGCTGTATTAGGTAGATGAGGGGCCCGAGGAAGTCGGTCCAGGTACCAAGGAACGTGAAAAGCGCAACCACGCCGAGCGCCGGCTTTGCCAACGGGACAATCAGGCTAGCAAAGATTTGCCACTCTCCGGCCCCGTCGATGGTGGCCGCCTCAGAGAGTTCGAAAGGAATCGTCCGGAAGAACTGGCGAAGTAGGAAGATATTGAAAGCACTCCCAAAGAAGGCGGGAACCCACAATGGTCGTAGGGTGCCGACCCAACCGATTTCGCGAAAGATCCCGTAGAGTGGAACCATCAGAACTGGAAACGGCACCATCATGGTGGCGAGCGTCACGAGAAAGAAGATCTCACGGCCGCGCCACTTTAGCCGGGCAAATGCGTACGCGGCAAGCGCATTCGAAAGCACCGTGCCCATAACGTTGAGCCAGCAAAGTAGCAGCGTATTGCGCGTGTAGTAGAGAAATGGAATATATCCGAGCCGATCCGAGTCGTACACGAACGCCTTGGTGAAGTTGTCCCACTGTGGGTGCTTGGGCCACCAGACGGGTGGCTGCGCGACGGTTTCTGGGAGGGGTTTGATCGCGGTTGTCACGAGCCAGAAGAGCGGAATGAGGAACACGATAGACAGCAGGATCATCGTGAGGTGCGTCGCGGCGACCTTGGCCGCCCGCTTACGAACGTGGGATTGCGCCACTAGCCGCCTCCGTAATACACGTGCTTTTCGGACAGTTGCCGGCTGATCAATGTGAGCACCAGAATGATCAAGAACATCACCCAGCCCATCGCGCAGGCATAGCCCATGTTGTGATATTTGAACGCATTGTCATACAGGTAGGCCGTGTAGAAGTAAGTGGAGTCGGCCGGCTGTCCGCCGGGGAACATCACGAACGGCACCGTGAACACCTGGAGGGCGCCGATGATCCCCATAAGCGTGTTGAACAGGATGACGGGCGAGATCATCGGCAAAGTAACTGCTTTGAGGCGTTCCCAAGCTCGGGCGCCGTCTAGCTCGGCAGCCTCGTAAAGCGATTCGGGCACTTCCTGGAGCGAAGCCAGGTAGATAATCATCGTGTTTCCCACGCCCCACAGGCTGAGCAGGATGATCGTGAACTTGGTCCAGGCCGGATCGGAAAGCCACCCGGGCCCCTGAAACCCACCCAACTTCAGCAGATTGTTGACAACCCCGTTATCGCCGTCGAACACCCAAAGGAAGAGCACGGCGGTAGCGACGAGAGGCAGGAGGGATGGCAGGTAGAAGATCGTCCGGTAAATCGCCTGGCCCCGAACTTTGGCGTTGAGCAGCATCGCGAGAGCCAACGAAAGGACAAGACTGGCGGGAAGAAAAAAGACGGCGAAGTAGGCGGTGTTGTAGAGACTCGTCCAAAACACCTTGTCGTGAAAAAGGGTGGTGAAGTTGTCGAGGCCGGTCCAAATCGGTCGGCGTAGCACCGAATAGTCGCAAAACGCATAGTACAGCGAGGCGAGGAGAGGGTAGAGGATGAACAGCAGAAAGCCTGCCATCCATGGCGAGACGAAGAGGTACCCGTCGCGCTCCTCTCGCTCGGCTCGCGTCATCGCCGGCTCCCCTTACGCAGCTTCATGATCCAACGGTAGTGGTCGAGCTTCTCTTGGACCCGAGCCTGTACGTCGTCGAGCGCCTCCTTCGGCGTCTTGCGCAACAGAGTCACTTCGTCGAATGCCTCGTTTAGGTCAGCCATGTACTCGTTGACAATCCCAAGCATGGGCGGCGTCTTCCCATTTCGGCCCTTCGGTAAATCGGTGAAGAGCCGGATGAACGGGTTCGGGTGGTTCTTCAGAAATGCTTCGCTGACTTTGGCCAGGGGCGATTGCTTGCGTTGGCCCATGCAGAGGAGTTCCATGTTCTCTTGGCGCTGGAGGAAGGCGATAAAGTCGAACGCCTCTTTGGGATGCTTGGCGCCCACCGGGATCACGACGTTGTCAGAGTCAGCGAACGTCATGTCGGCAAGGTCCGGCCGGTTGGCGGGATGGGGCATCGGAGCGGCCGCCCAGTCCAGCTTCGAGTTGAACTTGGAGATGAAGTTGTACATCCACACTCCCTGAAGTTGCATCGCCTCCTTGCCTGATATGAAGCCGTTGGTCGGGGAGGCGAACACGAACCCGCTCTTGAACGAGTTGATCTGGGAGGGTCCGTACCGGTGAGAGTAGCCGGCGACCCATTCGAAGCCTTGTACGTTCTCCGGGCTGTTGCATGTGATCTTGTCGCTGCCGTTCCAGAGCTCGCCACCGAAGAAGTATCCCCAACCCCAGTTCCACCAACCGGGATCGGAAGGGATGAACCCGAACTGGATGTACCGGCCCTGGCTGTCCTTCTTGGTGAGCTTCTCCGACATCGCGTCCATCTCCTCAAAGGTCTGAGGCGGCTTGTCGGGGTCGAGGCCGGCGGCTCTGAATTCAGTCCGATTGTAGTGAAGCGAATTCGAGTCCGGTGTGGTGGGAAGCGCGAACACATGTCCCCCATAGACCATCTGCCGCCAGTAGATCGGAACGTAGTCCGACTCCTTGATTCGATACTGCCGGCAATAGTCGTCTAGCGGAACGATCGCGTCGTTGTCGGCAAAGGCGGCCAGCGAAAGGGTGGAAAGGCCGGCGATATCCGGTGGCATCTCGCCCGAGATCGCTACGATCGTCTTGTCCTCGATTCCGCTGACGGGCATGAAATCGACGAAGATGTGCTTCTGCTTGCCCTGAGTGGCGTTGTACTTGTCCACCACCGCCTTCATCGCATCCCGCTCGAATGCGGTCCACTTCTCCCAGTAGGTGACATGAACGACATTGCCGGTGTCCTCCGGAACCATAATGAGTTCCGCCCATATCGCAGCTCCCGCGGTGCCTGCAATCGCGATCCCTATTCCCAGCCCGGCTCTTAGCGACATCGAGTGTTCTATAGAGTAACAGCAATCGCCTCGATTGAGTAGGGGCTGACTCACAATTTCAGACTCAGTTTGGGGCGATGCCGTCAAGCCGAATCTGCTCTATAGCAGTTCTGAGCCAGGTCGACGAATCCCCAGATGGCGGAATTGTGCGCCGCGAGCGCGGCAATAGGACGGTCACCAGGCCGTTCTATTTTGGCCTCGCAGCTACGCCGCCCACCGTAGTCAGACGACACGCCGGCGCCCGTGCCGCTGTATTCAACCGTCCGGCTTAGCCTAACAGGGATCGCGCGTAGGCGATATCCTCGGCGATGAAGGTGTCGACTGCCGATTCGTCGGTGTACTCGGCGGTGAGACATACGACTCCGGCATATCCTCGCCGCGTTAGTTCGGCGGCTACCCGAGGCCAATTTGCGCGGCCTTGCCGTCCAGTGGTCCAAAACGCTTCCCATGTGGCGACTGACTCCTCGGGGCCGTTGGTTCGCCGCCAGAACGCGCTCTTTAGGTTCACCATGCAAAGGTGAGACCAAACGATTTCGATGGCGGTCTCGGGCGCTTCGCCTTCGAGACCGTTGTGGCCGGCGTCCCAGACCAAGCCGACGTGGCGCGGATCGAAGCGCTCGGCTAGGTATCGGAGGCCCATTGCGTTGCAGATGTCATGGCGGCCGAAGTGGTTCTGCAGGCCCAGGGTTATCCTGTGCCGGTCGAGAGCCGGCACTAAATCACTGAGTTCACCCTGAAGACGGGCAACACCCTCCAAGTAGGGCTCGTCGGAGCGCACGCCGACGCAGATCCGGACGATCGAAATTCGGGAAGCCTCGCAGGCGGCGAAGGTGCGCTCGTCGGTGGGCCCCGCGATACTCGCGACCTTGAGTCCGTGATCCCCGAGGATGCGAACCGCCTCGGGCAGAGCCTTCTCGATGTTCTCTGGGGTAACCGGATATCCCGGCCTCACCGGCAGTTCGACTCCATCGAACCCCAGACCCGCGACATGCCTGGCAAGTTCGGGAAGCGATAGTTTCCAGGGCTTGCTGAAGACGGTAAAGGTGACGGAGTTCATCGCGGTGTCTCTCATTGTATCTACCAAGCAACGGGCGGAAGGATCGAGTCCCTAGTCGCCACGAAGGAGGCCCTGGGCGAGGATTTTGTCCGCGACCTCCATGGTCTTGACGGCGTCTGCGAAGTTGGAGGCTGGCTGGTTACCGGCACGGACGCAGTCGATGAACTCTCGGCTCTTGGCTTGGAAGCCTCCGAAGACATGAAGAGCATCGCTTCCCGCGACCTCCTTCGTGTCGTACACGACGCCATTCGTGTCGCCGTCGGCATAGAGATAGCCCTTGTTCTCATGTTCGGCTTCGACGCAGATGCCAGGTGCGTGCATCTGGACTCGAAAGATACGCCGTCCGCTGGTCCAACTGTTGAGCAACACGCCGGTTGCGCCATTATCGAACTGCAGGAGTACTGCGAAGAAGTTGAGGTCAGGCGTCAAGATGCGTCGAGTGATCGATTCGATGCCGACGACCTCGCCGCCGCACATCCACCGCAACGTGTCGATTGCATGGACTCCGTCGTCCATCATGTGGTCCCGGGCGTCGAGGAACGGCTCCGGGTTCCACTTGTAGAACTCGCACACGGCGTGGGTGATGGGGCCACGCTTCAGGCACTCTTCGCGTAATTGCACGACCATGGGGCATGTTCGACGCTGGAAGCTGACCTGGGTAATGCACCCGAGCTTGTTGGCAAGGTGAGCCAGCGCGCGCGCCTGGTGCGCGGAAAGACCCATCGGCTTTTCTATATACAAGTTCTGACCGTTCTCCAGGCACCACTTCCAGATCGGATACATGATGTTGGGTTGGCCGATCGCGTAGACCGCATCGGGGGCCAACTGCCGAATCATCTCCTGATAGTCGTCGGCACGTGCAGCGGGAAATCGACCCTGAATGGCGTAGCGGTCGGCAGTCGCGGTCAGGCGTTCCGGGTTCAAATCGCAGATTCCCACGATTTCAACGTCGCCAAATCCGGCAAGGGAAGGATAGTGGACCGAGTTCGCCATGCTCCCGGCTCCGATCATCGCGACTCTTGTTCTTGCGCGCGCTGCCATAGCTCCAACCTGCCTTATGACTGAGGGGTACGGCCGGAAACCGCGTGTTGCCAGGCTCCGTCGGGTGGATTATACTCCGCGACATGTCACCTCCCAGCGAATCGGAACTCGCACCCGGCCGAGTGACGCTGCAGTTCCGCACGCGTCTGCGGTCTCCCTCAAAACATGTGCGGGACTTCGAAATCAAAGAGGCGACGGAGTTTTGGGAAGCTCAGCGGACGGCGATCATCGTATGCGACATGTGGGACCGCCACTGGTGCGACGGCGCCTCCCAGCGGGTCGACGAACTTGCTCCGTTCATGAACGGCGTCCTAACGCACGCAAGGATCAGCGGCATGCTGATCGTGCATGCCCCAAGCGATACGATGGAGTTCTACGAGGGATTCGCTCAGCGCCAGAAAGCCATTCGGGCCCCGCGTGCTCCTCTTTCTGCGAAGGCGTTGCTCCCGGATGAGCCGCCGCTCCCGATCGACGACTCGGACGACGGATGCACGACGCCAGGTCAGACGGCTTGGTGGGCTTGGTCGCGCCAGCACCCAGCCATAGAGATCGCTGCCGAAGACGTGATCAGCGACGACGGTGACGAGATCTACAACGTCATGCATGCGGCAGGAATCGAGAACTTGATCATGATGGGCGTGCATACCAACATGTGTGTGCTGGGCCGCTCCTTCGGGCTGAGGAGAATGGTTGAGCGCGGAGTGAACGTGGTGTTGGTCCGTGACCTGACGGATTCGATGTACAACCCGGAGCGGGCACCCTTTGTTTCGCACTGCGAGGGGACCGCGCTCGTCGTCGCCCATATCGAAGCTTATATCTGCCCTACGATCTTGAGCACCGATCTGACAGGCGCCCCTCCCTTCCACTTCCGAGAAGCAGATCGGGAGGGCCCCGAACCGATCTAGTCGGACAGCTTTCCGCTTGCCGGGAACTTGAAGGGCCAATCGGGAACACGTGCGTTGAGATCGGCGGATTGGAGCTCAACGTAGGTTGGCGATCCGTCTGGAGCGAAGATCGTCTGCTTGAACGGAATCCAGACACCGTCAACCTGGCGATAGTCGCTCAGCGCGACCGCCGTTCCACTCGTCCCATAGCTCTCCTTCAAGATATGAGACGAGGCTTTGGAGCACCAGTACCTGGCGACATCGCCATTGGACAGTGAAACCCCCTGAATCAAGTAGGCAGTTTCGCCTGCGATTTTCTCTTCTCCGACGATCTCCAGCTTCTTGAATGCCTTCTTTGGATGCAACCAAACGAGTGGATCTTGGGAAGCTAACGGCGACCCCCCGAGCCCTTCGCGTGACGGATACTGACGGATGTGGCTGATGACCATGCCTGAAAGCGACGGCGTTTCGATCGTCAGCATGTCGGTGAACTTCCTTCCGAGCGCGAACGCCTGCGCGAAGTCGGCAGCTTCGACGCCGTTCCGGACGTATCGGATTCCATGGAGCGTCACGCCATCGGCCGGCATCGTCGCCGTGAAGTGCGCCACCATATGTCCGACCCTTGCGAAAGCAGCCGGGCCGCCCTCTGCATCAACCATTTTGGCCATAAGCGCTTCGACAGAAATCGGTGCCTGGTACGGAGGGAGTTTGATGAGGTGGATTTTCGCGACGCCTTGCTCTAGGTATAGATCGGTCACCTTCGGATCCTTTTCATTTGGAACGAACGAAAGCCGCACCTTGGGCAGAGCCGGACTCTCAAACGCGTAAGTCGCATCCGCGATCGTTTTGAGGTCCAGTGTATTGGGGCCCTGGGTCAGGGTCCATTTGCCGCCTTTTGTAGCGATTGTAAGCTGAATGGGCGGCGACTTCAACTCGTAAGTGCCTGCCAGCAAAGGGTCGGCATCTTTGAACTTGACGTTCTTTGCAACGCCTTCGGCAGCCTTCATCTTCGCAGTTGCCGGACCGACCAACTCTTCGAATACGACATCTCTGACTCGCCCGGGAGCCGGCGAACCGTTCTGGTTCGACAAGATAACTACGCCAATCTGTTTCTCAGGAAGCATCGCGACCTCGGCGGTGAAGCCATCGATGTTACCGCCGTGATCGATCTGCTGGGTATCGCCCCACTTGCTGACGAACCATCCAAAGCCGTAGTCTTCGCCACCGACCACCGGTGTCCGGGGCTTGCGCTGTTCCAGAACCGCCTGCTTGGCGAAAAGCTGCCGGCCCTCGAAGTTGCCTAGTCCGAGTTGGAGCCGAACCCACTTAGAAAGGTCCTTGACGTTTGAGACAATCGACCCGGCGGGAGCCACCGCGTCGATAGGGTGCAGGTCAAGCGGTCGGGGAGCAAAGCCTGGTCTGGCGCTGTCGTATCCGGTGGCATGGTCGGGCTGGTCGGGAAGGAAAGCGGTGCGAGCCGAGGTGTGGCTCATTCCGAGCGGATTGAAGATTCGCTCACTCAGAAGGTCGGCGTACGGCTTACCGTACACCTTTTCATCGATCGTTCCGGTGAGCAGCAGCATCAGGTTCTGATATAGGAACGTCTCGCCGATCCGGTTCGTCGGAACGGCATTCGAAAGGATTTGGATGAGTTCGTCGCTCTTGAAATCGCCGGACCACCACGCAAAGTCGGTCCGAGGGAACCCGGAGCGGTGACTCATGATGTCGGTGATCGTAAGCTTGTCCCGCTGTTGGGCAGCCCGAGGAACGAACGATGGGACGTACTTCGTTGGGCTGTCGGTCAGCTTGAGAAGCCCTTCCTCAGCTGCCTCCGTAGTGAGCAAGCAGGTGAATGCCTTGGTCGAGGAGCCGATCGCATAGACGGTATCGGCGGTCGCCGGCAGGTTCTGTGCGGTGTCACGGAGTCCAAATCCGCGTGAAAAGGCGACTTTGTCACCACAAACGATTGCGACGCTCAGGCCGGGAACCAAGAACTGCCGGCGGATCGCTTCGATCTTCTTTTCGAGCGACTTTGCCTGAGCCGCCGTCAGTTCAACGGGAAGAGTCGGGTTGGGAATCTGGGCCCCCGACGATGCGGGATTAAGGAGAACGAGCGTGGGAATGAGTAGAAGCATAAGTCCAATTTGCCGTCACTTGACAGCGGCAAAAGGACAAACGTGCGATAGTCGCAAGAGGATGCAGTCCGAGCCACGGGGGCGATACATCGAACTAGCGAAGGCGGCAATGGTCATACTTTTCGTGAAAGAGTCGCGTGGTGAGTGACGCGGCCTCTGAGGGCATTCCTACCGATGTCGACATCAAATGAACGCAGCATAGTCGGTCCCATGGGATGGATGTGTCTGCAAGGCATCCGGATCGCCGAGTATGTGAACCGGCGATCACTGCCTTGGTTCGGTATCGGGATCATCACGTTTCTGGCGATCTGGATTGGAGCGGCATGGCGCTACACGCTGAGTTCGTACTCGGCGGATGACTGGCCGACGGCCCTCCTGAGGTCGGCGCAGCTATTCGTTCTGAATTCCCAAACGGACCAACACGGCGCCAAGGACATGATCCTTCTGCCCATGAGGTTCCTTGCCCCGCTATTCACCATTGCGGGAGTTCTGGCTGCCGTACGCGCTCGTATCGGACAATGGGCCAGGCGTCAGATCGTTCGGTCTGCAAGGAACCACGTCGTGGTCTGCGGTTTGGGGGCCAAAGGGCTTGCGGTCGCTGAGGCGGTTTTCCAAGAGGTTCCAGGCCGCCATCCGATTGTGATTGCAATCGAGCGAGACCCGGCAAGCCGAGAGGCCGTTTTGTACGAATCGGGCTTTCACGAGAGGGGACTCATCGTTGCGGGAGATTTCACCGATGCCGCAGTGCGGATGGAAGCGGGAGTCCAGCATGCGCGCGAAGTATATGTGTGTGGAAACGACGACCTTGAAAACGTCGGCGTTCAGAACGCACTCCGGCACCAATTTCACAGCAGGAAGGGTACTGTGCCGACCGTCATGTCCCACGTCCGGCACATGGAACCGACGGTCAACAGCCGGATGCCCGTCGAAGACGAGGCCCTCGGGAACTTCTCGATGGGCGATGCCGCGGCAAAACTCCTCTTGATGGAGTGGCCAGCCTTTTGCCTGAACGAAGAAGGAATCCTGAGGCCAAGGCAGATCGCCATCGTCGATACAAGCCCCCTTTCTGAGCGGCTGCTACTGGAGATCGGCGCCATGTGGTCGGTCGAAATGGAGCGGGAACGGGCATTGCAGGAAATGCACGCACGTGCGGCGTACCCGGCCGACGCGCCATCGCCCCGGCGCCTCGGGCCGATGGTCGTTCACCTCATCGGTCGAGATACACGCCCGTGGTTCAACTCGCTGAAGCTTCAGAACAAGGAGCGGCCCTGGTTGAGTTCGCTGGAGCCGGTCTTCGTAGACGTGGATCCAGCGAAGCTGGGTAGCCCAATCGAAGAGCTTCGCGCCTTTCAGACGTATTACTGCCCAGACAACACTCAGGACGCGTTCCGTA
Organism: Fimbriimonas sp.; assembly: GCA_031292555.1. Lineage (GTDB taxonomy): Bacteria > Armatimonadota > Fimbriimonadia > Fimbriimonadales > Fimbriimonadaceae > Fimbriimonas. The sequence continues at coordinate 26,166 of JARLGV010000036.1, forward strand.
CCGTCATGCTTCTGCACCGAGCAATGCCACGCTCGAAGATCGTCTGTGCGACTTGGCAGAAGAACCGGATCGAGGACGCTATTCAAGCGTTCAACCGAAGATATAGAAGCGATGTCCGGGCTTTTGGGCTCTTGGGCCGACCGTCTCCGAAGACGATCATCCTCGGTCGAGCCATGCGGAATGCCGCCGAGAGCATTCACGAGACGATCTGGCAAAAGGGAAGCTGGCAAGACGCCTCGCCGCTCGATCAGTGGGAGAGCGAGGCGGCCGTGCTGCGGTTTCCCGCGAATCTCGCCTCGTCTCGTCTGCGACTGCAAAGAAGCAATTCGCTGGATGACGAAGGTTCCCAACAGGACCTGCTCGCTCGTCACAGCGAGTGTCTCGCCCTGCGAGAACACGAAAGGTGGCGACGTAGCCGAGTGGCGCAAGGGCTCCGATATGGTCTGTCGCGAACCGACACTGAGCGTCCTGAGTTGGCTCCTTGGCGTTCCAAGGAGCCCGGTAACGATCTGGATGGGTTCTGGGACCAGAACGTACGCACCTTTACCGACGCGAACGCGTATCCGCGAGTGCTGGCCGATCTCGGCCTGCGCGTCGTTCGCGCGAATCGCAGACGCAACTAATTCCCCGGCCTTTCAGGGCCAGTAGATGGGGGGTGGGCTTCTGTATATGAACGGCCAAGTGCATCGGAGTGTTCGCGGGCATCTCAGAACGAATAAGCTGATGTCCATGAGGATTGTCGTTACGGGAGGCTCTGGAAAGGCGGGGCGTGCTGTCGTGTCGGAACTTGGTCAGGCAGGGCACGATATCCTTGTCGTCGATCGAGTCCGACCGAAGGATGGAATACCTTTCCTGTTGACCGACCTCACCGACTACGGCCAGACGGTTGACGCGTTCTATGGCGCCGATGCGATCGTCCATCTTTCCGCGATACCGGCCCCTCGGATTTACCCAGATGCAGTCACGTTTCGTAACAATATGCTCTCCGACTACAACGTATTTCAGGCGGCTCGGCAGTCGGGGATCAAGAACATCGTTTGGGCTTCCAGCGAAACCGTGTTGGGGCTGCCGTTCGACACTACGCCACCGTACGTGCCGTTGGACGAGGAATATCCGGGACGGCCGGAGAGCGCCTACTCGCTTGGAAAGTACCTGTCCGAAAAGATGGCCGAGCAGTATTGCCGGTGGGATCCTGACCTCAAGATCTTCGGCTTGCGCTTCTCGAATGTCATGGAACCGGAGGACTATGAACGGTTTCCATCGTTTGACTTGGATCCAACCATTCGGAAGTGGAATCTCTGGTGCTACATCGATGTCCGCGACGCCGCATGCGCCGTTCGGCTGGCGGTCGAATCGCCGCTGAAGGGCGCCGAAGTGTTTGTGATCGCCAATTCGGACAGCGTTATGGACCGCTCAACAAGCGACCTGATGGCTGAGTGCTTCCCGACCGTCCCGTTCCAACGAGAAGTCGGCGAACATGAGGCGCTCATGAGCACAGGCAAGGCGAAACAGATGCTCGGGTTTGAACCTCGCCACTCGTGGCGCAATCGGTGAACGGCCAGCAATCCAGTTATTGGTAAACGTGGGGATCGGTGATGCCGGCCCAGCGTTCAACCAGCAGAGTTGTGTGGTGTCCCGATGGTTGATGGCATTGCTAGACTCATCCTGTTCTGCTGCTGTCTCGATTCGATCCTGTTCCTTAACCAGGGAAGACACGCCATCGAATCGGGCAAGGCGATGCATGCGTTCGAGCTTTCGATACCGAAATGGCTGCTCCATCGCAATCGCAATATGCGACGGGCCTCATCGCTGGGCTCCCGGCTTCCCGGTGTATTCCAAGTACTCGTTCTCCTAGAGTTGTTCATTCCAGAACATCTCCATCGTCCTTCTAAGGTGAAGAGAGGTGTTGTCGCCCTCGCTGATGCCGTGGGCTCGCATCGGGTACGCCATCATCGAGAACAGCTTGTTGTGCCGGATCAGTTCGTCGGCTAGCATCTCGAAGCTTTGGTAGTGGACGTTGTCATCGGCGGTGCCGTGGACGATCAGCAACTTGCCCTGCAGGTACTTGGCATGGTGGATCGGCGAGCCGTCGCGGTACCCGTTCGGGTTGCTCTCGATCAGCCCCATGTACCGCTCCTGGTAGGTCGCGTCGTAGAGCTTCTGGTCGGCGACGAACGAGACCGCGATGCCCGCCTTATAGATCTCGGGATAGCGGAACAGGCAATTGAGGGTCATTTGGCCCCCTCCGCTCCACCCCCAGATGCCGACGCGCGAGGCGTCGAGGAACGGGAATCTGCGCAGCAATTCCCTAGCCACCTTCGCCTGGTCTTCCGACGCGAGTATGCCGATCTGCCGGTAGATCGACTTACGCCAGGCGCGACCGCGTGGGGAAGCAGTGCCTCGGTTGTCGACGCTCACGACCGCATACCCTTGTTGGGCGAGGTATTGGTGCCAAAGACCTCCCGCGCCCTCCCAGTGGTTCTGAACGGTCGCCCCCGCCGGTTCGCCGTAGACAAAGAAGACCACGGGGTGTTTCCTTGCCGGATCGAAATCGGCAGGCTTGATCATGTAGGCATCCAGCGTTTCGCCGCCGATATCGACACTGAGGAACTCCTTGGTGGATAGCTTCAGCTTCCCCAGTTTCGTCCTTAATGGCCGGTTGTCCTGGAGGAGCTTTACGGCCTTGTGGTCAGCGACCCGCACCAGATCGATCCGATTCGGACTGGCGGAGTGGCTGTACGTATGAATCGCCCACTCGGCATTTCCCGACATCTGATATGCATGCTGTCCCGGCATCTCGACCGGCGTCACGCGCTCGGCCGGACCCGAGCCGTCGATCCTGCTTCGGTACAAGTGGCGTTCGGTGAAGTTCTCGGGCGAGGCGATGGCGTAGACATATCCACCCAATGGGTCGATACAGGCGATTCGCACGATATCGAAGTCGTCCGTGGTGATCGGCAAAATCTGGGCGCCATCGCGCGATACGCGATAGAGTTTCCTCCAGCCGTCTCGTTCGCTGGTCCACGTGAACCATGACTCTCCTTCTAGCCAGCGGGTGTTGTCGTGAATGTCGAGGAACGCGTTATCCGTCTCGGTCAGGATGTTCGTGAGGCTTTGGCTCTTCGTGTCGGCGATCCAGACGCGAAGCGTGTTTTGCTCGCGGTTAAGCTGCTGGATCATCAGCTCGTGGGAACGGGGAATGAACTCCATTCGCGCGAGATAGTGGTCGGCCGGATCGCCGGGGATCTCCAGCCAACGAGCCGGTCCGCCCTTGGCGGAGACGACGCCGATCGTCACGGATGAGAGCTTCGCGCCGACCTTCGGATAGGGAAGTGGGATCGGCTTCGAGTAGACGCCCGATAGGTTGTCGACGAGATAGAAAGTGCCGATATCGGACGTGTCGGACCGCCAGAATGCGATCGTCTTGCCGTCGGGACTCCATCGAAACCCGTCCCGACAGTCAAGCTCCTCTTCATACACCCAATCGAATATGCCATTAACGATGGGGCCACCGCCGTCACGAGTGAGCTTCTTGGCCTTCCCGCTGGCCAGCTTTTCGACGTAGATGTTCTGCTCACTTACGTAGGCCACTTTTCGGCCGTCGGGGGAGAACTTGGCGAACATCAGGGACTTGGGGGGCCGCCCCTTACCCAACTGGCTTAGCTGTCCGGTTCCGAAATCCAGCACCCAATAGTCGCCTCGAGTGTTGTGCCGCCATACCCGTTCTGTGTTGGTGAAGATCAGCAGCTTTTTGTTATCGGTGCTCCACTCATAGTCCGCGATCTCGATCGGATCGGCCTTGCCTTCGGGATTGAGCTGATCGGCGGAGACCAGCACCGTTCTCGCGCCAGATTGGGCGTCGTATCGGATGAGTTCCTTTGCCTTTTCGCCCTCGAGCGTCGAGTATCCAGCGTCGTCCTTCATCCACCTCACCGGCCCGAAGCCTTTCTGGTCATAAACTCGATTCGAGAAGATGTCCTCGAGTGTCAGGCGTGAGACGGCGCTTTGCTTTCGTGTCATGAGAGATCCCCTGAATTGTCGCTCATTCTGGCCCTGTTGCGCCTTGGGTCACGATCGCTCCAACGATGCGGCACACTGGGGGCATGCTAGCTATCCTAACCGCTCTCGTCGTGATACCGACCCTCAAGGACGTCGTCGCCAAGGTTCAGGATCCAAGCCCCATCCATTACAGGTTCGTGTGCGAGTACCTCACGGTAAGCACTA
>JARLGV010000037.1 GCA_031292555.1 Fimbriimonas sp.
CGCCCTGACCGCCCTTCAGAACCAGGTCGACGGCATGAAGAGCTATGGCGAAGACATCGCCAACCTCAAGAAGCTGGCTGACAAGTTCGAGAAGGAACTCACGGCCCTCGGCGTTGACGTTGAAGCCCTCAAGAAGGACCTAGGCGACATCTCCGATCGCGTCAAGAAGCTCGAAGCTCGCAAGCCCTCGGTTAACATCGGCGGCGACATCAACCTTCTAATGTTGGCCAGCAACAGCAACAGCGGCCGCTTCGGCCTCAACCAGGATGGTCGCCTTGAGGGCGTCGATCCGGTTACCGGCGCACCGGCTGGTCTGGTTAAGGACAACGTTATGCTTCAGGAGGGCGCTTTCACGTTCTCCGGCACGAACGACACCGGTCCTAAGTGGAAGGGCACCCTCGTAGTCGGCAACATGCTCGACACGCTCGGCGGCCAGGTCAATCTTCCTGTCGGTATTCCGTATACCGAGAACAAGAGCGACGTTTATCTCCAGGACTTCTCCGTTAAGTTCGACACCTCGGTTGCAGGCCTCGCCTTCAACGCGGAAGTCGGACGAGTCGGCTACAAGATCTCCCCTTACCTGTTCCAGAGACTCGATAACACGACGTACTTTGCGAACTCGCGATGGGACGACGGTCTGTATCGATTCGACGGCGGCATCCTCGGATTCAACTTCGGAACCGCCAAACTCGACGTGTTCGCCGGTGACACCAGCAACATCAAGAGCAGCAACGGCCTCGAACTGAACACCATGCAGAGCGGCTTCGTTAACGGCGCCCTCAGCGGCAACCCGACGCTCGTCATCGATCGCGCGCTCGGTTTGAACCTGAACCTGCCTTTGACGGCTAACGGCAACCTCGACCTCGCTTACCTGTGGCTCGACGGCAACACCGACATCACGATCGGCGCGGCGAACATCAATCGTCTCGCTGTCTATGGCGGCGACCTGAAGTTCCAGTTTGGCAAGCTCGGTCTATCCGGCGGCTATGGCCAGACCGTTCTCCAGGAGAACTCGACCAACGTCAACAATCAGGACAACTCGGCTTGGCACGTCAATGCCAAGTATGATTTCAACTCGAAGTTCGGCCTCAACGCCGGCTACCGAGAGATTCAAGCCAACTACCTCGCTCCTGGCGATTGGGGTCGACTTGGAATCGAGCGAAATCCGACCAACGTTAAGGGCTGGACGGTCGATGGTCACTACGACATCACCCCGTCTTGGACTTTGAGCGCTGGCGGCGAGTTCGACAAGGGCTACAGCGATACGTTCGGACCGACCACCGGTTACGACTCGGGCACGAACATCAATTCGTACAACGTTTGCCTGACCTGGCACGTTAACACGAACTTGAACCTCATGCTCGGCTACGAAGACACCGAGTTCACCGGCCTAGACCCGGCAGTTACCGCTGCTGCGACGGCTAACGTTTCGGACGCCTCCTACAAGTGGACGACGTTCGGAATCGGCTACGGTCTTTCCGAGAACTCCAAGCTCACGCTTCAGTACCAGGTCTCCGACGTCTCCAACGACTTCCAAGTCGTGAAGGGCGGCGGCGCACGGTTCACCGGCGGCCTCCTCTCCGGTCAGCTCAGCATCAAGTTCTAATTCCTAGAACTTGCGCTTAGCAAGCAGTCGGGCCCGGCCAATCGGCCGGGCCCGATTTGTTTTCATTTGATTGACGGAAAGCCGACCGGTGGCGCCGAATTTGCTCCTCGGTGGCAGCCTTGGGCAACGCCCAAAGAAAATGGTGGCGCTCTGTCCGGCCGGGCCGAAGGGCCTGTGTCCATCACAGCGCCTAAGTGCAGGCAAACCTTCTCGTCTGTCCATCCCAAACGGAATTCAATGCCGGTAAGCAGATGCCAACCCTACGGCGAGGCGATAGGTGCGCCAAGGGCCTTTAGCTCTGACATCATGCTTAGGAACTGCTCCGGCGTCAGAGCTTGGGAACCGTCGCTTAGGGCGCTCTTTGGGTTGGGGTGCATCTCGACCATGATCCCATCGGCGCCAACTACGAAGGCAGCCTTCGCCATCGGCGTTACGTACTTTGCGACCCCGGTCCCGTGGGACGGATCGACAATCACTGGCAAGTGGGAGTGCTCCTTGAGAACCGGCACCGCAGCAAGGTCAAGCGTATTCCTCGTGTAGGTTCGATCCAGCGGAATGATCCCCCGCTCGCAGAGTATTACCTGCGAATTGCCTTGGTTCAGCACGTATTCGGCCGCCAAGAGGAACTCGTCGATCGGCGCCGACGGGCCACGCTTCAAGAAAACGGGCTTTCCGCTCTTTCCGGCCTCGATCAGCAACGGGAAGTTCTGCATCGATCGAGCGCCAATTTGGAGTATGTCGACATACTCCCCGACCAGCCCGACCATATCGCCGCTCATCACCTCGGTGATCGTCACGAGCCCATTCTCGTCGCCAACCGACTTCAAGATCTTCAACCCCTCTTCAGCCAAGCCCTGGAAGGAGTACGGAGACGTTCGGGGCTTGAACGCGCCCCCGCGCAGGATCGTAGCTCCCGAGGATTTCACGATCTTTGCGGCCGTGCTGAACTGATCGTACGACTCCACCGAACATGGGCCGCCCATGACGACGAACGAGCCGCCCCCAATCCGAACGCCCTTCACCTCAACACACGTATCGTCCCGATGGAACTCGCGCGACGCCAGCTTGTAGGGATGGCTCGTCTCGGTGATCTTGCTGACCCCTTCGATCACTCCCACCACTGCCGTCAGGTCGGTCCGTTGGTCGTTACCGAGAGAGGCTGGGATGCCTATCGCGACCCGATCCTGCCCTGGCATGACCAACGGCTCCAGTCCTCTTGCTCGAATCGCATCGGCGACCGAATCGATTTGCTCCTGGGTGGCGCCCACACGCATGACGATGATCATAAGGGGCAAGATTACCCGCGCCTAGCGGAGTCGCCACGTGGCTGAACTACCGGGAAGCTACCGCAAAGAGCTGGAAATTGGCCCAAGACTTTGCCTCTCAGGGCATCGACAGTTCTGAACGGTCGATGCCCTGACCTCAACGGCGATCGGCCGTTACAGAAGGATTCAGTCGGGCACTGTATTTGCGGTACAAGTCGGTGTAGCGGCTCTCAAGCGCGACCGGCTTGCCCTTGACGAACAGGTAGCGAAGCTGCGAAGTCAGTTCAAGAGGATCGCCGTCCGTCACAATCACGTTTGCGATCTTCCCGCGCTCGAGACTGCCGACACGGCTGTCAATGCCCAGGATCTTTGCCGCATCGAGGGTCAACGCCTTGATCGCATCCGAATGCGATAGACCGAAGGCGCAGGTTCGACCGGCGTTGAACGGCAGGTTCATCGCCATGTCGAACGAGTCGGTCATGAACCCGAAGCGGATGCCCGAATCGTGCAGAACCGACGGAGTCGTATACGGCGCATCGTAAGGATCGTATTCACCCGGGGGAGCGATCTCGTCGGGACATGCGTCGCTGGGTCCCTTGAAGAGCACCGGCACGTTTGCCTCCTTTAGTTGCTTGACCACCTGCCAAGCTTCGGCCCCACCGGCAATGATCGCCTTGAGGCCGAACTTCTTCGCCATCGAAAGCGACTTTCGGATCGATGCAGCGGTGTCGGCGTGGAAGATCACCGGCTTGTTTCCCTTGAGATAGGGTTGCATCGCATCAAGCTTGACGTCAGTCGCTACATCTTCTCCGGCCGCCTTTGCCTCGCCGTATCGCTTGGCGGACTCGAAGAACGCTTCAAACACCTTGGTTCGGTCGGCCAGCCCGCTCTCCATTTGCGCATACTGCTCGGCAGGAATGAAGTCCTTGAAGCGTGGGTCGGGGCCGACCGGAACGTATACGTCCAACCCGGCTGGGCTTGCCAAGTCGATTCCTTCGGTCGTCATACCGATGGTGTCGACAACGGCCGCCTGCCCGGCAACCACGCCGCCGGCGAGATTCGTGACGACGGTGGTCACCCCGTTGTATCTCTGCTTCGGGAAGTGGATATTGTCCGGATTCAGGGAGTGAATGGCCATCAGATCCGGCTTGTACTCGCCATTTTCGGTCGAGTCCTGGCTCGCCGAGACCTCACCGATCTCGTCGATTCCCGCCTTGCATCCACCGTCGATGAAACCCGGATACACGTGCAGCCCCTTGCCGTCGATCAACACCGTTCCCGGTCCCGCCGTCGCACCGTCGCCTACTGCTGCGATGAGGCCGTCGCGGATCAAGACCTTGCTGTTCGGGAGGTCCGGGCCGGAAACAGGATGAACGGTAGCGCCCTCGATGAGATAGCTCGTTGACAGCTTGGGAAGTCGGTTACGGTCCGGATCGAACGGCATCATCGAAACGGCGGACGACGCCATCGAATGCCCGTCAACCTTAAATGCGTCGCGGCGCTCGAAGAAGACCTCGCCGTCGATGAACGTCATGACGCACTTGGTGTAGTTGCTGAGCGGGTGGCCCTGCCAAATCGCGACGTCCCCGTCTTTGCCGGCCTCCAGAGAACCGACCCGCTTGTCGACGCCGATCTCCATTGCTGGGTTGATCGTAACCATTCTCAGCGCATGGTCCGCGCTGATCCCATAGCGCATCGCCTTGGCGGCGTCCTGGGTGATTGGAACTGTCCCTGATTCCGTATCGGTGTTCACGGAGACGATCACGCCTGCCTTGTCGCAGATAGCGGTGGCCATCGGCATCGAGTCGATTACCTCAAGCTTGTAGGTGAATCCGTCGCCGAACATCGAAACCGGGATATGAGCCTTGGCCAACTCGGGGGCGATCTTGTACGACTCGAGGGCGTGCTGCAGGCACAAATGGAACTGAAACTCCTGGCTGAGCCGGGCCATCATCAGCATCTCGTCTTGGCGATAGCTGTGACACTGAACCCAAATTCGGCCACGGAGGATGTCGGCGAGTGCATCCAGTCGTAAGTCCTTACGCGGCGGCGCAACCTTCGGGTCGGATTTCTGCTTCTCGTAGGCGTCCCAAGCCCGCATATAGTCGCGAGCATCCGCGAAGGCGCGTCGATAGACTGCCTCAACACCGGTGCGGCTCGCAGGAAACCGCTGATTGTTCTGTCCGGGCCGTTTCGGGTTTTCGCCGAGGGCGAACTTGACCATTCGAGGTGCGCCGTCGAACACGATCTCGCGAATCGGACGCTCCCACTTGTTCTTGATGACCTGGCACTGCCCACCAATGGGGTTGGCGCTGCCGTGCAGAACCATCGAGGTCGTCATCCCGCTGGCGACCGCGTAGTAGAGGCTGAGACTGTCTGGATTGAGGATGTCCTGGATGCGGACCTCCGCAGTGATGGCGTCCGCTCCTTCGTTCGTATCGTCGCTCGCTCGATGGGAGTGGGCATCCACGATGCCGGGAGTCACGAACTTACCGGTCGCGTCGATGACCTTGATGCCGTCCGGCGCCTTCAGCCCCTTTCCGACTTGAACGATCTTGCCCTTGAGGATCAGGACGTCGCCGCCCTCGATCGTGCCTTGGGTCACGGTGAGTACCCGTCCGTTCTTGATCAGCACGTCGCCGTTCGTGTGGAACGTCGGATGCCGGTCGGCGGCAACCTCGGTCGGCGTCGTCTGGGCCGTGGCGACCGAGGCGAAGGCGGCAAGAAGAGCGCCTACAGCGCTGAATGTAGCGTGAGTCCGTCGCATCAGTTGCCACCCTCCCCTTTGAACTGGAATCGGAAGGTCGGAGTTGCTTTCGGGGCGTCCGGATCGATCTTTCTTCCGTCGATATAAAGCATCTTCACCTTCGTCTTCGGATCGAGAAAGTCTGAGGACAGAACCGTGATATTCGCGGTCTTGCCCGCCTCGATAGTCCCGAGCTGCCTGTCGACGCCGAATATCTTGGCCGCGTCAATGGTAAGGGCACGCAGCGCCGCCTCCTTAGTCAGGCCGGCCTTGACTGCCTTCCGCAGGTTATCCATGAACGCGGTCGGAGTTGGATTACCCTTCGTCGTCAGGGCGAACGGAATGCCGGCCGCCGACAGGGCCGCCGCGTTCTTGAGCCTCTCGTCGTAAAGGCGCTTGCGCTCGGCGACTTTCACCGGATTTTCCGGTTCTTCGGACTTGGCCGGGGCATCTCCACCCTTGGGTTCGTTCCCTTCGGGTTTGGCCCCGGGCTCCTTATCGAATGCGAGCGATAGAAGAACGGGAGTGCCCGTCCGCTTAAGGTCGTCGATTCGCTTCCAGCCTTCCTTGCCCCCCGCGATCAACAACTTCATTCCGAACTCGGCCGACATGTCGATAGCGCGTCCGATTTGAAGGGAAGAATCGGCATCGAAAGCCACCGGGATCCGCCCATTCACAACCGGCTGCAACGCGTCGAGCGACTCGTCCATCGGAGGACGCTTTGAGGCTCCCGCATCGAAGCAGCGGCGAACCTGGGCGTACCACTGGGCATCGAAGAGGGTCTGCCTCAGTTGGGCGATGTGCCCCATCAGGCTGCTTGGATAGCTGTCGCCCCAGGAATTACCACCGAAGCTGAACGCTTCGCAAGCCATGGGAAGCACCACGCACTCCCGAAGGGATCGGCCGCTCAGGTTGACGAGGGCGGTAAGGCCGGGCATGTCGCCGCCCGTCGGAGCAACGAGCGCAGTGGTGAATCCAGAACTCTGATAGCCCTTCAGTTGGTCCTCGGCGAGGGCTAGGCCAGCGGTGACTCTGGCTTCTGGATGGATTCCCGTACGAACCGTCTCCCTCATAAATGCTGACGCATAGTTGGCGATATCTCCGTTCGGATCGGTTACCGTCGACTTTGGCGCAGCGGGAGCCGTATAGCCCTTGGTCGAATAGGCGTCGATGAAGCCGGGATACACGGTCAACCCCTTGCCGTCGAGCACTTCCGCGCCGCGAGGGACGGCGGCGTCGGCCGAGACCGCAACGATCAAGCCGTCCTTGATCACGACGGTTCCCTTTTCGATCGTGCGGCCATCGCCAACCTCGATCCGCGCCCCCACGATCGCATGGACGCCGTTATAGGAAGCGATCGAGCTCTGGCCCGCCGCGTGGAGAGTCAGCAACAAGAGCGGTGGGGCGCATGCCCATCGCGAGAGAAAGCTGGAAAGTCGAGCCATGGTTTATAGGAGATGTTAGTTCGTCGCGAATCGTCCCATTCCTGCCATCTGGAATGTACATGCTTAAAGGCTCGGGGACGGGACCGTTTCGCCGCAATCTCGTATGTACGAGATTTGCAGGCATTGGGTTCCTTCGCGGCAGCAAACGGATGACAACGCGGCTGCTAATCGGGCCGTTGCGTCAAAAGTGCGACCGCCTATCCGGATTCATCTTTCGGCCGGGCTTTGGCCGATTCGGATAACCTTAGAGTTCATGCGCAACATTGCCCTGTCTTTCATGCCTGCCCTTCTGTTTTTCGGTTTGGCGGCCATGTCTTTTGGCGCTCAGAAGCACCGGTTCGAGATTGCCGACGGCAAGTTTCAACTGGATGGCAAACCGTTCCTGATCCTCGCCGGAGAGATCCATCCCTCGAGGGTGCCAAAGGAGTACTGGAGGCAACGCGTTCAGATGGCCAAAGCGATGGGGCTGAACACGATCTCCGTCTATCAGTTCTGGAATCTGCATGAACCGGAGAAGGGGAAGTTCAACTTCAGGGGAAGCGAGGATATTGCCGCATTCCTGCGCATCTGCCAAGAGGAAGGCATGTACGCGATCCTGCGGCCTGGACCTTACGTGTGCGCGGAGTGGGAGTTCGGCGGCTATCCATTCTGGTTGCTCAATGAACCCGGTCTCGTCATTCGAAGCCGGAACGCCGCGTTCATGGAGTACAGCAAGCGCTACTTGCGCGAGATGGCCAAGCAGACCGTGCCCTTGCAGGTGACCCACGGCGGCAATATCCTGATGGTCCAAGTCGAGAACGAGTACGGATCGTACGGAAACGACAAGGCGTACATGGCCCAGATCCGAGACGATCTCAAGGAGGTCGGCTACGACGTGCCGCTCTACGTGGCAGAGGGAAGTTCTCAGCTTGCCGACGCTTGGGTGCCGGGAACGGTCGCCGGCGTCAACGGAGGAAGCTATCCGGAGGCGATTCAGACCGCCAACCGATACACGCCGGGCGGTCCCTACATCGTGCCCGAGTTCTATCCCGGTTGGCTGGATCACTGGGGGGAGAACAAATCGATCAGCGACGGCGACGTTCGAGGATTCAAGGCGCTCATCGAGCACGGCGTTTCGGCCAGCCTCTACATGTTCCACGGCGGAACGAATTTCGGCTTCATGAACGGCGCGAACTTCGGCGGAAACTACCAGCCGGACATCACCAGTTACGACTACGACGCTCCCCTCGACGAAGCGGGCCGGCCCCGGAAGAAGTACTTCGCGTTCCGAGACGCCATCAAACAAGTCACGGGCATGACTCCCCCCGAGTTGCCTGCCACGATTCCGGTCATCACGATTCCGCGATTCGACGTCGGGCAATCCGGCAGCCTGCTCGGATCGTTGCCCAAGCCGATCCATTCGGCACGAACCCTGAACATGGAGCAATTGGGGCAGGACTACGGCTACGTGCTGTACCGAACCCACGTCAAGGGTCCCGTCAAAGGCAAGCTCAAGATTCAGGAGCTTCGCGACTTCGCCGTCGTGATGGTCGATGGAGTGGTTGTTACCACCCTGGACCGACGGCACAAGCAAGATTCGGTGGACCTCGACCTGACCTCGGCCGACTCGCAGATCGATTTGCTCGTCGAGAACTGCGGCCGTATCAATTACGGCGGTCTACTGCCCGATAATCACAAGGGAATCACCGAGAAGGTGATGCTCGATGGTGTCGAACTTACCGGATGGGACATCTACGGCCTGCCGATGCGCGACCCTGGCAAGTTCCGCTTCGACGGCAAGGGAGGGAGTTGGCCCAGCTTCTACAAGGGTTCGTTCGACCTAAACAGCGTTGGCGACGCGTTCCTCGACATGCGAGGATGGACGAAGGGCGTCGTGTGGGTGAACGGCCACAATCTCGGCCGCTACTGGTGGATCGGCCCCCAGCAAACCCTCTACGTTCCTGGCGTCTGGCTCAAGAAGGGCAAGAACGAGGTGGTCGTCTTCGAGCAAATCGAAACCCACTCCGCATCCTTGGAAGGAGTCGCCCAGCCTATCCTTACCGACCGAAAGTCAGAAACCCAAGCGGCCGGGGGATAGTCCCTTTCAAGATCTCCTTGCAAGCGAATGTCCGTTATCTGTGCCGACGGTGCGTCCCACATGAGCCAAGGGCAGCAACCCTTGGTTAGTTGGACGCGAAACCCTGCTCCCTATTTCTTCGCGTAGGGAGCGCAGAGGGGGTCGCCGACGACGATGTCTTCCCAGCCGACGAAGCGGGAGGCGGCATAGTAGCTTTCGGCAAGCGTCCAGCCGTCGGTGTATCGGCCCATCAGGATCGTAGGGGAGGCGATCGCTTGAAGCAGCGGCTCGTCGCAATAGCCTTTGACGCCGCTGGCGCGGCCATCGATCAGATCGGCGATCAGCGATTGGCCTCCGGTCGTGGGGAGGAATGTGCGGGCACTCGTCGAGACCGCCGTCTCCGCGATTCCGCCGGGGGCGAAGCGGAGCATCTTGTAACCTTCCGCGTCGAACTTCGGATCGTTGCTGCCCCACGAGCAGTAGCCCATGAGGTCGGATTTGCGCCCGACAAAGGTCGGCGTTTGGTCGAGGATCACTGCCAAGTTCTTCTTCTCAAGGAGCTTCCCCGCAACGATCAGGTCGGCATCCCATTCACCGTAACCCATCTCGTTGACAACGTGAGTATCGACCTTCCCGTCCTTGATCGGCGACAGAGGCACTTTGCTCAGATCGCCGACGCCATGCTCCGGCGCGGCATCGATCAAAAACTCGCCGGTCGGCTTGGACCTCTCAGACTGGATCGCGTAGGCGGTGAGAAGCTTAGCCTGATAGGTAGTGTAGGCGTCCAGGCGCGTCACCAGATATCCGCCGAACTTCTCGTGCGTAAACCGCTCATGCGAATTCCAGAAGCGGTTTGCCCAACACTTGCCGGTAAACCCGGTGTCGTTCAGCACCACGGGGATCGCATCCTTTCGAGCGTCGTAACCGAATGAGGCGATGAACGAGTCGAGCGACGGCTGAGTGTTGTTCATGCCGGTCGGCGCTCCCGAGATGCGGATCGGGATGCCCTTGGTCAGAACGATGAAGTCGATCCCTCGGTGCATGGATAGATAGATCTTTAGCGGACGTTCGATCGCCGACTGGAAACTCGCATACGGAATCGTCTCCTTGCCGGCATCGAGAGCCGAATCCTGGCATTGGATCTTCAGCAGGTTCTTGACCCCACGTTTCGCCATGTAGTCCTCGGCGATCTCCACCGAAGCCGGACTCGAGCTGTTCTCCAAGACAAGAACTCGCGGGGCATAGGGCGAAGGCGCTACGGCAAGGGCCAATGGGGCAAGCACAAACATTTTCGCAGGCTACCCTTCACGCATTCGGCGTGACGAGCCGGCTAGACGGCGCCTGCATACGCCTTGCGGTAAATCCCAAGCAGATCTTGCGCCGAAACCGGTATTGGGTTGCCATAGGCGGGCGGATCGACTTCGGCCATCCGCGCCATCTCGTCAAAACGGTCGTCGCCGACGCCGAGTTCCTTGAGAGTGTGGGGCGTGCCCGTTACCTGCCGAATCTCCAGAATCCACGCAAGGAACGATTCGAAGGAGGGGTTAGGCAAGCCGAGATACGCGGCGAGACGCACGATCCGATCCTCGATTGCGGGCCGATTGAAGACAAGCACATAGGGCAAAAACACGCCGTTCGTTAGGCCATGGTGGGTGTCGTACAACGCGCCGACCGGATGGCTAAGAGCATGAATCGCGCCGAGACCTTTCTGGAACGCAGTCGCCCCCATCGCGGCCGCCGCCAGCATCTGGGCACGCGCGACAAGGTCGTTCCCATCCCGGTAAGCAGCCGGAAGATACTCCTTGACCAACCGAATTCCCTCCACGCCGATACCATCGGCAAGCGGATTGTGGAACGGAGCCGAATAGGCTTCAAGGTTATGGGACAGCGCGTCCAGGCCGGTTCCCGCCGTCATGCGTGGTGACATCCCAACCGTCAGTTCCGGATCCAGAATCGCCACCACCGGCAGCATCTTCGGGTGGAATATGATCTTCTTGGTGTGGTTCTCCTCGTTCGTGATGACGGCGCCCCGGCCGACTTCCGAGCCGGTGCCCGCCGTCGTCGGCACCGCAACCACCGGGGCAACTCCCTCGGATGTGGCCAGTTTGTAGTTGTCGCCGATATCCTCGAAGTCCCAAATCGGCCGCGTCTGGGGGACCATGAACGCGATCGACTTGCCCACATCCAATGGGCTTCCGCCGCCGAACGCGATGACACCGTCGTGACCGCCTTCGCGATAGACGCGAAGCCCGTCCTCTACGTTGTGCCACACTGGATTCGGCTGAACATCGCAGAAGAGACCGGTCGGCAGTGCCGCATCTTCGTTGGCGTCGATGGCGTTTCTGACCATGTCCAGGCCGGCCAAGCCCCGATCGGTGACCAACAACGGTCTCGACATGCCGGCCTGCCGGCATGCGTCGGCAAGCTCGGAGATCCTTCCTGCCCCGAACCGGATGCTGGTCGGATAGTTCCAGTTGCCCCTCAATCGATCGACCGTTAACGCCATGCTCTTTCCTTGATCTCCTATCTCAGCTTCAGATGAAACGACTTTGGTCGTGTCAGTTGCTCGAATCCTACCTTCGACAAAGTGCAGCCCCGCCCGGTGTCCTTAACGCCCGTCCATGCAAGGGCGGGATCGAGGTAATCGCACCGGTTCATGAACCATGTGCCGGTTTCCACTTCCCCACCGATTCGAAGGGCAGCTTCGACATCGGTCGTCCAGATCGAGGCGGTCAGGCCAAACGGGCTGTCGTTCATCAGTTCGATCGCCTGCTCGTCGGAATCGACTTTCATGATCCCGACGACCGGCCCGAAGCTCTCGTCCTTCATCACGCTCATCGAATGGTCGACGTCGATCAGAATCTGGGGCGCCAGATAGGGGGTATCCGGTTGAGAAAGCGGGAACCGCGATTCGTCGATCAGCGACCTGGCTCCCAGTTGAATCGCCTCGTCGATCTGCTCTCGAACGAAGTTCGCCGCGCTTGCCCGAACCATCGGCCCAAGCGTGGTCACCGGATTCATCGGGTCGCCTAAGCGGTACTCGTTCGTGACTTCGACTGCGCCCGCCACGAACCGGTCGTACACGTCGCGATGCACGTAGATCCTCTCGATTCCGCAGCACGACTGCCCGGAGTTGAAGAACGCCCCGTCCACCAGGTTCTCGATCGAAAACGGAAGATCCGCATCGGCCCGCACGTACGCAGGATCCTTACCGCCAAGCTCCAGTCCGACACCGATGAAATGATCGGAAGCCGCCTTCTGAACTGAGCGACCGACTTCCACCGAGCCGGTGAAAGCCACAAAGTCGATATCGGGGCTCCGAAGGACGCGATCGGTGTCGTCTACGCTCATGTGTAAGTACTGGAAGACGCCGTCTGGCAATCCCGCGGCTTGAAACGCCTCGCCCATCCGCTCGGCGCATAGGGGGGTTTGAGATGAGTGGCGGAGAATAAGGGCGTTACCGGCAAGGATGGCGGGAACCGTGCAATTCACGGCCGTCAGATAGGGATAGTTCCACGGCGCGATCTGGAAAACGACGCCGAGCGGATCGCGACGGATGAAACGCTCGAATCCGTGCTTCGGCGGCAATTCGATCGTTGCGAGCGATTCGGCGGCAATGTCGCACATATAGGAACTGCGTTCGGCAAGTCCCCCGATTTCGTTGGCCGTATAACGTATCGGCCGCCCCATTTGGAGCGTCAACTCGCGGCCGAGTTCCTCCTTCCGGGCGAGCATCCAGTCTGCAAACCGGCGGCATATCGCGACACGCTCCGTCACCGGAACGCGCTTCCATTGCGACTGGGCCTGACGCGCTCGCGCGAGCGCTTGGACGATCTCTTGCTCTTGGGCAAGCGGGCGCTCGACGATGAGCCGACCGTCGATCGGCGAATAAGTTTTGAGGGTGGACATGGCGGTTCGGTCTAGATGATCTCGAAGTATCTTCCCAATTCCCAGTCTGTCACATGCTTCCGGAAAACCCTTTCCTCCCATTCGCGAGACGCCGCATAGTGGTCGACGAAGACGTCGCCGAACAGCGTTCGCGCCGAATCGGAGGCCTTGAGCCGCTGCGCCGCCTCCCAAAGGGTCGCCGGCAACCGTCGCTCCTCGGGAAATTCCGCCTGGTAGGCGTTCCCAGAAACCGGCGGATCCGGCTCGATCTGGTGCTCGATCCCCAACAGACCGGAAGCGATGGCGGCGGCAAGCGCAAGGTAGGGATTAGCATCCGACGCGGCGACGCGGTATTCGACTCGCTGAGCCTTCGGTGAACCGGGGATGGCCCGAATGGCACACGTTCGATTCTCGATGCCCCACGTCGCATTCGTCGGCGCCCACAAGCCGGGAACCAATCGCGAGTACGAGTTGACGTTGCTGCCGACCATCGCGATCAACTCCGGCATGAGCCGCTGTTGTCCGCCGATGAAGTGCCGCATCGCCGCGCTCATGTGACGCGTCTCCTTTGGATCGTAGAACAGCGCCTCGCCGTTCCGGTCCTTCAGCGAAAGGTGAATGTGACCGCCTTGCCCCGCCTGCTGGGCCGACCATTTGGCCATGAACGTCGCCATCAGTCCGTTCTTCTGAGCAAGAACCTTGGTGAACGTCTTGAAGAGGCTCGCCTTGTCCGCCGCTGCAAGAGCGTTGTCGACCGTGATGCAACCCTCCAAAACTCCCGGCCCGGTTTCGGTATGCAGCCCTTCCAGCGGGATATCCATTCGATAGCAGGTATCGAGAAGCTGGTGGTAAAAGTCCGCGCCGACCGTGCTGCGGAGCACCGAGTAGCCGAATGAACCGGGAGTCATCGGCTTCAGATTCCGGTAGCCCTTCTCGCGCACCGAGTGCGGAGTTTCCTCAAACATGAAGAACTCATACTCGAATGCGGCGTAGGCGGTGTAGCCCATTGCCTTGGCCCGCTCCAGCACCCGCCGCAGCACCCCTCTGGGACATAGTTCCGAAGCCGGAGGCAGGAACTCACAGAGGAAGAACAGCATGCCTTCCTCGAACGGAAGGTCGCGACAGCTCTCCGGAATAACGCGGACCTGAGCGTCTGGGAAGCCGGTATGCCATCCCGTGAACTCGACGTTGTCATAGGTCTGGTCGTCGACGTCCCAACCGAGGATCACGTCGCAGAATCCCAGACCGTGTTCCAGTGCGGACAGGAACTTCTCCTTCGCCACGTACTTGCCGCGCAACACGCCGTCCAGGTCGACGACACCGATCTTGACGTACCGAAGACCGCGTTCTTCGACGATATGGCGGGCGTCCGCTGCCGATTTGACGTCACGGGGGTTCATAGGATAGGTGACATCATACATGACGCCGGGGCGAAGCGTAACCCGGCGAAACACCTTATCGCAGGCCAATCGTCGCCATCGCCTTCCGTCTGGCGCCGATCGATAAGAAGTCAAAGCTCGGCCGAGAAAAAGCAGGATCTTCGTCCAAAAGCGGCGAATTGGGGGTTTTTCCGCTTGAGGTTGCCAATGGATCACCACCATCACCCGGATATCGCCGAAGACGCGGCTACCATCGAGGCCGATCGTCAGGTTTTGCATGGCATGGGCTATGCCCAAGAGTTGCTGCGCGGCATGCGCACATTTCAGAACTTCGCGATCTCCTTTTCGATCATCTGCATCCTCGCGGGCGGAATTAACTCGTTCAGCCAAGGACTTTCGAGCGTCGGCGGAGCGTCGATCGGCATCGGGTGGCCCATTGCCACCGTCGTTTCGCTGCTCTTCGCGTTGGCGATGGGCCAAATAGGATCGGCGTATCCGACGGCGGGCGGACTTTACCACTGGGCCTCGATTCTCGGAGGGCGCGGCCTTGGATGGATCACGGCCTGGACCAACTTGTTTGGCCTGATCAGCGTGCTCGCCGCCGTCAACGTCAGCGCCTACCAATTCTTCGTTGGCTCGCTCGGTCCCGCATTGGGGCTGAATGTCGATGCCCTGACCCAATCGCCGCCCACTTTCTATGCGGTCGCGATCCAGACCGTCGCCATCGTTGCGATCACCTGCTCGCAGGCGCTTTTCAACCACCTCGGTATCCGGCTCACATCGAAGCTGACGGACATTTCCGGCTATCTGATCTTCTTTACTTCGGTTGCGCTGGTCGCCGGCCTGTTGCTTTACGCTCCCCACTTGGACGTCTCGCGACTGTGGTCATTCCAGAACTTCAGCGGCAAGGCCGGCGGCGACGTGTGGCCCAAGACCGGCAACATCACCTACCTGTTCCTGCTTGGGTTGTTGCTCCCGGCCTTCACCATCACGGGCTTCGATGCCTCCGCGCATACGGCCGAGGAGACGATCGGCGCCGCGAAGGCGATTCCCAAGGGCATGATCCACTCCGTCCTCTGGTCGGGGGTCTTCGGCTGGGCGATGCTTATCGCGATCGTCCTTGCCGCGCCGAGCATCGAGAAGGCTGCCGGTCAAGGCTCCTCTAGCTTCTTTTGGATCATGGGACAAGTGGTGCCATCCACTCTCCGGATCGCGCTCTATGTCCTGATTTTCCTTTGTCAATACCTGTGCGGATTGGCGACGGTGACCTCGGTCAGCCGCATGGCGTTCGCATTCGCACGCGACGGAGGACTCCCTTGGTCCCATCAGCTGCGCCATGTCAGCCACCGATACCGTACGCCGGTTGCTGCGATCTGGGCCGCTTCCCTTCTATCGATCGCCCTCACCGTATACACACCGGTCTACACGACACTTGCGGCGGTGTGCGCGATGTTCATCTACATCTCGTACCTGTTGCCGGTGGCCGCCGGGCTGTTCGCTTATCGCCGAACGTGGACGAAGATGGGCGCGTTCGATCTCGGGAATGCTTACCGGCCCATCGCGGTTCTTTGTATCGTGGGTTGCGCGGTACTCATCTACATCGGGATTCAGCCGCCGAACGACAAATCGATCCAAATCCTGATTGGGACCGGTGTGCTGACCGGCGCCTTTTGGTTCACGATGGAACGGCGTCGGTTCCAGGGTCCGCCGATCGGGCGCCGCATCGAAGAGCTTCAGATCGAGATCGACGCCGCCGAACACGCCGTGGAGGAGCCTGAGTGATCGGCCAACGGCTAGGTTGGGGACTTTTGCCTTCCTTTCGCCCCGCCCGGCCGCCGGATTCGGACTAGACTATGCCTACGTTGAGAGCTCTCGTCACGGTCTGCTTGATCGGCTCGATCGCCCGATCCTTCGCAACGAGCGGACTGACGCTCGCGATCAACGGCGGGTTGCTCAACGTCACTCCGATAACCGATCGAATCGTGCGCGTCGCCTATGCGATGAATGCCGACTTCTTCACGAGGAGCAGCCTAGCCGTCCTCCCCCAGGCGATTTTGCCAAAGGCGAAATGGAAGTTGGAGAGCCGACCCTCCGAGTGGGTGCTGACGACTGCCGCCCTTCAGGTCCACGTCGACCGAGCGACATCGGCGGTTTCCTTCTACGATCCTAAAGGGAAACGCCTCACTGCCGAACTGCCGGATGGGAGGACGCTAGAACCTTCGGAGGTACAGGGGCAAAGGACGTTTCACCCTGGCCAGAGATGGGCGACTACCGACGACGAGGCGCTCTACGGTTTGGGCCAGAACCAGCTTGGGCTGCTCGACATCAAGGGTTACGATCTCGACCTGTGGCAGCACAACACATCCATCGCGATTCCATTCCTGGTTTCCAGCCGCGGGTACGGCATCCTTTGGGACAACCCCTCGTTCACTCGGTTCGGTGATCTGCGGGCCTTTTCCTCGGTGCCTTCATCCCAGCTACTCGGTTTGGATGGCAAGCCGGGGGGGCTCTCCGCGACTTACTTCTCGGGTCCCTCGTTCGCCAAGTTCGTCGGCAGCCGAAAGGAGTCGGATCTCGAACTGGGAAGCCTCGATCCAACTCGTCCGTCGAATCGACCCGTCCCCTATCCCGGATTGCCCCGCGGTCCGTTCTCGGTTCGTTGGGAGGGCACGATCGTCGCCCCTCAATCTGGGGACTTTCAATTTCAAACCTACTCGCACAGCGGAATCCGGGTCTGGATCTCTTACGGCCTCATGATCAATCATTGGCGGCAAAATTGGCTGCCCTGGTATGACGCCGCCAAAGTCCACCTGATTGCCGGCCAGCGGGTGCCGATCAAGATCGAGTACATCGCGGACCAGGGCCAGCCGCTCTTGCAGTTCAAGTGGAAGACCCCACCGCCAAAGCCGGCCACTTCGCTCTGGTCAGAAGTCGGCGACGGCACCGACTACTACTTCGCCTATGGACCCGGCATGGATCAGGTCATCGGTGGCTACCGGCAACTCACCGGGCAGGCGCCGATGATGCCGCGATGGGCGTTCGGGCTCTTTCAGTCGCGTCAACGGTACGAGACGTCCGGTCAAAGCATCGGAGTCGTCGACGGCTTCCGTTCACGGGGAATCCCATTCGACACGATCGTGCAGGATTGGTTCTATTGGAAGGCGGACGATTGGGGATCGCACGAATTCGATCCGACACGATTCCCCGACCCGGCAGGCTGGATTCGGACGATCCACGATCGGCATGCCAAACTCATGATCTCGGTTTGGCCCAAGTTCTATCCCGGAACTTCGAACTTCCGCGAGATGCAATCGAAAGGGTTCCTCTACAAGCCCAATCTCACAGAGGGCCTTCGGGATTGGACCCGTCACTTGTACACGTTCTATGACGCGTTCAATCCGGACGCGCGAAAGCTGTTCTGGAACCAGGTCGATCGCGAACTGATGCATAAGAACGTCGACGCATGGTGGATGGATGCCAGCGAGCCGGATCTCCTGCCCAGCCCAACCCTCGAAGGCACAAAGACGCACATGAACCCCACCGCGATGGGGCCGGCCACGCGCGTACTCAACGCCTATCCGCTCGTGAACGCGCAAGCGATCTATGAAGGTCAGAGAAAGGATGCGCCGGACAAGCGGGTTTTCATCCTGACGCGATCCGGATACGCCGGACTGCAGCGGTATGGCGCGGCCAACTGGTCCGGAGACATCACCTCCACCTGGACGGCGATGCGCAAGCAGATCGCGGCCGGACTCAGCTACAGCATCTCCGGGTTGCCCTATTGGACGATGGACAGCGGCGGCTTCTCGGTGCCGGCGAGGTTCTCCTCACGAAATCCCAGGCCGGAGGATCGAGACGAATGGAACGAGTTGAATACCCGGTGGTTCGAATTCGCCACTTTCGTCCCCTTCCTTCGGGTCCACGGCGAGTTTCCTTACCGCGAGATGTGGCAGTTCGGCGGCGAATCAAGCCCCGCCTATCGAGCGCAGCTCAAGTTCGACAAGCTCCGCTATCGCTATCTGCCGTACATCTACTCAGTCGATGCGATGGTCCATCGAGAGCACGGCACGATGATGCGGCCACTGATCATGGACTTCCCCAACGATCCTCAGGTACGCAAAATCGACGATCAGTACATGTTCGGTCCGAGCATTCTGGTCAACCCAGTCACCAGTTATCGAACGAGGAGCCGGATGGTCTATCTGCCGGATACCCCGGGCGGCTGGTACGACCTGTGGGATGCGAAGTGGCATGAAGGGGGCAAATCGGAGTTGGCGCCCGCTCCGTACGACGCCATCCCGCTGTACGTCAAGGCAGGCTCGATCGTCCCGATCGGCCCGGAAGTGCAGTTCACCGGACAAGACCCGGAAGGCCCCGTCACCCTCTACGTCTGCACGGGAGCCAACGCCAAGTTCACGATCTACGATGACGACGGCGTTTCGTACGGCTATGAGAAGGGACAGTGCTCGACGATCCCGGTCGGCTGGGACGAGAAGAGGCGAATTCTGACGATCGGCGCCAGAAAGGGCTCATTCCCAGGGATGGCTGAGCACCGGTCCTTTGCCGTTTTGTTCCTTACCAAGGGCGGAACGGCTGGATTCCGCCAGATCTCCTACGACGGCAAGAGCACGACTCTCGCGATGCCTTGAAGGGATTGCAGGGCCGGACGTCGAATAGTCGAAGGGTTCATCATGCCACTTGCCGCATTTCCGAAGTGCTTTCTCGAGACCATCTGCGTTGAGCACGCCATGACTCCCGAACAGTGGATCGACTTGGCGGCGACCCAGTTGGACATCGACGGTCTCGAGTTCTTCATCAACTTCACGCCGGTCGACGACCCAGCCCACATGCTTGCCCTACGCAAGCAGACGGAGGCCCACGGTCTGACGATCCCGATGATGTGCTGCTCGCCCGATTTCACCAAGCCGGACCCGGAGGGCCGAAAGGAGGAGGTCGAGCGCCAGAAGCGCAGCATCGAGGCGACCGCGTTTATGGGCGGCAAGTACTGCCGGGTGCTCTCCGGTCAGCGTAGGCCCGACGTTCCGCTGGAAACCGGGATTCGTTATGCCGCCGAGTGCATCCGCGAGTGCATCCCGCACGCAGAGAAGCACGGCATCGTGTTGAACCTCGAAAACCACTACAAGGACAGTTTCTGGAGCTACCCCGAGATGGCGCAGAAGATGGAGGCGTTTCTCGCCCTCCTGGATGCGGTCGGCGAATCCCCGAACTTCGGCGTGAACTACGATCCCTCCAACGCGGTGGTCGCCGGGGATGATCCAATCGCTCTCTTGGAGGCGGTCAAACATCGGGTCGTATCGATGCACGCGAGCGACCGCTATTTCGACGGAGGCACGTTCGAGGATCTCAAGAAGCTCGACGCCCATCCCATGCAAGGCTACGCCGGCATCCTGAAGCACGGCATCATCGGACAGGGCATGAACGACTACGACCGGATCTTCTCCATCCTCGCCTCGGTCGGATTTACGGGGTGGATCAGCATTGAGGACGGTCAGGACCCCACCGTCGGCATGGAGCACCTCAAACTGTCGGCCGATTTTCTGCGCGCAAAGATGAAGCAGCACGGACTGAAATAACCCATGAAAACCATCGTTCAGATCTCACTCGACCTCACCAGCATCCCCGAAGCGATCGAAACCGC
>JARLGV010000038.1 GCA_031292555.1 Fimbriimonas sp.
TCAAACCTAGGGATCAAGAATGATTCAGGTTCTGGAGTATCCAGCTCTCGGGCCCAGGTTCAGTTAGCCCGTCTGAGCCTGCGCCAGTACGCTATGCGGCATTCGGTCGCGTAAGACCTCAGTGCACCAAGACCTCTCACAAAGTTCAAGCCAGCCCTCACCTTGCTAATGATGTTGCCGGTCCAGGTCATCACGGTGACGGATACTGCTTTCCCCAACTCAAGTGTTCGAGAGATTCCTACTTGGGGGCACACCGGAGATTAACGCAGCCTCGCTTTGACTCTACGATCGCAAAGAACGTGCGAACGGAATCCCGGGTCTCTGAAAGCCGATCATCTCGCGCCCAAAGCTATGCCCCTACTAGCTCATAGAGTTCGGCGTAGCGGCCGCCGTGTTCCAGGAGTTGGGTGTGAGTGCCGATCTCGACGACCTTGCCTTCGGCGAGGACGGCGATCTGGTCTGCGCTTTGGACGGTGGATAGGCGGTGGGCGATGACCATCGTCGTCCGGCCTTGCATCAAGCGGTCGAGCGCTTCGCGAACCAGAGACTCGGAAATCGTATCGAGTGCGGAGGTCGCTTCGTCCAGGATCAGAATCTCCGGGTCCTTGAGCATCACTCGGGCGATCGCCACGCGTTGACGCTGACCGCCGGATAGGGTGATTCCCCGTTCGCCGATCATCGTTTCGTAGCCTTCCTTGAACCCGCTTACGAACTCCTCGATGTTGGCGGCTTTGGCCGCCGCCTCGACTTCGGCGTCGGTCGCGTCCAGCCGGCCATATCGAATGTTCTCCCGGATCGTCCCGTTGAACAGAATCGTATCCTGCGGCACGATTCCGATGTGCTGGCGCAGCGAACTTCGTTTGATCGAGCGAATCGGCACTCCGTCGATCGTGATCACACCCGATTGGGCCTCATAGAATCGATAGAGCAATGACGAGACGGTCGTTTTTCCGCTGCCGCTCGGACCGACGATTGCCGTAACCTTGCCGGGCAAAAGTTCCAGTGTCAGTTTGCGAAGCACCGGCGTGTCGGCAACGTATGCGAATTCGATGTCTTTGAGGAGAACTTCTCCTGGCCCTTTGCGGAAGTCGATCGCCCCTTCGGGATCAGCCTCCTCCGGATGCTCGTCGAGGATCGCGAAAAGCCGATCCGCCGCGCCCACTGCTCGCTGAAGCCGGGTCCAAAGGGATGCCAACGACGCCATGGGACCACTAATGAACAAGATCGTCATCACGAATGCGATCAGTTTGCCGACGGTAATGCGTCCCTCGAGCACGCTCTTTCCGCCGTACCAGAACACGCCCAGGATCACGAGCGTCATACCGGCGGCGGCGACGGTACCCATCATCCCTTCCCAGACCGCGCTTCGCATGCTGATACCGAAAACGGTAATCAGTTTCTCGTTCGAGCGCTTGTCCTCGTATGGCTCTCGAGCGAATGCCTTGACAAGCCGGATGTTGGCGATCGCCTCCGACATCATGCCCATGACGTCGGCAAGAGCATCGAGCCCTTTGCGCGTGAGTTTACGAAGAGCGATGCCGGAAACGACGAATCCCGCCATTGTGACGGTCAGGACTGACATGACGACCACCGTCAAAACCCAATCGACGTAGAGCGCCACCGCCATCATTCCGACGAGGACGACGATGTTGCCGCCGAGTTTCACGATGTCGTCGGTAAGGGTCGACTGGAGCATTCCGACATCGTTGGACAGATGGGACGTTAGGTCGCCCGACCGGTTGCGGTCGAAGTACGCCACCGGGAGACGTTGCAGGTGCGCGAACAATTTGCAGCGAAGGTCCATCACAATCCGGTTCCCCGCATACGCGGCGATCATGTATTGCGAGTAGCCGAAAACGGAGGACAGCAGCACCAGGCCCACGATCTTGACGACCATCGAGTCCAAACTGTCGAGGCTGTGGGTATTGACGACAACGTCGATCCCTTGTTTGGTGATCAACGGCAGGGACAGGGTAATCGCGCTGGTGAGCAGTGTCAGAAGTCCGGCAACCAGAAGTCGTGCCTTGTAGGGGGCAGCGAGCTTGAGGAGCCGGGTGATGCCGGTGAAGGACAGCTTGACCAACTTGTCTTCGTCGGTCATTGGCGTGCGGGAGTAACGTCGCATGGCGGGGGGATCTCTAGGGTACCCGCGTCGCAAAGTCGCCTTTACGCAAGATGCGAACTGTTGCGGGACCTAGCGCTTGTTTCACGATGGGGAGGCTTCCATTAACAATACGCGCATGATCGCGTGTTTCAATCGAGCGTCGTGCCACTCTACGGCCAAACCTGGCATATCGGGCATGAAACGTACCGCGACGAACAGGACCTTTACGTTAATAGAAGGTTACGTCGGCCAATCGGACGATCGAAGGAACTACCTTTGCGGATAACGTATTCGTAAAGTGTGAGAGGTTTGGACATCTCTCGACGTTTGGAACATAGAGATCGGTTGAATTCTCAGGAAACTGGAATAGTTTGTAAGCGTGCAAGTCAGGGGGAGGACGCTTGGAATCTAGATTGAAGTTTATCGAAGTGAAGGGGGATCATCCCAAGACGACCTTCTGCCAGGCGGTGGACGAGGGCCTGTCGGCGGCGCCCAAATCGCTGCCCACTCTGTACTTGTACGACCATCGCGGCTCGGAACTGTTCGAAGAGATCACTTGCCTGCCCGAGTACTACCCGACGCGCACTGAGCAGTCGATCCTCGAGCGAGTCTCGTCGGAGATTGTTGAAGCAGTAGGAGGCGACCTCATGATCGTCGAGTTCGGAAGCGGAAGTTCGACCAAGACGCGCCTTCTGCTTAGCGCCGCCCTCGACCGGCAGAGGAGCCTGCCATACGTGCCGATCGACATCTCGACCGAGTTTCTCAAGCAGACGTCGCTCACACTGCTTCGCGATTTTGACCGGCTGACCATCCAGGCAATGAGCGCCGAATATTTCGATGCCATCGCGGCCATGCCGGAGCACTCTGGCCCGCGCCTTATGCTCTTCCTGGGCAGCAATATCGGGAATCTGACCCATGAGGAGGCGACGTCCTTCCTCGCTCAGGTGCGAAGCCAGATGAAGCCGAAAGACCGAATTCTGATCGGAATCGACCTGGTGAAGGAGCGGACGATTCTCGAGGATGCCTACAACGACCGGCGGGGAGTGACCGCCGAATTCAACTTGAATCTGTTGCGCCGGATCAACCGAGAGTTGGACGGCAACTTCGATTTGTCCGGCTTCTACCACAGCGCCCCGTACGACGAGCGGGAGCAACGGATCGAGATGAGGCTCTTCAGCTTGTCGCGTCAGATTGTCGATATCGACGGCACCGGAGGCGTGTACTCGTTCACTCCCGGAGAGTTCATCCATACCGAGTGGTCCCACAAGTACACCCTCGATTCCTTCCGCCGTCTTTGCCGCCCCGCCGGGTTGGAATTGGATGCGACGTGGCGAGACGAGCGAGACTGGTTTGCGATGATTCTGCTGAGGCCCGATGCGCCCTGAGACGGACCTTCGCAGGAAAGAGCTGCTTCGGGCGCTTGGCAAAACGCGAGACAAGACGCTCTGGCTGCTCGAACAGGTTCCGGATGAATTCTTGCGCCGCCGCGTCCACTCGTTCTACTCCCCAATCGGGTGGCACTTCGGCCACGTGGGCCGCACCGAGGAGTATTGGGTAATGTCCCGAGCGCTCGGCCAGTCCGTATTTGACGAGAAGTTGAGCTTCCTCTATGCCGACCTCGCGGAGAACCCGAAGGACAATCGTGTGAACATCCCCGGCCGAGAGGGCACGATCGAGTACCTACGGCAAACCCGCGAGCGGGTCTTGGGTGCGCTGAAGACGTGCGAATTCGAAGAAGATTCCCCTTTTCTGGCCGACGGATATGCCTGGGAATTCGCCCTCCAGCACGAGTGCCAGCACCAAGAAACGATCACGGAGATGCTGCAACTCATTCAAAAGCAGTTGCCCGTATCGCCGGTCGAACTCCCCGCCTGGCGAACTGACCACGAGACCAACATGATCGACATCCCAGGCGGGACGTTTCAAATGGGGTCGGATGACCTGCGCGGGTATGACAACGAGAAGGGCGCCCACGAGGTTCACGTCGATGACATTCGGCTTGCCTCACACCCAGTGACCGCAATCGAGTGGACGCAGTTCATGGAGGACGGCGGCTACCATCGCCCGGAACTATGGACCGCCGAGGGCTGGGCATGGCGGATCGCCGAACAAGCGAACTGCCCAGAATACTGGGTTCCCCAGAACGGTGGCTGGGTGTATTTCGCTCCACTCGGCGCACGCGCGATCCACCCCGACGAACCGGCGATGTGCCTGAGTTGGTTCGAGGCGGATGCCTACGCACGATGGCGCGGAAAGCGCTTGCCGACCGAGGAAGAGTGGGAGTATGCCGCCGCCTATGCAGGCTCTCGCCGAGAACCAAGCATGGTGCGCCGATTTCCATGGGGCGACACGCCACCGACTTGCGATCATGCATCGCACGCTTTGGATCGCTGGGCGCCCTCTCCAGTCGGAAGCCATCCATTGGGGGCCACGCCCCTCGGACTGGCCGACATGGCGGGAGGAGTTTGGGAATGGACCTCAAGCCGGTTCCTTCCCTACCCCAGATTCTCGGCCTTTCCCTACGACGGGTACTCCAAGGACCACATGCTCGGCGCACATCGCGTATGCCGAGGCGGATCCTGGGCGACCGCCGGGGCAATCCTTCGCTGTTCGTTTCGAAACTGGTATGTACCCACCTACCGACAGGGTCTCCTGGGTATGAGACTTGCCGAATTGTGACGCTCGAAATACGATAACCTGGTGCCGGTAGGTTGATCACAATGCCATCGAGGCCAAAAACTAAGCGGAAGCGATTGCTCAAGGGGTGCCTTCTCCTGTTTGGAGCACTCGTTCTTGGAGCCGGCGTAACGGTTGGATTCCTCGTCTACCGGGTAATCATGGGGCCGGCAGGTATGGCTGAAGGGGCATCCAAGGCGTACCGAGCCGCCGGCATGCCATGGGAGGCCAAGGACCTTGGGCAGGGCCCAGTTGCTCCCGAAAGGAATGCGGCAATTCTCTTCCAGGAAACCGGCAAGCAATTGGCCAAACTGCACCCGGACCAGGACGCCACTTCGATTCGGAAGCTTATTGAAGTCGGGTCCTTTGGCGCGGCAGCCAAGCAGCTAAGTTCCTATGCGGCGGCCCTCGATATCCTGGACACGGCGTCAAGTCGTCCGGAGATTGTCTACGATTGGGACTGGGACCTGGGCATGGCCCTGCAGATGCCCGAATTGACCGACACAAAGAGATACGTCAGGCTCGTCTGCCTCGAAGCGCAGCTTGACGCGGCCAACCATGCGCCGGACAAAACGATTCGGGACCTGGCAATCGCATGGCGGCTTTCAATCCTGATAGGGCGTGAACCGGGAATGCTTGCGATGTTAAGCCAAGTCGGCTGCGAAAACATTGTCCTCGATGCGTGCCAGCGGTGTGCCGCAACGATGAAGGACGATGTTGCGTCGCTCGCCGAAATCGAATCGATCACGAATGTGCCGAATGCGCTGCCGAATTTCGGCAGGGCTCTCCGCGGCGAGGCCTATTTCATCCTGGCAGGAATTCGGAATCCCTCCGTGATCGAAAAGGCCATGGAGTCGTCCGGAAATGCCGATCCAACCCAAGGGATTGATCGGGCAACCTTGGTTCGATCCGGACTCCCACGCGATATTAAAGACCGAGCGCTTGCCGCTCTCTTCTTTCAAATCTGGACTGACGTGAAGGCGGCGATCGACTCGTACCCCGATGACCCCCAAGGACTTGGCGCAGCCACCGTCAGAATCTCGGACAAGTGGAGCAAGAAGAGCCTGATGGGGCAGATCGGAGTTGTCGCCCTTCCGGCGTTCTCGCAGGCCGGAAAGGCCGTTGCCGAACTGAAGGCAACACGTGCGGTGACATTTGCCTTGATCGAGGCCATGAGGCTCAAGGCCCGAATCGGTAGGTGGCCGACTCGGGCCGAGGATATTCCTGGGAAGTGGATCGACCCTTTCACCGGCGACCCACTCAAGATCAAAGAGACGCCAGAGTCCTTTCGGGTCTACAGTGTGGGACCAAACCTCCACGATGACGGTGGAATTCGCAAATCAGAAATACTCGGCGACTTAAGCAAAGCCAACTACGATATCGTGGCATCGTATCCACCCCGCAAATACGGCCAACAGGGGTTAGCCAAATCGCGTTGAAACCGCTATCCTAGTCTCAGGCTTGGCGGATCGTCCCACCCTCCAGACCATGATCAACCTAACGAACGTATGCAAACGATACGGCTCGCTGACTGCTTTGCAGCCGACGAACCTTGAGATTCCAAGCGGCAAGGTCACCGCATTGATCGGGCCAAGCGGTTGCGGCAAATCAACCATTTTGCGGATCATCGTCGGCTTGGTCAGGCCCGATTCCGGCGAAATCCGGATCGATGGAGCGCGGATGGACCCAGAGTCTTCCCTTTCGCTTCGCCGAAAACTCGGATACGTGATTCAAGACGGCGGGCTCTTCCCTCACCTCACGGCCCGGCAGAACGTAACGCTCATGTCCGAGCACCTCGGCAAGCCTGTCGACGAAGTCCAGCGGCGGGTCGAGGCGCTAGCAGATCTTACGCGTTTCCCAAAGGATTCGCTTGACCGGTATCCACTCGAGTTGAGTGGAGGACAGAGACAACGCGTCGGGCTAATGCGGGCATTGGCGCTGGAGCCTTCGACACTGCTTCTCGACGAGCCGCTCGGGGCTCTCGATCCATTGGTCAGATCGGGACTGCAAGCCGACCTCAAGGAGATTTTCATCCGCCTTGGGCAGACGGTGGTGCTGGTCACCCACGACATGGGGGAGGCAGCCTATCTGGCGGATCAGATTGTTTTGCTGAGAGAAGGGGCCGTCGTCCAGCAAGGAACGCTGGAGGACTTTCAAAAGCGCCCCGCGGAACCCTTCGTGACCGAGTTCCTGAATGCCCAAAGGGCTCTGGTGGCGCTATGAACCGGTTTGCCTTCGCCATCGCCGGACTTGCCGTAGCCCTGACGGTGTCCGCCCAGACGATCACGGTGGGCTCCAAGAAGTTCACCGAATCGTACGTCCTCGGAGAAATCGCCAAGCGCACGCTAGAGAACGCCGGATTCCAGGTGGATCACAAGCAAGGCATGGGTGCGACCGCGATCGTCTGGGGCGCGCTCAAGAACGGCGATATCTCGATGTATCCGGAGTACACCGGGACCGTCAGCGAGGAGATCCTGAAGCAACCGAGAGCGTCCCGCGAGGCAATGGTGACGGCGCTCGCAAAGGACGGCATCGGAATGTCGCCCGATCTGGGGTTCAACGACGCATACGGCATCGTGATGCGTCGCAAGCAGGCCGACGACCTCAAGATCGCCAAGATCAGCGACTTGCAGGGACATCCCGACCTGAAGTGCGGCATCACTCACGAGCTACTGGGAAGGAAGGACGGGTGGTCGCCGCTACTTGCGAAGTACGGACTGCACTTTGACGACGTGAAGGGCATCGACCACGCGCTTGGCTACGCCGCTCTCTATGCCGGCCAAGTCGACATAAAAGACTGCTACACCACAGATGCGGAGATCAAGAAGTACGACCTGGTAGTGCTACAAGACGACCGGGAGTTCTTCCCGCTCTACAAAGCGGTGTTCCTGTACCGTCTGAATCTTCCGCAGAAGGCGATCGACGCCGTCGCGAAGCTTGCGGGCACCATCGACGAACAAAAGATGATCGCCATGAACGCGGAGGCGAACCAGAGCAAGGACTACTCCGAAGCCGCTACCATGTATTTCGCGCCCAAGAGTTCACCCGAGGCTGCGTCCGCCCAGCCAAAGCCGGTTGGCAACTCGCGCCTCGATCAGCTGCTTCCCGAGACTCTTCGGCACCTGGAACTCGTGGCGGTTTCCATGGCGTTCGCGATCTTTGTCGGGATCCCGCTCGGAATCTGGGCATCAAAGCCAGGCAGGCTAGGCGTCGGTATTTTGGGTGTCACGGGCGTCATTCAAACCGTCCCCTCGCTAGCATTGCTTGCCCTGCTTGTTCCCATTCCCTTCTTCGGGATCAGCTTCACGACGGCAGTGGTCGCGCTATTCCTGTATTCGCTCCTACCAATTGTCCGAAACACGGCCGCCGGACTTTCGGGCATTCCGGTCCCGCTTCGAGAATCGGCGGCGGCCTTGGGACTTGAACCTTCGGCCCAGTTGCGAAAGGTCTTCCTGCCGATGGCGCTGCCGATGATCCTAGCCGGCATTAAGACCAGCGCGGTAATCAATGTCGGAACCGCAACGCTGGCCGCGTTGATCGGTCAGGGCGGACTCGGGGAGCCGATCGTGAGCGGCCTTTCGCTGAACGATGGACCGACGATCCTGTGGGGAGCCATCCCGGCGGCCCTTCTGGCGATCATCGTTCAGGTCGCGTTCGATCTACTGGAGGCGGGAATCGTTCCCCGCGGACTGCGGCTTCGCCCTCAGGGATATGAGCACGATCATTAGCGGTCGACTGGCAACCGGCTACGAGCGCTCGGAAGGTGTGTTGTAGCCAACGTCATTGACGGCTACTCCAATACGCTGCTCGTAGACCTTCTTGTTTGGGGTGGAGAACTGGATCTTCGCCCACCAATAACCGTCCCGAATGTCGGCCGAAACCTGGGGCCCCCAGGAACGAAGCGCATCGGTCGTCACCGATTGCTTTCGCTGTGCCACATGCAAAGGCTCATCAGGAATCTTGGGAACTGCGCTAGTGTCGGCAAAAACCAAATAGCACTGGTGGAAAAACTCCTTGGCAAGTTCGTTCTGCTGGTACGAGGCCTCGCGAATCGGAATCCAATTCCAGGCCACAACACACGCAATCACGATCAACGGGCCGGTAATGACAGCAGCAATCTTGCGATATTTCCAATAGAGCGGGGTCGCGATTGGAATGTTCTTAGGCTGCGATTCTGCGGCAGATGCGGGATTTGGTTTCTTCACTTCGGCCATTCCAATAAAGAATTATAGTGGAATAAACTATGCCTCAATCCCGGCGTCGCCCATGTCGCCCGACCTTCCATTGAGTTCGGCTCGTTTTGCGGTGATCTTCGCAACCTTGATCACCTCGGGTATACGGCGAGTTCGACGATTCTCAATCTGCTACATCCGGGTCACAGCCAACAGGGCCGCAACGCTGATGAATGCCCACAGCGTAACTCCTTGCAGCAAAGGACGCACGCCGACGGCCTTGAGCGTTTTGACGGTTATGCCTCCTCCTATGAGGAACAGAGACAGGGCGAAACCAGCGACCGCCACCAATTTAGAGATCTGACCAACTGAGTGGACGGCAGGCAGATACGTGCTCAGGATACTGGCCAGCACAAACAAGCCGATGAACCATGGCATTGGGGCGGAGCCAGACTTGACCGCACCCTCGTTACGCTTTCGCAGGAATGCTACGAGCAGAGTGATAGGCACGAGATAGAGAACTCGGCTCAGTTTGACGGCCGTCGCCACCTGAACGGCGCCTCCCCCAAACGCGGTCGCCGCCCCGACGACGCTGCTCACATCGTGGATGGCAATCCCGCTCCAAGTGCCGAACTGGTCGGGAGTCATCTTCATGAGGTGGCCCAACGGAGGAAAGAGGACCAATGCGACGGCGTTGAGGAGGAATACGGTTCCCACCGCCACCGAGACATCCTCTTGAGGCGCATCCGTCACCGTGCTCATCGCCGCAATGGCACTGCCGCCACAGATCGCAGTTCCGGTGCTGACCAGAAGCCCGGTAAGCGGACGGACTTTCAACAGTCGCTGCACGAGCCACCCGAGAAGGAACACGCCCGAGATCGAGATCAGCGCGAAAACAAGTCCGCTACGTCCGGCCTCAAATACTTTCTGCAGGTCCATGCTGAACCCAAGCAAGACCACTGCAGCCTGCAATAGCACTTTGCTGACCTTCTTGGACTCGTCGGGGTAAGGATTACCGATCGTGAGCGCAAGCGCCATGCCCAAAATCAAGGCTCCTGGCGCGACGATCGCCAAGAGCCTTTCGGGGAGTTTTAAGAGCGGAGTACAACAGAGGCACGTCACCAACCAAAACAGAATCTTGGGCAACGCCTTGCGGGCGGGAGTTGAAGTGGACATCGTGCTTCAGGACCGAACGGCAGATGGAAATCCTCCATCACAGTCCCGTCGCCCAACCCCATGGCTCGAGCACAGGCTGGCGGCACCGTCCAGTTTTACCCGCAACGGAACGGTCCAACTATCGGGCTTCGCCCGTGGTCACTCGTCGACGCGCGAGAAATAGATCACCGTCACACGGTTATCGGGAGTGATCAAATCTCCGTAGATGCGACTGAGCATTCCAATCACATCGTCGTGCGACCGAAACTCCGGGTTCTCACGCTCGATATCGCGGGGCGAGAGTTCGGCGATCGTCTTTAGTTCTACACGGTCCAGAATTGCGGAGTAGAGTTTCTGCCTCCTTCCGAACCTTGGGCCTATTGTCACCCACACAACCATTCCTGTCTGATATTTGTCTGTCTTGTCGCCGAGACGAATAGTGACGGTCTTGCGATTGTTCCTAAGGACATCGCCGTAAAGGTCGGAGTAGAAGTTCAATGCAAACATAGAGTTTCGCTCCATTAATCACACATGCCCCCAAAAAACGCAAACCCTAGCGCATGTTTGGTGGTAGCTACTAACGGATGTTTTGGATTGTGGGACTTTCCCTCGTGTACTTGCTCGGTTTGCTCGCAATTGCGTGGATTAGCCTCCATCCCTACCGCATTCCTATTTACATTTCACCCGAATCCTTGGGCGCCGAGCAATCCGACGTGGCGATCGAGTCGGACGGCGAAACGCTCCGCGGGTGGTGGATCGAGGCGCCGGGAGCTGAGTCCGCGATGATTCTCGCCCACGGCTACATGATGAACCGCTGCGAGTTGACGCCGGAGGCCTTCCAGCTTTGGAGGCGAGGCGTCTCCTGCCTGTTGCTCGATTTGAGAGCTCATGGCAAGAGCGGAGGCAAGCGGTGCTACCTGGGAAATCGGGAACGGTGGGACATCGTTGCCGCGGTCACCGAAGTAAGAAGGCGTGCGCCCCACGCCAGAATCGGCCTCTATGGGAGCAGCATGGGGGCGGCTGCGTGCGCGTTGGCCATGGGCGACGACCCCAAACTGGCCGACGTGCTGGTTTTGGACAGTTGCTACTCTCGCTTGCACCGTGCAATCAACGGCTGGTGGCGGTTCCTGGGCGGAAACCTCCTGATGGCGATCCTCTCGCCATCCGTCGTTTTGTGCGCGCCGATGGCCGGCTTCAATCCGTTTCGCATCGATGTCTCCCGCTCGCTAGCCAAACTCGAGGGGGTTCCTGTCCTCTTCCTACATGGGACGGAGGACAATCTGGCTACGCCTGGCGAGGCGCAGCGGAATGTGGATGCGACGCCCGGCCCTAAAAACGTCGTTTGGTTCGAACGGTCAGGACACTCGGAGGGACGCTTTCATGAGCCGGCTCGCTACCGAACCGAACTCTTCCAGTTCCTAGTTGAGTACGGCTTTATGGCGAAGCCACCGGAAACTGACGCGTCTGATAGAGATCGGCCGGTGCGCCGTTCAGAGAAACGCTAGGGGCTGAGTTTGGTCGTCGTAGGAGTATGAAAACTAGGCCTACGCTGCCTCACATCCTAGTTGCACGCCACGAGTTACATTGGCCTCGATCGCAGGCGGGCAAATTCAATGCAGATTTCGCGTTCAGTTCGAGCCCACTAACATAATCGAAATCACCCAGGCGCTCACTTACCGGCACGATCCGGGCGTCGGTGTCGTTGAATAGCTTGCGCGGTAGACTTTCCGCACTCTCACACCATGCTGCCGATCTTTTTTACCGTCCCGAAGCTCCACCTCGGATCGTTCGCGCTCGGCCCCATACCGATTCACAGCTATGGCGTGATGCTGATTATTGGGTTTCTGGCCGGAATGTGGCTCGTCAGACGCCGAGCCCACCTTTACGGCTTCCTGCCGGACAAGGTCATCGACATGGGCTTCTGGGCTCTGATCGCCGGAGTATTGGGTGCGAGAATCGCCTTTATCCTGCAAGATCTTCCCGACTACCTGAAGAACCCACGTGAGTTATTCTCGCCCCAGTTCAACGGCCTCACCAGTTTCGGCGGCGAAATTCTCGCCGTCATCGCGATTGTTCTGTGGGCGCGACGAAACAAGTACTCGATCGTCTCCATTCTCGATTTGGCGGCTCCGGGCTACCTGCTGGGATACGCCATTGGTCGGGTCGGCTGCTTCCTTAACGGGTGCTGCTATGGAGGAGTTTGCAGTCCCAGCCTGCCTTGGGCGACCAAGTTCCACGACGCGGTGGGTTACCATCACCCGGCCCAGCTGTACGATTCGCTCATGAATTTGGCCGCGCTTGGCGTCCTTCTATGGCTCGGGCGGAAGAAACTCCTGCCCGGGCGGATGGCGGCTACGATGCTCATGCTCCATGGATTCGCTCGTTTCGTGTACGAGTTCTGGCGCGCCGGAACCGATGACGAGGTCAGGCGCGGGCTGGCGTCTTCCACCTATTGGGGCACTCTGCCGATCACCCAAGGGCACGCAATGGCGTTGGCCCTGATCGCTATCGGCGTCGTTTGGTACTTCCTCGCCGGACGAAAAGCGGAAATTCCCGCCCATCCAGAGACCCCAGAAATGAAGGCCGCTTGATCATTGAGGGTATCCTTTACCGTCTGCCCGTCCAGTTTTCGGGCTCTAAGTATTGGATCAGGAGCAATTATGCGAATTAAGAACAAAGAGATACGCCAAAGGCGACATCGGAAAGAGCAGAAGGTTAAGGAAGCTCAGCGCCTTTTGAGAGCCCAGTACGGCGACAAGAAGACGGGCGGAGCGACAGCGGTCAAAGCCAAGCCGACTCAGGCTAAGAGATCTGCAACGGCAAAGACCGTGGACTCCAAGCCGAAGTCTGCCCCACGCCCCAAGAAAGCCGAAGGCGAATAGTTCTCTGCGTTCACTAGTTGCCGAGCCCATGCCACAAGGCACTGGGCTCGTTTTCGTTTTGCTTGGAGCACCCTTCCAGTAAGCGTCGCCGGAGGACCGGAGGGCTAAACTGGACTCCATGAATGTAGCGGTCGTTGGAGCCGGAATCTGCGGGCTTTCGGCCGCAAGATCGCTCGCCCACAGGGGCCACCAGGTCACGCTTTACGAGCAGTTCGAGTTGTTTCACGACCGGGGCAGTTCGCACGGCGCTTCCCGAATCGTACGCCGCGCCTATCCTGACCCCTTCTATACCGCCTGTATGGCAGAAGCCTATCCGATGTGGTCGGATCTGGAGCGAGAATCGGGGCGCATCCTATTGCACGAGTGCGGCTTACTATATTTCGGGCCATCCAACGCGCCCGATTTGCTCTCGATGGTCGAGGGCCTCACCGAATGTGGAGTGCCATTCGAGCAACTTGACGCGAATGAAACGCACCGCCACCTTCCCGAACTCCGCCTGGAGCCGCACGAATCGGCGATATGGACGCCCGAAGCCGGATGGGTTGAGGCGGATCGCACTTTGCGAACCCTGGCAGATCTCGTACTTGCCGACCGAGTCGCGATTCGAACCGGCCTGGCGGTCGATCCGGCTTTACTTTCAGGTCAATACGATGCAGTTGCCGTCTCCGCGGGCCCCTGGACTGCGCACATCGCACCGGTGCCGGTCTCGACCACGTTGCAGACCTTTGCCTACGTCGATGCACACATCGGAGGTCCGGTGTGGATCGAGGATAGTCATGACCAGCCGTACGGCTTCCCCAGCGATACAAACGGGCTCAAAATCGGAGTCCATCGTGCCGGACCGACTATCGATCCACGGGTTGACCTTCGCGAACCAAGCTCGGAATTCATCGGCATCATCGCCGAGACGGCTCGTCGCCGTTTCGGAATCGACCAGCCAACGATCAAAGAAGCCAGAGGATGCATCTACACGACGACGGCGAACAACGACTTTCTTCTCGGCAGATTGGCGCCCAACACTTTCTATGCATCTGCCTGCAGCGGACATGGATTCAAGATGGGACTCTGGATCGGCAAATTGCTTGCCGATTTCGTTGAGGGCGCCGACCGCCCGGAGAATCACCCTCGATTCTTCTGGCATGAGGCATAGGCGTGACTATTTCTGCGCGTTGAGACGGACGATCCAGTCGGGAGGGCTGAGCGGCCAGGTGGCCGACATGCCCTTCCCAAGTTCCCAGCGGTAGATCCACGAGATTCCGCCGCTGCCGTAGTACTTGTCCGGCGTCCGGTACGCCGGGTCAGAAATGGCTTCCCTTAGGGACACAAACCGATAGTGCCGCCTGCGGAATAGATCCAGAATTGCCGGCATCATTTTGGCGTTCAGGTAGTGCGCGTGAAGCAAGATCACCTGCGAGCACACGCGTCCGAAGACCCTTACCGACTGACCCTCGAAGTAACGAATCGCCTTGTCGACGTAGGGCAGATAAGTGCGTTCGATACGAGATGCGGTCGCCAAGTCGCCCTTGTTGACCGCCTTGTCATAGGCGCCCGCAAAGTAGAACTCGTCCATATCGATCGTAACCGGCGCTTCCTTGTAGCTTTGCGACCGAAGAAAGCTTTGCAACTCCTCCTTCGTCTCTCGGTTCTTGCCGTCATTCAGGTAGGGCGAGCGGAAGAAGTCGACCTTGACCGGGTCCAGAAGTTCATGGAGATACTGGTCCGTCTTCATGATCTGTGCCTCGTAGTCCGTGACAGACATCGCATCCAGGTCGGCATGGGTCCAGGTGTGGTTCCCCAACTCGCACCCGGCATCGAGCCATAGCTGCAACAGCCGTCGCTGTTCGGACTTAGGCAGATTGTCGGCGCCACCTCCGACGACGAATCCGATGGCGGGGACCTTCGCCTCTCGAATCGGGCGGAGTAGTGCCTTGGTGTTCGCGAACATCGTTTGGAAATCCCGGTGTTCACCGACAAAGGGAAGATCGTCGATCGTAATCGCAACTTGAAGGCTAGTAGCGGGTTTACTGGACGACTGGCCAGTAAGTAGGCACATGAGAACGGCCGACTGGACTAGAAACATGGCAATAGGAGTATTGCCTATCCGATCGCCAACCAAGTTTATTCGTGAATCCAAGGAATCGCGAATTTGGTCCAAAGCCTTCGCGGGGACCAAGGTGAAGGGCAGGATTGCGGAGTCGAGGCGCGAAGGTATTCTCTTCCGATATGATCGCTGCCCTCCTGTTCTATGCGACTTCGAGTCAGGGGAGCATACGGACGATCGACCTGAGTCGTGGCGCCGTTATC
This sequence comes from Fimbriimonas sp., assembly GCA_031292555.1. Lineage (GTDB taxonomy): Bacteria > Armatimonadota > Fimbriimonadia > Fimbriimonadales > Fimbriimonadaceae > Fimbriimonas. Next base: position 15,294 of record JARLGV010000038.1, read on the forward strand.
CAACCCGCCAATTCGTCGATCAAGCCGTTCACCTATTGGGACACTTCCGACACCTTTATCGACGGAGCCGACGCCGACGACAATTTCGGTGGCGAGCCGGTTCTTTCCGCGGGCCCTACCAAGACGGTTCTCATCCGATTTGGGGACCTCCGCCGGGCGATGGCCGGTACGCCCCATATCCGTAAAGCAAGCCTTATCTTGACGATCGCCGGAGGTGACAAGCCTTCGCTTCGCTCGATCGCACGCGTCATCCCCTATTGGAATGCCGGGCCGTATTTCTCCATCAACGCCCTCATCAATCGTAGCCTTAACGCGAAGGCAGAGGCCAAGAAGATTTCGCCGGATAGGCCCGGTCCTCCACGTTGGTCAGCGACATGGAAGGCAGCTGTGGCCGGTCAGGGCGGATCACCATGGCAACAGGCGGGGGCGAACGGGCCCGAAGACAGCGAACCGATCGCCAAGGCGGCCGCGACCGCTGGCGAGAAACTGCTCACAATCGACGGGCTGGCGGAAGCGGTCCAGAATATGGCCGACGCCGGGGACCGAAATAACGGATTCGCCCTCCACTTTCAGAACGACTGCGAGTTCTTCTCCAGCCGGGCCGTCACGGGCCGTCCCATGCTTGAACTCGAATTGGAACCAGAGCCTCCGGCCACGGGTCCCGACTTGAGCGTGGTAAGCATTCAGCAAACGCCCGCTAACGGCGCCCCTAAAGAGGGCGAGGACGTCGGATATGTCGCGCACATCAAAAACGTTGGCACCGAAAAGTCTGGCGGGTTCAGCGCAGTCTGGTACGTGAACAGTAAGGCTGGCGCGACTCTCGACGTCACGGCTGCCCTCGACCCAGGCGCCGAAACGACTCTGACCACCCATGTGCCGTATCACTTGGACCGGACCGACCACCGAACCGACACGGTGGAGTTGGCAATCAAGCTGGCGGGTAAGGATGCGTCCAAAGCAAACAACTCGCTTACGGTCTATCAGAACGGCAAGCAGATCGACGTCATCCTGCCTGCCGTTCTTGAGAAGTCGGCGGCTCCGAATCTGGTCGGGTCGCATGCGGTCGAAGACTGGGTTCAAGAGCAGTTTCGGATCTTCAATAATGTCTATGCTGCCCAAAGCCGATTCTCCTTCGCTCCTGACGGGGCAAAGGAGAGGGTCTCCGTCCACCGCATACAGTTCGGAGACGTAAAGCCTGCCGACGCGGGACTGGCGGACGGCACACTGACGGTGGATGCAAACGAGAGCGATTGGTACGGCGCGGATCCTGGCGTACTCCGATCGATCGGCCTCGCCGCCGGTCTTCCGGACTTCACGAACGCCAACTTCCCTGACGGAGTACGCATTCACCTGAAGGACGGAGGTTCGGCCGTCACGCGTGGCACGGTCGACATGTTTCCCGGAGTTGTCGGATATGGGGACACACGTTACGAGGGCAGCCTGCCTGGCGCCGTGCCACTCCAGTACGAGCCGTTTACCCAGTCGAACTCCAGCCTCCTGCCGTTGGTTCCGTCCGGGTTGCTGAGCGCCACTGACGTTCAGGTGATGAACAGCCGGCTTGATCGAAGGGACGAGCCTCTCGTTATGCCCAGGACGACCTTGCTCAAGGCAACCGATTTGGCAGGCCGACCGCTTGGGAACGTACACCTGGACTTCTACCAATCATCAGGCGGTCAGATCGTCGACGGTCCACCCGCTTTTTCGGCAACCACAAGCGAGAATGAGGGCACCGTCTTGTTGCCGAACCGGGACGGCGCCAGCCCATTCGGCAAGGTGGAAATGAACGGCGGGAACGGAGCCTTTCTCATCAAGGCAACTTCAAACGGCGCTTCGGCATGGTCGTGGCTGAAGGCCTGGCAGGTTGCCGATGCGGCAAGTCGGGGGAATGCCTTGGCGGACATCTTGGAAGTCCACTTTAATCTCACATCGGGCCCACTCGATACGTCCGTCGATCTCGCCAGAGATCGGCTGGTGACCGATTCGACGAACCTGCTTCCCGCCAAAATCGCGCCGTTGATCTCAGGTTCGGTGGATCGAGAAGTGACTCTAGGCGGAAAAGCGGGAGATTGGGTCGAAGTGGATCTGGGCCGGGACCGAACGATCGGCGAGATCTCGCTAGTCGGGGACATCGGTAAGTTCTGGTCGAAGTTCGACATTCTCGTCTACGCCACTGGACAAAAGCCCGACGAGGCAACGGCCTGGGCCAAGGAAGCAGATTGGAGGTGGACGTCGGCGAATCGCCGTAACCCAATCGCAGGATCTCCGAGTGTGTCCGTAAGTTACTGTGCGCCGGCGGCTCGTTTCCGGTTTATTCGCATAGTAAATCGGTCCGATTCGACGGGAATCCTAAGGGCAATTCGCGTCACGCCAATTAAGATTTCACAGGTATCCCAATGAACTAAGCGGAACTTGCGGTCAACGGGATAATCTATCGTATTGAAGCGGCTAGGATGCGTATCCAGCCGCAAGGAGAAAAAGCGCATGAAAGCCGTGGTAATGGCAGGTGGTGAAGGATCTCGCCTACGTCCCGTAACGACCAATCGCCCCAAACCGATGGTCCCCATCTGCAACCAGCCGATCATGGAGCACATCGTGACGCTCTTAAAGCGGCACGGAATGACGGAGATCGTATCTACACTGTATTACTTATCGGAAGAGATTCAGGGCTACTTCGGAGACGGCGAAGACTTCGGAATCAAGATGGATTACAGCATCGAGACGACGCCGTTAGGAACTGCCGGTAGCGTCAAGAAAGCAGAGCACCTTCTCAAGGACGGCACCTTCATAATCGTTTCGGGAGATGCTCTTACCGACTGCGACCTAACGAAGGCGATCGAATTTCACAAGCGCAAAGGAAGTCTCGCTACCCTAATCCTCTACCGCGTTCCCAATCCACTCGAATTCGGCGTCGTCATCACCGACGAAGACGGCAAAGTTGTGCGCTTCCTGGAAAAGCCAAGCTGGTCGGAAGTGTTCTCAGATACCGTAAATACCGGCATGTATATTCTGGAACCCGAGATCTTCCAGTACATGGAGCCGAACAAGCAGTATGACTGGAGTGGCGACATCTTCCCACGCCTCTTGGCAGAAAGAAAGCCGATGTTCGGATACATCATGGAAGAGTATTGGGCAGACGTAGGATCGCTAACCCAGTACCGCGAAGCCCAAGAGCATATGCTTGCCGGCAAGGTGAACCTGCCCGTCCAAGGACAGCCGATCGGCAACGGCGTATCCATCGGCCCGAATTGCGTCATCGACGAAGAGGCGAAACTCATTCCGCCGGTATGCCTTGGTCGCAACTGTAAGATCAAGCGAGGCGCTACCGTCGGCCCGTTTTCGATCATCGGCGACAACTCGTTTGTCGAGGAAGACGCCAATGTCGAGCGGTCGGTTGTTTGGGATAGCGCCTATATTGGCCCAAATGTCGGGATTCACTCGGCGATTGTTTGCGGTCGAGCTACAGTCAAGCGCGATAGCGTCGTTCGCGAGGACGCCGTTATCGGCGACCGATGTTTGGTAGACGTCGGTTGTACGATCCGTCCGAGAGTCAAGCTTTGGCCAGACAAGATTGTCGAACGCGGGTCGACGGTTACGATGTCGCTCGTGTGGGGCAGTAAGTGGCGGGGCAACCTTTTCCGCGAACTCGGTGTCGCCGGACTCAGCAACATCGAGATCACGCCCGATTTTGCCTGCCGCCTCGGCTCGGCGTTTGGGTCTTGTTTCCCTCCCGGATGCAAGATCGTCACGAGTCGGGACTCGACGCGCAGTTCACGAATGATCAAGCGGGCCATCATCGCGTCGCTCCTAAGCGTCGGTTGCGATGTGCTGGACATGCGCAGCGCAGCTCTGCCAATCGCCCGACACTTCATCAAGACGAGCGGCGCCGCCGGTGCGGTCAGCGTGCGCAAGCTGCCGGGCAACACGCGCGTCACGTTGATCGAAATGCTCGACTCGACAGGGTCATACCTCTCTCGAAGCCTCGAACGTAAGGTCGAAAGCGCCTTCTTCCGCGAGGACTTCAAGCGAACTGATCCGGATGACCTAGGACAGATCGAGTTTGCGAGCCGCGCGGTCGAAGAGTATCAGGCCGACTACTTCCGGCTGTTGAACAACGACACGCCGGTCAAACGGCTGAAGATCGTGTGCGACTATGGCTACTCATCGCTCGGTTCGATCTTCCCCGCGATGCTCGAACGACTAGGCGTAGAGTCGATCAGCCTCAACAGCTTCAATGACGCCAAGCGAGCCCCACGTTCGATTTCTGAGGTTGAACGGCACGTTCAGAATCTTGGTCAGATCGTCGGCACTCTGGGTTACGACCTGGGCGTCCTCTTCACAGCGGAAGGCGAGCGACTCACGATCGTGGACGAACATGGCGAACAGGTTCAAGGCAACTCGCTCCTTGCGACACTGGGAACGCTTGTGGCCAAGACGCACTCCGACGTCAAGATCGCCCTCAGCGTTACCGCCCCGACCCTTCTGGAGGAGACGCTGCGCAAGCAGGGCGCCGTTACGATCCGCACCAAGGCAGATGTCCGTTCGCTGATGAACACCAGCATGAACGAGCACGTGACTTTCGCAGGAGACGAATATGGCGGGTTTATCTTCCCGGAGATGCATCCAGGATTCGATGCTCCGTTCAGCCTCGGAATGCTCGTTTCGATGCTTCAGAAGACCGGCTTGTCGGTCAGCGAGGTCGCAAGCGAGTTACCAGTCTTCCAACTTGCCTACGAACAGGTTCGAGTTCCGTGGGAAGCGAAGGGCACGGTCATGCGACGCATCTCGGAAGAGGGCCAAGCCGGATCTCGCGTCGAGTTGCTCGATGGCATCAAGATCTACGATGGCGACTCTTGGGTGCTGGTGCTCCCCGATGCCTTGGAGCCGGTCTTCCACGTCTATGCCGAGACCCCCGAGGTGGGCGCGAGCAAGTCGCTCGTCGGACGCTACGTGAAGAAGATAGAAGGGATGCTGGTCGTAGATAACTGAACCGCATTTCGGCGGCTACGGGTCCAGGGACCTGTAGCCGCTGGATGTTCGTCTCCGCGCGAGAGCCTTTCGTTGCAGACGCCTTGAACCTAACCAACCCTCGCACAGGGCCCGAGCCGGCGACTGTCTCTTGTGGGCGCAGCTGTATGGCTGTGGGCGACTGCGAGCGAAACTCCGGGACGAACATCCGGCGCCTGCAGGTAACTGAAAAGCTAGGTTGCGAGGCAGCTACGGACGATCATCCGGCTACGACATGTCACCAACTTGGTGTATCTAGAACGTGACGGCGCATCGGAAACCGCAGATGTCCAGATGGACATCCGGCTTTAGGTGAAACCTAAACGATCCTCGGAAGAGGACCGGACTGATGCCGCCCCAGCCGCCGCCTCGAAGGGAGCGGTAGGTTCCGGTCGAAGGTCCGCCTGGATTATTGGCTGACACTTCGGAATAGTCCTTGGAATCCCAGTTTAGGCACCATTGCGATACGTTGCCCGCCATGTCGTAGCATCCGAATGCGCTGCGAGCCCCCGCAAACTGGCCGACCGGGCAAGCTCCGCTTCGGCGATGTTCGACGCTGTTGGCACACTTCCCCGCATCCCAAACGTCGCCCCAAGGATAGTTCAGGTCCCGCGGACCGCGAGCCGCGTGCTCCCACTGGAACTCAGTGGGCAACGTGACATGGGCCCACTTGGCATAGGCCATTGCCTGATTCCACGTGATGTTGACGACCGGATGCAGGCCGGACTTGGGATAGCCGGGCTGAGGAATATTGGGAAGATGCTGCGTTCGGCAGTACAGGTCGAACTGCGACCACGTGACGGGATACTTCGACAGCCAGAAACCGGAGAGCCGTACGTTACGGAAGGGGTGGGCCGACGCCAGTTTGCCTTCTGGATCGAGGTCGTTCGTTCCCAGGACGAAGCTGCCGGCAGGAACCCAAACGAACTCCATTCGATCGACCGGGTTGATTGTCTCGTCGCCGATCTGCGTCCCAGGCAGGCCCCATTGCACGAAGTGACCGGGCAGGTCGACCTCGATATGTCGTCGAGGAGCCGCGGACTCCCATTCGTTTTCCGCTTGGGCAGCCAGACAGACCCCAAAAAGCAATGCCGCCCCCATCAAAGCGGGGCGAGTGAACCTATTGTGGAGTCTCCCAACCATCATCTAACCTGATTTACGCCTATGCATCCGTCACGCATAGTCCGATTTCATGAATGAGGACGATTGACAACCTCGGAAAGGCTCACCCATCTGGCGGGGTTAGCGATAGACAATGGCCAAAGCTAGTCATCTTTCCGCTCTTTACCGGCCAATGCCGATTCAATGTTCTCACCGTATTTGTTTTTCGCGTTCCACAACAGAAAGCTCCGATACCCGACGTCGCGGGTCGCCTTGATCTGGGCTCGGATCTCCTGAGGGCCATACTTTGCCCCCAGAGAGAATGCCTGGAGCCAGGGACGGATATGCATCTTTGGCAGTCGTCTCTTGTAGTCGTCGATCGATTTCTTGACGATGTCATAGGGCGCGAGCGCAGGATCGTCGATGCCGTATTCGCCCTTTGCGAAGTGCGAAGGATAGACCATCGGGCACAGAAGATCGAATGGCTGCGCCACCTTCTCCAATTGCTGACCAATTCCTTCGTCTCCGCTCGTCGAGGAGATGATGCCGAACACGTCCGCCGAGAACACCGCTCCGTGCGCTCGCACACGCTGCCCTATGTAGGCCGCAAACGCGGCCACAACATCTTCGTTGGCCACGTTGGTCTTGGCGAACTCAGACCGGGATGGAAATCTTTGCGACGAGGCTGCCCCTTCGCTTGGAAACCGAACGTAGTCCAGTTGAATCTCCGGGAATCCCAAATTGAGAGCGAAGTCGACCGTGCTGGCAAGATACTCCCAGTTCCGCCGGTTGTATGGGTCGAGCCAGGCCTTGCCGCCACGATCCTTCCAGACCTTGCCATCCGGCGTCTGGACAGCTAACTCCGAGTGAACCAGCGGAACGATCGCGTCCTTGAAGCAGGCGATCCGCGCGATCGGCCAGATTCCGTGTTTCATGAGGCTGTCGAAAAGCGCTTCCGGTCGAGGAACCGCCACCGTCGTGGCGTGGCACTCGTCGGCGAGCGGTATGCCGGTCTTGAAGTACATCTGGCCAACGTCGCGAACGTCGATGACCACCGCGTTCAGTTCAGTGCGGTCGATCAGTCCGAAAAGCGGCTCGCGGAGCGAGGACGTGCCGGCCGTCCACGCCGTAATGTAGATTCCCTTTACATGCTTGGGACGCTTGAATGCATACTTATCGTTGGAAGTCCCCGTCGCCGATTTTTGTCCAGTTCTTTCGCCCGGGACGACCGTCTTTTGTTTGATCCGTTTCGATAGATCCAAATCTGCGAGCTTCTTGTGAGCGCAAGAAACCGAGCAGAGAAGACCGGTAAGAACGGCCAGAGCAAAGGGAACACGCACGAGAAGATAATGCATTTGAACCTGGGAAACGTGAAGCTAGTCATTTTACTGGCAACCTCGCTCCACTCCGCGGGCTGCTCGATGAAAGTCGGGCACACCGATCCTCCCGTCGCGTCGGCCATTGCCCAATCTGCAAGCCAAGAATCAGAGAAGAGGGTCACGAACCAGCCGGGGAACACGATGGGACGTGTCTTCATCGTCATGTACCATCACTTCAAACCGGGTCACGGCGATCTCTATCGAACTCCCACCCAGTTCCGTCATGACCTGGAGACCTATTACGACATGGGATTTCGGCCCGTGCTCGCCAGCGAGTACCTGGCCAACAAGATGCCGCTGCCGTCCGGCGCTATGCCGATCATTCTCACGTTCGACGATTCGAATCCGACCCAGGTCCACTTCCTGGCCGATGGCTCCCTCGACCCGAAATGCGCGCTCGGAGTATGGAAAGACTTCGCCGAAACCCATCCCGACTTCCCCGTCCACGGCACCTTCTTCGTCCTGCCCGGTGAGATGTGGGGCCAGCTCCACAAATATCGCGACAAGAAGATCCAGCTCGTTTTGTCCATGGGCAGCGAGATTGAGAGCCACACGATGACCCATCCGTTCTTGAACCGACTTACGGATGCGCGAGTCGAACGAGAATTGGGCGATGCCAATATCACGATGGAGAAATTCGGCCAGAAACCGCCGATCTCACTGGCCCTTCCCTATGGGGTGCTTCCTCGGCACACTCAGTGCTTTTACGGTTTCAAGTGGAAGGGGCAGAAGATCCATTTCTCCGGCGTCTTCCTTGCGGCCGGACCTCCGGCTCGCTCGCCGATCGACCCCAAAATAAAGCGTTTTCGGATTCCTCGAATGGCAGGCAACTGGGAAGGCGACGCGGTCGGATACTGGCTGAAGGAACTCAAAAAGGGCAAGATCAAGTCGTACGTTCAGCCGTAAGGCCGCCGCGGGAACGGTTGGCAAACGGCGTTGATTGGGCGCCTCACGGACCACATCAGAGCGACCAAAAAATCGTGATTTTTGTCGATCGAAAATGCTCGAAATTGAGCAAGAATAAAGGTGCGTCAGGACGACGCACGCCAGGACGGCGCCCGCCACGCTCAGGAAGAAATGTTCAACGATCGACGTCTCGCAAGTTTCCTTGCCGCCTCCCTTATCGCCCTTTCCCTTGCCGGTTGTTCAGGGTCGAAAACCCATGACGACCGCGCAAACGATGCCGCCAAAGCGGCCCTGCTCAAACCCAAGAAACCCGCTCCGCCCCCCCGGGTTACCAACCGCAAGGCCAACATCCAGGGCGTTGTCTTCATTCCCGAATACCATCGTATCAAGGCGGGAAAGGGGGAGATGTTTCGTTCGCCCGAGCAGTTCCGAGCTGACCTCCAAACCTTCTATGACATGGGTTTTCGGCCGGTGCTCGCGAGCGAGTATCTAGCCAACAAGATGCCATTGGCTCCCGGCGCATCGCCGATAGTCATTACCTTCGACGATTCGATGCCGTCCCAACTTGAATTGACGCCAGATGGCGTACCTACCCCGGATTGCGCCATCGGTATCTGGCAAGACTTCGCCAAGACCCATCCCGACTTCCCGGTGCACGCCACGTTCTTCGTTTTGCCCGATCACCTTTGGACGACCAACGTCGTCGACGAGCGAAAGGCCCCCTACGTACGCGGTCTTGGATCGGAGTTGGCGAATCACACGATGAAGCACCCATTCCTGCGCAAGATGAGCGACGCCCGGGTCAAATGGGAGTTGGGCGCCGCATCCGAGAAACTCGCCGAACTGGGACAGTCGTTACCGACATCGCTCGCGCTCCCCTACGGCGTATCCCCGAAGAATAGGGCGCTTTTGAAGGGATTCGATTGGAAGGGGAAGCAAGTCACGTTCACCGGCGTGTTCCTGTCCGGCGCCGGGCCGGCCAAATCGCCGAACAGCAAGAAATTCAACAGCCTTAAGATCGCCCGTATTCTCGCCGTTCCGAAGCGCTTCGGACTGGACTTTTGGCTTAAGGAACTCAAAGAAGGTCGCGTAAGGCCGTACGTTCAACCCTAGGACAAGGCATAGGAGTCGCTCGGAATCATGAGACAAGAGCGGGTTTGGCGCTGCGACAAAGGTAAATGGCCATCCTGGCCTTTGCGCCCGCCACTCCTTTGGCATGGATACAGACGCATTAAGAGTCCGTAAAGCACCGCTATATTTCTATCAACATGCCATCGAATCCCGGTTCGATGCGATGCGGCAGCAACGCTCGTTCCAAATCGCAGTGCCTCGCATCCCCGTGGTGCCCATGATGGGTCGTCACAACGCGGCTTTCGGGCGTCAGAACGCCCTCCGTACGGAGGCTCTCGACGACCTGGATCACGCTCTCGATATTGAGGTGCCCCTTGTACACCGACTCGTTGAATCCGTCCGTGCATTCGATAACCAGTAGGTCCAGGACAAAGCCTTTCAGGAACTCGAATGTCTCGCTCGGCCAGATGCCGGTGTCGGTTGCATACAGTAGCCGTTTGCCGTCCCTTTCGATGATCAAGTTCTGGCAGTCCTCCTCGTCAATGTGGGTTGCTTTGATGGGGACGACTCGATAGGGGCCGTGGCTGAAGCTCTCGAAGCTGTGGGTTTCGATTAGTTCGATCGGCCAGTCGGGATACCGGCCGAGAATTTCGTCGCAGATCACCCGGTTTGCATAGATCGTGTACGGCAGATGATCCAAATCGGTAAAGGGGATCAGAGCGTACTGCAGTTCGTTCACCGCAATATGGTCGTCGTCGCTATGGGTGAAGACGAGGGCCGTCCAGTCGAGGGCGTCAAGCGAATCCCGCTGAAGCTGATTGAGCGTGTCGGGAGGAAAGTCGATCTTCATCACGCCGTCCACGATCGCCGCGGTGCGGGATCGAATTTCCTTCCCTCCGTTCTCGCGCGCGAACCGGCTCACGGAGTCGTTTCCGAAGAAACCCGGAATTCCGTCTGCCGCGCCCGTGCCGAGGAGTCTGATGTTCATGGAAAGGTCAGAAGTCGTTCAAACTCCAGAGGACTAGCCCGCTCAGGATCTTCGGATAGTAGTAGGTGCTCTTTTGGGGCATCTTCTCGCCGCCCATCGCGATTGCCTTCATGTCTTGGACTGTCGGCGGGTTCATGAGGAACGACATGGCCGCTCCATTCTCCACTGCCTCTACCGCCTCACGCTCGTCACGCGTATAGGCGATCGTGTCCAGCCCCTTCACATTCAGCAATCTCGATAGAATTACCTGGTGGAGGACCGTAACGTCGAGATCTTTTAGTAAATTGCTGTCGTTTGTCGTGATCGAGGCAAGGAGGCCGGTCGGATCCTTGGCCGTCATCACATAGCCCGTCCCGCCCTTTATGGCAACTCCGAATGCGCGAGTGCCCTCCGCCGACTTCGATTCGATGGCCGACATGAGGTCTCCCGCCGGGGCTTCGACCATGTCGAACTCCTCGCCAAGCGAGGCAAGCGCCTCCGACAATTCCACCGGAAGGGATAGCAAAATGCGATGTGTCGGCAACAAAACGAGTCCCGGGTCCGAAATCGAACACAGCGCCATCATCATGTAATCTTCGGCGACCGGGCCTGGCTGCTCACCAAGTGCCTGACGAAAGGCCAGGGCCGTTTCGTATCGATGATGGCCGTCGGCAATCCACACCGTCTTATCGGCGATAAGGCCCTTGATCTCATTAATCGCATCCGGGTCGGAGATCGGCTCCAGAAAATGCGTGACGCCATCGCCAGAATCAGTGTGCACGGACTCCGTCGAAGGAGCGTCGTTGATGGATCGAAGCACTTCTCCGCCCGGATCGTCGAATAGGCCAAAAATGCACTCCAGATGCGAGCGAGTCGCCTCCAAGATGCGCATACGGTCTTCCTTGTGCTTCGGGAAGGTCTGCTCGTGAGGCAGCACCACCCCGTTCTCGTAAGGCTCGACCTTGATCAGAACGATAATAGACGTCCGAATCAGCGGGTCGACAACTCCAGGAATCGTGAACTTCTGGGTATAGCGGTAGAGGGCCGGCTTCGGCTCGAGTGCCAGATCTCCGTTCCTTCGCCACTCAGTCAAGAGCGATGAACTTCGCAGGTACTTGACGTATTTGCTTCGATCGTCCGGCTTCTGTTCCGGAAGGGTGAGGTGCACTATATTGTGGGGATTCCGAGATGCATAATCGTCTCGTTCCTTTGGCGAAAGAACGTCATAGGGCGGAGCGGTCAAGCAGTCTATGGAACCACAATGCGAGGCATAGCGCAGGCCCAAGAAGGGTCGGATAGACGCCATAGACTGCGAGTCTACCAGTGTCCGCCAATACCGGCGGTAGACTCTGACCGGTGGCGAACCAATCCAGTCTAAATACCTACGGTGAGCGGATCGATCGGCGCCTTGGAGAACTCCTTCCGCCCGCCGATGCCGTTCCGGAGAAGCTGCACGAAGCGATGCGTCACTCGTGCCTGGCGCCCGGAAAGCGACTGCGACCGGCCTTGGCCATGGCCTGTGCGGAATCGATCGGTGGTAACGGAGACTCTGTGCTGGATGCCGGATGCGCTATCGAATTCGTCCACTGCTTCTCATTGATTCACGACGATCTCCCCGCGATCGACAACGACGATCTGCGACGCGGCATTCCTACCTGCCACAAAGTCTTCGGCGAGGCGATCGCGATATTGGCGGGCGACGCCCTGTTTGCCCTTGCCTTCGACACCCTGGCGAACGGCCCATGGCCGGCCGACCAACGCGTTCGCGCGATCCGATCATTAACCCTTGCTACTGGCTCCAGTGGGCTTGTCGGCGGAGAGACGATCGACATCCTGTCGGAAGGCAAACCGATCGAGCGATCGACTCTGGAACTGATTCATGCCCGGAAGACCGGCTCGCTCATCGCCTCCAGCTGCGAGATCGGGGCGATTCTTGCCGGTGCGACTTCCGATCAGTCCGGACAGCTCTACCGGTACGGTCAAGCGATCGGCCTCGCCTTCCAGATTGCCGACGATCTGCTCAACGAAACGTCGACCGCCGCTCAACTCGGCAAGGCGGCGGGATCGGATCGTGAGCGCGGAAAGGCCACGTATCCGGCGATGTTTGGCGTCGAAGCGTCCCGCCGAATGGCGATCGAGACGGCGGAATCGGGAATCGCCTGTTTGGTCGACATCCCCAATCCCAATTTGCTGGCTGAGTTAGCCCGCTACTCGGTCGAACGGCTTCGCTAGGAGCGGTCCAGTTCGCTACATCCGCAGATGTACTGCCGACTGTCATCTACGATTCTCCGATCGGTCGTGATAATATGCCTCCACTTCCATGAAGGCAAATTACGGGATCGATGCCCCAACCGTTGTGCGCAACCTCGTCTTCATCGGGGTTTTCCTTTTGGTGCTCGGCATATTCGTGCCAGCCCCGGATCCAATTCCCGCCATATGCGACTGGGTAGGCGCCACCTGGCTTGTCACGGCCGGCGCAATGGTTCTTGGCAGCCGATTCTTCAAGCTTCGTATTCAGCAACAGGTGGTCCAGTCTCTTCAGTTGACTGGAACGGAGAAGGTCATGGATATGGGATGCGGGCGTGGCCTTATGCTCATCGGTATGGCCAAGCACCTACCCCACGGCCGGGCGATCGGCATCGACCTCTGGCAGGTCAAGGATCAGTCGAGCAACGATCCGGAGGTCACTCGGGCAAATGCGCGTATGGAGAAGGTCCAAGACTCCGTCGAGGTGATGACCGGCGATATGCGTAAGCTGCCTTTCGACTCGGAGTACTTCGACGTCGTTACATCCAGTTGGGCAATCCACAATATCCCCGATGAGGCGGGCCGAGCCGCTGCCGTCCGGGAGGCCGTTCGAGTACTCAAACCGGGAGGCAGGCTCGTGATCGTCGATATCTTCCATTCAAAGGAATATGCTCGAACCCTCTCCGACGTGAAGATGGCAAACGTGAAGGTCTCCGGCCCGAACTTCCTATTCGTCGTACCGACGAGGACCGTAAGCGCCTCCAAACCCGCATAGTCCTGGCTGAAAGGGCATTGCGGCCACTTTCCTCAGGCGACGGCCCCCGCCGAAGTGGAATGTGGATAAATACCTGACGCTTTCTAGCTTACGGCAGCGTCCTTCCAACAACGGAATTCACTCTGCGAGTGCCGTTCGACTGTCTATTTGGAGTGACCATGCGACCAGAAAACCTATTTGAGAACCAGGCGACGATTAAAGTCCTTGGTATCGGCGGAGCCGGTTCAAACGCCGTGAACCGGATGATCCAGGAAGGGCTCATGGGTGTTACGTTCGTGACAATGAACACCGATGCCCAGGCTCTGGGTCAAAGTAAGGCGCAGAGACGCATCCAGCTGGGAGAGGCGCTGACGCGAGGACTGGGCGCAGGCGGAAATCCGGAAGTCGGCGAGAAGGCGGCCATGGAGAGCGAAGAGACCATTCGCGGCATTCTCGATGGAAGCGACATGGTCTTCATCACCGCCGGCATGGGTGGCGGCACGGGTACCGGCGCAGCCCCGGTCATCGCCGACATGGCCCGAAAGATGGGAATCCTCACCGTCGGCGTGGTCACCAAGCCGTTCCTGTTCGAAGGCCCGAAGCGCTCCCGCTTGGCGGACGACGGCGCGCGTAGGCTGCAAGCGAACGTGGACACCCTCATCACCGTGCCGAACGATCGGTTGCTGGGCTTTGTCGAGAAGAAGACCACGATGCAGCAAGCGTTCGCGGCCGCCGACGACGTGCTCCGTCAGGGCGTCCAGGGGATCTCCGACATTATCCTTCTCCCGGGAATCATCAACGTCGACTTCGCCGACGTTCGCTCGGTCATGAAGAATGCGGGAGTCGCGCTGATGGGCCTCGGCAAGGGCGTCGGCGACCAGAGAGCCCGCATGGCAGCCCAACACGCCGCCACGTCTCCGCTCCTCGAAACGAATATTCAGGGCGCCAAGAGGCTGCTGGTGAACGTCACCGCCGGCCCTGACTTCAGCATCGGCGAAGCCCACGAGGCGATGGAGTACATCCTTCAGTTCACCGACGCCGACGATGCCGACATCATCATGGGTCACGTGATGAAGGATTCGCTCGACGGCGAAGTCCAGATCACCCTCCTTGCCGCCGGCATGGACTCAAAGGCCCCGATGGCGGGAAAGCGACGTGATACGGAAGTATTCGTTCAGCCGGCCAACTTAGGCTCGGCCGCGCCTTCCTATTCGCCTCAACCGAGTGCGACCATCCCCACTCCCATCCAGCTGGATGAGATCGACATCGACATCCCCACGTTCCTCAGACGGCAAAAACTGGGCACGTAACGACAGCTTAACTCCAAGAGTCTCGGCGCAGTTCGAGAGTAGACTGGTCCAAATGCTAGCCCCGCCCTAACCGGCGGGGCGCTTTTTTCGTATGATGAGGGTGATGCTGCGATCATTCTTTTCCTCCTTGAGTTCGAAGCCCTCTGACGTGCAAGTGTGGGACTGCGTCCCCCTCGTCGTCGTGCGCGAGGGACACTCCATGGTTTACGGATTGGCGACCAAGGTGGAATTCACTCCCGCCGACGAATCGTCGAGTCTCGTCGGTGCGGCGGTCGCCCTCAAGCCCGACGGGGGCGGCCTTCGACCGGAAATCGCGATCGTAGCAAGGCAGTACATCGACAACCCCATCGAATTGGGTCGCCGGCAAGGCATGATCCTGTCGGGAACCAACGAGTCGGGGGAACCGGTGGAGTGGTACATCAACGGCGCCGCCGACCGCTTCCTGACCTCGGAAGAGGTCCAGGACGTCGAGTACGACGAGGAGACGGCCAAGGAACTCGAGTCGGAACTAGGCAGCGAGGAGCCGACCAAGCTGAACCTGAACTCCTACCTGTGAGCCGAAGGGGCTCCTGAACGAAAATGCTTCAGCCATTGCCCCCGGAAGCCAACCATGATTCGCAGGGACCGCCCCTTCCACATGGGCCCCAGTCGGCAAGCCTTCGCTTCTACTGCCCACATCTCGGTTGCGAACCGAGCGGGAGCGCCGACGGCGCGTTGCAATAGCGGCCGCGATTTTCTTGGGCAGCATCGCAGGCGGCCTTGGACTTTGGGCGGCAATGGATTCCGAACCCACGGCAGCGGCATGGAGCCGCAACCATGGGCTAGCGCACAGGACCCGCTTCGGGGGTCCTCGGAGCGGACATCGTCCTGCATCCTTGTTGCCCAGGCTTAGCCAGTCCCGGCCGCCAGGTGTCCGTGTTCACTTTGTCAACGGCTAGAACTTGCCCTGGTAGACCTCGGTGGCGATGCCTTCGACGGTGATCGGCGTGTACCAGGCGTCCATCGAGACGGTCACGGAGCCGCCGGGGTTGACGACTTCTACCGAACCGCCTTTGCTCTTTCGACGCAGATAGTCGGCCGCCGCCGCCGAGCTTCCGGTGCCGCATCCGAGCGTTTCACCGACTCCCCGCTCCCATATCCGGATCTTGAGCTTCATCGGCTCGATCTCTTGGGACCAGATCACGCTTGTGCGCTGAGGATACAGCGGATCGGTTTCGATCTTTGGGCTGATCGACCGAAAGCTGTCGTCGTCGGGTAGGCAACTGGTAGGAATGACGACATGGGTGCTGCCGGTCGTGAGCGCGCTTCCGAAAAGGCTCAGCGGCATACCGGAATCCATTCCGCTCCAAACGGTTTGGTTGAACAGCTCGCCGTTCTTCTGGGGGACGCGAGCCGGATCGTAATCGGCACCGCCGATGTTCGTCGTCACCTTCGATCCGTCCACCGTCACAGCAATCTCGCGGCCGAGATGACGCATCGTGAAAGCCGTGCCAACCCAACCTGCGCCGTGGCAATGGAATGCCGCGCACCGCAAGCCGTTACCGCAGAAATCCTCGGTGCCGTCGGGATTGAACATGCGCATCAGTACATCCGACCCCGACATCGAGACCGCCAACAGCCCGTCGCTGCCGATGCCAAACCGACGGTTGCAGGCCCTGATCGCAAGCTGCGCCAGCGCGCCGTCGAGGTCTGCTTCCACCTTCAAATCATCCAGGTGAATCAACACGAAGTCGTTTCCGATGCTCTGCAATTTCCAGAACGGCAGTTTCGATTGGCTTTCGTCCATTTAGTTGAGCGGCTCCGTATAGCACTCCGCGTTATCGACCGTCTCTCGGAACCAAAGTCCATCCGGGCATACGAGACGGAACCACCATGCGCTCGGTCGCAGGTTCGCTTGAATCAGCCCCCGCGAGCAGATTATCGCCTGGCGGATCAACCGCAAGCGTTTCAGCTCAGCCTCGAACTCGATCGACCGCCGCCGTTCGTGGATCCGCTGCACCTCTTCGTCCTGCAGAAGGGCGTTTTGCTTGTGCCTCAGATCGAGCATCCGGTTCTGAGCCTCGACTCCGCTATGGATGATCTTCTCGACCTCGTGGGTCAATCTCGACCGTTCCGCGACGTCGGCGGGAGTGTGGGGCTTGTCGAATATCTTCTCGCGGAAGTGGTCGCCCTTCTCACGCTCCGCCCTCAAACGCTCCGCTCGGAGTTTTCGGATTTCATCGTACAGCGCGTAGCGTTGCGAGCGAATCTCCTCGAGCGATCGTTGCAGGCTGCCTAAACTGGCGTGCAATCCCTCGTACTCGCGGGCAAGGCAGTTCCAAGAACCTCCCTGCGTCCGGTCAAGGAAACGAATGAGCTCGATCGGTCGCCTCAAACCGGCGAGGGTGGCCAGGAGCGACTCCTGCTCGTGGGCGACCTCCTTCCAGCGGCCGGAAAAGCTCGGAGCGCACATCTCCTCCGTACCGAAGGCTCGTTGGAACGGATCCGGCAACTTCATCCAGGAGCAGCAGACCTTCAGGGCGTCCCACGCATCGTACTTGACACGCAAGATCGGGTTCATCTTGATCGAGAAGCCCTTGTCCGCCAGCTTCCGGTGAAGCGCGCGGCTGTACTTCACATACGAACTGGCGCCTTCGTGGAAGACAAAGACGAACTCAGGCGCCAACATCCCGATCAGAGTGACCGCCTTACCGACGAGCACACAGTCCGGGCCGAACTTCCGCTCAACAGCCTCCGCCAACTCAGAAATGGAGTTGAGCGGCTTCTTGAAAGTCAGGAATTGCGGTGTCGCCGTCATGATCACCGCTCCGCGCGTCCCCAGCCGAATCGTTCCACGGCCGTGCTCCGGAAGAATCAGGTCGAATGGAATCGCCCCTGTTCCGAACCGGGCAAGTTCGTACAGACCGGATGAGCCTCGGATCGCCTCGTCATAAGCGGAACAAGCCACCGCGCGGGTGGCTTGATCGACAAACAGATTCACGAGCTCGAATCGAGAGCTACAACATGTCGCAGCATTGAATCGAAGCAGTTCGCTGGTGGCGGTGGTCTCGATATCGACGGGCGCATTGGCGCAGAACTCATAGAAGATAGGCAGCAGTCGCTGGTAAAACTCCGAGACCGTCTGGGTCCGTGGCTCGGCGGCGTCGCAGACCTTGGCGCGCAAATCGTTGGCCAGTTCCTCGGCTTTCTGCCGTCCCATGCCGGAAAGCGACTGAAGGGTCGAATCGATCGCCCAGTCCATCGTCGACTGGCACACTTGAAAAAGCTGTTTGAGCTGAACGTCCTTGGTGATGGGAGCGTGTTCGTCGAGCGACACGATGCCTCGCCAGCCCCATGCCTCAGTGGCTTCGTCCATGAAAGTCGGCCGGGCGGCTCCCAGCTTGCCAATTCGCAGACCCGCTGCGTGGAGCATTTCGCGCGTGATGACGGTTTCGCTCCCGAAGAGGGTCGAGAACTCGCCGGCCGCGCTCCACAGCCCCTTGGTCGTGGTGTCGTTGTGAGGCAGCGCTTTGAATTGTCCGGCTTCGTGCTTGCCGCTGGGAAGCTTCGCGAAATAGTCCGTGTCGTGGACTCCTGCCACGAGGCGAATCGGAGATCCCAAGCGCCGGGCGGCAACCGCCAAGCCCGCTTTCATCGGTTCGTCCCAGAATACGGTCTGTCCCAACGCCAGCAGAGGCGCCCCCGGAGCTACCGTCGCAAGCTCGTGCAGCGCCGCATCAAGGCTCGATCTCTCCTTAACTGCCATCTCTCGTAGATGCTACGCTACTTTGGATCAAGAAGTTTTGGTTTCTGACGCCGAAAACAGGTTCAAAGGGGCCGTATCCGGGAATCACACGGACGGTGGTTGCATTGGCAATCCGCTAACAGTCGCGAAGCTCAAGGGCTCCGATCCGTCATTCAACTGTGTCAAATAGAGAAGGATCCCGAGTCAGCCATTCTCGGATCTCGACCGGCATCGTCACCGCCTTGCGACTGGTTCCGATCAGGACGTGCCAAGTGTGGCCAATCGTCGTCACCTTGCCGGTGGATGTATTTACGACCTCGTAGTCGAAGCGGATCGAGGCGCGGCGCAATTGGCTGACCCAGACTTTGACGACGACTAAGTCGTCGTAGAGCACCTCTCCCTTATATTCGACGTGGACTTCTACGACAGGAATCTTGTAGCCCAGATCCTCCATCTGTCTGTAGGTCCAACCTCGATCGCGGCACCAGGCGCCCCGGGCTTGTTCGAACCAATACAGATAATTCGCATAGTAGGCGTGCCCCATCTGGTCGGTTTCGCCGTACCGGACGCGGATCCGCTCTTCTGTCACTACTGGAGTCATTGATGCTTGATACCCCAGCCGGCGGCTTGCGAGTCACCGGCTGGGCGTAGTCCGACGGAAGCCGGACTACTGCATCGATCGGACGTACAGGTTGTACTTGTACGTGATGGTCAGGACCTTGCCCGGCTCGATATCGGCGTTCCACTCGAGCTTCATGCCCGGGTTCATCGATCGCAGGCCCTTGGTGGTCTTCACGACAGTCGGGTTTCCGGTCATCGCGACCATGTCGCCCGTGAGTTCCTTCTTGATCCGCAGGTGGACTTTGACGGCCTTGTAGTTGGCGATACGGAGATCTCCTTGGATCGTCACCAGATCGTAGAGGGGGTAGTTGCCAGGGTTCTTGATCGCGCCGCGCTGACGATTCAGTTCCGACTCGCTCGCCTCGGCATGAACGTCCAGCGCCTTGGTGATTTTGACTTCGGCCATGGATGTCGCCGTCGTGTAGTGCATGGCGTCCTGTCCGAGAATCTGTCCATTCTTGAAGATGGTTGCCACCGCCGTCGTGAACGGCTCGCCGCTCGTGTTCTTGAACCTCAGAGAATGCCAAACGTCCACCGGTCCATCGGGAAGGCCTGTGTACTCGATATTGTTCACGGTGCCATCCGGCAGGTCCCAGGTGTAGATCTCCTCGAACGGCGCGGCAGCGCTAAAGAGAATCTGGTAAGTTCGGTCCCCCTTCTTCGCCGTGACATTGGGCAGCTTGTAGAAGAACAGGTCCTCCATCTGCCCGCCTAGAAGAAGCGAGTTGTTCATCGACTCGGCAAAATCCCCGTTCATGACCAACGAGTTCGTGGCCATCCGCGACTGGCCCTGCCCGCCGAAGCCGCTGGAGCGGCGATTGATCGTGACCGCATTGGGATCGCCGATGCCCTCCAGCATCGAAGCGAATTCGTTCACCGTTCCTCCGTTGATCAACGGGTCGAGATAGGTGGAGAACGGTACGTTCGGAAATCCCGTCACGAAGCGCGCCTCGACGTTCTTCAGGTCCTCGATGTCGTCCATGACGGTGGCCTTGCCAATAATCGACAATTTCTTGGGATCCGAGATGTCGATCGCATAGGCGGGAGCCCACGTCAGGCCGCGCTCAAGCGAAATCATGTGGACGCTGCCGGGCTTTCCCGACACCTCGACCCGAAGCACCCGGTTCGTCTTGACAACATCGGTTTTGTAAAGGAGTTGACCCGATACGGAGGCCATGCTTGTCACTTGCGATTTGGACACCGCAAAGGTCGACGTGGCGGTCTGAAGAAGCAGAAAATCGCTTCCGGCCAACAACAGCTTCCCTTCCTGGATCTGACCGAGATTCTGATCGCCGCTTCTGATTCCAATGCGGACTTCGTGTCCCACGTTGGCATTCATGATCCCTTCGAGACTCGATAGATCGGTTTTCACGTTGGTCGAAACTTCGGTGACCCGGACGTCGTCGAGTTTGGTGCCATCGCTGGCGGTGAACCAAAGCGTCCCCATCGAACTTGAAGGGATCTTCTCGATCGTATAGGTTCCCGGAGCCGGAGCGTCAAATTCGCGGCTGACGACGGCAAAGCCGTTCTTGAAGAGCGATGCCGCCACGATATGCGGTTCAACCGCCTTGGTAGTGACGGATACAAGACAATGGGCTACTAAAAGCGTCAACATAGTGTTCGAAACCTTCCAGGAATTCAGACCACCAGGCGCAAGAAGGGTTACGTAATAGAGTTATAGGAATCCACGCAACAGGGGATTATGCGAATCAACGAAGACACGCCAAACGAAGGGAGCCTGCGCCCAACCATCCTGCTTTTGAGTTGGCTGACGTTTTGTTACGCGATCTGTTTTGTCGGCTACCAAGGCCGCATGCAGGGCTTGTGGTTCTGGTACGTCGCTCTGCGCCGCCCCGATTGGGACGTACCGACATGGCTTCTCACTCCCGCATGGACGATCCTGTTCGGCCTGATTGGCGCCAGCCTATGGAATCTCTTCCGAGAAGGCCCAAGCCGGCCAAGATTCGTCGCGATCCTCCTGCTGATCGTGCAGTTGATCCTGAGCGCCCTGGAGCCCTGGATCTATTTCGCCTGGCACCGCATGCCGGTTTCGCTGGCGATGAACACCGCCTCATGCCTCATTGTGCTGCTCGCTATGGTCTTCTCATTGAAGGCCAGGCCGCTATCGGCGAAGCTGATGATCCCCTATCTCGGATGGATCGTCTACGGATCGATCCTGGAGTTCGCTGTCATGCGACTGAACGCTTAGCCCTGGCCGAGAGCAGGTGCGCGGCTAGGTGCGGTGAACCGTGTCGACCCTGTACGGGATGACGAAGCTGTCCGGTGGGAACTTCTGGTTGGGCTGGAGGTTCCATTGGCAATCCCAGTCGAACATGGATCGGGTCTGCACCAGGCTGGTAAGGGCATTCATCGAAACCGGAAGGCCAAAGTCCTTGTCCACGACGACAATAACGTCGATGTGCAGTTTGTTGGGCGGCGTTATCCGAATCACGAGCCTCTGCTGATGGAACGTACGGCCTTTGTACTCGAAGGACCGCTCCTCGACCCGCATCGCGTTGTAGGACCCGAGCTTCCGGACTTGATCAACGAGCTCGCTCAGAGGCTTCCCACCCGTGATGGCCGAAAACATGAACTGCGGCGACTGGTAGATCCAATCGGGAAGCGGGGCCGTTGACGGGATCTTGAGTTCGGATACCGGTTGCTTTGGAGTGAGCCCGTCGTCGCTTTGGGTTACGAACTGCGACCCGTCGGCGATTAGGATGTGCCGGGCAAGTCCCACGCTCTTCCCACCGATCACGGGGTACTGCAGCCGGAACGTCTTTGGCGCCTTGATGTCGACCTCGCACTGGGTGATGCCTCGCCCCTTGAGGTCGTGGAACGAGACGTTGGTCCGCGCCGACACGCCCTTCAGCGAGGCCATCTTCGCATCGGTCGCCCTCGCAAGCTCCTCGGGTTTGAGCGGCGACACGTTCCAACCTTCCGCAGCAGTCGGGGAATCCGGCGCTTTGGCGTGCTTGTTGGTCCCGGCGGGCGACTTGGTGGGTGCGCCTGGAGTCGTTTGAACGCCTGAACTGACGGCCGGTGCGGGAGGAACCGTAGCGGACGTGCCAGACGAATCGGCAGGAGCGCTTGAGCCGGAAGAATCGGCTGCAGCGGATGACGCCGCATCCGGCTTGGCCGACCCGGCATCGGGATTGGGGCTGCTGCCGCACCCGTACAGGGCTAGACCGATGACACCAAGGAAATATGCGTACCGCTTCACGGGCAGTAGTGTACATGCTCGCCATGCGCCAAGGGATCGACCGCCCAGTACCGGCAATCCAGATCGTCGAATACGCCGTCTTGACGCCGGAATTCCTGAATGATTCGATCGATTTCGTCTGGAGGGATCGACCCGTCGTTTGCTCGCTCCGCCAAGTCGGCTATCCGGTTGAATCGGTCCAAATGATCCCGGAATCGGCGCTCGGCATAGTCTGCCGAAGTCGCGGAGGCGATGAGGAACGGCCAGTCGCTGCTCTCGGCCAATATCAGTTCCCGGGCGGCCAAGGCGACGATGGCGCGGGCATGACTGGCGGCAAATTCGGTTGCCATCCGACCCAACCGCCTCTCGGCCGGGTAGAGCGATTCCCAAACCCATCGGTTCGAGTCGTTCAGCCAGACATCGTGTCGTCCCCCCTCGCCCCAAGAGCCCTCTGGAAGGGCGATATCGACGGTCGGCGGAACGGCACGCAACGATTCCGAGCCAGTTACCGGCACGACCTCGCGGTCACGGTGCATGAGTCGGGCGAACTCGAGCAGAAACTGAGGCCCCTCCGACCACCAATGACCGAATAACTCGGTGTCGTACATTGCGACGACGGCGCCGTCCTTCCCGGTCATATCGCGATACCGAGTCAGGGTTTGTCTGACCGTCGTAAGCAGGTCGGCGGCATGGGCGCCGATACGCTCGAAGGCCGCAAACGGATCGTAAGGCAACTTCCGGGCGATGTCGTCCCGTGTTTCGGAGACCCGCCAGTACCGAAGCTGCCCCGGATACTGCCGTTTGTGAAATTCCAGGTAGTTGGGATCGCCCGGGTAGCCGATTTCCGCCGACCACACTTTGGCCGCCGTTTCCGGATCTCGGACGAAGACGGCAAGTCCGCCATCGACTCGGTAGCTCTCATAGGCGTTCCCAATGGCTGTGTGATATTCACCGTCACGGCTCAATCCCGCCAGCGGGGCGAAGCGCCGGCCTGAAGACCCCGAGGGCTCGCTCCCGCACACGAGCGACGAATCGACGAAGAAATAGGTCAGACCAGCAGGTGCCAGGAGTTGGCCGGTGCTTCTTCTCCGCCAGGGCTTTGAGCCGGCCTCGACGGGTGAACTCCAGTCGCAGGAGGGCCGGTATCCGCATTCGGGAATCCAGAAGCCTCTCGGTTCGACGCCGAACCGCTTGCGGTAGGTTTGCACACCGACCCAGATTTGCGCCTCGCAAGACTCGTCGGTTCCAAGCAAAGGAAGGTAGCCGTGAGTGGCCGCTCCGCCGAGGATCTCGATGGCGCCGATCTCCTGAAAGTGCTTGAAACCGCCGACGATCGACCGGTTCCACCGGCTGCGAAAGCGATCGAGAACCCTCTCGTAGGAACACTTCCATCGATAGGCCAATCCGGCAAGCCAGACGTCGCCTTCCCGCTCAAACCGATCCCGATCGTCGACCGCAGAGTCGATCTTCGCGAGACAATAGGCCTCGAATCCGTCATGGAACGACGGCGACTCCAACTGCTCAAGGAGAATGGGAGTGAAACCGATGGTCCAGCAAGGCCGAATCTGTTCCATGGATAGCCGATCGAGGACTTCGAGAATCGGCAGGTAGCTCTCGGCCGCCGCCTCGTTCAGCCAATCCTGGCCTTGGTCGAGGACGTACGGCATGTGCGTGTGCAAGCACAGGAGAAAACGTCCAAGCGGCATGGCGCTAGTTTATCGACAGCGGCCTGCCGGAAGATCTAGGTATCGCGATATCGGTGGAGCAAATCTGGCCAGGACCCTTCCTCGATCGCCTGGCGGATCTCGCGCATCAGTCGCGCGTAGAAGTTGAGGTTATGGAGGGTCGCCAATCGGGCGCCAAGCGGTTCGCCCGCCTTGAACAGGTGGCGAACGTAAGCGGCCGAGTAGCGCTCGGTCTCCGGAAACACCGACCCCTCGTCGAACGGCCCCTGATGGTCATGCCACCGCTTTCCAAGAGCGTTTACCCGCCCAAACAGGGTGTACAGCGCATGGTGCCGCGCCATTCGGGTCGGGAGAACGCAGTCGAACATATCGATTCCGTGCGACACCGCATGAAGGATGTCTTTGGGGTGCCCAACGCCCATTAGGTAGCGCGGACGATCCGTTGGAAGGAGCTTTGCCGCGTATGCCACTACCGGATACTGCATCTCGGTCGGTTCGCCGACGCTGACGCCTCCAATCGCAAAGCCCTCGAACGGCAAGGATGAGATATATGCGGCCGATTCGGCCCGCAGGTCCTCATGGACTCCGCCCTGAACGATGCCGAACACCGCCTGATTTTCGCGTCTGGCGCTAAGGTTGCGTGGCGCCCATAGGTGGGTCCGACGCATCGCCTCGGCCGCTTCGTCGCGTGAGCAAGGGTAGGGCGGACACACGTCAAGGGCCATGCTGATATCGACGCCAAGTTCGCCCTGAATCTCGATCGACCGCTCCGGCGACAGGAACTGGACCGAGCCGTCCAGGTGAGACTTGAATTTCACGCCCGAATCGTCGAGCGTGCGCGAGTCCGACAGGCTCATGACCTGATAGCCTCCGCTATCCGTGAGGATCGTTCCCTTCCAGGACATGAACCGGTGCAGCCCGCCGAAACTCTCGATCAGCTTCGAACCGGGCCGAAGTGACAGATGGTACGTATTCGAAAGCACCTGCTCGTAGCCCATCGCCTCAAGGTCTTCCGAACCGACCGTCTTGACCGACGCCTGGGTGCCGACTGGCATAAAGAACGGCGTTTCAACCGTTCCGTGGGGGGTGTGGAGTCGACCTCGTCGTGCCCCGGTATGCGGGCAGGTCGCCAGATGCTCGAATCGGATACTGCCCATGGCCTAGCATGGTACCGCCCGCCGGATGTACCGGATCAGCCTTCCCAGTCCGGATTGTGGAGGGCTGACAGGATGTGGTCCTGCCACTGACCGTTGATCAGAAGGTAGTCGCGCGCATACCCTTCCACCTGAAACCCCAGCGAACGCAGAAGCCGTCCGCTACGTTGGTTGTGAGGCATATAGTTGGCAGTGATGCGATGGACGTTGCGAACCTTGAACACGTAGTCGATGATGGGGACGAGCGCCTCTTTCATGTAGCCCTGTCCCTGCATCGTTTGAGAAAGGGTGTAGCCGAGGATGCAGGAATGACTGGGGCTCTGCGTGATCGAGGTCACGTTGGCGACCCCGATCATCACGAGGTCCTTGAAGAGGCAAAAACGCATCGAGCGGCCCACGGCAAACTCCTGCCTTATAATGGGAATTGACCGCTCCCAGTCGTGCTCGCTAAACATATCTTCGCTGAACCGGGGCGACAAAGGCTGAAGGAAATCCCGATTCTCGCGGTAGTAGCGGGCATAGTGAACGCCGTCTCCCATCTGAGGGGTTCGAACGATCATCCTGGCGGTTTTGAATGACACACCCTGCATAGCGACTCGTGCAAATGCGGTAACGGCTGCAAGCTCATTATATGCTCTGAATGCGGTCTCGCCGCACTCGGCAAAAGGTAAAACTCAGGGTATGAATCAGCCTTACGATCGCGTCTACAACTTCTCGGCTGGTCCTTGCACTTTGCCCGTCGAAGTGCTCGAAGAAGCCCGAGAGGATCTGCTCAATTACAAAGGCATGGGAATGAGCGTGATGGAAATGAGTCACCGCTCGAAACCGTTCGAGGCGATTCTTGCGCAAGCGGAAGCAGACCTCAAGAAGCTCCTCAAAGTGCCTGACAACTACAAGATCCTGTTCCTTCAGGGCGGCGCAACCATGCAGTTCAGCATGATCCCGCTGTGCTTCCTCGGGGAGGGGAAGAGCGCCGACTACATGGTGACAGGAGCCTGGGGAGAGAAAGCCTTCGAGGCAGCAGCGTTGGTCGGGAATGCCAATCTGGCTTACAGCGGCAAAGCGGCCAACTACAACGACATTCCGAAATTCGACTCGATCAAGCTCAACTCGGACGCGGCATACGTCCACTTCACAAGCAACGAGACGATCCATGGCGTTCAGTTCCACGAGGATCCGACCGTCGCGGCGCCGCTAATTTGCGACATGTCCTCGGACATCATCTCACGCCCAGTGGACGTGTCCAAGTACGCCCTGATCTATGCGGGCGCCCAGAAGAATATGGGGCCGGCCGGCGTGACGGTCGTGATCATTCGGGACGACCTTCTGGAGAGGATTCCAGCCAAAATGCACCCGATTCTGGACTACAAGCTGCATGCGAAGAACACGTCGATGTACAACACGCCGCCCTGCTGGAGCATCTACATGTGCGGGCTGGTCTATAAGTACATCCTCCACCACGGCGGCGTCGCCGGCGCTCACGAGCGCAACCTCTGGAAGTCCAAAGTGATCTATCAGACGATCGACGGGACCCACGGATTCTTCAAGGGCCACGCCGAGCACCATGCCCGCAGCACGATGAACGTCACCTTCACGCTGCCCAACGACGAACTCACGACCGAGTTCGTGAAGGAGGCCGAGGCACTCAAGCTGGACGGGCTGAAGGGCCATCGTTCGGTCGGCGGAATTCGAGCGAGCATCTACAACGCGTTCCCGCTCGAAGGTTGCCAGGCGCTGGCGAAATTCATGTGGGAGTTTGCGACCAAGCATGCCTGAGGTCGCGGCCAAACGCGCCGCCTTTCGGGCGCTGCATGAGTCGGGTTGTTTCGTAATCCCAAATCCTTGGGACGTTGGAAGCGCCCGGTTCTTGCAGAGCCTGGGATTCAAAGCGCTTGCCACCACGAGTTCGGGATTTGCGTTTACGAAGGGCCGTCCCGATTCGGTCCTCGCAATGTCGCGCGGCGAGGTCCTCGACCACTTTGCGGAGATGGCAGGAGCGGCCGACGTTCCGGTGAATGCCGACTTTCAGTCAGGTTACGCAGCGAACACGACCGAGTTGGCCGAAAGCGTACGTCTTTGCATCGAGACGGGCGTCAGCGGCTTCTCGATCGAGGATTCCACCGGAGATCCCGATCGCCCGTTGTTTGAACTTGCAGAGGCCGTTGAGCGGATTGTCGCCGCCAGGCAGACGATCGACTCATCCGGCAAAGACGTGTTGCTGACCGCACGTGCGGAGTGCTTTCTCGTCGGCCACTCCGATTCGCTCGCCGAGTCGATCCGCCGGTTGCAGGCATATTCGGACGCCGGCGCCGACGTCCTTTTCGCACCCTGCCCGGGCAAGCCCGAGTTGATGCGGTCGATCGTCGAAGCCGTCAAGCCCAAGCCGGTCAACGTGATTATGAGTTCACACACCGGGCTGACCGTAGCGGACATCGCCGAACTAGGCGCAAGGCGCATAAGCGTCGGCTCGGCGCTTTCCCGAACGGCCTGGGCCGGCTTTCTGAGGGCCGCTCGGATGTTGGCTTCTGACGGTGATTTCTCGGGTCTGGAGGGCGCCTCCGCTTCCGCCGAACTGAACGGTTTCTTCGCGGCCGACTACGCTTCCCGTTAAGCTCTACGCCGGGACGAACGGGTCGGCCGAGATGTCCGCGAGATTGGCCCCGGCGAGGAAGCACTGCTTCTGGCCGATCCGCACCAATTCGGGATGCCCACACAGATACACGCGAGACCCTTCCATATCGGGGTGCTCAGAAAGGGCCCACTTCAATGGCGAGCCCACTCGGTCGCCCGACTCGACGTAGGCTTCTGCAGTCGGCACATAGCGGACGTTGGGATTAGCACGCGCAACTTCCGCAAGCTCCTTCCGAAAATAGAGGCGTGACGACGTCGCCGCTCCATGGTAGAGGTGAATCAAACCGGTATGACCCTTGAAGAGGGCATCAGTGAGGATGCCGTAAAGGGGAGCAAGGCCGGTGCCAGACCCAATGAGGACGATCGGTTCTTCGCCGGTTTTCGAGCGGTAATAGCACTTTCCGAACGGCCCTTCGATCTCGAATCGCTCGCCTGGCTTGGTCCCGGCAAGCAGTTCGCTCATCTCGCCGCCCGCGATATAGCGAACATGGAACCTTACGGTCGACGAAGGTCCCCATGCCGGAGCGGCCAAGCTGTAAGGCCGCGAAACGCCCGACTCATGCCGAAGGTGCA
>JARLGV010000039.1 GCA_031292555.1 Fimbriimonas sp.
AGCCAAGGCCAAATGCAAACTCAATCGATTCATTGAAACACCCATCCGTCCTCAAGCCAAAGCAAGTCGCCGGTCATATCATATCCATTGACACCGGCACGCCACGCATATGGGTACGTTCAAAGCCAAGTTGTTTGCGCCAACGCTTAGCAATCGCACGAACGGACCGCACGAACGGCAATAAGGTATGCCCCCGGCCGGTGACGGTCGGGGGCGAGGCAGTTGACCGAGTGCCTAGAAGGGACTACTTGTGAAGGAACAATCCCTGCTTCACGAATTCGATCCAGATAAAGAACATCCGGTCGATCAGCAGCGAGAAACGCATCATAACCGTCGTTCCGAAGATTGCACCGAAACCGATCATGAGCAACCAGCGGCCAGCCAGCGACGCATTCTTGATCAGCTTGTTCTTCACGTCGAAGCTGAACAAGAAGTAGCTCAGAACGCAAAGAACTGTTAGCACGAAGATAAGGTTGTTGATTGCTTCGCTGCCGTACAGATCGCCCTTCACGGCGCCCGTATCTGGCTTGAAGAAGCCATCGTGGGAGAGGAAGTTGGTCGTCGGAACGATCGACTTCATCGATCCGCTGATCTGCGGGATGTATCGGTTCATCCAGGCGCTGAACTGCTGGCCGGAATACAGCCCAAGGATGACCCCGATGGGAATTCGACTCATCCAGTTGTGCTTCTTGCTGAAGACGGTGTAGCCCATTAAGCCAATCGGCAGCAGCATCACGTAAGGCCAGTAGCCCATCACGGCCGAGTTGCCGTCCGAGGCGCTGGCGCCGACCATCTTGTCCCACCAGAGGCTCTTGAGCGCCTCCGTCCAGATCGCCACAAGGGCCCAGCCGGATGCCAAACCAAGAAACAGGTGCTCGAAGAACCGATAGAACCGGTTCTCCTTATACAAGATCGTGTAGAGACCGACGGTGGAGAACGCTCCGACCGCTAAAACCGCGAGGTCGTGGTCATATCTCATTTAGCCTGCTCTCCTTTTGGCAAGGATCATCCCGACGTTGCCCGCGACGACCGCGATTATCAGTAGGAACAGCGCGAAATGAAGAGATGGGTAATAAGCCGTTCCCTTCCCCTCGTTCTGCTTCCCAGGAAATCCGGGAATCACCTCCGAGTACTTGTCCGACGTAATCTTGTGGGGTCCGTCGACGTTGAGCCCGTACTCCATGAGCGTCTCGAGGTCGTAGACCCCCTTGACGCCTCCGCACAGCCCCTTAAGCTGGCCGGAAGCGTAGTACGTGGTGTTTTCGGGAACCATGACGCCGGTGACCATAAAGATCAACGGGACCTTGGTGACACGCTCGATCACGACAGTGTTGGTGCTTGACGCCGTGACCAGCACGAGATCCTTGAAGTCGGCTACCGATTTCACGCCCTGAAGCACCGGCGACCGAAGAACGTCCATTGGCGGAGAGTCTTCGGGATAGTCCTTCTTTCCTTCGCAGATCGAGAGGAACTTGTTGTTGATTGCCGTCGTGGTCCCTTCTGCGTTCGGGTAATAGCCGAGAACCAGATAGTCCTGGAACGGTTTGTAGCCGTAACCGCCCGCCTTGGCCTCCTCAGCAGCGACTTTGCGTATCGTAAATCGCGCGACTTCGGGAGCCTGGGGATCGGCGACGGTGTAGACCACGAACTTGATTTTCTTACGCATCAGAATGCGAAGAAGCGCCTCCATCTGGCCCATGCTCTCGCCTCGGGTCGAATTCGTCCAGTCCGAAGCGATCAGCACTTTCGAGCCTTCCGGAAGGGACATCAACTGGGCGAAGCAGTCGATGCTTGCATCGATTGGCTTGTTCGGCAGCTTGACCGGGAAGAACAGAGGCAGGCCGGCAAAGAGGAAGAGGACCAGGTAAAGCACCGGCTTCGGTACCGACTGCAATGCTTCGGCGAAGTCTTTCTTGACGATCGGATCGTTGGTTGCCATTACGCGTCACTCCCCGTCTTGTCCAGATTGAGCCATAGTCGAAGGCCCATCGCGAGCAGTCCGATTCCCACCCCAAAGTCGATTCCACGTATTGCGGGAGTCTGGAAGTTGCCCCTGAGCCAGCGTGCGATGTTGTCCAGCTTGAAGTTGTTGCTCAGGTGCATCGCGTCCACCCCCTGAGCCCAGTAGAACTCGACGAGTCCCATTAA
Source organism: Fimbriimonas sp. (assembly GCA_031292555.1). Classification (GTDB taxonomy): domain Bacteria; phylum Armatimonadota; class Fimbriimonadia; order Fimbriimonadales; family Fimbriimonadaceae; genus Fimbriimonas. The sequence goes on from JARLGV010000039.1 coordinate 2,149, forward strand.
GCTCAGCATCACCACAAGTGCAGTTAGAAGCAGGATCGTCGCTTCGATCGACCTTGCCCGGAACGCTCGATAGGCCGCCGAGAGGATGTAGAACGCGACGATGGAGAACATGCCGGCATCCATGTTCTGCAAAAGTCCGTTGAAGAGCAGGTCCTTTCCGAATTGCCAGAAGGTCCAGCCGACATAGCCGCTTCCCGCCATCTTCGAGTTCCCCGGCTGGAGCCTCATATAGAAGTCGACGTAGCCGAAGATCACCATCAGCACCATGCTCGATACAAGCACGACGCTGAACTCCCAGTCTCTTTGCTGCTTCTTGATCTTCCCGATGTGAACTCGCATCAGCGAGTAGATTCCCAGTCCGATCAGGAACGAGGCGATGATGTTCGTGAGGTCGGCGATAACACCCTGGGAGTCGGAAATCCAAAAGGAAAGCGCCTCAAAGGTATTGCGTGGACCGTCGCTTGGCTGGCGATTGATCGGCGCCGGATAGAGCCAGAAGAGAACGTAGAACAGTCCGGAAACGAACGTGACCGTGAAAATGATTGGCTTGCGAAGCTGAATCGGCGCGTTCAGCAGACCGACAAAAAGAGCGATCCCGACGAGCAGGGCAAGTACGATCCGAGTCCACAACTCCGTAGAATTGTTCGGGGCGTTCCACATCGTCTTCGGGACGAGTTGAGCTGCGATATCGATCAATTACCGCCTCCGGATGGGATTTGATCTGGCGGCAACTGAGGGCGCTCGATCTTGATATCTTTGGCTGGATCTGGATTGAGCCATCGGGACAGGGTTGTGTCCCCAGCGCCGAACGGCTTTGGCTTGGGCAAGGTATCGAACTTCCCTTCGTTCCAAGCTTTGCTCGTCGTGTTGTGGCTGCCGCCGGCCAGCTGAAAGCTATTCGCAGCTACTCCGATGGCGATGAGGCCGGCGATCGCCAGCTTGCACCAATCCTGTCCGATCAAGCTGCCGACCAGCACTGGATGCCGAGTCAAAAACGCGCTGGCCGCATAGAATTCGTCGCCGATCAAAACGTAGTCGCAAGCGGCAATGAAGAACGGGGTTTGCGTCATCTCGGTCGAGCTCGCGACTTGGATGGCCCCGACCGAGTTCGCGGTTTCAGCGAGGATGAGCGACTCCGCATAGAACTCGCCCATGAAGAACGTCGCCGCCGCCTTTTCGCGCAAGATCAGTCCGGCAACACCTGCCGCAAAGGCAAACTGGCGATCGCTGATAAAGCGCACCGAGTCGACGTCGTATCGGTCGATGAGCCCTTCCTGCTGGTAGACGTCCCTAATGATCTCCTGGGCGATCGTGTAGGTGGACGCGTTGTAGCAGCACACCAGAATCGGGTTCGCAAAGCGCGCCGCCACCCGGCTGACGTACGCAAAGATGTTGATCGCCTGCATCGTCTTCGCGTTGACCGTCGTGTCGGTAAGGCCAGGCACCATCAGCACCGGCCGCCCCATTTCGGTGGCTCGCCCTACCGCTTCGTCGATCGCATTCAACCCGGCGATTCGGCGGATGAACAGGTCCTTCACGTTGTGGGCCCTCATGATGTTGAGTAGCACCATGAACACCATGGCCAGCGTGATCAGGATCGATATCCAACCGTTGTCGAGATAGTTTTGACCCATTATTCGTCCTTCCCCGGCTTCAGAGCCGGCTTCGATAATTCTTCGATCCTGGTGATCAACCGCTCTACGTTCTCGCGCTTTGTAAACAACCGGCTGTAGTTATTGACAAAGTCGAATCCCAAGAACGGTACCGCGAAGGGCGCAAACATGAGCGCGGCGTTGGCCCCTACGTTAGCAAGCGGTTTGTGCATTTCCAGAAAGAGGATGGCCGGCGTATGCAAACCGCGCTTGACGATCTCATCCGCCGCCTTCTGGATCAGGGCCTCCGTCTCCTCTTCGGTCAGGTCCGTGGCCCACATCGGTGTCGAGAAGTTTTCCAAAAGTTAGAACCGCCCTCTCGACACTTTCCCGATTATCCTTGCCATACCGAAGATACACGCCTCGAAAGGCATCCAATGATCCCGATTTTTCGAGCGGCGATAACTTAATTCCACCCTCATCCCGCAAGATCCTCTTAACATTCGCCCACTCGATTCGCGAGACGCTCACCCCAGTCTTAACCGAAGCGCCTTCCGCATCGACGTTGAACAGGCTTCCCAGCCAAAACTCTGCCGTCGATCCGAAAATGATAGCAAAACCGATCGCCCCAAGAACGATGTTTTTGAAGATGATTGTTCCGATTAGGAAAGCTGCGATGGCGACCGCAACGATCGCATACCTACGTTGAGGCGCACCGTCGGATAGAACGACCCGCCACCGGTAAGGTTCGGGCGTTGAATCTTGGTGTTGCTCCGCATCATCGCCAATCATGGAACAGTTCGCTGACCGATTCGTTCAGGTGAATCCTCCGAATCGCATCTGCAATCAAAGGAGCCGATGGGAGCAGTGTTAGCTTCTTGAATTCGCAATCGCATTCGTTGGGAATCGTATCCAAGACCACGACCTCGGAAAGGCAGCTTTGCTGGAGCCTCGTTCGCGCGTCTCGACTGAAGACCGCATGAGTCGCGCAGGCGATCACTTCTTTGGCTCCCCGGTCCATGAGAGCTTGCGCGCCACTAATGATCGAGCCGCCGGTATCGATCATGTCGTCGATCATCACGCAGCGCTTACCTTTGAACTCTCCGACGATCTCAACAACCTCGACGACGTTTGGCGCGGGACGGCGCTTCGCGATGACGACGAACGGGCAGCGCAGCATCTCCGCAAGCGCCTTTGCACGAGTAACTCCCGCCACATCCGGACTGACGACCACCACGTCAGGGTCAGTGCTGAATCCGCGCTCGACAAAGTAGCGGCCCAAGATCGGACCTCCATAGAGGTGGTCGACCGGAATGTTGAAGAACCCCGGAATCTGCTCTGCGTGCAAGTCGATCGCCACGATTCGGTCGGCGCCGCTAGTCTCCAAGAAGTTGGCGATCATCCGCGCCGTGATGGGCTCCCTCGGCTTGATTTTCTTGTCCTGACGCGCGTACCCGTAGTAAGGCATCACGACAGTGATCTTTCGGGCTGACGCGCGACGAAACGCGTCCAGCATGATGAATAGTTCCATCACGTTGTCGTTGGTCGGTGCACAGGTCGGTTGCAGGATGAATATCTCGTTACCGCGTGCACTCTCCTCGACCATGATACGGATTTCGCCGTCGGCGAACTTGGTGGTCGTGAGACGTCCCAACTCGATATTGAGCTGGGCGGCTACCCTAAGTCCAAGCTCGGGGTGAGCGCGGCCGCAGAACAGCTTCATGCCATCGAGGCTTCTGGATTCTAGTGTCCCGTTGATTTCAGGACTCCTCGGCGCTTCGCTGCCCACTCCGGCTTCGTTTCCTGGCGTGCGCGCCCGAAGGCGCCCGCGTCGTTTGGTACATCGTCCGTTATCACCGACCCGGCGGCGACAAAGGCGCCGTCCCCGATCGTCACCGGCGCGATCAGCGTAGAGTTCGAGCCGATGAACGTCTTCTCGCCGATCTTCGTCTTGCTCTTCTTGTGGCCGTCGTAGTTACAGGTGATGGTGCCAGCGCCGAGATTTGCTCCCGCGCCGACGCTCGCATCTCCTACATAGGACAGGTGGTTAACCTTGGCGCCCTTTCCGACCGTCGCGTTCTTGATCTCGACGAAGTTGCCGACTTTTGCGCCGTCCTCTAGATGCGCGTGCGGCCTCAGATGCGCATACGGCCCAATCCAGACCTCGTCACCGACTTCGGCCCGGTCGAGGTAGCTCGCGATCACCGAGGAGCCATCGCCGATCGAACTGTTTTGGATCTTCGAGTACGGGCCGATCAGGCACCCTTTGCCGATCGAAGTGCGACCGCTGAGGATCGTGCCGGACTCGATCACAGTGTCCACTCCGATCTCCACATCGACGCCGATCGAGATCGTGTCTATTTCCAGTAGGGTGACACCGCTCACTGCATGTCGCTGAAGTATCCGCCGATTCATCTCTTTGGCCGCCAGTGCCATCTGCCATCTGTCGTTGACCCCAACGATGACGCTTGGGTCGTCGTACACCTTGGCAGCAAGCTTCCCACCCTCAGATTGCACGGAATCGATCACATCGGTCAGGTAGTACTCGCCCTGTGAATTTGAGTTTGTCAGCGTCGGCAGGATTCTGAGGAGCGTCGGGCAGTCGAAACAATAGAGGGCAACGTTGATCTCATTGATCAACTTCTGGTCTGGATTGGCATCCTTGTCCTCAACGATTCGGATCGGATCGCCGCCAGGACCCCGTACAATTCGCCCGTAACCTTTTGGATTGTCGAGAATGCTGGTTGCTAGCGTAATGAGCGCGTTGGACTCTCGGTGAGTCTCAATCAGTTCAGAAAAATGTTCCGCTTGAAGAAGTGGAGTATCCCCCGCCGCCACAATGACCGGACCAGAGTGCCCCTCCAAAAGCGGACTCGCCATCTTGGCTGCATGGCCGGTACCTAACTGCTCTCGCTGCCAGGCGTAATCATAACCGTCTCCCAGCGCCTCTTGAATCAGTTCGCCACCGTGACCGATGACGATGATCGGGCGTTCGATCCCAGCGGCCTTCATGGCTCGGGCCACATGCTCCACCATCGGTATCCCACACACTCGGTGCAAGCCCTTCGGCAGTTCCGATTTCATACGAGTTCCTTTGCCGGCGGCAAGGATGATTCCAGCGAGCGAGGATGATTGCATAGTTCGGTAATAACCCATGCCGGGTGGTTTCGGCAAAGACGCACCATTGTGCCCTGTTATGTTGGCTCGGGTCTAGTCTCAGGTTACTCCATTGGTATCGCCTCCGGACCACCGGATTGACCCCATTGGCTACAGCGACACGGTTCCTCGGTGTGCTTGCTACCGTTGGGCAGACAGGAGCAAAATGAAGACCTCATGCCTCTCCACGTACTCGATCATCCGCTTGCCGGTCACCTCCTTGCCGAGTTACGAGACAAGTCCACTCATCCCGAACGGTTCCGGCTGCTCACTGAGAGCCTTACAACGCTACTGGTACTGCAGGCGACCTATGGGATTCGCACAAGGCAGGACATGGTGGAGACTCCGATCAAACCGACGGCGGTGACGGTACTGGACCAACCCCTTGCGGTCGTGCCGGTACTTCGAGCCGGCCTCGGCATGCTTCAGCCTCCTCTTCGGCTCTTCCCTGACGTCGCAGTTGGATACATTGGACTCGAGAGGCACGAAGACACCGCGATCGCGCGCAGCTACTACAGCAAGCTGCCGACCTTGACTGGCCGATTCACCCTATGTCTGGACCCGATGCTCGCGACCGGCGGCTCCGCGGCACAGGCGATCAGCCTGATCAAAGAGCATGGAGCGACGCAGATTGCGATGGTATCGATCGTCTCCGCGCCAGAAGGGGTCGCTTACCTACAAGCCCGGCACCCGGATGTCCCCATAGTGACCGCCGCGCTGGACGAGGGGCTGAATTCGAGAAAGTACATCGTCCCCGGCCTGGGCGACTTCGGCGACCGCCTCTACGGAACCCCTTAGGCGGCGAGAATATCGCTCTGCAGGAGTCTGCCACCACTCCCCGCGCCCCGCAAAATTAAACGGGCCCCCCTTTCGGAAGGCCCGGCTCAACAGGAGGTGCTGACGTGGATGGCATCCGTTCGCCGAATCCATGATTGACACTGCGCCTTTGCAGCCAAAGATCACGTTCAGGTCGCGATATGCCTCCTAGACCACAAAGGCAAGTGTCATGGCGCTCTGTCCGAAACTTCGTCGTCTCGTCTTCGCCTCCGGCAGAACCGGCGTCGTACGCGCGCATCCGACTCTCACTACGTCTACGGGGTTAGCTGTCGGGTTCGGGCCAAGAGTTACCCTAGTAGATCTGATAGACCTACATTCACCCCTAAGTTACGGTTCCCCCGTTTTCCTTTTGGGAAATTCGACGCTGGCTTTGCAGCCTCAGAAAGTAGTTTAACACGGATTACACGATAAGGGCCGACCACGCAAGGGATTCTCGACTTTTTGTAAGTCTTTCGGCCCTTTCTCAATCGGAGCCCCATCGCACGCCACTATGGGCTTGGCCAGCGGGCCGAATCCACGACCAAGCTCACCGCGTCCAGAGGATTATTCGATACAGGGCAACTAGGAGATTGTCCTGATTCGGCTGGCTCTCAAGCACGTGAAACGAGCCGGTGGGAACCGAATCGGCGATCGATCGGACGATAGAGTTGGCCAGGCCAGATCTCGCACAGCTTTGTTATGGAGGATGAGCGTTCCCCTCCCTAACAGGCGCGCGAATCCCAGATTTGGGTCAAACACGATAACCCGATCTGAACGCTCTCCACCGACAAGCCGATTAATGTCCCCGCACAGCGGCAATCACTCTGGCGTGACGTGCTTCATAGTTCAGTGGCCTCGCCTTATCGATCACGACTGGAACCGTCGATTCGGCAAGCAATTCGTCGAGGAGTTGGGCGTAAACGCGAAAGAGCCCGATCGCAGCGGCTTCTCCGTGCCAACCCCGGACCTCAACATAACGCATCCTCTCGATCGACTCAAACAGATAGCGTGTCCATTCGGGTCCGCGAAGCAGGCAAGTCTGCCGAATGAGACCTTCGACGTCGGTTTCACGAAAGAAGACAATGCAGGTGTCGGCGTTCTCCACTACCTTCTGCCAGCTTCGCCAATAGGCGTCGATGGCGTCCCGGTCCGCATTCATCTGTAGCAGGACTCGGACGGAGCATTGAAATGGAAAGCTCTCGAGAATCGTGCAGTCGGACCTGGGCTCTCGTACGAAGCGAGTCCACCGATCGATGCTCCTGGTTGCAAACTCGTCTACTGACATGAGTCGATGGATGTCGGCCCACGCTACTCCCATTTCATCCGGTGGGAGTGGATTGAGGGGATGTTCCGTCTGTGTCTCATACCAGCATTCGCACGTCAATCCCGAGGACTCCAGCGATCTGGTCAGCCGTTCCGCCAGAGTACTCTTGCCCGATCCAGGCAGTCCATCGATCAATATCAGCTTCGGGTTCGATCCCACGCGAACAGCTTATTCGATCAATTCGGATACCCGCCAACCCCTGCCTCCGATGGGTTTCGTGACAGGTACCATAAGCCAAATGGCTATCTTGGTGGACAAAAGCACGCGGGTGATCGTGTGCGGAATGACGGGTAAAGAGGGCGGCTTTCACACCCAACAGATGATCGAATACGGAACCCAAATCGTGGGTGGAGTGACTCCCGGAAAGGGTGGAACCGAACATCTGGGACGACCGATTTTCGACAGTGTCGACGATGCCGTCAAAGCGACGGGAGCCAATGCCTCGGTCATCTTTGTTCCGGGTCCTTACGCCGCAGACTCGGTGCTCGAATGCGAGGACGCCGGCCTTCCTTTCGTCGCCTTAATCAGCGACTGGATTCCGATCCACGACGAGATTCGAATGGTCAACCGGGTTCGATCAAAAGGCGTTACCAGGCTCCTGGGTGGGAACTGCGCCGGCATCATCACTCCCGGCGAATGCAAGATGGGAATCATGCCTGGGAATATATTCTTGCCGGGAGAGGTCGGACTGGTCTCTCGAAGCGGCACCTTGACTTACGAGATCGTATGGGAAATGACGCGCGCCGGGTTTGGCCAGACCACATGCGTCGGCATCGGCGGCGACCCGCTTCCAGGCACTCGGTTTATCGAAGTCATGGAGTTGTTCGAGGCTGACCCCAAGACGAAGGCCGTGGTTATGATCGGCGAGATCGGCGGATCGGACGAAGAAACGGCATGCGAGTTTATCAAGACGATGTCCAAGCCGGTCGTCGGCTTCGTCTCCGGTCGCACCGCCCCTCCAGGCAAGCGAATGGGTCACGCGGGAGCGATCATCTCCGGAAATACCGGAACGCCCCAATCGAAAGTTGACGCTTTCCTCAGTGCGGGAGCTTCGGTCGCCGATCGCACGAGCGATGTTCCAAATCTGCTCGCCCAAGCCCTCGCCAAAGTCTAGTCGTTGCCAAAGCCATCTGTCATTCGGCGGGTTCTGCGACCATCGCATAGTTCGCCGATTTTCCCCCTTCGACCGCTCCCAATCGGAGGTTGCAGTTGATATCCACCGATCTGTCCCGCTATTTCGACAACGCGGCGACCACTCCCCTCGACCCAAGGGTTCTCCAGGAGATGATCCCTTTCTTCGGGGTCGACTTCGGTAACGCCAACTCGATTCATTCTTTCGGCCGCAAAGCCCTCGACGCCGTCGAACTCGCTCGAAAGCGTGTTGCCGCTCTCATTGGCGCCGAAGACCCATACCAAGTGCTTTTCACTTCCGGAGCGACTGAGTCGAACAATCAGGTTCTTCGCTCCTTTCTACGAGCCGCGGTTAGCCCATTCGAACACAGCGCGATTCTAGAACCAGCCCGAACGTTGGGTCACTCCACTCTTGAAAACGATGGACTTATCGTGCTACCGCCGAAGGACCGACCTGAGCTCGTCAGCTTGATGAGCGTCAATAACGAAATCGGTACGATCTGGCAGCCGAATAGCCTCTCCGGCTCTGCGACTTACATTCACAGTGACATGACACAGGCGGTGGGCAAGGTGCCCATAGACCTAGCCGGTATATCGTTTGCTTCATTCAGCGCTCACAAGTTTTACGGACCCAAGGGAGTCGGCGGCCTCTACTTTGCCGAAACCCCTCCCTCGACATGGATTCTGGGAGGAGAACAGGAGCATGGTCTGCGTGGAGGAACGCTGAATGTGCCAGGAATAGTCGGCATGGGGGCCGCCGCTCAGATCGCCATCGACGAGCAAAACGTGAACTTCGCGCATGCCGAACGCCTTCGTGCAATCGTGCTGGAAGGACTTGAAGGTTGTACTGATTGGCAAATAAACGGTGGAAGCAGCGTCTCGCCCTATATACTCAGTGTGAGTTTTCTAACGCTCGAGGGTGAATCTCTCGTCGTAGAAATGGACCGATTCGGATACGCCATCAGCAGCGGCGCTGCGTGCAGCTCACACTCGATGGAACCAAGTCATGTTCTGACCGCTCTAAAGATAGACGAAAATTGGCGGCGTGGAACGGTCCGTATCAGCTTCGGAAGGCTGTGCACGGCGGAATCCGCCTCTGGTCTGTCAAAATCGTTGCGACATGCCGTTGAAAAGACTCGTACAATCTATTGAGTCGTTCGGTTTGCGCAACGCTTTGGGCTGACCAACACGTCATTACAATCTAGCTAGCACGTTGTGCATGCCGATAAAAGGGGGCGAACAAGACATTCCCTGCCCTCTGGTCACGAGAATCAGCTTCTTGACACCGGCTGTCGACTGTGTTAAGGTGGTGCGCTGGGCATAGACGCTCAACGCCACAAAAAAACCAAATAGCGATCATTCGACAACCAGACGAATTCGCCTGTGCTCGCCGCTGAGCAGGAGGAGAGAAGGGTCTCACGACAAGGAAGTTCTCCGGGAACTTCGGAGGTTACATACAGTATGCCAGCAGAGAATGGGTTAGCCACACAACCAAGGCGAGGTCGGGCCATCACGGTTCGAACGCCTGGTCGTCACTCCTATTTGGAGGCCGGGGCTGCCCCTGTCTTGGATGATCCTGCTGCCGAACCCGCCGACGACGATTTGCTTGAACTCGATGCCGCCGATGACGAGGTGGACGAAGCGACAGAGGACCGACCGGTTCCTGACGATTCGGAAGAGTTGGAAATGTGGATGCGGCAAACTCGCCGCGCACAGCTCCTGACTCCCGAACAGGAGGTTGACCTCGCTCGCAAGGTTCAAGCAGGTGACATGTATGCGAAGAAGGTGCTTATCGAGTCGAACCTTCGACTTGTCGTAAGCATCGCGAAGAAGTACAACGCCCGCGGTATTCCGCTTGCGGACTTGATTCAGGAAGGCAACTTGGGTCTCATTCGCGCCGTCGAGAAATTCGACTGGCGTAAGGGATTCCGCTTCAGCACCTATGCGACGTGGTGGATTCGCCGCGCCATCGCTCGAGCCATTATTAACCAGGGCCGCACGATCCGCATTCCGGTGTATGTGGCAGAACTTATCAATAAGGTAGTCAAGACTGCTTCCCGACTTCAGCAGGAACTGCAACGCGAACCGACCGAGGAAGAGATCAGCCGAGAGGTGGGTCTTTCCATCGACCGTGTTCGTGAAATGATGCGCGTCGCGGTTGAGCCGATCTCCTTGGAGACGCCGGTCGGCGAAAAGGATAACAGCTCGATCGGAGACTTCGTGCAGAGCCAGAACATGCCGTCGCCAGGCGACGTCACGTGGACGCTCATTCGAAGAGAGGAGATCGATGGCATTCTCGGACGGCTAACGTCGCGAGAGCGAGATGTCGTTCGGTTGCGTTTCGGTTTGGACGATGGACGTTCCCGTACCTTGGAAGAGGTCGGTAGCGAACTCAATGTCACCCGCGAGCGAGTTCGGCAGATCGAACTCCGCGCGATGAAGAAACTCCGCCACATCGGTCAGGAGTTGAGTTCGCAGGGATTCACGATCACGCCGACACCGACGTAATCGTCGAGAAGGTTGCAAGCACTACCATTCCCAAGGGTCGGAGCCAAAAGCTTCGGCCCTTTGACTTTTTAGGCGCCCTTCAAACTGCGATGGCGAAACGTGAGATAGCGGAGACGAGGCGATCCAGCGCGACCTTGCTCTGGCAGAGGAAGAGTGACGGCTCGATCAATTCAAGTTCGGAGAGCAGCCAGCTTCCACCGTCATCCAGCATCAGGTCCACGCGCGCATAGAGCCACGGTGTCGGGATCGTAGACACGATCCGCTTCGCCAGTTCCGCCTGCTCTCGCGTCGGCGTGACTGCGTCCGAAACCGACTCCACGTCACCCTCGAATCGCGGGTACTTGATAATCCCATGGGTCAGCTCTCCTTCTATGTGCACGAGCGAGATTTCGCCGCCGTCTGCAACTCGGGGAAGGTACCGCTGAACCATGGCTCCCCGGCTCTTGAGAATCCCATCCGCAAAAGTGGCGGCATCGGCCAACTCGTGCCGCTCAAACCGGCGAGTCATGAATGACGCGGCCGAAACGGCCGGTTTGACGACGAACGCTTCCCAGCCCTCCGATAGAACCACCTCCTCCAATTCGCAGGCGTTATCGAGGAATCGGGTCGGCACAATCGGAATCGAGTTCTGCGCGAGCCCGGCTAGGTAGCGCTTGTCCAAGTTGTTTGTCAGGATTTCGCGACCGTTGCAGATCCGCCCAGTGGCAGAGGCTCGATCGATCCATCGCCGGAACTCCGCCTCATGCTCGTAATAATTCCATGTCGAGCGGGGCACGATCAGATCGAACCGTGTCCAGTCGACCGCTTCGTCCTCCCATGGTACAAGCTCAACATTGAGGCCCGCCGATCGGCATGCCTCAACGAGGACCGTTTCGTCTGTATCGGGCTCCGGAATGTTATAACAGGTGACGAGGGCGACATTGGGCACGAGCGAGATTATCTCCGATCAACGCCACCCAAACCTACCGTGACGGCGTGCCTGGCATGATTACGTCCGCCACCGCATAGGAGCGCCGGATATCCTGCAGGCAAACCTTCGCGCGACCGCCTACGTGGCTCATGCCGTCGAGCAACTCGATATAGAAGCCGCCGTCCGTCCAGCCGACCACCTTGTTCGAATTCTCGAAGGCGGAGCGCCGTACGTTGGCTTCCAATACCTGCGCCCGTCGATATCCCATGCAAAGCCGATCGAACTCCTCGATCGTCCCGCCTCGGATCTCGTACTCCTCGTACTCCATGTCGAAATTCGCGCGGATGTAGATTCCCCGACGCATTTCGTGCTCAAGCTCCTCGACGTTTTCGCCGTCGAGACCGATGAGCGCCTCGACAACTGCCGGATGGCACTCTACGAGGTAGGCGTTTCCAGGCTCCTGAATCTTGCGCCACATGTCGCGCTCGATCCATAGGCTCACCGTTTCCTTGCTCGCGATGCGCCCGACACCCGTGCACATCGGACAGATCTCCGTAATTTCCTGGGTCACCGATTCGCCGGTGCGCTTGCGCGTGAGCTCGACCAATCCCAATGAGGAGATCCGTCCTACGCGCGTCCGGGCCCTGTCCTTGGTTAGGCCGTCCGTGAAGTGCTGGAGCACCTTCTTCTTGTCCGCCTCCGACTCCATGTCGATGAAGTCGCAAACGATAATTCCACCCATGTCACGCAGGCGCAACTGCCGCAGAATCTCATCGGTCGCTTCCAGATTCGCCTTCAGGATCGTGTCGTTCAGGGAACTGGTGCCAACCTGCTTGCCAGTATTGACGTCTATGGCGGTAAGGGCTTCCATCTCGTCGATGACGAGCGATCCACCTGACTTGAGCGGCACCTTGTGCTGCATGATTCGCTCAAGCTCTTTCTCGATGCCATAGAAGTCAAACAAGGGTGTGTCTTTGTCGTACAGCACGATCTTGTCGCGCATCGACGGCGCCACCATGTTAGCGACCAGATGAACCTTCTCGTATTCGTCCGGATCGTCAATCACCATCTTGCTAATGTTCTCTCCGAACATGTCGCGTACGGTACGGAACAAGAGGGTCTGGTCCTTGTGGACGCACGCCGGAGCACGCATCTTCTTTGCCGCCTTCATGACGTCGGCCCACAATCCTTGGAGGAAGGTCACATCGGCTCGAAGTTCAGCTTCGGTACGTCCCTCGCACTCGGTCCGGAGAATCAAACCAAAACCGTCCGGGATGATCCGGTCGCCGATTTTCCGTAGCCGGTCCCGCTCCGCTCGATCGTCGATCTTGCGGCTGACACCCACGCTGCCCGACTCGGGCATCAGGACGACGTAGCGCCCCGGAAGCGCGATCCGAGTACTGACGCGCGCGCCCTTCGTCCCCCGGGGACCCTTCGTCACTTGGACCATCACCTGCTGGCCAGGCTTTAGGAGGTCCTTGATCTTGCGCCGGCGAAGCTCGCTGCGCTTGATCGATGCCGGGCTCGTATCGGACCCTTCGTCCGGAATGATGTCGGCCACGTACAGAAACGCATTTCGTTCCAGACCGATATCCACGAAGGCGGCATCCATGCCCGGAAGCACGTTCTGAACGATGCCCTTGAAAATGGAACCGACAACCCGCTCCTCGCGCTCGACGCGATATTCCATCAGGCTGCCGTCTTCCAAGAGGGCGATACGGGTCTCGCGATTCGAGACGTTGACGATAATTTCTTTCTGCGCTCCGATCCCACGACCGGCGCCATTCAGGGCCGACGTAACAGAGTCTTGAGTTCGGCGCGGCTTTCGTGCGCGCCCGTTTCTACCATTATTCATTGCTTATATAGCGGTCTAAGGTTTCAGTTTACCGGCACAACCAATCATTCCAGCTTTTCCGTTAGCGAACCGCCGGTTCGAATGCCCGGGGACTAGTCGAGTCGTGGGGCTCTCATGAATGCGCCCGGACTCAACAGTCAAGACGATCTTGCCCCATCAGCGGCTGCGCACGGCACGCCGCATGCTCAATTTACTTGGTTTTAGAGGGAAAAGAATGATCCGCCGTCAATCCCTTGCCCCCGGTAGTGCGTCTTAATCGGATCTTTACCGCCTATTCCCCTATTTCACAAGGCTATAGGTTAGAACAGCGGCAGCCGGATGGGTTGCCAATTCGACAGTCAGACCATTCTGCATTAGTTCGGCTCCCGACCAGGTTTTGCCTTCCAGCCCCTTGCGTCCTTCGCCCTCAAGAACCTTGAACCGGTAGTGCGAGGAGGCATCGAGCCCCCGCAGCTTCAACGTGACATTGGATGGTGCATTTGCTCGCCTGAACACTTGGACGACGCCCTGCCCGGTCTTCTCCACATGAAACTGCCAGCCGATCCAGACCGAGTCCTCCTGGCTATATGGAGTCAGGGGATAGTAGTCCCCGTAATAGAACTTCCCTATCGTCCGCCATGCGCCGAACAGTCGCCGCAGGGCCGCGTAGTCGATCTCCTTGACCCTCACATCGATGCCGGATCCGAGGCTGGGCGCCGTGTTGCTCCAAAAAGCGTACGGATCGACCTTCGTGAACCCGCCTCCGTAATACGGAGCATCGGTTGTCGCCACCGTGCCGGTCCCGTGGAACGGCAACCACATCGAGATACCGTAAGTCATGCCCTGATGACCGATCGGCTCGTAGGCATAGTCGCTCCGCCAGAGCGGCACTGCACGTCGCATCGTCTCAAGGTCGTTGCGCCGGCCCCCGGAAGCGCAGGAGTCGATCAACATGTTTGGGTGCCTTCGGCGCAGTTCGTCCCAGTAGGCCAGATATCCGACCACATGCTTGTTCTCGGTGATGCCCTGACGGTCGGGCGGATCGTTGGCTCGCCAAAAGGAAAGCGGGTCGATGTTGAAGTCTTGACGGTACAGGTCGATACCGTTGTCAACGATCAGCTTGTCGACGTGTTCAGTCAGCCAGTGACGAGCTTCCGGATTCCCCAGGTTCAGCAGTTGGTCGCTCGAAGCCCCGCCCCTCAGTTTTCTGTCGAACGGCTGAAAGGTGGACGCCTCGGGTTTCGGCCCTGCCGCCATGAGCCCGTAGCTCCAGGCGCCTTTGCCATATTCCTCGGCGGCGTCGTGCCGAACGCCGTCGGGCCCGACGACCGTGGCGTCGATTCCGGTGGAGTCATTCGCGTAGTCGCCGTTCCCGAAGCCGACGACGAAATCCAACGTTTCGCCAGCCATCATGTCGATGGCGCCATGGAAGGAATCGTGACGGCCGCGGCCATTCAGGTTGATGAAGCTGTCGAACAGGCTCTCATGGCCCTTAATCACATGTACGTCGGTCGTCGTCTTCTCATCGATACCCGAGAAACTGCTTTGGACCGAATATGGTCCGGCGGTCGGCGCCGTCCAGCGAACGACTCCGTACTCGCCCTTGGCTCCTGGATGGAGCGAGAGGCCCCTTGCCTTCCAGGTGATCCCGTTCCAAGCAAGCGTATCGCTAGCCGTGTTGAAAACCAAGTTCGGCTCATTTCGGCCCACAACCGATGAATTACGAATCTCAAGCGACGAAACCGGATTGAGCAGCCACTCCGGATGATGGGTCGAAAGCCAAGTGTCGGGCGCAACTCGCTCCGGTTCGAACCAGACGAGGATCTTGACTCCCTTGGCGTGAGCATGGTCGCTGATCGCCTTGAAGCCGTGGGGAAAGCGCTTTGGGTCAACCTCCCACGTGCCGACCTGGGGCCAGCCTCTCTGCTGGACGTACCACCCGGCATCCATCCACCAGTAATCCAGCTTGAGCCTCTCCGCCAGATACCGGTCGATGTGCATGATCTGCGACTCTTCGTTCGCACCGATCATCTCCTCGTAGGCTCGGCTACTGCTGGCCTCCATGATCGGCTTGGGAAGCTGGCCGCCCGGTTTGGGCATGCCGTACGCCATCATCCATCGGCGCCATTGGTTCTGGCCATCGATCCAATCGCCCTTCCAGTCCAAGAGAACGATCAGGGGCGTGCGGACCTCCTCGCCTGGATGAAGCTTGAAGTGGGTGCGCTCCTGACCGCAGCGAATATGCAGGTTGGAGCCTACGTTGCGCGTAAAATCGGCGGCCCACTGTCCGGGCCAACCCACAACGAAGATCGTGCCTCGGTCCCCCTCGTCCACATTGAAGTAGGACATGTTTGTGTTCGTGGGTCGCCCTCCTGCCGCCGAGAGCCGCAGACTCGCTTGAGATCCGAGCGGCGTCTCAAGCGGCGCATAGTCTGACTTCGACGCGGGCGATCCGACGTTGTGTCGAAGGAGAAACTCATGTGTGCCCGAGCGCTCAAAGTCGCGGTCCAACGCTTGAAGATCCTCGACGATCTTCGTGTCGTCGGTTCCTTCGTTCTTCAAATAAACCGTCCACTCGACGGCGGGAAAGTCGCTGTACTCGACGGCGACACACTTCACGCGCAGCCCCGAATCGGGATCCGACCAAGTTACTGTGTGACTCGTTCGACGGGAGTCTATGTGCTTGAATTCGGAGTGACCTTTCCAATGGTCGGCGAGGGCGGCGAACGTCTGTCCGCCGTAGCGGAATGAAAAGGGCATATTTGCCCCGACAGGTTCGAATTTCACGTTTGTCCACCTCCGGGAATCGGCTTCGTTTCGGCCGGAAGTCGCGGCTGAAAGGGCGGTAGACACCATCAGCAATATGGCGATCAATAGGCTTGCTCGCACGGCCTGAGTGTA
Source organism: Fimbriimonas sp. (assembly GCA_031292555.1). Classification (GTDB taxonomy): domain Bacteria; phylum Armatimonadota; class Fimbriimonadia; order Fimbriimonadales; family Fimbriimonadaceae; genus Fimbriimonas. Next base: position 18,321 of record JARLGV010000039.1, read on the forward strand.
CACCCGCAGGCGTTGAAACGTGACTGATTCGATGACGTGGACTCAGGCCAAATTAAGTGGGAAGGCCGACCATTCGGCGGAGCTCATCCACCTCTTTCTTACCGAGCAATTTGCATTCGCCCGCCCGAAGGCCGCGAACATAGAGCGGGCCGTACCGAATTCTCTTAAGCGACTGGACGGGATGTCCTACGAATTCGCACATCAATCGAATTTGCCGTTTGCGGCCCTCGTGGATGGTGATGCGAAGCCCCGTCGTGTTCGATTTCGGCTCGACATGAACGACCTCGACTCGCGCGGGGAGCGTTTTGCGACCCTCAACGAATACGCCATCCTTTAGTTTCTGAAGCGCCTTCTCATCTGGAATGCCGAGGACCACCGCCTGGTACTCCTTCTCCACTCCATATTTGGGGTGGGCGAGCCGAAGCGCCAACTCCCCGTCGTTGGTGCATACCAGCAGGCCTTCCGTCTCCATGTCTAGCCGACCGACTGGCTTGAGTTGAACGCCGTACTGAGGCAGATACCGAACAATGGTCGGCCTGCCTTGAGGATCCGATAGGGTCGTCACCACGCCGGTTGGCTTGTTCATGACGATTGTGTAAATCTTGGCCGCCGTGACCGGCACGCCGTCGACGCGAACGTCGTCATCCGGCATGACTTTGACCCCCATCTGAGCCACGATTCGGTCGTTGACCGTCACGCGACCCTCCAGAATGAGCTTCTCCGCCGCCCGGCGCGAACACAGACCCGAGTGGGCGATACGCACGTGGAGCCTTTCACCGTCCTCGGCAAGGTCCTTTTTCGCCACCGGTTCGACCCCCATGCGCTTGGTCATCTCTTTTGCATGGGCAATCGCCTCTTGGCGATTGCGGCGTAACGCAACGATCCGGTCGGCGTTGTAGCTTCGCTTGCCTCCCGGAGGGTTTGGGGAACTTGTCTTTTTGGGCCCTGGTTTTCTTCCCTTGCCGCTAGAACCGCTGCTTCGTGGTCGTTCTGCCATAGTTATTTATCTTCCGCTTCTTTCGACCTTGAACGAGAACGACGCCGACGAACAATGCGCCGCCGAAGAAGTATGAACTACCAATGGCATTTCCAGTTGCCCGGGCCGATGCAACCGTCTTAACATCTGCCTCGGCCACGACCGGAATCTTCTGAAGCCACCCGTCTGAATCTTTGAGGACGAGCATTCCAACCCGTTCGCCCCTTTTGACCGGCGCTTTGAGGCCCCGAATCGGGACAACCGATGATTCGGTCAGGGTCACCGGTTTGCCAACCGCTCCAAGCGTGTAGGCATCCTGACTGAGTGCAACCGTGATCGGCTTCTGGTCCGAACCCGGAATCTTAAGCGTACCGACGATCGACCCTTGGGCGAACTTCTCCTTCTTCTCGAAGTTCTTGAAGGCCCAGTTCAACAACTGCTGGTGGTCTTCTTGCCAGTGGTCGCTCTTCATAACCACCGTAATCACTCGGAATCCGTTGCGAGTGGCACTGCCGACGAAGCAATGACCGGCCGGAACCGTATAGCCCGTCTTAACCCCGTCGGCGGTCGGGTCCTTTTTGAGCCACTTGTCGTGGTTCACCATCACCCGATCCTTCATGTTGATGCTCCGAGTGATCTCGTATTTATAGGTCCGAACCGCTTCTCGGAATTCGGGGTACATCATCGCAGCCCGCGCCATCAAGGCCAGATCGTGGGCGGTCGTAGTGTGCTCGCTGTCGTTGAGCCCGTTCGGGTTATGAAAATGAGTGTTGGTGCATCCGACTTGGCGCGCCCGATCGTTCATCAGCTTGGCGAAGGCGTCGACCGAACCGCTCACGTGTTTGGCGATCGCATAGCACCCGTCGTTGGCGCTACGCAGCATGATCGCATAGAGCATATCGTGGGCGGAAACTCGCTCACCCGGTCGCAAATGCATGCTCGCCTCTTTGACGGTCTCCACATCGTCGGGGGCCGTGATCACGTCGCTGGGCAGGCAATGCTCTACCAGCAAGAGCCCCGTCATGATCTTGGTCGTACTTGCCGGATACATGGAGGAATTGGAGTTTTTCTCCCACAAGACCTTTCCGCTGCTCGCATCGATCACGATCGCGCTTCTCGCCGAAACGTCCAATCCGAAACTGAGTCCGGAGACCAGCAAAGTCGAGGAAGCGATCAGGTAGCGGAGTCCATTCATAGGCTGTCGATCGTATTCGCTCCTCTCTAGGGAGCAGATTTGCCAATCCTTTGGCTTCTAGTAAATCGGCGAGTACCGACTTCCCCTAAAGACTATCACACCCGGCAACCTAATTTGAACCCGCAACGCTGGGAAGACTCAACTGAATCGCTTCCAGTTCTGCCGTTCCCAACGGCGGCAACTGCCCAAGGTCGTTCAGATTGAATTGGTGAAGGAACTGCTGAGAGGTCCCATACAGCACCGGCCGGCCCGGCGTGTGCCGGCGTCCGACCTCCTGAATGAGCCGCCGTTCGAGCAGGGACCGCACGCTGTAGTCGCTCTGGACGCCCCGTATGAGGTCGATCTCCGAAATGGTCAGAGGCTGGCGATAGGCGATGACCGCCAGCACTTCCATCAGGCTGCGACTCAGCCTCTGACGTTGAGGCTTCAGGAAATTCGCGATGACTTGGGCGTACTCCTCCTTCGTCGCCAACTGGAATCCGCCGGCGAGCTTCACGAGCTTGAGCGAACCATGCTGGGCCAACCGCTCGCCAAGAAGCTCGATCGCCTGTTCTACCTGCCCCTCGGTCACCTGCAATGCCTGGGCTAGCGAGCCGACTTCGGCAGGAGCGTCGGCAACAAAGAGCAGCGCCTCGACGCTATCGACGAGGCTCAACCCTCATGGCTCCTTTGGGCAAATTCCACGTCATCGCCGACAACGCGCCCAACCACCTGGCCCAATCGAATCAATTCGAGTAGGGCGAGAAACCAGAAGACCGCATCCGAGCGGGTGTACGGTTGCGTGATCAGCGCGTCCAACCGGGCCCACTCGCTCGTAATCACTTGAAGAACCAGCTTCATCTGCTCCTGCAGCGACTTGCGAGGCTTGTTGAGCGGGGTAACCGTCTCGGGCTTTGCCTTCCGCAGGATTCGCTCGAATGCCCGGGCAAGGTCTCCCGCCGACACGTTACCGAGGGTGTACGGCAATTCGTAAAGGTCGGGCCCCGCTTCGGGCGCTCGAAAGAAGAGCTGCGAACGCTCCTCGTGCCAAAGCTGGAGCGCCTCGATCGCGACCCGATACTCGTGGGTGGTCGGCTCGGGAAGCTCCATCTGCTCTTCGTACTCCGGCTCCGGTTCGATGACCGGTAACAGCATCCATGCCTTTCGCTCCAGCAGGTACGCCAGCGCGGTCAGCGCGGCCGCCGCCTCATCCAGGTCCTTTGCATCCGAGAGCATCAGATAGTTGTAATAGGCTTCGCAGATCGGGAAGAGCGGCACTCCGAGCAGATCCACTTTGTGGTCGCGCACGAAAGAGAAGAGGGTCGCGAGCGACCCGTCGAAGTTCGGGCTCTGAACCTGAATCGGCGGCGGGGCGACGAGCCCCAGGGCGGAAATACGGTCCTTCTTGTCGGCAAATTCGTGGCGCGGGGCCATAGCTGAAGGAAGAGACGGATGGAGGTGCCGGGCGGATTCGAACCGCCGAATAACGGTTTTGCAGACCGTCCCCTTGGGCCACTTGGGCACGGCACCCCACGAAGGAAGCAAAAGTATATCTCATTTTTTGCGGGGAGCGGGATGGGGGAGCGGGGCGCCGGAGTGCGGACCGGGGACGCTCATTCGTTGCCGCCCAATGCAAGCCCATGCAACGTGACCCAATTCGGACCTACCTGGCTAAGTGCGGGGCCAGGAACCGGCCGGTGTGCGACCTTTCGCAACGGGCGAGATCTTCGGGCGTTCCCGCAAATACTACTTCGCCTCCCTTGTGACCGCCCTCGGGCCCCAGATCGATCACCCAGTCCGCTTGCTTGATCACGTCGGAGTGATGTTCGATGACCACTGCAGTGTTGCCGGCGTCGACGAGTCGATTGATGCACTCGATCAGCCGCTCGATATCTGCAAAATGAAGACCGGTGGTTGGCTCGTCGAAGATGTACATCGTTCTTCCGTGCTTCTTCATCTTCGATAGTTCCGCTGCAAGTTTGATCCTTTGGGCTTCGCCTCCTGAAAGGGTTGTTGCCGACTGGCCGAGCGTGAGATATCCGAGCCCCAATTCGTCCAGGACTCGAACTTTCCGCCCGATACCCGAGTGGCCGGCGAAGAATTCGACTCCTTCCTCGATCGGCATATCGAGAATCTCAGTAATCGTCTTGCCCTTGTAGGTGATTTCGAGGGTCTCGGGGTTGAACCGCGCACCCTTGCAGCTATCGCAAAACGTTTCCACGTCCGGCATGAAACCCAAGTGAGTCGTGACGATGCCGTCGCCCGAGCATTCCTCGCATCGCCCTCCCTTCACGTTGAAACTGAACCTGCCTGGCGTGTAACCGCGACTCACCGATTCCGGTACCGACGCGAAGAGCTCGCGAATCTGGTCGTAGAAGCCAACGTATGTCGCCGGGTTCGAGCGGGGGTTCCTTCCGATCGGAGCCTGATCGATCGTCACGACGTCCGCTAGTTCCTCCCCGCCTCTCAAATTGTCGTGGTCGCCAGCCAGCGTTCGACTGTCGTAGAAACGAGCGAACAGTGCTTTAAACAAAATGTCGTTGATGAGGGTGCTTTTTCCGGAACCCGAAGCACCAGTAACGCAAACGAGCCGTCCAAGCGGAATCTGAACCGTCACATTCTTCAGATTGTTCTGACGAGCGCCCTCGATCGACAATGCTCTGCCAACTAACTCCGTGCCCATTGCTGGCCGCCAATCCACAGGGCGGCGAGCCGAAGGAGTTGGAATGTGCTTCCTGCCCAAGAGGTAAGCGGCAGTGAGCGAAGCTGGGTTCTTCAGCACCTCGTCCGCAGTGCCCTCCGCAACGATCGATCCCCCGTGGACCCCGGCTCCTGGCCCAAGCTCCACGAGGTAATCGGCGGCTCGGATCGTGTCCTCGTCATGCTCGACTACGATAACTGTATTGCCCAAGTCGCGTAGTCGGCGCAATGTCTCGATCATCTTGACGTTGTCCTTTGGATGCAGGCCGATGCTTGGCTCATCGAGCACATATAACATGCCCATCAGACCCGATCCAATCTGGGTGGATAGTCGAATCCTCTGCGATTCTCCGCCGGACAGGGTGCCGGACGGTCGATTGAAATTCAAGTAGTCCAGCCCGATGCCCAGAAGCAAGTCGACGCGGTTCCGAATCTCCTTCAGAACTTGCGCCCCTGCATTTCGGTGCCGTCCCTCCGTCGTCACTTTGCGGTCAAGGAACTCTGCCAACTCTCCAAAGTTAAGTTCTCCAAATTCGTAAACGTTCTTGCCAGCTACTGTGACCAAGAGGCGACGAGCTCGCAAGCGAGATCCTCCGCAGTCTGGACAAGGGCGCTCGACCATGACCTTCTCGAGCCACGCCTCCATGCTGGAATGTGCTTCCTGCTGCTGCCGATAGCGCCGGTACGACCGCTCAATCCGATGCACAAACCCTTCGAAGCGGTGTTCCTGGCCTACATACTTGGTGTCACCGCGCGAACCGGGAGGTTGGAGCAAAGTGATCTTGTGAGTGCCTGAACCGTGAAGCAGCAGGTCTATCACGCTTTCGGGAAGCTCCTTGTAGGGTGTGTCAACAGAAAAGCCATACGCCTGAGACAGGCTATACATGAACTTCCCATCCCATGTGTCCACGTTGTAGCGAAACGCCTCTCTGACAAATGCGCCGCCGGCGATCGAACGGGAAGGATCCGGCACGAGGAGAGTTGGGTGTACGTGTCGGTAAGTACCGAGGCCGAGACAGGTGCGGCATGCACTTTTGGGGTCGTTGAACATGAAATGCTCGGAAGACACATCGCACATGACCATGCGATGCTCAGGGCAACCGAAATCTGCGAGGAGGGAAGGATCCTCAGTGGAAATGCTGAGGAATTGGTCTCCCAACGACAGACCGTTTCCAATCGACACTTGTAGCTGCTTTGCGATGTCGGAGCGAATGACGTACTTGTCGATGACGACTTCTACAGGCCCAGTCCACTCCTCCGGATCCTCTTGAAGCGAACCTATATCCATAAGTCGACCGTCGACGACCAGTCGACGGTAACCGGCTTTGCGTATCTCCGCGAAAACGAACTCCCAGTCCTCGTCGTAGACCTTCGCGATGGGCACCCTCAGTTCGACCGTCGTTCCGGCGGGGAGCGACAACAGATGCTCGACGATTTGACCGCGCGTCCGCATCGGAACTTCGCGTCCGCAGAAAGGGCAATGGGCGGTTCCGATCGTCGCGAACAGCAGGTTGATGTAACTTGCAATGTCGGTCAGGGTACCGACGGTCGATCGAGGGTTCCGCCCAACCGTTTTCTGTTCGATCGACACGACGGGGGAGAGGCCGAACATGAAGTCGACGTCCGGCTTTCGAACCTGATCGACAAACCGTCGTGCGAACGACGAAAGCGATTCCATATAGCGCCGTTGTCCCTCGGCGTAGATCGTGTCGAAGGCTAGAGAGGACTTTCCGGACCCGCTGACCCCGGTGAACACAACCAGCCGGTCTCGAGGGATCTCGATATAGAGGTTTCTCAGGTTGTGAGTTCTGGCGCCGTGGACTTCAAGCGTTGTCCTCAATGGCCGCCTGCCTCGCGGTAGGAGTATGCTGCCTCTTCGACGTTGATTTGGCTGCGAGCGGTAATCCGAGCCGGAGCCGCCATTTTGTGCAGATACCCTTCGTCGGCAAGCCACTCGCATGCGACGTCGACGCCTCCAAGGTTGTATTGGCGGCGAAAGTAATGATTCAGATCGCTCATTGAACACATAACGCCTTCCTCCTGCAAAAATGTCAGAATTGGCTCAAAGATCGTGCCTGCTCGTTGTCGAAGATAGGAATAGACCTCGTCCAGAGCCTGCCGCAGACCGTCAACCGAAGGCGACTTCTCAACCAGGTCGGTATAGATGAGGCCAAAGAGCAATGGGTTGAATTGGAGCGCCTGTTGGACGACCTCTCGCTCCGGCACCGCGCCGTTGAGCATCACTTCGATCGATGCGAGTGAATCGACGCACTTCAGAATCCAATAGGCGCTATAGGTGCAGTCGTTCCTGACGACAAGCCATTTTTCAGCCTTTGCCAGGCCCGCGAGGGCGTACTGAACCCTATCGAGCAATTGAATGGTTCGATCACGCATCCCAAGCTGATGGCGCTGATCAAACAACTCCCTGAGCGGCTCATCTCGGCAGAATATCAACCGACCTTTCACGAGAAGGGAGTGCATAAACGATCCCTGCACAGATCCTTCCAGCAGTTTCCGAAAATCGCTCCGAGTGGTCAGCATGGCGTGAATGTTGACTCCGCCTTCAACGAGCGAAAGGCTGTCTTTTTTGACCTTTGCCTCTTCGACAACGAGCAGCAGGTCGATGTCGGATCGCTGCCAGACGGTGTCGTGCGCCAGACTCCCGAGCAAAACTCCCGCCAAAACGCAACGATCCGCCCGGACCTTTGCCATGAGGATTTCCAGCGCGAGTTCGTATCGGTTTTGAACGTCGGTCAAAGAGTCACCTGGTAGAAGTAAGGTAAGCGGAGTTCTACCTTTCTGCGCGCTATTTTGTCGAATCGCGCGTCGAGGCGAGGGAGTTTGTTATTTGTATCATGCGTCCGATTCCTCCACCTTGATCTGTTGCTCCAGCCATCCGAATTTCGGACTGGGAGTGGACGCTTGCATAGAGAAACGCTCAATACCCACCACCGAAAACCCATTCTCTCCGCCCACTCCAGAGATGGCGAATCCACCTACGAGGGTCAATGCGAACTAAAAAGTGAATTGGCTTCCCCCGACTATCGGGACGACGGATTCGTGGCGTTCAATGGAGCCACCCTAAGAACCAAATTGGACTGGACCGGTTAGCCCGCTACCCGCTACCTCCGCCCTGCACCCCGCTACCCTTGCTCCGCTCACACGCTCTCGTGCCAAACCACCGGTACCGGTACCGCTCCACGATCCCATACACCCACCGCGCGATCGCCATCGTGAGGGCGGTCTTCCGGAACACCGCGACCCACCGCAGATACCAGGGAGCGATCGTCAGGACCTTCAGCCAGGCGTCGGCCGCTTTGTAGACTCTCCCGTCCGCCTCAAGCACCATCGCCTCGCCATATCCCTTCGCGATGGCCTCGTCGCTCACCAATACGTCCACCGCAAACGGCTGCCCCGCCCGGGCCGCCCACCGCTCCGCCCGAAGCTGCGAAGCATGGCAAAGGTTACACCCCCCGTCATAGAACAGCTTCCAACTTGCCACGGTCTATTCTACGCAACCACAAGTTCAACGACCCGCAAACCCAATGCCTCTAGCCCGACAGAGGTCCTGGGTTACGGGCGTCTCAGGCGTCACTCCGATTTCCGAAAGTCCAAATCTCCGCCTCGCATATTCCACGACGATTCGCGGTCGTAATTTCCCGCATAACTTCGGAACACCGACTTCGGCGCAACGGTCCCGTTGCTGAGACGTCTCTAAGGTTAATCTCTGAACTTACGGCGTTTAATACGCGTTAATCATTTAGGAAACGGGCAAAGCTGCCGATAAGGAATTCGGAG
>JARLGV010000040.1 GCA_031292555.1 Fimbriimonas sp.
CCGGATGCCGTTCTCCTTCTTATACTTTTCTGCGGTCAGGATGCACTCATGCATGCAGGGCCGATCGTGTGCGGGAGGCAATACATCCTTGAGCCTAGCTCGAACGTAGTTGGCGTTCAGGACCGCGTGCCGGGAGATGTCCGCCATCTTCTCTTTGCCGAAGGCTCGCAGATAGGTGTACGCCCTGACCTCCATGAGGAACTGGCCGTAGAAACCGCTGACCCGACCGATCGACTGAGGGCGATCGTAGTCCGCTATCAACGTTGTGCCCGATCGGCGAATGACGGGAACGGGCAGGAACGGCTCAAGGTGGCTCATTAGGCCAATCGCACCGCATCCGGGTCCGCCGCCACCGTGGGGAGTCGAGAACGTCTTGTGCAGGTTAAGGTGCATGCAGTCGAACCCATGATCGCCTGGTCGCGTGGTGCCTACCATCGCATTCATGTTCGCGCCATCGCAGAAGACCTGTCCTCCGGCCGCATGGACCATTTGGCAGATCCGCTCGATGTTCGGCTCGAACAGTCCAAGCGTGGACGGATTGGTGAGCATGAGCGCCGCAACCGTGCCATCGAGGGCCTTCGCGAGAGCCTCCAAATCGGTGTTCCCTTCATTGTTAGTGGGGATCGGCTTCACGTTATAGCCGCACCGAGCAGCCGATGCCGGGTTCGTGCCGTGAGCCGAGTCCGGAACCAGCACGGTTCGTCGTCGCTCTCCATCTCCGCGAGACTCGTGATAGGCCTTGATGAGCATCAAACACGTCATCTCGCCATGGGCGCCCGCCAGCGGTTGCAGCGTGATCTCATCGAACCCGGTGATCTCGCACAGCATGTCGCGCACTCCGATGAGAATGTCCAGTGCGCCCGGAATCGTTTCGACCGGCTGCATCGGGTGCAGGCTCGCAAATCCCGGCAGCCCAGCGGTCTTCTCGTTGATCTTCGGGTTGTACTTCATCGTGCAGCTTCCCAATGGGTAGAAGCCGGTCTCGATGCCGAAGTTGATGTGGCTGAGATTCGTGAAGTGGCGAAGCATCTCCAGTTCACCGACTTCGGGCAGATTGAGTTCGGTCCTGATTTCGCCCAGCACGGCCGTGAGGTCTACTTCGGGAGTGTCCGCGACCGGAAGGTTGCAGCCAACGCGACCAGCGCTCGACCGCTCGAAGATCAAGCGAGGCTCGGGCATGCGCTTGGTTCGGTATTCCGTAGTGGGGTTCATGCCAACACCTCCTTCAGCGCAGATGCAAAGTAGTCGATCTGTTCCCTCGTTCTGAGCTCCGTTACCGCAACGAGAAGACAATTCTCTAGGTCTCCATAGTAAGGGCCAAGGGGCAGGCCGGCGAGGATGCCCTTCTCAAGGAGGGCGTCTCGAACGGCGGACGGATCTCTCGGTAGTTCCAGCACGAATTCGTCGAAGAACTTCGTCGCATACCTTAGCTTCGCCCCCGCCGATTCGAGTTGCTTGAGGGCGTACTGGGCGTTGCGCACGCTCGTCTCTGCCACCGAACGCATCCCGTTCTTGCCAAGCGCGATCATGTATACGGTTGCCGCCAGAGCCATCAGTGCCTCGTTCGTACAGATGTTCGAGGTAGCTTTCTCGCGACGGATATCCTGCTCGCGGGTCCGAAGTGTCATCACGTAGCCGGGACGATCGCCGTGCGCCTCCTTGGTTCGGCCGACGATTCGACCCGGGATTTGACGAATAAGCGATTTCTTCGTAGTGAAAAGACCAACCATCGGCCCGCCCAATCCCATCGGAACGCCCATCGGCTGTCCTTCGCCAACTACGATATCGGCGCCGTAAGCACCAGGCGGCTTCAGGAGCGCGCAGGCGATCGGATCGGCGACCACGATCATCAGCGAATCATTCACGTCGGCGAAATGACGTACCGCCGAGAGGTCCTCGATCGCGCCGAAGAAGTTCGGATACTGAACGATGACGCATGCGGCCCCTTCCACTGGATCGAGCCGAGTGAAACCGGCATCCACGGCAGGAAGCGTGACGATTTCGATGCCCATCGACCAGCAATAAGTCGCAAGTACCTGTCGGTAGTGCGGGTGAACCGCTTCGCTCACGGCGACCTTGTCGCGATGCTTGATGCCGGTCGCCATGATCGCTGCCTCCGCCATCGCAGTCGCCCCGTCGTACATGGACGCGTTCGCAAGGTCCATGCCGTAAAGCTCAGCCACCATCGTTTGGAACTCGTAGATCGCCTGCAGGTAACCCTGCGACGCTTCCGGCTGATAGGGCGTGTAGGCGGTCAGAAACTCACCGCGCGAGATCACCGCCCCCACCGAGGCCGGGATATATCGATCGTAGATGCCCGCGCCGAGGAAGCAGGTGACGTCGGCCAAATTGACGTTCTTCTTGCTCAATTCCCAGAGATGGGCCATCAAACGTGGTTCATCCAGCGCAGGGGGCAAGTTCAAAGAGCCTGGCTGAACGCGCAGCTTTTCAGGGATTTCGCGGAAGAGTTCGTCGATAGAATGGGCGCCGATAGTGGCAAGCATCTGCCGGCGGTCGGAATCGGTATGGGGGATGTAAGGCATGTTGAAGCTATTTCACGGAGGCACAGATCGGAGCAGCTTTTCGGCACGCGCTCGAAAGTAGGCGGGCGGCCCGGAAAGGCCGAACTAAGAGCCGATCTCGGTTTCGTATCCGGATGAGTCCAGCAAGTCGTTGGTAACGACGGGCTCTGATACTCGAATCTTGAGCATGAATCCCTTTCCGTAAGGATCCGTATTCACGAGCTCAGACTGGGCGCCCAGCGAGGCGTTGACCTCGATCACTTCGCCTGCCACCGGCGCGTAAACGTCGCTGACTGTCTTGACGCTCTCTACGCTACCGAACGTCTCGCCCGCTTGGAGGGCTCGTCCGACTTCCGGAAGTTCGACGAACACGACGTCGCCAAGCTCAGACTGAGCGAAATCGGTGATTCCGACGGTGGCAACGTCACCGTCGATCGAAACCCACTCATGGGATTTCGCATACTTCAAATCGGCAGGAATATTCGACATTAGAGGCTCCAATTCAATGCGGGAATATCGTCAAGTCTACCCGCCGAGCACTCAGCGCAAGGCGATTCGCCTTGCTTAGCGTGCGCCCTCGCCCAAAGGGCGGTTCGGTATGCTCGCCGAATGCTGCGCGTCGATTTCGTAACGTTGTTTCCTGAAATCGTCCTTGGGTCACTTTCTCACAGCATGATGCGGCGGGCCTCGGAGGGTGGATTTGTCACCTTCGACGCGATTAACCCGCGCGATTTCTGTTACGACTCGCACCAGAAGGTGGACGACGTTCCGTATGGCGGTCAACCCGGGATGTTGATCAAAGCGGAGCCGGTCGCTCTGGCCCTGGAGGCGATCGAATCCAATCCGGAATCCCGGGAAGAACGGACTGCGGTGATCTCGACCGATCCAACCGGACGCCGATTCGACCAGGCGATGGCACGCGAGTTTGCCCAGGCGTCCCGGCTCGTGTTCCTATGCGGTCACTACGAGGGTTTCGACGAGCGTTTGACTCGCCGCTTCTGTACTCACTCGGTTAGCATCGGGGACTTCGTGCTCACGAACGGCGAACTGCCTGCCCTCGTCATGGTGGATGCGGTCGTGCGTCTGCTTCCCGGGGTGCTGGGAAGCCAGGCGAGCCTTGCCGCCGACAGCCATTCCGATGGCTTGCTTAGCGCCCCAAACTACACTCGCCCAGAGGTATGGCGAGGCGAACCGGTTCCTGACGTGTTGAGATCGGGGAACCACGAGGAGATTCGTCGATGGCGACGGCAGCAGGCGCTTCTGGCGACCAAACTACTGAGGCCGGATCTGTTGGCCAAGGCAAAGCTGGATAAGCGTGACTTGGATGTGCTATCCTCCTAAGTTGCGCCTAAGCACGGCCTTCCGTCGTGCCGCTGGGCATTGCACGATAGGCGGTTCGAGACTTTGAATCCGCTCATTGAGACGGGCCAGTTAGGCCAAAAACGGAAGAAATAAGAAAATGTCCAAAGCCGCGATACTCGACAGCATTGTTCAGCCCTACTTGAAGACCGATTTGCCCAAGATTTGGCCCGGAGACACGGTCAAGGCATCGGTTAAAGTCCGTGAAGGCGGCAAGGAACGCATTCAGGTTTTCGAAGGCGTCGTCATCGCCGTCAAGCATGGCGGCATCGGTGAAACCATCACCCTGCGCAAGATCTCGAGCAGCATCGGCGTCGAGCGAACCTTCCCGGTTCATTCGCCGAACGTTGCCAAATTCGAAGTAACCCGAAGAGGTCGCGTGCGCCGCGCCAAGCTCTATTACCTACGAGACAAGGTCGGTAAGGAAGCTCGCATCAAAGAGCGCCGCTAAGCCGTGCCCTTCGGAATCTCTCTGCTTCCGGTTGCTCAAATGCAGCCTTCCGGAGGCACCCGTGAGTTGGTTGACAGTCTGGCTCGGACTCCCCTGAGTCAGGTTGTCTACTTTGTCGTCGCCCTCTCAATTATCCGGGTGGCGATTTACCCATTCCTCCGAAACACCAAGGGACACGACCGGTCGGTTGGCTATGCGTTCGCCAAGTTTTTGAACGAGCTTTTCGACGCGTTTATCTACGCAGGCGTCTTCGTCTTCATGCTGATTCGCCCATTCGGCGTCCAGGCGTTTCTTATCCCTTCCGGCTCGATGTGGCCCACGCTTTACGTCAACGACTTCATCGTCGCGAACAAGGCCGTCTATCGCTACAGCGACCCAAAGGTGAACGACATCGTCGTGTTCCGCCCCCCCGCTACCGCCAAACTCGGTCCCGAGCAACTCGATGCCGACGGTGACATGAAAGTCGATTTTATCAAGCGCTGCGTCGGCACGCCTGGCGACGTTGTGGAGTTGAGAAAGGGCATCCTCTATCGAAACGGGCAGAAAGTCGACGAGCCTTACCGGGCTCTATCCGAGTGCATCGACAAGGAAGTGAATCCGGATTGCCAGGAGTTCCGGAAACTCTCCGAAGATGCGGTCGGTCACTTGACGATGGCTAGTTTCAAGCTGATCAAGTACAAGGGCCAGGTCATCCCATTTAACTTCACCGATCGGGACGCAAATTCATCGTCTCCTCAGATTGACGACTTCCTCCAACCCAACAGCGTGCCTTATCACGTCGCGGACAAGTTCGTGATTTCCGATCAGGACGAAGCAATCCGTTCGGAGTCGCTCCCCGCCGAGAAAGTGCCGGATGGCTACTATCTGATGATGGGCGACAATCGGAACAACTCCTACGACGGCAGAGGCTGGGGTCTCGTCCCCAGAGATCAGATCATCGGCCGAGCCGAATTGGTCTGGTGGCCGCTCTCACGGCTCCATGTCACGCATTGACGGTGGGGTGGTGGGCCCGGTGGGGATCGAACCCACGACCAAGCGGTTATGAGCCGCACGCTCTAACCCCTGAGCTACAGGCCCCACTGCGGAAGATAATACCGCCAAACCAGTCAATGGTCACGGGAGAGGGGACAGGCGAACCGCAACGCGCGCAGCGCTCCGCGCGTCAGACACGTCAAAATAAGCTAACCTTGTCGCTGCGGTCCTTCGGTGAAACGTGCCCTATCTAACGACTCTACTTCCCCTCGCTCAATCTCAGCCAGCCGGCACCCGTGAAATCGTCGACGCTCTTGCGCGAACCCCGCTCA
>JARLGV010000041.1 GCA_031292555.1 Fimbriimonas sp.
GCCCAACGACGCAAGACGATGAAGCTGGATGCATCCGGAAACCGCCCGCCGCAGTATGGACTGATGACTCCCGGAGTGATTGCAGATTGGAACGCCTATCAGTACTACTTCTACAGTAATGGCACCTACTGCGCAGGTCTGGAAGCGGCGGGAAGAGCGCTCAAGCAACTTGGCAGAGGCGATGGAGACGTATTCTTGCGCGAAGCACGCTCATACCGCAACGACATCGTTCGGGCATACCGGTGGGCTCAAGCGTTGACTCCGGCCACGGCTCTCCAGAATGGAGCTTGGGTAGCGGGGCAGCCTTCGCAGGTCCATTGCCCGGGACCCCTGAGCGAGTTCTATGCCGGAGAAGATGGGTCGCGCTCTTGGTGCTACGATGTGGAGGTCGGTGCGCATAACCTCATCCAGCAGGGCATCTTGCCGGCTGACGGCGCCGATTCACGAGAGATCGCCGACTACCTGGAGGACGTGATGTTCCTAAAAGATGGTTGGGGCGACTACCCGGCTGCCGAGTCGCAAAAGGACTGGTTCGATCTGGGCGGTTTTGCAAAGGTGCAGCCCTATTACGGGAGGTTGACGGAGGTCTACGCGATGCGAGACGACGTCAAGCCCTTCATTCGGAGCTATTTCAACATGATCGCGTCGCTGGTCGACCCGTCGAATCTGACGATTTGGGAGCACTTCGACCACATGGGGGCACCGGACAAGACCCATGAAACCGGCGTGTTCTTGCAGCAGAGTCGGTTCATGCTGCTCAAGGAGCGCGGCGATCAGCTTTGGCTCGCGCCATTCGTGACGTCGAACTGGATGAAGGACGGGATGAGCGTAGAGGTTGAACACGCTCCAACGTTCTTTGGGCCGGTCGGTTACCGGATCGTCTCCCACGTGGCCCACGGGACGATCGAGGCCATCGTCGATGCCACGGGCATACGAACGGCCTCTTCGATTGTCTTGCGGCTTCGGCATCCGAAGGGACTGCCGATGCGAAAGGTGATTGTCGACGGGAAGAACTGGAGGAGATTCGATTCGATCAAGGAGACGGTTACGTTGCGTCCGAAGCAGGGCGTAATGCGGGTCCAAGCGTTTTATTGAAGGATGCCAGGTGCGCTCCGGTCTCTACTCGTGGTGTCAGGCTTGCTTGGAACGTTGCTGAACGCGTACGCCTCGGACCTCATTGGCCTTCGCGTATTCAAGTTGGAGCGGGTACTCGAGATTTGGGTGGCCCATTCGGCTGCCGGTCCATATCGGCTCAAGGTGTCCTATCCGATCGCGGCGATGTCTGGAGGGCTTGGGCCGAAGCGTCGCGAGGGAGACATGCAAGTTCCGGAGGGCTTCTATTGGGTCAATCGATTCAACCCGAACAGTCGTTTTCACCTGTCTTTGGGCTTGAACTATCCGAATTCAAGTGATCGCAAACTTGGCAATTCCGTCCATCCGGGCAGCGACATATTCATCCACGGCAATCATGTGAGCGCCGGGTGCATTGCGATGACCGACCCGATCATCGAGAAGATCTACCGCCTGGTCATCCAGGCGAGAGACCACGGGCAGCACTCGATACCCGTGTCGGTCTATCCTTGCCGTCTTAACGAGCGGAACTTGAATTGGCTTCGCAGCACGTACGGTGATCGACCCGACCTCCAGCATTTCTGGTCGAGCCTCATACCAGGCTACGTACTGTTCGAATCAACCCGAAAATGGGTTCGGCCGCATGTTGGACGTGACGGTTACTACGCTTGGCCGAGGAACGCGGGCTAGCACTCGGTAGAATCGCGTCATGAGACGTTGCAGTGGCGCAGCATTCTTGTTGGCGTTCGGGCTTGTCCAAGCATCTGGCGCATCGCATCAGGCTTCGACCCCGACGATCGACCCCATGAGCGACGATGTCCCCTTCTCCTTTCGGATGGGCGGCACGCCTTCGAGTGAGGTGCTCGCCAGATGGCAGTGCCATCGGTCGACGGTCAAGGTCGATCACTCTCGCACTCGAGTCGTAGCGGTGCGAAGCGATCCCATAACGGGTCTTGAAGTTCGGACCGAAGGGGTCGTCTACAGCGACTATCCGGCAGTCGAGTGGACGGTGACCCTGAAGAATCGCGGGAAGAAGGACTCGCCGATGATCGACAGACTGCAAGGGTTGGATGCCGATTTTGCTCGGGGGAACGACGAGGAGTTCGTACTCCACCACAACGTGGGCGCCCCGGCCGACGGAAGCGACTACAGTCCGATCTCAACGCCATTGCCAAGGGGCTTCTCACTCCGGATGGCGGGAGCGGGAGGCAGGCCCACCAACTCCGATTGGAGTTATTTCAATCTGGCATGGGGGCACGAAGGAGCGATCGTCGTCGTCGGTTGGCCCGGGCAGTGGGCCGCCGAGATCACCCACGAGAACCGAGACATAGTTCACATGCGTGCGGGGCAGCAGAATACTCACTTCCGCCTTCATCCCGGTGAGGAGGTTCGAACTCCGCTGATCGTAGTCCTCAAGTGGAAGGGAGATTGGATCGATGGCCAGAACGACTGGCGTCACTGGATGATGGCTTACGGCATGCCGCACCCAAATGGCAAACTGCCTCAGCCGATGATGCTCGGGTATAGCGGGAGACCCTATGGCGAGATGATCGGCGCGAACGAATCGAACCAGATCATGTTCATCGACCGGTACCTGCAGGAGCGTCTTCCCCTTGCGTACTGGTGGATGGATGCGGGGTGGTACGTTCAAACTCAGGGGTGGCCCCAGGTGGGGACATGGGAGGTTGACCGAAAACGGTTCCCCAACGGACTCAAGCCAATCAGCGAGCACGCCCATGCGAAAGGGCTAAAGACTCTCGTATGGTTCGAACCGGAACGGGTGGCCGCGAATACTTGGTTGTCAGACAAGCATCCGGAGTGGCTTCTCGACGGGTCCGCCAGCATCATGGCGAGGCGCTCGTCCAAACTTGGCGGGTCCGAACCATGCGTTTTCTACAACCCAAGCGATCGGCCGGTCGACCTACACGGGATTCACTGGGCGCCGCGCAGCGTCGCATTTCATCCTGGGCCCAAGGGGGAGTATAGCGACATCCGATATGCGGCTCCCGTCGCAGGGGATTACCGCATCCAGGCGGCCTTCACCGGCATCGACGAAAAGACGACCACCGACGTTCATGTTCTGGCATCGGGTAAGTCGTTGTTCGACTCTTTCATTCTTTTGGAGGGCCACGGCCGTAACGAGAGTTTCAGCGGCACGGTCCACCTGGCGGCGGGCGAATCGATCAACTTCGTGGTTGGGTACGGCAACGGCGAGTACTACTACGATTCGACCGGACTGAACGCCTCGGTCACGGGGCCGGATGGAGTCGTTCACGACGCGGCAACGGAGTACGGCAAGAAGAACTGGAGCTACGGCTACCTTCCCGCGGCCAAGCAGCCTGACTCCGCCAGTTTTTCTCCATATGATCGAAACGAGAAGATGAGTCGAGACTCGGATCAATTGCTCGACCTTGGAAATCGGGAAGCTCGTACATGGCTCACCAACCATATCGATCGGTTGCTCGTGGACAACGAGATCGACCTCTACCGTCAGGACTTCAACATCGACCCCTTGGCGTACTGGCAGGCCAACGATGCGGATGACCGGCAGGGAATCACTGAGAACCACTATGTCGTCGGCTACCTCGCGTATTGGGACGAGTTACGGCGTCGCCATCCCAACATGCTCATCGACTCCTGCGCGTCGGGCGGTCGCCGGAACGACCTCGAAACGATGCGACGAGCGGTGCCGCTTTGGAGGAGCGACTATGCCTACAAGGCGATCCCTCACCAGTGCATGACCTACGGAATCTCGATGTGGCTGCCGTTTTACGGAACAGGCACAGTTGCCAACGAGACGGCCCCTTACTACGGGAGTGGGTCCATGCCGGTGAGAGCTTACGACTTTTGGAGCACGGCATGTCCGAGCATCATGAGTGCGCTGGATATGCGGGCAACCGACACCGACTATGCCGCTCTCAGGACGTTGTATTCGGACTGGCAGAAGCTCTGGCCCTACTATTACGGCGACTATCATCCATTGACCGAGTTCAGCCGCGACGAGGACGGTTGGATGGCTTGGTCGTTCGACCTGCCAGACCACTCTGGCGGTCTTGTCGAAGCGTTTCGACGCCCTAAAGCCCAGGCGGATGCTCAGGTTCTGAAACTTCGAGGACTGGATCCCGAAGGCAGGTACCGGTTGTCGGTCCTCGAAGGAGCTACGCTGGATCGAGAAGAAGCAACCGGTCGGGACCTCATGGATCAGGGAATCGTGGTTCGCGTTCCAGGGAAGCCGGGAACTGGGATCATGCTGTATCGCAAGCTGTAGTCGGGTCGGTTTCCGTCGCGTTCGTTGTGGTCACGTAGTCGATCTCGTGAGCGAGGGCCACGAGATCGGAGGACTTTGCCTTTGTATGCTTCAACTCCCTCAAGCTGGTATTCGTAGGTCATCGACTTACGTTCTATTGTCCGGATCCGTTGCTATCGTCGGTCGATCCAAGATTCGCGGAGTACCGGATCGCGTTGAAGATCAAGTTGTAGGAGCCAACCGTTTCTCCTCGCCAGAACGGATTGATGCCGAATAGTAGGACGTGCCCTTTGCCAACCGGGCAGTCGACCACCGCCGGTTTGCCGGCGAGTTCCTCTGGATGATCGATCATGCCGCTCATCAGAACCTTGCCGGCGTCGGCAAAGCGGAGAAGGGTTCGAGATGCGGGGAGCCGGGGACCACGCGGGCCGTTCGATTCGGGCTCGTCCCCAGGCATGGACTTGGGCGTGTAGGGTGGCCGTCCCTGGATCACGTCCGGGTCAGTCAGGGTTCCGCGACCGCTCGACCGGGTTGCACCGCCGGCGGGCCTTCCGCCTCGGCCGCCACGGAAGCCTCCGCCCCCGGATGCCAAGATCACTGACCCATTCATGTTGAAGTAAGCCCCCATCGAATCGCCGTAACCCGTGAGTACGGGGGAAGTCTCGTCGACGCGATCGACTTCGTACACTCCGCCCGGTGCGTTGAGCGTCGTCGGCTGGAAGACAGAGACTCCGTTAACGATGCCGTAATCGATCGGAATTCGACAGGTGTTGCCAATGCAGATGAAGATCCCCCCGTCGTTGACGAACTTCTGGAGGTTCGTCATGCCCTTGAGCTCGATGCCGCCCCGGGTATCGTCAGTCGCGTCCGGTCCTCCGAGGTTTGGGTACTCCTGAGTTGGTTTGTAGGGAATTGGGTCGCCGATCATCGGGGAGCCGTTGACGATCGACTGAGCGCTCCCGCCGGTGTTGGGGAAGATGATCACGTCGTATTTGTTTTTGAGAAATGGGGTGTCCCGAATCTCATGAACCGATACGTATGAGTAGGGGATCTTGCGCTGATCAAATGCGATTCGGGCCCAGCCTTCGTCCTGGGTGCTCGACCAGGTGTGAACGAGGGCGATGCGCTTGCCAGCCAGACCAGCCGGACGTGACGGCACAGCCGGGTTGAATTGGTATCGCTCGGTCGGCGCCTTCAAGATGCTCACGTCCTTTACGCGAGTGGTCCTCACACCGAACAGCGGACCGATCTCCCAACCGGTGTCGTCGTAGGAGCGCGGATCGGTCGGATTGTAGTACTGGGTATCCAGCATCATGTCCGCCATGCGGCTATATGGCTGGTCCATCCGGATGATCCACGAGCCTTTGGCGAATTTGCCCTCCGCCGTCGTAACGTCCTTTCCGAGGGAAGACACTTCAACGCCCTGCTGGGTCATGATGTTGCACAGTTCAACCGCACGATCAGCTCCGTATTTGGCGTCGATGATCCAAGCGGCGGGGCCCTCTGTCGTCGCCTTGGCAATTGACCGCTTGGATTTGAGGTAGTAATTCCTCATAAACTTATCCTTTTCGGTGGCAACTTTCGACATCCCCATAAGAAGTGCCGCTTGCATGATGTTGACGTTGTTTCGAATGGACCAACGGACGCGAGGGAAGGGTGGGTTCGGGCGATACCACTCCTTCGTCGTCTCGCCGGCGGACCGAATCCCCGTATCCGCCCCACTGCCGCCGAACGTCTCGTAAAACCGGCCAATCCCGTTGTGGCCGTTGGCCACATAGAACCCGTAGGACGGCGCCCAGCCATCGTAGTAGTTGTGGGTCCAGACGCCGGGGACTCCTTTCTCGGTCATTTGCTGGATTTCGTTGTATGCCATCTCCTGCCATTCGGAAATCACGATCGGATCGAGCCAGGCGTTATAGGGGCCGGTACCGGTAGAAATATAGAGGTAGGGCTCGGATTCATGGAGGTCGTGGAGCACCGTCGGCTTGAAATCTAGCCAAGTTTTCATCAAAGACTTGGACAAATTGAGAGCCATCGTGAGGGCGTCGCGGTTGTCGTCATGGGCCACGTAGTGGCCCCAATAGACGAGTGGGATTGGCGGCTTCTTCGGATTCGCCTTGCGATACCGGTACAGATCGACCACCCGGTCCCGTCCATCCACGTCCAACACGGGAGTGAGCATCACGATCTCGTTCTTTCGGATCGTCTTGATCATCGGTTCCTCGCTGACCGCGAGCCGATAGGCGAGTTCCATAAGCATCTCGGGCGGTCCGGTCTCCGGAGCGTGCATCCCGCCAGTTGCCCAATACATCGGGAGGCTCTGTTTGATGAGACGGTCTGCCTCTTTCTCGTCCTTAATCTGTCTCGGGTCGCCGAGTTGGGCGTTCATCTTCTTGAAGTCGTCGAGACGCCGGAGGTTGCCTTCATCGGAGATCGCCGCGACGACCATTTCCCGCCCTTCCTCGCTCAAACCCATCGAAAACACCTTCACACGGCGCGAGGATTTCTCGAGGAGCCGAAGATAATCGGCGGCCTGCTTGCTATACGTCAGAACGTTTGGCGCACCGACGATATGGCCCAGAAACTTGTCCGGACTCGGCACCGATCGGCTGGCAGGCAAATGATCCACGATGTCGGGCAAGAAGAACGACTCGGTAGTGTATTCCCGGATCTTCTTGCCGTACGCTTCATCGTTCTGAGCGGCAGCAGCGATCGGCAAGGCGAGGGCGAGCAGCAGGAAACAGCGTCGCATGATCAGCGACCTTTCGACAGTGGGCACCCGTATTCCTGCCGGTCAATCTCGTGGCGCGACCTAGACCGCCGGTTTTGCCTTGGCGACGGTCCACACCAGTAGCGCCCATCCAGCCAGGAAGCAAGCACCGCCAAGCGGCGTGATGGCGCCGAGCCAGCGGATACCGGAGACGGCGAGGATGTACAGGCTTCCGGAAAAGATCAGGACGCCGAAATAGATGAGCCAGCCCGACGTCTTGACGCGGGGATCAGGTACGTGCGCGGAAAGGACGCCGATCAGGATGAGGGCAAGGGCATGCGCCATCTGGTACTCCACGCCGGTATGCCAGATCTGTAGAGATTCGGGACCGATACGCTCGCGCAGGGCGTGGGCCCCGAAGGCGCCGAACGCAACGGCGAGGAATGCCAAGGCGCCGCCTAACGAGACGAACGTGCGATTCATGCCTATAGGGTACCGGGGAGCCGAATAGGGGACAGTCGATCGGGCGACAACTGGAGATTGAGTTCTGGGTGCCCCTGAACGCGAAAGCGCCGGCATTTCCGCATTTGCGGAGCCGGCGCCTGATCGGTCTTTCCCTCAGCCGGAAGAACGGCTGGAGGCCAGACTAATTACGGCGAACTCGAATCTCTTCGCCGTTGATCTTCAGGTCGATGTCAAATTTGCCGTCGAACTGGTCAAACATCGCCTTCTGGTCGCGATCAAGGTCGCTGTACCAAACGTAGCCCTGCTTCTTCTGCTCATCCCTTTCGGCCGGAGTCAGCGAATTCAGGAAACGGCTCGCATCGAACGAGGAAGCCCCTGGGTGCTTCCCGAGGCCCTGGCGCAGGAAGAGGTGCGGCGTCTGGAACATATTGGAGCCACCTTTCTGCTCTTTCTGCTGCTTGGTGACCTCCTGCTGGATTTGGATCTGGAGATCTTCCATCTGCTTCTGGAACTTCGGGCCGAACTGGTCCTGCATCTTCTTCTCGAAGTCAGGGCCGAATTGCTTCTGCATCTTGTTCTGGAAGTTCTGACCGAACTGGTCCTGCATCTTTTTTTCGAAGTCCGGTCCGAACTGCTTCTGCATCTTGTTCTGGAAGTTCTGACCGAACTGGTCCTGCATCTTCTTCTCGAAGTCAGGGCCGAATTGCTTCTGCATTTTGTTCTGGAAGTTCTGACCGAACTGGTCCTGCATCTTCTTCTCGAAGTCAGGGCCGAATTGCTTCTGCATTTTGTTCTGGAATTCGGGGCCAAACTGCTCTTCCATTTGCTTCTGGAATTTAGGCCCGAACTGGTCCTGCATCTTCTTCTCGAAGTCAGGGCCGAATTGCTTCTGCATCTTGTTCTGGAACTCGGGGCCAAACTGCTCTTCCATTTGCTTCTGGAATTTAGGCCCGAACTGGTCCTGCATTTGCTTTTCGAACTCGGGTCCGAATTGCTCTTGCATCTTCATCTGGAACTTGGGGCCGAACTGATCCTGGATCTTCTTCTGGAACTCGGGGCCAAACTGCTCCTGCAGTTTCTTTTGGAACTCCGGCCCGAGGCTCTTCTCGATTTCGATGTTCTCGTTCTGGGGTCCGCTGGGAAGGGGTTTGCCCCAGATCACCGATCCCTCGTTCGGAATCTTCATCCAGTTCATGGAGGAGACGCCCTTCTTATAGACGTGGATTCCGCCCGTCTGCTCCCAATGACCGCCAAGAGCGTTCGCGATCGCGTCAGCCACTGAACCGACCGACTGATTCGCGATGTTCATGGTGACGGTCTTGCTCGTAGCCAAGTCGCCGTCGTTGACCACAAAGCTGTAGCCTTGCGACTGGAGCCAGCCGAGTACCTCGGAGACCTTGGCCGAACGGAACTGAACCGAGAGCTTCGAATCGTGTTGGTTCTGGGCCAAAACCACGCTTCCTTCAAGCCTGGGAACACCTCCGGCTTTGAGCGCTGGGCCTGTAAGGACGGCCAATTCTGCCGCCAAGGAAACGCCTGCTATTGTCGCAAGCACATTGTGACGTGCCATTCGTAGTAACTCCTCCCGACGCAGTGCGTCGCCATACCCTTCACTCGACTTGGTACGCACTCATGCGCCCAAAAACGATTAAAAAGCGATACTGTGCCTGCCCGGGTGAAAGTGCCAGGATTTTTGGAATTTATTGACCAATTTAGGCGCCGGTGGCAGAAAAATCGTCGTTCTCGTCTTCCGTGCGGTCGTTCATATGAGGGATCATCGTGTTCCAGACGCCCTGTTCCTTGCGGTGCTGGATCCGGTCCGCCAGCGAGTGTCTTGCGAGCCGAAGAAATCGAAGCGCCTCAGCGTTCTCTTCGCAGGCGAGTGGGCCGTCCTGGAACCGCTCGAGCTTATGAATCGCCACATTGATGACGTCCTCGACACGGCACCCATTGATGCCGACTTCCGTCGGGATACCTGATTGAAACGCAACCCGAATATAGGGCGATTCGACGATCTCTCCACCGCCGGCAAATGTCGGAGTCTTCACTTCTTCTTTGATCATGTTTCCCGAATGGCATTCTCGCAAGGGATGCGACTAACCTGGCTGGGTTTACATTCGTTTGGCCCAGATGGGCCCTGAATGCTCCCGTTGTTTTAACACATAGTACGATGGAATTCCTCGGACACTGCCGCTACGTGCCTAATCTTCGCAATGTTCCAAGATCCTGGCTAAGCAAGTGCCACCACTGACGTCCGGGCCCGAGCCCAGGCAATTGCCAGGACAGCCAATTCGGCGAGCAATGCGCCGGTTACGGAGACGGCGGAAAGGGTCGGACCGCTCCAGTGAAGCATGACACCGAGGCAGACGCCGCCCGCCAGGACGAACATGGCTCCGAGCACCGCGATCAAACGAGAGACGGTCAGATGATGGGCGGTCAGTACGCCTCGAATGTAGGCTTGGGCCGCATCGACGAGGGGCACCGCCGCCGAAAGGAGATAGCACCAGTGGGCTACCTCAGCGATCGACGGCTTCGCATCGATCAGCCACCTAAAGAGGATGCGATCAAAGCCGGTCAATCCAAGCAGTAGGATCAAACCACTGGAAGCCAGGCCGACGCCGTAGCTGAACGCTCGCAGGGCGTCGCGCGATGCCTCGCTTCGGTACAAGGTGATCACCACTTCGGGCAAGCAGAACGTCACGGCCCGGTGGAGGAACAGGACGGCTCCCGCAACCCCGCAACCGGCCAAGGCGAGCACCGGTTGATCCACGCGAGCCAACCCGGCACTGACAACAGGCATCACGAGGAGATTGACCATCGTAGTCGCCGATAAAGGCACGTGAAAGCCGATGAGCTTGCGCATGGTGAGCGGCTCGGCGCTCGATGGCTCGTTGCCCCTAAAGTGGCGAACGATCACGTCTCGGCTGAGCCAGTGGACGCAACTCGCCTCAACCGCGACGGAAGAGATGATCGCAATCGACGCGATGACGATGCTGGGCAAGTGGGTCCAGTGGAAGAGCGAGATGGCGAGGACGGTCAACGTCGCGACCCTCGCACTGGTGCCCAATCCGATCGCACGCGTCCTTCCGTGCCGGATGAGGATTCCCTGGAGATAGCGCCTCCATCCGATCATGGCGCTCCAAGGTATGAGGATGATCAGTCCGCTCCGAGCGGCGTCGGCAACCGCCGGCTTCACCCCCATGACGCCTTCGACCACCAGACCGTAGAGGGGAGTGCAAACGACCGCCGCATGGGCGACGGATACCCACATGAGGAGGTACCACACGAATCGGCTCAGCAACTCGTACGATTGGCGATCTTTGGATAGGGTCGTCGAGGTCGACAGGAGGTCGATGACCGGGCTTTCGATCCAGATGGCAATCGCCATCAAGATCGGCCAGGCAGCCGCGTTAATCTCCGGCCGGCTCAACCGATTGATGACTCCCTCGCAAATTGGACCCTCGAGTCCCATGAAAATCCACGAGATGGCGAGCGGGGAGTAGAACCGGAAGATCGTCTTCGTGGTTAGCGGTTGCGTGCCATCCAAGTCGTAGAGGGTACCGCGTGCGAATCAAACAAGCCGAGGACAGGCGTGGCAGCGTGTTCGAAGTACAGCCATTGAGGCAACGAAAACACGGATGTAGCCCCGAGGTTATTCGCGGTAACCTGGCCAACATGGTGCGCTTAGGAATCGTCGGATTGGGCAATATGGGCTCCGGCCACGTCGCCGGAATGAACCGGATCAAGCGGTGCGAGTTGACGGCCGTTTGCGACATCGTTCCAGAGAAGCTGGAACGCTACTCACAGTTCAAGACCTATACCGATAGTGCCGAAATGATCCGAAGCGGTGAGATCGATGCGATTCTCCTTGCGGTGCCGCACTACGACCACACGACAATCGGCATCGACGCGTTGAACAACGGTCTGCACGTCCTGACAGAGAAGCCCATTTCAGTTCACAAGGCCGATTGCGAGCGTCTTATCGCTGCCCACACCGACAAGAGCAGGGTTTTCGCTGCCATGTTCAACCAGCGGACGGATCCGTTCTACAAACGAATTCGGGCGATCGTGAAGAATGGCGAGCTTGGGGAGATTCGCCGTACGGCCTGCGTGGCGACCAATTGGTTCCGCACCGAGGCGTACTACGCTAGCGGCGGCTGGCGCGCTACATGGGCAGGGGAAGGCGGTGGGGTCCTCCTGAATCAGTGCCCTCACACCCTCGACCTGTTCCAATGGATCTGTGGCATGCCTTCCAAGATTCGGGCGACCTGCAACTTCGGCCGATTCCACAATATCGAGGTGGAGGACGACGTGACCGCTTACCTCCAGTACGCCAATGGCGCCACTGGCGTGTTTATCGCCACAACCGGCGAAGCTCCCGGTACGAGTCGTTTGGAGATCGCGGGCGACCGTGGCCGCCTCGTTTACGAGGACGATCGAATTACCTTCGACCGCACCGAGATGTCGGTGGCCGAGTTCTGTCAGACATCGAGCGAGTCGTTCGCTTCTCCCGCAACATGGCAATGCCACATTCCGGAGCATAGCCACGGGCCGCAGCATATCGGCATCCTTCAGAACTTCGTCGACGCGATTTTGGACGGCAGCGAACTCATCGCCCCCGCCGAGGAGGGTATTCACTCCGTCGAACTGGCCAATGCGATGCTGTACTCGACCTTCACCGATTCAGCCGTGGACCTGCCCATCGATTCTGCCGCCTACGAAGCCGCGCTGATGGAGAAGATCAAGACATCTCGCTTCAAGAAGACGGTGCGAGACGACGTAGTCGTCGACTTGAGCAAGTCGTTCCACTAAACGGCTGAACTGTGAGCGGTGACGGCACGTGGTCGCTCACAGTCCCGTCGCAATACAGGCGGTCGCTTCCGCTCTCACGCCGGTGGGCGCCGACAGAGCCGTTGACGACAGGGCGGTTTCTAGGGTCTCCCTGAGCGAGTGAGCCACCGCCGAAAGCACGAGCAGATCCTCACCGCGGGAAGCTCCCACCTGGGCGAAGTCCAGCGCTTCCTTATGCCCAATGATCTCCAGGTGCTAAGCGAGCGACCTGCCACCGATTGCGATGCCCCTTTCTATCACGATTTGGGTTTCGCTTTGTGTGAGCGTATTTGCCCTCGATGGCGGTCGAGTGATGAGTGAGGGCGACCTCGTACCGGTGTCGCAACTCCTCGGTGACCTCAGGCGGCAGAGGCGGCATGCCCTGCAGCCAACCTTGCGCGGTCGTGAGTACGGCGAGCGCAATCACCTAGAGAACATCTGCGGCAAGGTTCGGGCCACGATCTTCGAAAGTGCGATTTGCCAGTTCAAGCTCTTTCTGATACTCCTTAGGATGCCAGATGCTCTCGACCAGCACATCTGCACCGGTACTCATCTGCGCAGATACCATGTGTGGAGAAGGTGAGGCCCTGAACCTCATGCCAATATTCAGCCGCGGCCATGCTCGTGCGGAGTTCGCACCTGGTCTTGCATAACTCTCCTCCGAAGCCCAAATCAGCATCCGATCTCGCCTCCCTTCGTACTGAGGCTGGCACGCGAATGAGGCTAGCCATATGTCGGTTCATGGAGGCCAGAGGATGGAGATACGGAACGTCGCGCGACAACAGGCTGGACTCATTCTCGCCAACGCTTTCGCGAGAAACGATTCTCGCTAGAGAGGCCGGGCTTTGATCTCGGCCCAGCGGCGGGGGTAGCCGGGCTTTGTTTTCGCCACTTTCTCGTAGATTGGGAAGAGACGGACGGCGTCGGCTCGGGGGAGAACGCGCTCGATGACGTCAACCAGGCGCAACCCCAGGGGCTCAATGTCGATGGCGGCGAGGGTCTCGCGATCTGAGGCGCCTCGCATCGGGATCACCTTTCCTCCCAGCCCGCACGGGCGCGCACTGACTTCGAGCTGGGCGGCCAACGGGGCGACGGCTCGGCCGGTGACGACATCGAACGGCTTGCCGGGTCTCCATTCCTCCGCCCGGTAGAGGACCGCCTCCAGGTTCGGCAACCGGTGCTGTTGTAGGAACCCTATCATCTTGCCGTTCGAGTCCAGTCCGGTCACATCGAGATCCGGGCGCGCACAGGCTAGCGGCCAGGAGGGGAAGCCAGGTCCGCAACCGATGTCCAACACACGGGTGGATTGCGGTAGGAGGTCGTGCATCAGCAGGCTGTCGAGAAAGTGGCGAACCCAGCAGTCTTCGACCGGCACTCGCGTGAGATTCATGACTTCATTCGCGCGATAAAGTGCCTCCTCGAATTCGAGGAAGCTCGCGATCTGGGATTCGGAGAGGGAAAGGCCGAGCCGATTGGCTTCCTCGACAAAGAGCCCGGCTTCCATCTTCTATTCCGCCCGGTGAGACACGTCTTCGGCATGCACCGAACCCAAATACTCCTTGCCGTCCACCTTCACCGTGATCTTGTAGTCGCCGGCAACCACCATTCGGCCGTCGAGTCGACCGCTCCAAATCACCTGGTTGAGGCCAGGATCGCCGGAGCCGGTGTATTCCTGTGTGCGCTCGCCCTTGATATCGGACACGATCACGGTGACGTCCTTGGCCGGCTTCTTGAGGTAGTACATGACCCTCGTTCCGGGCTGAGTGTTAGGCGCGACATAGTATCGGTCGCCTTCCCATTCGCCGCCACCGTTTCGTGGCATCAGAAGTACGTCCTGAGGAGTGGGGACGACAACGTCTTTCGCCATCGCGTCGCTGTCGAGTTGCTCCAATCCGCTCACATCGAGCGTCCAGATCGATCGTCCGTGCGTGCCGATGACGAGGTCCAGTTCACGCGGATGAACCAGCAGATCGTGGACGGCCACGGTTGGGAACTTCGTGCGGAATCGGGTCCAGCTCTTGCCCGTGTCGAGGGAGATTCGCAGCGACATCTCAGATCCCAGATACAAGAGGTCGCGGTTCTTTTCGCCCTCGGTTACGACGTAAAGACTGTCGTTGTCCGGCAGGCTACCGGCAAGCGATTTCCATGTTTTCCCGTAATCCTCGGTGACGTAGAGGTACGGTTTGAAGTCGTTTTCGCGATGGCCGTCGAACGTTGCATAAGCGCGCCCTTCCGCCCACTTCGACGCAAGCACGCGGGAGCACCAGGTGTTCTTTGGCAGGCCGGGAATCGCGAGCGTGACGTTCGTCCATGTCGCCCCGCCGTTGCGCGTCACGCTGACTTGTCCGTCGTCGGTGCCAACCCAGATCAGCCCCTCGCTCATTGGCGATTCGCTGATCGTGATGATTGTGCAGTGAGTCTCTGCGCCGGTGTTTTCCGGAGTCACGCTTAGGTCGCCGGCGTGCTGCTTACTCGGGTCGTTGGTAGACAGATCCTTGGAAATCGGAACCCAGTGGTCGCCCCGATCCACCGTCTTGAACAGGATATTGCCGCCCATGTACAAGGTGCGGGGGTTATGCGGGCTGATGATGAACGGGGTGCTCCAGTTGAAGCGAACCCGCTGACCCTGCAGGCGGGGACGAATCCCGCGGCTCTGACCGGTTGAAAGGTCGGTACGGCTGATCGATCCGCCCTGACTCTCGGAATATACGGTCGTCCAGTCGGTCGGGTCAACTTGACAGTGAAAGCCGTCACCGCCGCCCAGTCCATAAGAGTCGAAGAACGCGATCCCGCCGTGGCGAGTCTGGGTCGGGATGCCCCAACAGCTATTGTCCTGCAGCCCGCCATAGATCCAATAGGGCCTCCGCATATCGACGGCGACCGCATAGAATTGGCCGATCGGTAGCTGATTGAGCTGCTCCCAAGCGACACCTTTGTCGCGGGTCACGAAGGCGCCGCCGTCGTTGCCGTCCAGGATGTGATTGTCGTCGAGCGGATCGATCCAAAAGGCATGATGATCGGGGTGGACCCGGATGTTCATCGTCCGGAACGTCTTGCCGGCATCGTTCGAAACCCAGAGGTTGTCGCCGAGGATGTAGAGCCGATTCTCATCGACGGGGTCCTGCTCCGGCATGCTGAAGTAGAATGGTCGGGGGTTCAGGAAATTGATTCGCTTCCAGCTTTCGCCGCCATCGGTGCTCTTGTAAGTGCCTCCCGCATAGTTCTTTACCTCACCTCCGTCGCTCGGGCGCTTTGCAGGGGGTTTCTCGGCCTCTTCGGCTTTGCGGTCCGGCTTGTACTCGAAAGTTCCGACGATGATCTTAGGGTTCTTGCGGAAGTAACTGAGCCCGATACGCCCAAAGTTCGTGTTGGGTAAGCCTTTGGTAATCCGGCGCCAGGTTCGTCCCGAGTCGGAGCTTTTGAACAGCCCGCTGCCGGAGCCGCCACTGATAAAGTCATACGGTTTGCGCATGCGCTGCCACATCGCGGCGAAAATTTCGCGGTTGTTGTCGGGGTTCATCTCTAGGTCGATGACACCGGTCTTGTCGTCGACGTAGAGGGCGTGATCCCAAGACTTTCCACCGTCGGTCGACTTGTATACGCCCCGCTCCGGATTGGAACCCCACAGGTGACCGAGGGCGCCGACATAGACCACATCCGGGTTCCTGGGATCAATGAGGATTTTGCCAATGTGCATGGAATCCTTGAGGCCCATGTTCTTCCACGTGACCCCGCCGTCGGTCGACTTGTAGACGCCGTCGCCCCAAGCGACCGAGTTGCGGGAGCTTGCCTCTCCGGTTCCGACCCAAACAATATCGGGGTTCGTGGCGCTGACCGCAACAGCCCCGATCGAGATGGATCCTTCACGCTCGAAGACGGGCTTGAACGTGATTCCGCCATTCGTCGTCTTGAAAAGGCCTCCCGATGCGCTTGCCACATAGAAGATCCTTGGGTCCTTTTCGTACACCGCGATCCCCATGATTCTCCCGCCCATATTGGTCGGTCCGAGTTGGCGAGGCGTCAGGTTCTTGAGCAACTGCCATGCCGGACCATCTGAACTGACGGTCTCCTGCGGGGGTGGCGTCGGCGGTTGAGTCGGGGCATCGTTTGCGCGTCTCCGGCCGCCTTGAGCAAGAGCGAGGGCAGGAACGACGACGAGGGCGAAAGCAAGTGTCTTATTCATCGGGCGAACGGAACCTAACCAAGAAAGGATGCTTCGCAACGTCATACCCGAAACCGTTGATCGCGAACCCTAAAGGATTCTAGGACGACGCTCCCGAGCCGGTCCCATACGGGCTTGAGCGAGTGAATTGAAAAGTGATAGCCTTCACTCGTCCGGGGGCCACGCCATGAAAATCCACAAAATCGGCCATTGCTGCCTAGTTATTCAAGAAAGAGGAGTAAAGCTCCTCACCGATCCCGGAGCGTTTTCTACCGGGCAGAACGAAGTCACGGGAATCGATGCGGTGCTTGTGACACACGAGCACTTCGATCACATTCACATCGACTCGGTCAAGGCTATAGTCGACAAGAATCCGGAAGTTCGAATCATCACGAACACGGCGGTCGCAAAACTGCTTGAGGATGCCGGCCTTCCCTACGAATTGCTCGCCGACGGCGCAGCAACTCACGTTGGGGAGGTCTCGATCACCTCGGTGGAAGGGCCCCACGCATTGATTCACAGGTCGGTTCCGAGAGTGCTCAACACGGGATTCGTCATCGGCGAGAGGCTCTTCTATCCCGGCGATGCGTTCCTCAACCCGTTCTGGCCGGTGGAGATCCTGGCTCTCCCGGTCGCCGGTCCCTGGATGAAGATATCGGAGGCGATCGAATACGCGGTGAAGCTCAAGGCTCAGGTGTGCTTTCCAGTTCACGACGCTGTCATGGCTACTCCAAGCATGTTCCACGGCATGGTCAAGAGGCTCTTGGAGGTCGAGGGAATCGACTTTGTGCCGCTGGATGCCGGTCAAGAAGCAGAGTTCTGACGGTCACGATCAGCTTCGGTGGGCCATTAGCCGTGGGGCGTCAAGTCACGCGGTACGCTTAGAATATGGATTTCGCATTGACCTCCGAACATGAGCTTATTCGGGAGATGGCCTACAAATTTGGCCGGCAGGAGGTGTTGCCCGGCATCCAAGAGCGGGATCGGGAGGCCAAGTCCGACCGCAAAATGCTCGACAAGATGGGCGAGGCGGGGATCCTCAGCGTAAGCATTCCGCAGCAGTATGGCGGCAGCGGAACGGACTATATCTCGCTTGGTTTGGTCTGCGAAGAACTCGAGCGGGCTGACACGAGCGCGCGCGTCGTGATGAGCGTCCATAGCGGTTTGCACAGCCTGACGCTTCTTCAATGGGGCACCGAAGAGCAGAAGCGACGATGGCTGCCCAAACTGGCAAGCGGCGAGAGGATTGGCGCATTCGGATTGACCGAGCCAAACGCCGGGTCAGATGCGGTCAACATCAAGACGACGGCACGAAAGGACGGAGACAGCTACGTACTGAACGGCGAGAAAACCTGGATCTCGCTGGCGGACTATGCCGATCAGTTTCTCGTCGTCACGAGGCTTGCGTCCGCTGGCGACAGGGCCAACTACGCAGCCTTTATCGTCGATCGCAATCTGCCGGGCTTCCATAGCAAGCCGATTCACGGCAAGCTCGGCGTTCGAGCCGGGAATACCGGTCAGATCTTCTTCGATGATGTGCGGGTTGGTGCAGACTGCCTGATCGGCGACGAAGGAGACGGATTCAAGATCGCGATGTCCGCATTGGATCACGGCCGGTATACGGTCGCTTCGGGCGCGGTCGGGATCGTCGTTGCCTGTCTCGATGCCTGCGATGCCTATGCCACCCAACGGAAAGTTCAGGGCGAGGAGATCGGGAAGAAGCAGCTTGTGCAGCAGATGATCGCCAACATGGTTGCCGGTCGTGACATCGGTCGACTTCTCTATTACCAGGTCGGCTGGATGAAGAATGTCGGATTGCGCCATACGAGAGAGGTCAGCATGGCCAAATGGCAGAACTGCGCGAATGCGTTCAAAGCAGCGAACGATGCAGTGGAGATTCACGGCGCCTACGGGTACTGCGACGAGTTTCCGGTGGAGCGGTATCTCAGGAATTCGCGAGGAGCGATCATTTACGAGGGGACCCATGAGATCCACACGCTCGTCCAGGCAGAGTATGAGTTGGGTTACCGGGCGGACAAGCCACTCAAGAGGACGCTCCCGATCTGGAACGACTCCTCAAGATAGACGAGCGGCTAGAAGACGACTACGCCTCGGGATACGCTTCCCGCAAGCATGTCGGCATACGCGTCATTGATCTCTTCGAGACGATAGCGCCGGGTGACGAGGCGGTCCAAGTCCAGCTTGCCGTCAAGATATAGGTCTGCAAATCGAGGGAAGTCTCTTGCCGGGTCGGCGGTTCCGTAGTAGGAACCCATGACGGTCTTCTCTTGGCGGGTCAGCACGGCGCCGGGAAGGTTTGTGGAACTGCCCATCGGGGCGATGCCGGCGAATACGATGCTTCCTCCGGGCCGGGTAGCCTCGAGGCACATCTCCTGAACGGCCGGGATTCCAACCGCCTCGAATACGTAGTCGGCGCCCCGACCCTCCGTCATCTCCCGGATGGTCTCAACGACCGCATTGTCCGACCGGACTCCGTCCGTGGCGCCAAAGGCATAGGCGGTCTCCAGCTTTGCCTCGGAGCGATCGACGGCAATGATCTGCTTTGCTCCGGCGAGCTTTGCGCCCATGACGATACTCAAGCCGACTCCTCCAACGCCAAAGACGGCCACGCGGGACCCGGCCGTGACCTTGGCAGTGTTCAGAACCGCTCCCACGCCTGTTGTCACCGCACAACCGATCAATGCGGCGACTTCGAGCGGGACGGCTTTCGGAAGAGGAACGCAGCACGGCTCCGGCACTACCGCTCGGTCGGCAAAACACGCGAGCGCGCTGAAGTGATAGACGGGTTGCCCGTTCAGGGACAGGCGGGTGGTCCCGTCCATCATCGTGCCCGCCCAGATGGGCGCCAGATAGGCGGAGCAGAGGCTATGGCGGTCGTTCAGGCAATAGAAACAGTGGCCGCAACTGGGAGCCCAGTTCAGGGCCACGTGATCACCAGTAGCGACTCGTGAAACGCCCTCACCGACGGCCTCGACGATCCCGGCTCCCTCATGTCCGGGCACAACCGGCATCGGATGGCTGGTAGCCCCCGATACGATATGCCAATCGCTGTGGCACACTCCGGTCGCTGCGATGCGGACGAGGACCTCTCCCGGTCCCGGATCGGCGAGATCCAGTTGTTCTACGGAGAACCTCTCGTGGGGGCCTCGGAGCAGAGCCGCTTGAATCTTCATCGATGACGAGATTACCGTCTGCCAGGTCTCCGAACCGGCGTAGGGTCAGGAGCGCCAAGTATCTCTAGGCGTCCGACATAGGTAGGAATGTCTATGGGCCTGACAGGGATGGGGGTATCTAGACAGGCTATAATATCTAATCGGTTAAGCAGATACAAGAATCCTACAGGTTTGGATGGCGCGTAGTACATGACGACCGAGAGAAGCTCCGATGGACTATAGTTGGACACCGGGCGCGATCTTGCCATTCACATCGGCCTTCTGTGCAATGATCGCGATGACGATCGCACTGCGGACCAAGGCTGCCGCTGCCACAAAGCCGTTTCTCGTCATTCAGCTGTGTGCCTTTGTTTGGTGCTTCTTCTACGGCATCGAACTCTGTGCGAACCGATTGAGCGATGCCCTCCTCTGGGCGAACATCGAGTACCTGGGGATTACGTTCATCTCTCCGGCGTGCGCGCTCTTCGCGTTGGTTTACAGCAACCGCATGCGGCGCCCATCCTTTGTCGGTTGGATTGTCTTGGCGATCCAGCCGGCGGTGATTTTGCCCCTGGTTTGGCTCAATCCAGACGGAGCGATGCGCCAGAACGTTCGGATGGTCCAATCGGGCGGCCACTACCTGCTCGGCTTCGATCCGGGACCTGCCTACTACGTGAACGTAGGTCTCTCCCACGCCCTCCTGCTCTATGCTTGGGGGACATTCCTCTATCTCGCCCTACAGAGGAGCAATGCGTTTCGCAAGCAAGCGAGGATGATCTTCCTGGCGTTTGTGTTTCCGGTCTTAGGGAATATCGTTTACCGGTCGGGATTCGA
Organism: Fimbriimonas sp.; assembly: GCA_031292555.1. GTDB lineage: Bacteria > Armatimonadota > Fimbriimonadia > Fimbriimonadales > Fimbriimonadaceae > Fimbriimonas. The sequence goes on from JARLGV010000041.1 coordinate 20,493, forward strand.
CCCAGTTAAGTTCTACGATCTCACGCCCGCGATGTTCTCGGTCTGCGGAGTCATCGTCACCTACAGCCTCTACAGGTTGTCGTTCTTGGATCTTGCCCCGATCGCTCGCGGAACTGCGGTGGAGCAGATGATCGATCCGATCATCGTGATGAACGGCCGCGGTCGTCTCATCGACTGTAACCGGGCCGCTTCGGCGATTCTCGAATTGGAGCCGGAGTATTTGATCGGCCAGGACGCCCTGAAGCTTCTGCAGGCGGCAGGAAGGCTCTCTGACGCCAGGGCGGGCACCGGAGCGCTTTACCATTTTCGAGGGAGAGTCTTTGCGATCAAGCGATCGCCGCTTAACGATCCGTACCGCGGCGAGATAGGTCAGATCGTCCAGCTCTCCGATCTGACGGAGCGGTTGGAACTGGAGCGGTCGCTTCAACACGCCAAAGACCAAGCCGATGCGGCCAATCGTGCCAAATCGAATTTCCTTGCCAACATGAGCCATGAGATCCGCACTCCGATGAATGGCGTGATCGGCTTGGCGGACCTCCTTGTCGGCACCGGGCTAAGCGGCGATCAACGGGAGTTCGTCGCGGCGATTCAGAGCTGTTCGAGGTCGCTGATGCACATCATCGACGAGATACTCGACTTCAGCAAGATCGAAGCAGGCAAGATGATCCTCAGTCCCGAGCCAGTGGATCTGATCTCGCTAGTGAGAGACGTCACGATCGCTCACCGCGTCATCGCCGAAGGCAAAGGGCTCACGTTTGTCCTATCGACACCGGAGGCGGATGCCCTGCCCGTCCTGGCCGACCCATCGGCATTGCGTCAGATCCTCAATAATATCGTCGGCAATGCCACCAAGTTCACTGCCACTGGTTCAGTATCAGTCCGTCTGGAAGTCGGTAGCGGAGAGCCATGCCGGTACCGGATCGAGGTCGAGGACACAGGGGTTGGAATTCCCATCGATAAGCAGGCACAAGTGTTCGATCGGTTCAGCCAGGCGGACGAGTCGACGACCCGTGAGTTCGGCGGCACGGGCCTGGGCCTGACGATTACCAAGCAACTCGTCCTATTGATGGGAGGCGAGGTTCTGCTTGAGAGCAAACAAGGTATCGGAAGCTGCTTCCGAATCGAACTGCCCTTGGCGAAGGCGACGCTTCCGGAAGCTCCGACCTTCAGTGACGGACCGTTGCATTTGCGGGTCCTCCTGGCGGAGGACAATCTCGTGAACACGATGGTGATTCAACACCAGCTAGAGCAGTTGGGTTGTGAAGTGACTCACCGTGCCGACGGCCGGGCAACCGTCGCCGCCTTCCAAGAAGGGCGATATGACGTGGTTCTGCTCGACGTGCAGATGCCGGTAATGGGCGGAATCGAGGCCTGCAGGCAGATACGGCAATCTAGCCATCAACGCGTGCCCGTAGTCGCCCTGACCGCCAATGCCTTGGAGCTAGAGCGGGAAAAGTGTTTGGAGGTCGGAATGGATGCCTTTCTGACCAAGCCGACCACCCTCAAAATGTTGCGCGAGACGCTACAGCGATTCGTCCGCGTCTAGAGCGCTTTGCCTTTCAGCGTGGCATCGACTGAACCGGGGCCTGCGATCGGAACCACCCAGTTCTTGACCTTGACTTCAAACTTGACTACCCGTCCGACCCTGGACAACCACCAGTTACCCTCGCCGGTTGCGCCGTCGGCGCCGTCTTCCTTGTATTTCATTGCCAATATGATCGTCTGGACGCCATCGACCAATTCGGTCTTTGTTGCCTCAAAGTCATAGTTGATCTTGACCCCGGCGCCGTCTGGCTTGGAGACGTAGCTCCATTTATCTCCTGGCGAAACCGGCTTCTCGGGATAGACAAAGACGATCGGAGAGAGCATGCGCCGATAGGAGTCGTCCGAGCCGTCGTCCAGTTTGAGGATTTCGCCCCGTGGGCCAGTAACGGCATCCCACGCCGGGATCTCTTGTCCCTCCTGTTCGTCGACGGTCATGTGATCCCAGACGAAGGTCACGACCGTCTTCTTGTCGTCGCTGGACTTCTGTTGCCGGCTAAACTGAAAGGTGGCGTGGTGTTCCTGCCCCTCAGCCTGGGCATCGACCGTGACACCCCACGAAAGCTTCACTTTGGGGTCGAGAACGACGTTCAGATTCCATGCGTCCGAGTCCTTTTGGACGGCGATTGCGAATGCGATAAGCGGTATCAACATATGTTCTTTGCGGGTCCTCGTTTGACGAACGCAGGTCGCCTCTACGGCGTTGCGGCCTTTGCTGCTATCCCGTTTGCCAGGACTTCCAGTAGTTCGGATCCTCGATCTCGCGAGACTCCTTCGTCATTCTAAACGGGTGGAAGGTGTCCACCATAACGGCGAGTTCTTCAGTTTTCGTATGGCCAAGCGCGGCTTCCACTGCTCCCGGCTGGGGACCGTGGGGAATGCCTAGGGGATGTACAGTGATGCTCCCCTCCTCGATACCCTTTCGCGATCCGAACTTATCGTTGACGTAATACAGGACCTCGTCCGAATCCACGTTCGAATGATTGTAAGGAATCGCGATCGCCTGTGGATGGTAGTCCAACATTCTCGGGCAGAAGCTGCAGATTACGAAGTTGTGGCCGTCAAAGGTCTGATGGATCGGCGGAGGCATGTGCAGTTTGCCGGTAATCGGCGAAAAATCGTGGATGCTGAAGGCAAACGGAAACACGAACCCGTCCCAACCGACGACATCGCACGGATGGAAGGGATAGTGATAGAGAGTCAGGCGGCTGCGAGCACGAATAAGCACTGATGAGGGTTCGCGTTCCGCGTGCGTGTGAAGGGAATGGGGGGGCCGAATGTCGCGTTCGGTATAGGGGGCGTGTTCGAGCAACTGTCCAAACTCATTTCGGTACCGCTTCGGCACGCCTATTGGCCCGAATGAGACGATGGCCAGCATGCGAACCGGCAGCATTCGGAAATGAAGCTTGTAGATGGTCCCGCGAGGAATCACCAGATAGTCGCCGGCGTGGAACTGGATGTTCCCAAACAGGGATTCGAGGGTGCCTTCACCGTCATGGATGAACAGGCATTCGTCTCCGTCGGCGTTCTTGTAGAACGTGTCCATCTGCGTTGCAGCATAGACCTGATGCCATTCCACGTCTTGGTTTCCCATGAGCGGTACCCGTCCGGAGACCGCATCACCAACTGGTTTCATCAGGCGTGTCTTCAAATGGCGATGCCGTAACGGCTCGTCTTCGAGATAGGTCAGTGCTACTGAGCCACGGTCTTCAAAGCCGATCACTTCGGTAGGTTGGTGGACATGGTAGAGGGTCGACATGGGGCCGCTGAAGCCCCTAGTGCTAAACAGCTGTTCGGTATACAACCCTCCGTCCGGTTTGCGAAACTGCGTGTGGTGTTTGTGTGGGAGCTCGCCTAAACTGACATACCTTGGCATCGTCGCCTCCAGAGATTCCATCATTCTACTGCGCGTTGTTGGGGCCTCAGGTACATTCGTGGGCAGTCGATGCGGTTGATCATCATCGGAGCCGGTGGGTTTGGCAGAGAGGTGCTTGCCTGGGCAGAGCATGCCTGCAAGGCAGGGAGTATCGAGCCAGAGGGTGAATGGACGATCGGAGGCTTTTTGGACAATAACTTGGAGGCGTTGTCTGGATTCGAAACGGGCTATCCAATCTTGTCCTCGATCGCAGAGTACTCCCCAGGCCCTGACGATTGGTTTGTCATTGCCATGGGGCGTCCAGACGTTCGATTGAACCTGGCGCAGGATTTGGAGTCGAGAGGTTTTCGGTTTGCCCGGCTCATTCACCCTACCGCCATCGTTGGCCCGAGGGTAAAGGTCGGTCATGGTTCGATTCTCTGTCCCTTTTCAGTTGTGACGGCCGACGTGACGATCGGAAGTCACGTGATTCTCAACGTTCATTCGACGGTGGGGCACGACTCGACGGTTGGTTCGGGCTGCACGGTGAACGGGTTTGCCGAAGTGACAGGTCGATGTGGGATAGGCATGGGTGTTCATATGGGGACCCACGCGAGCGTCATCCCCGGCTGCAAGGTCGGCGATTTTGCGGTGATCGGTGCGGGAAGCACGGTCATCAAGAACGTGCCATGTCGAGCAACCGTGTTTGGAGTGCCGGCAACGCGACTATTCGACGCAGGGGAATGACTTGAAGAGCCGATTTGAGTCAATCCAGATTCGGGCCATTGGGACGGTGCTTCCCGGAGTTCCCCAGCCTCTTGTAGACCTTGGGCCGGATTTTGGAGTCGATTACGTTCGGAGGGTCGTTGCCAGCACCGGCATCGAATCGGTTCATATCGCGCCGACCGGCGTCACATCGTCCGATCTTTGCGTGATTGTTGCACGGGAACTCATTCAGAGGGAGGGCCTGACTCCTGAGGACTTCGACGCCCTCGTGTTCGTAACACAGTCGCCCGACTACATCACACCGGCAACGTCGCCCTCTATTCAAGCGCGGCTTGGAATGCGGACCGACGTTGCAGCGATGGATCTGAATTTCGGGTGTTCCGGATATGTGTACGGTCTGCTGCAGGCCTCTCTCTTGTGCCTTCTGCCAGACTGCCGTCGCGTAATGCTCTTAGTCGGCGACATACAGACGCCGTACGTCAACCTGCGTGACCGATCACTCAAGATGGTCATCGGCGACGGTGCGTCCGCTACGATCGTCGAGAAGGGGACACAAACGGCAGTTGGCGTCCACTATTCCGACGGTTCGGGAGTCGAGCATCTCTACATTCCGGCTGGGGGGCGCCGGAGACCTTACTCGCCGGAGTCGCTTCTGGATGTGCTCATGCCGGATGGAGGATACAGATCGGATTTGAACCTACGCATGGATGGCGCAGAGATTCTGCGGTTCGCCATGGAGACCGTTCCGGAGATGATCGAGGGAATTGTCGGAGATGCTGGCTGGACGAAAGACGAGGTCGATCTTTTCGTGCTGCATCAAGCCAACAAGTTGATCCTTGAGTCGATCCGTCGCAAAATTGGCGTTCCGAAGGAAAAGCTGCCTGTCATGCTTCGTACGACGGGCAACACGAGTCCGACGTCGATTCCGCTGGCGCTTTCGAAGATGGTGGAGGCGGGAGAGATTCCCGATTCGATGAGTCGAGTCGTCCTATGTGGGTTCGGGATTGGACTGTCGTACGGAGCGATCGCAGCCAATCTGACGGGATGTCGGATCTATCCGCCTATCTATAGCTAGCCGATGAAAATTGCGCTTTTGGCGTCTACTACGCTCGATATGCTTCCCTCCTTGGCTGACGCGCTTGCACGGGCGCACGGGCTCAGTCTGGAATGGTACGTGGCCTCGTTCGGCCAATACGAACGAGAGGTGCTTGATCCGGCGTCAGGCGCACGTCAGTTCGCCCCCGACGTCGTGCTTCTCTCAATCGACGCGGATACCGCGGCCCGAGATGCCAAATCGTTTCGTGCTCTCGCCTCGCAAGCCCTAGTGAGTTTTCCGACGGCGACAATCTTCGTCCATAACCTGGTCCTAACCGCGCCCGATGTTCTTTCGCTGCTCGAATGGAACGAGCCGGAATCGAACGCGCGGATGGTTGCGCAATTGAACCTTGAGCTTTCCGGGGTGGCCCTGGGAAGCGACCGGTTACGTGTTCTAGACTTGGACCGAGTCGTGCGAAGCTTGGGTATTCAAGCCGTATGCAGCCCACGATTCAGCTATCTCGGCAAGATCCCGTTCAACAAGCTTGGATTGCAGGCGATTGCCGGCCAGCTTGTGACCGCGATCAACGCCTACCGGGGGGCCAGACGGAAGGTGCTCGTGCTGGACTTGGATGGGACCTTGTGGGGCGGGGTTCTCGGAGAAGACGGCATTGAGGGGCTTCGGCTATCGAACGACGGGGAGGGCAAAGCCTTCTACGATTTCCAGCAACTACTCCTAAAGCTCTGGCGCTCGGGGATCCTACTGACGATTTGCAGCAAGAACGACGAGTGGCTCGGCCTTGAGGCGATCCGGACGCTGCGATTCATGGTGTTGCACGATGAGCATTTCGCTGCCCACCGGATCAATTGGGAACCAAAGGCGACGAATATCGCCGAGTTAGCGGAAGAGTTGCAGTTGGGGTTGGACAGCTTTGTCTTTCTCGATGACTCGGCCGAAGAACGCGCGCTCGTTCGGGCAGCGCTTCCGGAAGTGCTTACGCCGGATCTTCCCAAGGACCCGTCCGAGTATCCAACATTCCTGATGGGGTTGAACTGCTTCGAGACGCTCAAGTTGAGTACGGAAGACCGTGGGCGAGGGGCTCTCTATGTGCAAGAGCGACGGCGACGGTATGAGGCCATGGGAGCGGTCAGCCTGGAAGAGCATCTAGAGAGCCTACAGACTCGAGTTCGCATACGGGCCGCCCATCCATCCGAGTTTGGCCGGGTCGCCCAGTTGACGCAACGCACAAATCAGTTCAATACGACAGGTATCCGCCGCACGGTTGACGAACTCCGTAGTCTCGCGGACGTCGATGGCTGGCAAGTGCTCGTGTGCGAGGCATCGGATCGGTTTGGCGACTATGGGCTGGTGGGGAGCGCGTTGGTTGCGCAGTCGGCGGACGGACCGATCGTAGAAGGGTTTCTGCTTAGCTGCCGAGTATTGGGACGCGGCGTCGAAGAGGCATTCGTTGCGGCGACCGAAAGCCTTGTGCATCCAGGACGCGGCGTGCTATTGCGGTTTGTTTCCACGAATCGTAACGCCGTTGCGTTGAAGAAGTTGGTGGAGTTGGGGTTTGTTTTGGATGAGAAGACCGGCCTATTTGGGCGTGTGGCGCCGATGGAACTGCCCAAATGGATAGAATTGGAGACCGTCTCCCTCTGAACCCATGCCGCACGACAACATCTTTCCACGAATCCAAGCTTGTATCGTCGACTCGCTCAAGATCGAACCGGGACGGGTTACGCAGGAGACGCGACAGGAAGATCTCGAGGAATGGGATTCGATCGGTCATCTGACTATCGTATTGTCGGTGGAAGCGGAGTTCGACGCTTCGTTTCAGATGGAGGACATCCCGGGGATGACCTCGGTCGCTATTCTGACTCAGCACGTCGAAGCAAGCGGCAGCGTGTGAAACTCTACTGGGCAGAGTAACCGCCGTCTACGACGAGTGTCGTGCCAGTGATCCACTGGGCGGCGGGCGAAAGCAAGAAAGCGATGCTATACGCCACGTCGTTCGGTTGCCCTAGTCCGAGGGGGTGACGGGCTTCGATGGATGCGAATTCGCCGGGTGCGAGCGACTCCTTTAGTTCTTCCACCATAGGCGTGGATACGACGGCCGGGGCAACGCAATTGACTCGAATTCGCTCGCGCGCCAGTTCGACTGCCGCAGAACGGACCGCGCCGATCAGGGCCGCTTTGGCGGCCGAATAACCTGACATCGCGCTCTCCCCAGTGAGCCCTGCCACCGACGATAGGAAGACGACGCTGCGATCTCCCTGGCCCACTCCCTTCTGTCGGAACGCTTTGAGCAGCATCAGCGAGGCGACCAAGTTCACCTGGAGAATGCGATCGATCCCTTCGGTAGTAAGGGCTCGAATCGGAACGGTAGTGCGGGTCCCCGCCGAGTGGACGAGGCCACTTAGCGGACCTTGCTCCGTTGCGATCTGCTTGACCCACGCCGGAATCTCCTCCGTTGCCGTCAAATCGAACGAATAGCAAGCGAGACATCTGCCGGAAAGGCTTTCTGCCGTTTCCTCAAGCCGCTCTCGACTGCGACCGGCAAGAACGAGTTCAGCTCCCATCGACGCTAGAACAAGGGCAGTGGCTCTCCCGATTCCAGATGAGGCGCCCGTTATGAGAACACGCTGACCGTCAAGCGAAAAGGGAGTGGCTGTCATCGTTCGTGAGTCTAGACGGAAATCCGGTCGTTGACCATTTCAAGTAGATCCTGGACCGATCTCGCCGATCGCATCTGCGAGCCCGTTACTCTGAGTTGGAACTCTTCGTCGGCAAGGACGATGAACGACAAGGCGCACAGCGAATCCCACCCTAGGGCCTCAAGGGTCTCGTCACCGGTCAAACTGCCTTGGCCCATTTCCATTAACTCGGCAACCCGGTCCAAGAATTCGGCTCGGGTCATCCGTGACTCCTTGGCATCGATTGATTATACTGTGCCGAAACGAAGCGGCCATCGTAGCATCGTTTCGATGCTCCGATGGCCCTAATGGAGTTCTCGGCCACTGCCGACTATGGCAAGTGCAAATGCACCGTATAGTTGCCCGGCGCCAAGGCGTATCCGGCGGCTCCTTGAGAGTCCTTCTTCCTGCGGACAGAAGGCATAACGGTGACCTCCTCAGCTTGCCCTGGAAGTTCGAGGATCGCGGACGAGTTGGGCGGAACGGTCAGGGACAGGATTACGGCGCCCTTATCGCGTACCCAGGCGCACCGAATCTTGCCGTACTGCGTTTTATAGGCGACCGAGAGCCGATCGAGAGCCGGATGGCAATCGATCAGCGGGCGAATAACGAAGCGCTGAAAGCCGGCCGACCCGCCTTCCTGTCGAATACCGGCCAGTCCTTCGATGAAGAACGCTCCTACGAACAGATAGGAGCTATGAGTTAGAGAAAGCCGGCTCTCCCAGTCTTCGGGCATCGTAGTGTAGCCACGACTCAGGAATTCGCCCCAGCTCGGGTAGTCCGTTTGGATGGCCATCGAGTAGTAGAGATCCGGTCGTCCCTGCTCCAGCAGAAGGCGGCTCAAAAGGGCGCCCCCGGTGATCCCCGCGAAGATATGCCCCTTCCGATGGACGAGGATCTCATCCTCGAGCCGGTTCCAGACGAGGGTGCGTTCCGAACGGGGAGGGATTTCCGCGAGAAGTGCGGCCGCCAGGTACGGCTGGTCGCCAGTAGCGTAGTCGTGAGTCGCCGGTCGGAAGAAACGGGAGTGTACGGCTGATGCGACGGCTTCGGCACGAAGGCGGAAGCGATCGGAATCCGCCTTCTCGCCGATGGCTTCTGCGATTTTGCTCGTGGTGCGCAAGGCATAAACCCAGTAGGCGTTATTCAGGAACAAGGTCTCAGGCGTGTCGCCGTTGACGCCGTCGGCTCCCGGCCAGAGCCAGTCGCCAAGGAAATCCCATTCGCCTCCCCAGCGGACAAGCAGATCGCCCTTCTGCTTAGTCTCCAAGAAGGCCAACCACCGTTTGATGGTCGGGTACTGGGCTTGCAGCAGGGCAGCGTCGCCGTACCAGCAGTACATCATCCAGGGTAGATGGATGCAGTAGCTGCTCCATACCGGGCCGCCTCCTCCCCAATAGGTCGGGGCCGTATAGGGGAGGTTCCCGTCCGGGCCTTGGCTGTCACGCCAGTCTTGGGCCCACTTGGTGTAGAAGGCTCCCAGGCTGAAAGTGTTCAGCGCCATCTGGGTTGTGGAATGGGCGTCTCCGCCGTATCCCATCCGTTCGCGCTGCGGGCAATCGACGACGTATCCACCTAGGCTCAGATCCTCGAATGTCCATCGAGTCGTGTCGTAGATTCGGTTCAAAAGTTCGTTCGAGCAATCGAACTCGGAGGCGTCGCCATAGTCGGTGCGAACAAGCCAACCTCTTGCCTGGTCTGCCGTAGGGGCTTGAGTCAAACCCTTGACGGTGACCCAGCGCCCGACGCTGTAGTTGAATCGATTGCGGAACGTACCTTGGCCGGAAGGGCCGACGATAAACGCGCTGTGAAGGCGGTGGGTCATCTCCGCCTCTTCGCGCTCCGAGAATTCAAACTGGATGCGGTCGCCCGGCTTTCCATTGACCGCCATCTCGAACCAGCCCGTGTAGTTGCGTCCCATGTCGATGCGATAGGCGCCGTCGGGATGGGCTTCGATCTTGACGGGGTAGAGACAATGGACGGGCCGGTTCGGCTCGACAACCTCCGCCGATAGTTTCAGACCAGGCTGGTAAATCACGGCCGGGACCCAGCCTCGATCGTCGTACTCGGGGAGATTCCAACCGGGGACCTCCAGTCGTGCATCGTACTCCTCTCCTCCATAGTTCATGAAGTCCCAAGTCCCCAAGAGGCGGTTTGGACTCGGATGGGTCTTCCATTGGTCGTCTGTTGCGATCACTAGATGCCTGCCGTCGGCCGACTCGATCTCTGCCTGAAGCAGGAGCATCGGTATGGCGGGGCGCTTCACGCGATCGACATCGGGAAAGTGGGGAAAGATCGACCACGATGTGCCGAGCCATACGGCAAGCACGTTCTTGCCTCGATGCAGAAGCTGTCCGACCTCATAGGTCGTGTATCGCGCCCGATGGGATAGATCGGATACGCTCGGGGCGAGGATTGCGTCGCCAACACGCTTCCCGTTCACGTAGAGTTCGTGGTAGCCGATGGAGGCGATGCGCACCGTAGCGGATTTGGGTACAGAGGCAAGCTCAAAGGATCTCCTTAACCAAGGATCCCTCGGAGTTTCGATTGGCGCTTTGGTCTTCGACGCCGAGGGGGCATGTGTGCCGATCCAGTCGGCCGTCCAGTCCTTCGTCTCCAGAAGACCCATCGTCCATCGGGCAGGAACACTCCACGGGAGTTTCCGGCCCTTCTCGTCGGTAACTTGGACCTTCCACCAGCACGATTCGCCCGAGTTGAGTGGTCGGCCGTCGTAAGGTATTTGGTTTGACCGATCGTCCGCGACCTCGCCGGTGTCCCACAGGTCGGGAGTATTTCGATCGAGGGCCTCGGTTGACGTTGCGGCAACGATGCGATAGGCCCTTTGCAGCATGCCTCGCGTTCGGTCGCCAGTGCCTTGCATGCGCCAACTCAGTCGGGGATGACGGGCATCTATGCCAAGCGGGTTGACGAGGTACTCGCAACGAAGGTCGACGATCTGCCGGGCTTCTGACGAAGGACGAAACAGGAGGGAAGCGAACGACCGAAGGCACTTCCGCCACACTTGCCACTCGTGCGAGCCATCGAATCGCTCGAATCGGCTATCGACTCCAGCCAGGTCCAGAGTCTTGTGAGATCCTTCGGCAAGCGCGTACAGTCCGTCGTCGATACCGCAGCCAAGCCAAAGCAGTTTGATCGTCCGATTCGCCATCTCGGGCGCTTCGACCAACGGTCGCCAGACGTCTTTGGCGCGAAAGGCGCCGCTGAACGAGCCGATCGAATGAAAAAGGTCGAGGTGTCTCAACCCGATCGTAACGGCTTGCCCTCCTCCCATGCTGAGTCCAGCCAATGCCCGGTGGTCGGCGTCGGCAATTGTCCTGAATCGAGAATCGATGAAAGGGATAAGTTCTTTGGTTAGAACCTGCTCAAAGCGGTTTTCGGCTCCGAAGTCAGCGTAGCCGTTATCCATAACGACAATCATCGGACTTGCCTGCTTTTTCGCAATCAGGTTGTCGAGGATGAACTGCGCACAGCCTTGAGATGACCAACCCCGCTCGCTTTCGCCGGCTCCGTGTTGGAGATAGAGAACGGGAAATCGCGTACGAGTCGCGTCGTATACCGCTGGGCAATAAACATAGGCTCGACGGTCTTGTCCGGTGAATTCCGAGTGATACGACACGATTCGCACATCGCCGTGCCGAACTCTTTGCGCCGTGTAGAAGTCCAGATTCGGATCGGGGACCTCAATCCCGCTCGTCTGTTTGCCCCATCCGAAATAGGTTTCGCTCGCCGAATCGTTGCAGCGTCGACCGTCGACTTCCAACTCGTAATAGTGGAAACCTGGGCGCACCGGCGGGGTGGTGACCAACCAGTCGCCGCCATCGCCCCGATGCATGGAATACGGCTGCCGTCCCAAGCCGTCATTGAGGGGAACAACCTCCACGCGACCGGCTTTGGGAGCACTGACCCGAAACGTTACGCTGAGATCTCCATGAATGCGGGGATAGGAGGCGTTTCGGACGTTCGAAGGGGCGGGATAGCCTTCGTCCGGCATAGCATCGATTGGAGCGCTGCTAGACATTGTTAGGCACGCTCCGAGTGCTGCAAGGAGGCATGTACATACAAACATAATGGATGGAGAGTTGACGCTGAAGTTCAGTTTAGCAACGTGCTCAAGCTAAACTGTTAGTCTATGGCTGACCGATACGAGCCGGCGTCCTTCGAGGCGGCCTGGCAGAAGCGCTGGAAGAATGCGGAGCTGTTCAAAACCCGCACGGCGGACGATGCTCCCAAGTTCTACGGGATGGATTTCTTTCCTTACCCTTCCGGCGCAGGGCTTAGCGTGGGTCACTGTCGTAACTACGTTCCGACCGACGTGATCTGCCGTATGAAGGTGATGCAGGGCTACAACGTGCTTCATCCGATGGGCTTCGATGCGTTCGGCCTTCCTGCTGAGAATGAGGCGATCAAGAACAAGACTCATCCGGCGAAAATGATCGAGCGGTATGCGGGGACGTACCGTCGTCAGATGGAACTGATCGGCGTGTCGTACGATTGGTCTCGCTCATTCTCAAGTTCCGATCCGAGCTACTACAAGTGGACGCAGTGGATTTTTGAACTGATGTTCAAGAAGGGCTTGGCCTATCGCCGCCTGGCGGCTGTCAATTGGGATCCGATCGACAAGACGGTGCTTGCCGATGAAGAGATCATCGGCGGCCGGGCCGAGCGGTCGGGGGCGATCGTCGAGAAGAAGTGGATTCCCCAGTGGTTCTTCAAGATCACGGATTACGCCCAGCGGCTGCTAGACGATCTGGACGAATTGAATTGGCCGGAAGGGATCAAGAGTCAACAGCGAAACTGGATCGGACGCAGTGAAGGCGTTCAGTTTTCGATGAAGGTCGCGGATAGCGTCAAGCCGGCCACGCCGGTCGACGACGACTTTCAAGTTCGAAGTACCAAGGGGTCCTTGGCATTCGAGGTCTTCACGACTCGAATCGACACCGTCTTCGGCATGACGTTTTGCGTGCTCGCGCCTGAGCATCCGCTGATTGACAGTTTGGTGGGAGTGGTCGGTCCGGTGTTTACACGCCGAATCCGCGAGTATCAGGAAAACGCCAAGACACTGAGCGACACCGACCGGCAGGCAACCAATCGTGAGAAGACAGGCGTCTTCACGGGCGCCTATGCGGTCAACCCGGCGAACGGCGCCAAGGTACCGATTTGGATTGCCGACTACGTCCTCTCGACCTATGGCACGGGCGCCATCATGGCAGTTCCCGGGCACGACGAGCGAGACTACGAGTTTGCCCGGAAATTCGGGATCGATATCGTCCAGGTGATCGCGCCAAGCGACAAGTCCGAAGTCAAACTCCCTTACGTAGCCAAGGACGGCATCTTGGTCAATTCGGGCGAGTATGACGACATGCCAGTTGTGGAGTCCCAAACCCAGCTTGGTATCTGGATGGAGGGTCTTGGAATCGGTCAGCGCAAAGTGCAATTTCGTTTGCGTGACTGGCTGATCTCCCGCCAGCGGTACTGGGGTTGCCCGATTCCGATCATTCATACGAAGGATGGCGAGATGCAGCTTGTCCTGGCTGATTGCCTGCCGGTGGAACTGCCGGTCGTCGAGAACTATGAGCCGAGCGGGGATGGATCTTCGCCCCTTGCACACATTCAGGATTTCGTTAACGTGACGGATCTCGACGGACGCCTCGGACATCGAGAGACCGACACGATGGGCGGGTTTGCCTGCTCTTCCTGGTATTTCCTTCGGTTCTGCGATCCGATGAACGATAAGGAAGCCTGGAGCATCAAGTTGGCCAACTACTGGATGCCGGTCGACTGCTATGTCGGCGGCTCCGAACACGCGGTGATGCACCTCCTATATGCGCGGTTCTGGACAAAGGTGCTCTATGATGCCGGCTTGGTGGCCGTCAAGGAGCCGTTTGCCAGACTGGAGAATCAGGGTCAGGTTCTGGCTTTGACTCCCTACCGGCGACCAAAGGAGGGAGAGAAGCTCGATCTGGGTGACGAGGGAGTACTTGTCTCGTACAAGGATGCCGAGTCGATTCCTGAGGAGGACCTGTTCTACCGATGGGCGAGGATGTCGAAATCGAAGGGTAACGTCGTGACGCCTGAGGAGGCGGTCGAACAATACGGCGCAGACGCGTTGAGGATGTATCTACTGTTCGTCGCTCCATTCTCGGCCGACGTGCAATGGTCGAACGATGGAATGCAGGGCCAGGTTCGATTCTTGAGCAAGATATTTAAACTCGTCGACGATTCGATGACGTTCTATTACCCGGATTGGCGAGACGTGATTCAGTTTGAGGATGGCGACGATTTGTGCAAGTCTATTCGACGAAGGACCCATAAAACGATCCAAAAGGCGACCGAGGACATTGACCGCTTCGCGTTCAATACTTACGTTTCCTCACTGATGATCTACGTGAACGACCTCGTCGACTTGGTCAAGAAGCATGGCGCGAATCCCAGTCGTGGATTTGCTTTGAGCCTTTCCGAGGCGATCGAAACGCTCGTCTTGCTGATAAGTCCAGGAGCCCCGCACTCCGCCGACGAGCTTTGGACAGTCATCGGGCAGGGCGGCTTCACCATGAACGAAGTGTGGCCAAAGTTCGATGCGAAGTTGGCCGCCGACGACATGGTCACGATTGCGGTTCAAGTGAACGGCAAGCTTCGAGACACGTTCGAGATTGAGATCACCGCCTCACGCGAAGAACTCGAGGCGACGGCGATGCAGTCCTCCAAGGCAAAGGCTCACTTTGACGGCCTAGCCATCCGCAAGGTGATTGTGATTCCTGGGAAGTTGGTGAATATCGTTGCCAGCTAGCACTCCAGCCTGGCGACGATTCGCAATCCCCATCGGGGCGGTTGTGATTGTTGCGTTAGTGTTGATTCTTTCCAACCGCACGACGCTGATGCCCAACGGGGAGTCGATCATCGTCAGCGAAAGCGACTACAACAATTCACTGCGCGAAGTGATTTCGCTCAGCCACGACGGAGTGGCCAACTTTAATGTCGGTGACGATGTCGATCAGAAGCAAAAGGACGACCTGCATCGCGCGATCAAGATCCTCGACAACATGAACGAGTTCAAGCAGACCGAAGCGGCGGGTTACTTCGAAGCGGGCCTGCTGTACTACATCGTGGGGGACAGCGACACCGCCAAGCAGCGAATCTTGCAGGCATTGAGTAACGCGCAGTTGACGCCAAACCTAACAACGGCGGCTCAGCAAGCGAACTTGGAAGGCGTTCTGGCCGACGCCCACCACATATTGGGCCTTATCGCCTTCGACCATCACGACTACAACACGGCGATGCAGGAGGTGGATCTCGCACTTGACCATGTCAAGAAGTCGCACCTGATCCGTCCGAACATCTACGTGTGCCGTGCTCGAGTCGAACTCGAATTGAAGAAGACCAAGCAAGCCCAGGAGGATATCGAGGCGGCCCTCGCGTCCGATCCGAACAGTCCCCAGGCCCTTCGCCTAAAGGATTTCATCCAACACTGACGAGTCGCCGTATCAGCCTGCGGTATACCGACTGAGTGCTCATAGCAAATGGGCGCTGAGGTGAATGTGGTTCTACTTTCGGCGATTCTGTTCCTACACGCCCAGGCTTGGAGCGGCGGCGACACTTGGTCATTTGAGCCGAAGGCGGACGACTTCCGTTCGGATGCCCTGCTGGACCTGAGACCCCTCAACGAGAAGAGGGCCGGCGAGTCCGGATTCATCACCGTGGACAAGGACGGCAGTTTTCGACTCGGAAACGGATCGCTGGAAAGGTTTTGGGCTGTGAATACGAACGTGGGTCGGCAGAAGTCGTTCCAGGCGGCTCCACTGGGTCGTCCTACTGCTCCGGACCTGGCGAGGCATGCCCGATTTCTTGCCAAGCGTGGCGTCAACATGGTGCGGTTTCACGGCCAGTTGTCTCCCAACCTCGAGAAGTATCCCGATGCCGCGATCACGGACGTCAATGAGGACGAACGCGATTGGTGTTGGCGTCTTGTGGCATCAATGAAAAAGGAGGGAATCTACACGACGATTTCCCCCTATTGGATGGTTCCGATGAAGTTCTCGAAGAACTGGAACATCCCGGGCGGCGCCGGACAGAGCGCCGCCAGTTTGCTATTCTTCGACCCCACGCTCCAGGCGGGGTACAAGTCTTGGCTCAAGGCACTTCTGACTCCGGTCAACCCTTATACGGGCATTCCTCTGGCCAAGGACCCAGCGTTGGCGATCATCGAGATTCAGAACGAGGACAGTATGTTGTTCTGGAACATTAACGACGTCAAAGGCCCCCAGAGGGCCAACCTTCAGAGGCTATTCGCGACCTGGGCGAAAGCGAAGTACGGCACGTCGGCCAAAGTGCACGAAGCTTGGGGCGGCGAGCACTTGAAGGGGGACGATCCAGCCGATGCCGGCTATGATCTCTACAATATATGGGATGCGACCCAACCGCAGTTTGGGGCCAAGCAGGTGCGACTTGGGGATCAAATCCAGTTCCTAACCGAGACGATGCGGAAGTTCAACGGCGACATCGTCAACTACATTCATAACGACTTGGGCTGCAAGCAACTCGTGAACGCCGGGAACTGGAGGACCGCCGATCCGATTCGGCTCAACGACGCCGAGCGGTACTCCTACACGACGACTCAGGTTGACGCAGTCAACAAGTATTTCGACGGAATTCACAAAGGTCCAAACAACGGTTGGGCGATCATGAACGGCGACCTGTTTACGAGTCCATCGGTGCTGTTGGACCCGAAGCCTCTGCCCACCAATCTCAAACAGACAGTTGGCCGTCCGATCGTCATCACTGAAAGCTCTTGGGTCTTGCCGACCGGATACGACACCGAAGGGCCCTTCCTGATTTCTGCCTATCAATCGTTGACAGGCGTTGCTGGCTTCTACTGGTTCGCCACCGGCGACGACGAATGGACTCAGCCGTATTCGGCGAATGGGTACCTGCCGTCAAGTATGAAATGGGTCATGGGGAACCCCGATATGCTCGGCACATTCCCTGCGGCAGCGTTGATGTATCGAAAGGGATATGTGAAGCAAGGCAGTCCGGCAGTTGTCGAAGAGCGATCGCTTGCCGACTTGTGGGCTCGGCGCACACCGATCGTGTCGGAAGAGCCGAGCTACGATCCGAATCGCGATGCGGGAGACATCGCTTCGGGCTCAAACGTGAAGACCGGCATCGATCCGCTTGCGTTCTTGGTTGGACCCGTCGAAGTGGAATTCGGTGGCGACCCTTCGAAGAGCAAGGTGGCAGACCTTCGCAAATACATCGACCGCGATCAAAAAACCGTGAAAAGCAATACCGGCGAGATCGAGTTGAATTTCGATAAGGGGGTCTGTACCGTCGATACGCCTTGCGCACAAGGAGTGGCCGCCTTCTTCCGGTCGAAGCCGATGGTCCGCACATCGGACGTCACCTTTCTGTCCCAGAACGAATACGGCTCCGCAGTTGCGGTGTCGCTCGACGGGCAACCGCTCAAATCGTCGTCCAAGGTCCTCGTTCAATACGGGACTCGATGCCGGCCCACCGGCTGGTCCGATGAACCGGCTTCCATAGACCTAGATGGCGGCAAGAAGGCTGAGGGATTCCGAGTGGTGAGTTACGGCCGTCCGCCTTGGCAGGTTCAGAAGGCAAAGCTGGACGTAATCATTAGGAATCCTAATCTTCGGAACGCGGAAGTGCTCGACATGAACGGAAACGCTATCACTCACTTGACGCTGGCAAAAACGCCGGACGGCGTGAGATTCCGATTTCCGGAAAGCGCCATGTACGTGGTTCTTCAGCGATAGCCTTACCTATCTAGCTCTCGGGCTCTACGACGGGCACGAACTTGATCGATACCGAGTTGATACAATAGCGATTTCCGGTCGGTCGGGGGCCGTCCGGGAACACATGGCCGAGGTGACCGCCGCATGCCGCGCACACGACTTCAACCCGATGCATGCCGTGGCTGAAGTCCTCGATCTCGCGGACCTTCTTGCGGTCGATCGAATCATAGAAGGACGGCCAGCCGCAATGGGCGTCGAATTTGGTTCGGGAGTCGAACAATTCTTCGCCACACCCGGCACAACTGTAAATGCCGGTTTCTTTGTGGTTCCAGTACTCGCCGGTGAAGGGCCTCTCCGTGCCCTTTAGTCGGAGCACGTGATATTGCTCGGGGGTCAGAATGCCTTTCCATTCCTCTTCGGATCTTTGTGGTTTATCGCTCATGGGACAGGACTCAATCCTTCTGATGATACGCGATCGTCGATGCCGCGATTCGCGCACGGATGGCACGCGCTCTTTCCGGTCCGCTTAGCACCTTCAGGCTAAGATCGCCCATGCCACTAGCCGGAGGGGCGGCGGGGGAATCCTCCTTTGCCGAATCAAGGTATTCCCGCATCTGCTTCAACTCACCGTCTTGAACCCAGACTCCGCCGCAACTGTCACAGGTATCGAGGTGGATAGGCGACGAATAGAGGTACCGGTAGCGTCGCATTCGGGTGTGGCACCCAGGACATAGGCGATCGACTTCGCGGCTGTCGACATGGCCCGGATCTGGCTGCACCCTGTCCTCGAGGGCGTCGAGTGCGCTGTTTCCACCTTGTTCGCGGATCCTGGACACTTCGCCTTCATCGAAGAAGATTCCGGCACAATGGCAACAAGTGTCGAGCGTCACTCCAAAGAAGTCTTTTTGGCTCAAGTCCGTTCGGCAGTCTGGGCAGGTTCGTGGCATAGGTGAGAAGATTATAATGGAGCCGGTCTGGTTTGACCATTCTGTCTCCGCGGAAATGACTGCCGCTATCTATGATCTGAGTGCGTCCGATCTTCGCAGGAAATCCGAGACGGCAGTTCGTGTAAGAGTGCCTTAACCATTGCACCCTGTTCGCGCGTATAAAATCCTGAAGTCGAATTGGTCATGCTAGTGAAAACGGCGCACACGAAGGGGCAACGGTAGCGATGGCAAATCCACATGCTGGCGACACCCCCCATTGGGAGGCTGCGTTCGACTATTACTATCAAGATCAGGTCGAGGCCGCATTTGCGGAGGTGACCGAGAGCGGAGTGGGCGAGGGCGCCGACTTGCTACGCTGGTATCGGGTCATCGAAGCCGAATTCGTGACTCGAAAGAAGAGTCGAACCATCGATGTCACGCCGTGGTTGCAAATGGAGTTTGTTCCGGACCAACTCATGGGTTTGGAGGAGGAACTGGCCCAAAGGACGCTGGCGGCTTGCGACGAGGTGGCGCAGCGTATCGGTTGGTCCCACGGATCCCAGACATTGCTTTCAATACTGGCGTCGGAAACCGAAGCGCCTTGGGCAGCGAATCCCTACGGATATTGCGTCAGCAAGGAGCCTTACGAGAAGATATGCCTCCCAAACTATTTGGTTGACGATCCACTGGAGTTTGGACAAGCGGTGGCGCACGAGTATGCACATGTGATCAGCACGAACATCGCCGACGAATATGCTCCGCGGTGGGTGGAGGAGGCGGTGTCAGTCTTGGTCGAGAGGCGCTTCGATAGGGGAACATGGAGCGATTTCAAAGCTGACCGCACTCGATGGCTCAGCGAACGGGAGTTGGAATTTGCCCTGACGGACCGGACCGAAGACGAGGAAGCCCGGAAGGAGGAGATTTGGAACGCGTATCAGCAGGCAGGCTGGATCGGCAGGTATCTTGCCGAGTTGAAAGGCGAGAACTCGTTGGGAGCGTTTTTGCGTGAGATTGCCAACGAGTCTCCGGTCGCTAATATACTTCGCTCGTTTCGCGGGCAGGACAGAACCGATCGAGCTCTGAGGCAGGTTTACGGCGTATCCAAGCGGGAGTTATTCGATCGGGCCTATGATTGGATGTGCCAAGCGTCCGTCTTTAGCGATTGAAGGGAGAACGGTCCGAGCGGCGGAAGGTAAGTTGTAGGCGATGAGCTTGCCTATTGAAGAGTTGACCCCCCGCCAGATCGTCTCTGAGCTGAATCGGTATATCGTCGGCCAGGACAACGCGAAGAGAGCGGTCGCGGTCGCCTTACGGAACAGGTACCGGAGGCTGAAGTTGCCTGCTTCGGAACGAGACGATATCCTCCCCAAAAACATCTTGATGATCGGACCGACGGGAGTCGGCAAGACCGAGATTGCTCGGCGGCTAGCCCAACTGGCTCGGGCCCCCTTTATCAAGGTGGAAGCCACGAAATTCACGGAAGTTGGATACGTTGGGCGAGATGTGGAGTCGATGATTCGAGACCTCGCAGCGTCGTCGGTGCGGCTAGTCGAACGCGAGAAGATGGAAGAAGTCTGGCCCGAAGCGGAGCGCCGGGCTATCGAACGCATTGTGGAGATGATCGACGAGGAGATCCAGAGAATCGAACCAGACGACGAGCCCGACGCTTCTGAAGACGAGGACGGCACTCCATTCTTTACGGGCTTTCGTCATGAGGATCTTGTGAAGAGGGCAGAACGGCGCTCTCGCATTGAAAGGGAGCTTCTGGAGGACCTTCACGACGACCGAATCCTTGAGATATACGTTGAGGAATCGAGCAACCCGTTCTTTCAGGTGTTTACTCCGGGCGGTATGGAGGAGATGGGCATCGACACGAACCAGTTGGCCAGCCCCTTTCCATCCAAGCATGTAGCCCGGAAGATCACAGTGCGCGAAGCCCGCGAGAGCCTGATCGACGATGAAGCCCGCAAGATGATCGACAAGGCTTCGATTCAGAGAGAAGCGATCACGCGAGCCGAGCAGACCGGCATCATTTTTCTCGACGAACTGGATAAGGTGGCGGGCAAGAGCGGAGGGTCCGGGCCGGATGTGTCTCGGGAAGGCGTCCAGCGGGATCTCCTGCCAATTATCGAGGGGTCGACGGTGGCGACCAAGTTCGGCCCATGCCGAACCGACCATATCCTCTTCATTGCCGCCGGCGCGTTTCACATCTCCAAGCCGAGCGACCTCATTCCTGAGTTACAGGGCCGCCTTCCGATTCGAGTGCAGTTGGACAGCCTGAACGAATCCGACTTCAGGCGGATCCTGTTCGAGCCAAAGAACGCATTGACTCGCCAGTACACTCGATTGCTTGAGATGGAGGGGGTTCAGATTTCGTTCACCTCCGATGCCCTGGACACGATCGCTCGGTATGCAACGGAAGTGAACAGCAAGACGGAAAATATCGGGGCACGTCGGCTCCATACGATTATGGAGAGGTTGCTGGAGGACGTGCTTTTCGAAGCGCCGGAGATCGATCGAAAGGAGATTCGCTATACGGCGGCGACGGTCGAGCAGCGGCTGGGTAAGTTGGTCCACGATGTGACATCCAGCAACGTTGTGCTGTGACAGTTTTGGGACCCGACGTATAATGAACCTGCCGGCAGCCCATTCAGGATGATCGCCTCATCCACTACGGAGCGAAGGAGAGCATTGGGGCACGGGAAGGCATGGATGCGAACTCGTTTGATCTTTATCTTGCAGTTGGCGGTTACCATAGGGTGCGCGCAGTCGAAACCGGCGCCACCCATAGCACCGCCTCCCCCACCGCTATTCTCGGCAGACGAACGGAAGGCGATCTTGGACTACTGGGCCCAACCGGGCCGTTACGTCTGCACTACTCCAGCTGATGTCATGGACAAGGGCATCTGGCAGGTCCGCCTGACGGTCCGCGGTTCGACATGGCTCTGGAACTATAACAAGGCACGTAAGGTTAGCGCGCCTCCAACCCAGAACGCCCAACCGGCCAACGATCAGCAAAGGGACTGGGAAAACTGGCTAATCGCGAAACTCAATCGGGATCGTTGGGAAGCGCTGCAGACCGCCGAGGATGCGAACGAGAAGGTTACCGGCAAGCGCCTGCCAAAGCCGGACAAAACAATCCCTGCCACCGAACCACCCCAACCGGGACCGATACCGGACGGCCTCGCGGCGATTGCGGGCAATCCGCCCAGGTTGGCGGAGGCGGCAGTGCCGATGGCACGAATTGTCGCATTCGACGACATCAGCCTGACCTACGAGGATAACGTACGCGTCAGCAATCCTCGGTATCCCTATTACCGCTTCTCTCAGGGAGTCAATTCGGAGGGCGTCGCGGTCAAGGAGATGCCAACCGATCGGATGGAGCATCTGTTTCGATTGGCAGACGTCTCCGACTCGGAGGCGAGGATCATGCGGTCGGTGTCGATTCTCGAGGGTGGCTTTGACGCGATCAACACGTACGACACTGGCTACGTCTCGGTCGGTTTCATTCAGTTCGCGAGCCTGAAAGAAGGCGCCGGTTCGCTTGGGGCCATGCTCATCGAGTACAAAACAAACAATCTAGCCGATTTCCAGCGAGACCTCAGGCAGTACGGAATTGATGTCCAGCCGGATGGTTTGCTCGATGTGGTCGATCTGCAGACCGGAGCCGAACTCACCGGCCCCGATGCCAACCAGAAGATCATCGACGATCCGCGAATGATCGCCGTGTTTCAGCGCGCGGGCCTGAGAAGCGATAGCTTTATCGCAGCTCAGATTCGTTCGGCGAAGACGCAGTTCTATCCGGCGAATGACCCGATCACCGTCACGGTCGGCTCGCAGACATTGACCGGCAAGGTATCGGACTTCGTCAAATCAGAAGCGGGGCTTGCTACGTTGATGGATCGCAAAGTGAATACCGGTCACCTCGATCCACTTCCTGCCGTCGTCAACGATATCGCCCAGAAGGCCGGTATTTCCGACCTAAGCGAGTTGGCTTCGCACGAGGCCGACATCATTCAGAGGATGAAGTACCGAAAGAACTACCTGGACGACACGTCCTTGTCCCAACCAGAGGGAAGCCGGCTCAGTCGGGAAGGCTCGAACCCAAGCCGACATGGCAAACGCGGCGCACGTGGAGGCGGCTAAGGTAACTTTCGGCGATCTCGCGGCATAATCAGGCCATGCCGCCCCTACTTTTGGCTGCGCTAATGCTTCAGTCGAAGCCCTCATTCGATTTCGACGTCCGGGGAGGAAGTGGGCTCACCCTTTCGGTTTCCGGGGTGCCGATCGTCAAGGGAACGACGGTCCAGTACTTCGAGAAAGGATGGGTGCGAGGCTACTACAGTTCGTCGAACGATGGCAGTCACGTCGATAGAATCGACGACGACACCTACAAGGAGACTTTCTCCGGACACAGTGGCAGCGCGAGCGGAACCGTCACATACCAGCGACGCGGCAATCGCCTTTTGGTCCACTACGACCTTCAATGGGGTGATGCAGATCCGGCACAGGTGGAGCTCTCGGCGGGACTGATTTCGGCGCCTGCGCTTCAAGCGGGATCGCTCACGGCGGACGGAGCCATGACCCGGAGCCTGAAGACTCACAAGTATTTGGGCGGGGGTGATTTTGAAAACCGTCGTTATGCGCACGATTCAAGTGACTACGTGTTCGACGCGCCACTGGCAAAAGTCGAAGTGAAGACGTCCGCGCCTACGACCCTTTTCGACGCTCGTGGGTACGACCAGGCATACGCGGCCGGACGCGCTTTGTGGTGGCTTGGATGTCTAGACCTGGATATATCGAAAGAAAGGCCTCTGTCCTTCGATGTGACTTGGCAGATAGACGCCAAGCCGGTTCCCAGTTCGACTCCGATCAAGGTGGCGCTTAAGGCGACGCATTCGGCCGCCGTGATCGTGCCAGATGAGAAGCCCCCAGTCTTGATTCCCAAGCCTACGCTCAATCAATTGAACTTCACTAAAACGCTGGAGTTCACGGGCCAGTACGATTGGCCGGCCGGGCTCGTGCGATTCTGGGATACGGACTTTATCGCTGGCCTTGCCAAACGGTTCGATCTACCAAAGCCATCCCCAAAGGCGAACCATATCAAAGTGGACGGGGGCGTCAGCAAACTAGGGCTTCACCCAGGCGGATTCCAGATCGAGATCCGGGAGGACAGCATTTCAGTCTTGGGCGAGGAAGACGAGGGACTTCATGACGGCCTCCGATACCTTGCGAGGCTAGCGTTCGTCCGTGGTGGCAAGATCGTGTTCCCCACTGGCTTTTTGCGCATGTCTCCCCGAGTCATATGGCGAGGCGTCCATCTCTTCGTTGGACCGGAGGCAAGGAGCTTCCAGAAGAAACTCTGGGACCGGGTTCTGCTCCCTCTGGGATTCAACAAGGTGGTGCTTCAGTGCGAGCAGACGAAATGGGATTGCCTACCTGCGCTCAAGGACGACAAGGACGCAATGTCCAAGACCGAATTGGCGAGCTTGTTTGCCGACTACCGGGCGATGGACGTCGAACCCATTCCGCTGATCCAGAGTTTTGGACACATGGAGTGGTACTTCCGAGGAGGGCAGAACCTCGACTTGGCGGTCAATTCGAAGGTGCCATACACTATCGATCCGCGCAACCCGAAGACCAAGGAATCTCTGACAAAGTTGTGGGACGAAGCCTGCGATTTACTCAAACCTTCGACCCTACATTTTGGTTGCGACGAAGTCGGTATGCGCGGTTTTCCCGATGATCACGGCGCGTTGGTTACCCAGCTTTGGAGCCTGCAGATGCCGGTGCTGCAGCAGATAGCGGAAAGACACGGGGATACGATGATGATCTGGGGTGACGAGGGTTTGGCGCCGGAGGAGGCCGTCGACGCGGCCAACGGAGAGTCAAAGGAGACGGCAGCAAAGCGACGAGCAGCCATTCCGAAGGGAACCTGGATCGGCGACTGGCACTATGCGGCCGGGCCCAAGCCGGAGAAATATGTGACCTCGCTTGAGCTTTGGAAGCGTGAAGGCTTTGTCCCGGTGGCGAGCAGTTGGTATGAACCGCTCAATATCGCCTCCTTCGGCCTTGCAGCGGACGTAGAGCATGCGGGCACACTTCAAACTACCTGGTCGGGCTACACGAGCGACGAACGGGCGATGGAAGAGAACTTCGATCAATATTCGGCCATGGTCCTTGCGGCGGACTATTCTTGGAACAGCCGTTTTGAGCCTCCTTTCGGCTTGGCGTACGACCCAGCGGCCGTATTCCGGCAGATGTACTATGGACGCCCTCGTTCGATAGTGCCCAAAGCGGGGGACCAGATTTTTCAGGGAGATGGTACGAGCGAGTTGGTGGACGGCGATCTTCATTTCCAGCTTGGGACCCCGATCGCGTTGAGGAGCCTGATCTCGACGCCGGATGCCCCAGGCGAATGCGACCTCGAATTTAGGTCGAAGGGCGCCCACTTGGCTTTGGCGATGGACACCGTCGATAAATGCGATCGGAACGAGCCAGTTGCGGACCTAACTATCCGCTTCACCGACGGCAGCGTCCGTACAGATAGAATCGTATATGGCCGTGACGTCCGATCATCCGACGATACAATTGACCTTGTGAGAGCCGATTCGGTCAAGGGGCTTTCGATCCTTGAGCTTCCGATCGGGGAGGGACACACCGTCGCCGGAATCAAGATTCAAACGATCAGTCCCGCGGCGGGAATCCGGATTCACGGACTGATCGTCTGGTAGGAGCACAGAAGGGTAGAAAGTCCCTCGATTTAGTCGAAATCACTGAACAAACCCATCTAACAACTCGTTACTGCCTTTTCGAGAACGAGTTGTGATTGATGATGGTCGGCGAGCTTTCCGTCTCCTTTTGCCAGCGTAAAAACGGTGAGACCAGTTTGCTCATCGACCTCTGGTCGTACCCGGACGGAACGTGCAATCTGGTGGTCGCTTTGCCGGTGTCGTCGCCAGGAGGCGAAGACGTATTTCCATGTGCTCCAAGTCAACTCAGTGCCGTACTTGAGGGAAGGGTCTTTTCGCTAACCGGAGCCCATGGCTCAATCGTCATTGAGAAAAGTGTCGATAGAGTGTGTGCCCAATACACATGCCTCACGACTTCGCGAAGCGTTCGCCATTGTTTGCCGGTCGACGACTTTCGGCGAGCGGTCGATGCCTTGGCTGAGGGCAGCATCGGCTACGTTGCCTAAAAGCACAACGGGCAGAACCTGATCGGTTCTGCCCGTTTCGTTGTGCCGGTGCGGCTTGAATGCTGCCGCACTTTGGCGGTTACTTGATTTCGACCTTGCCGCCGACCTCTTCGATCTGCGCCTTGACCTTGTCGGCCTCGTCTCGGCTGACAGCCTGCTTGACGGGCTTCGGAGCGCCATCGACCAGGTCTTTGGCTTCCTTGAGGCCGAGACCGGTGATCTCGCGAACGACCTTGATGACGTTCAACTTGGAATCGCCAGGGCCGGTAAGGATAACGTCGAATTCGGTCTGCTCTTCCTCGACGGGAGCGGCAGCGGCCGGAGCGCCCATGCCGGCGAACATGGCCGGATTGAACGATGGAGCAGCGGCGCTAACGCCAAACTTCTCTTCAAGGGCTTTCTTCAACTCAGAGAGCTCGATCGCGGTCATTCCGCTGATCTGCTCGACGATGGATTCAACTGCGGTTGGCATTATGCGTTCTCCGTGGTTTCCGATGCTTCGGGGGTCTCCGATGTTTCGGTGGTTTCAGGGGAGGCTTCGGCCTCCGGGGAATTCGATTCTGGCGTGGCTTCAGGTTCGTCTACAGTCGGTGTTGGCAGTGGGCTGCCTTCGGCGACCTTGTCGGCCACCGCACCAATTGTGCGAATCGGATCGGCGTAAAGCGCTTCGACCACTCCCACGAGGTTGCTTATCGGCGAAGCGATCAAACCGATCACTTGCGAGATGAGGACATCACGTGGAGGAAGTTCGGACAGAGCCTCTACTTCCTTGGGCGTAAACGATTTGCCGCTGAAATAGCCACCCTTAACGACGAGTTTCTTACTTGTCTTAGCGTAGTCGAGGAGCGCCTTGGCGACACTGGCTTCGTTCTCGAACACGAACGCAAATGCGGTCGTGCCGTTATGAAGCTCAGCCGTCAAGTTGGCGGTATCGTCTCCCGCGGCGATTCGGAAAAGCGTGTTCTTGAGAACGTGCAACTCAGCGCCCTTCGTACGAAGATTGGCGCGGAGTTCCTGCAATTCCTTCACCTTCATTCCGCGGTAGTCGGTGAAGACGACCCCGGTTGATTTGGAATACCACTCCTTTGCTTGCTCGATTGTGCGTGCTTTGGTTGCTGTTGGCATTGTTTTCTCGCACCCAGCCCTAAAGCAGAAGGGACCCACGCCCAGCTGAGATGGCGTAGGTCCCTCTTCGCGATCG
The DNA here is from genome assembly GCA_031292555.1 of Fimbriimonas sp. Taxonomy (GTDB): domain Bacteria; phylum Armatimonadota; class Fimbriimonadia; order Fimbriimonadales; family Fimbriimonadaceae; genus Fimbriimonas. The sequence continues at coordinate 47,443 of JARLGV010000041.1, forward strand.
AGTCGCAAAATCGGTCGGCAACGAAGATCGTCGTCCTTATTTACCTGTCGCCCCTCGGCTGGTCGATCTTTCGATCGTTAAGGCGCTCGGCCACCGGCTGTCTTCAGAGTGTTGGGTCGATTATGGCACAATTCCGCGCTGGGCTGTCAGTTGGAGACTGGCTTCGGTCCGACGACAGGATGCCAACCCTGGATTTGAGAACCGGAGAAGGGTTGAAAGATCTCGGTGGAGAAGGTGACGCCGGGGTACGGGGTCACCTGCCAGTGGGTGAAGCGCACCGATGCACCCAACTGATCGACTTGACTGAAGAAGATGTTCTGCAAGGTGTCGATCGGCGGCAGTCCGCTACTTTGAGCCTGGGGAACGATCTCAAAGACGATGGAGCGTTTGGGGCTGCCGTTGTAGAGATAGAACCAGTCGTTTGCGGTGGGCGAATAGGACTGATAAGGGTTGATTGGGTCGTTCACGGGAACGTTCTGAGGCAAGTTCTGCGATCGGACGCCCGGCATCCAACTGATAAAGGTTCCGGTCGTGCTATAGACCTGGCGCAACAGCTTGGCAAGGTAGGCGGTCTGTCCGGTTGTGGCCCAGTTCAGGTCGCTCAAGAGATCTTGCTGATAGTCGGTCGGCCTCGTGGAACCCGATCCGCCATACGAGGTTGCCGAGTAGGTGTGGGCGACCATGTCGTAGGACCAAAGGGTGTCTCCGTCGCCCACAATGCGTTTCATCATCACGCCGTTCGTGAACTCTTGCAGTTCCAACTGGGCGATCGGCTTCGCTCCCGATGTGCTTGTCGACCAGGCGAGGGTCGAGATGATCGGGGTGATCTTGCTTCCGTAGTTCACTGCTCCGTTCAGTTGTAGAAACAGAGTTTCGTTCGAGGCAAGTTGAGAGAAGACCGTCTGAAAGGTCGTCTCATTCACATCCGGTTGGCCGGCGGTTGGAGCTTGCAGAGCGAAGGCAAATGCCAGGGACAGAAATGTCATGGTTCGTCGTTTTCCGTTTGGGACGGACCGTCCCCACACCGAACGGAGTCCAGGTATTGGACTCGCATTTTGTCCGGAATGTTCAATTAAGTATAATCACCTTCGACAACTCGATCCCTTGGTATGGGAGGTTTCACCTATGACAGTATCCAGTTACGAAGACAGCTATCTCTATCGACTCCGACATTCCGCCGCCCACTTGATGGCTCAGGCGCTCACGGAGCTCTACCCCGGCATCAAACTCGCAATCGGCCCTCCGATCGAGAACGGCTTCTATTACGACGTCGACGCTCCAACCACTATTCGCGAGGAGGATCTTCCCAAGATCGAGGCGCGGATGAAAGAGCTTTCCAAGCTCGATCAGAGGATCGTCCGTATCGTCGCCGCGGACCGGAACGAAGCGAGAACAAAGATTCTTGAAGAAACGACGCTTGGGCAAGGACCCGAAGTGGCCGAATACAAGTTGCTGCTTCTCGAAGCGGTTCCAGAAGGCGAAGATGTCAGTTTCTATGACCAACAAAGGACCGATCGCGCGGGCACGCACCATCGGTTTATCGATCTTTGCCGCGGCCCGCACGTGGATACGACCAAAGAAATCAAGCACTTCAAACTGATGTCGATCGCGGGCGCGTACTGGCGCGGAGACGTCAAGAACAAGCAGCTTACGCGCATCTACGGAACGGCTTTCGAGTCCGCCGAGGAATTGGAGACGTATCTCCATAACCTTGAGGAGGCGAAGAAGCGCGATCACCGGATTCTGGGCCGCGAGTTGGGTCTGTTCATGTTCTCCCCGCGCGTCGGCACCGGTCTGCCGCTATGGCTGCCAAAGGGCGCCATGCTGCGCGACACGATGACGACGTTCATGAAAGAGGAGCAGCTCAAGCGAGGCTATGACCCGGTGGTGACGCCGCACATCGCCAACATCAAGCTGTACGAAAAGTCCGGGCACGTTATCACGTTCCGGGAGAAGATGTTCCCGTTCATGGAGGACGACGAGAAGGAAACGTTCATCCTCAAACCGATGAACTGTCCGTTCCACATCGAGATCTATCAGTCCCAGATGCGGAGCTATCGCGACTTGCCTATCCGCTATGCGGAATTCGGGACGGTCTATCGATACGAGCAGAGCGGCGAAGTCACAGGCATCTTGCGTGCCCGAGGCTTCACTCAGGACGACGCGCACCTGTTCGTTCGACCAGACCAGCTTCTGGACGAGTTCATCGGGGTAGTAGACCTGATGAAGACGGTGTTGAGCCGATTGGGCCTTACCGATTTTCGCGCTCGGTTGGGAACGAAGGATCCGGCAAGCAGCAAGTACATCGGCCACGACGACAATTGGACGGCGGCGACGGCGGCGATCGAGCAGGCGTGTCAGAAGATCGGGATGGAGTATTTCATCTCGCCCGGCGATGCGGCGTTCTACGGCCCCAAACTGGATCTGATTATTAAGGACGCTTTGGGCCGGGATTGGCAGATGGGCACGGTGCAGGTGGACTACAACCTGCCCGAGCGGTTCGAACTTGAGTACATCGGTGAAGACAGCAAGCCTCATCGGCCGGTGATGATCCATCGGGCGCCATTCGGCTCGCTCGAAAGGATGATCGGGTTGTTGACCGAGCAGTATGCGGGCGCATTTCCGTTCTGGCTCGCCCCCGTCCAGATCGCGGTGCTCCCGATAGCCGATCGCCACGTCGAATATGCAGCCGCGCTTGCGCAGTCACTCCGGTTGGACCACAAGTACCGCGTGCATCTTGACGATCGAAGGGAGACGCTGGGGAAGAAGATTCGCGAGAATCAACTTCAGAAGATTCCATACATGTTGATCATCGGGGACCGCGACATTGAGAACGGCACGGTCGGCGTGCGTAGCAGGGAAGATGGAGATCTCGGCGCGATGCCGCTCCAAGACTTCCTAAGCAAGATCGACGGCTAAAAGCAAAAGAACCCCGCGAAATGCTCGCGGGGTTCTCCTTTCAGGCTGACTCTAGACGGTTACTTGGGAAGTCCCGTCTTCTCGCCTGGAGCAGCGGACATTGGCTCAGGCGCCATACCGCCGCCCATCCTCGCCTTAACGCCGCCCTGGCCTTGGTTGGCCAGTTTGGACGCATCGGCGGGTCGTGCTACAGTCTTGTCCTCCGGAATACCGTTGCTACAGGCTCCGCAAACGACGGACGTTACAACGATTCCCAAAGCAAAGAGCAGAGTGCGTGACTTTCTCATGCTTAGAAGTACAGGTCGTTGAGTGTGCCGTCGAGCGACCACAGGTAGTTGGAAGGCGCTGCGCCCGGAGCTTTGAGGTTGGTTACGCCGTTGATCGAAGCGCCAGCAGCACTGTTCGTCACGTCGACCGAGCCGTAGTTGGTGCCGGCGGCAAGCGCGCTGTCGTTCATGTACTTAGCGTGACCGTCAACCCAGCAGACGTTGGCGCCGTTGTAGGGCTTGACTGCACGAACGCTTCCCGTCCACTTTCCGTACTGGGGAAGGTCAGGGTTAGCTGCCCAGTTGCCATCGACGAACGGATTGGAGCTACCGTACCAGATGCAGGCAAAGGGCGACGGTGCGATGATCGGCCAAGCGCCGGGAGCGTTCACCGTGTACCAGCCACGATTCTGGTGATTGTAGAACTCCTGCGAGGTCGTGTACATGACCGTCTCAGCCGGCTTGGTCGCCGAAGAGCCCGATCGAGCTTCGCTGCTGACACAACCGTACCAGGGGGAGAGGAACAGGTAGTTATAGCCGAACTGGCCAAACAACTCCTGGTTGTACTGGATCGCTTTGGCGCCCGATCCGAAGAATCCATCCTGATCGCCAACGCCCGGGTCGACCATCAAGCCGAGAGTCTTGATGTAAGGGAGGGTGAGGAACGTGCAGGATAGAGCCGTGTGAGCGGCGAGTTGGGCGGTGAAACCACCGATCGGCGAGCCGTAAGTTGCGTTTCCGCTGAGGACGAAGTAGTCGTCATTGTCGCCCTGATACATGATCTCGGCGAGGCCAACCTGCTTCGTGTTGGAGAGCGAAGCGGTCTTCTTTGCAGCAAGCTTGGCTTGGGCGAAGACAGGGAACAGGATCGAAGCGAGAATGGCGATGATAGCAATGACTACCAATAGCTCAATAAGAGTAAATGCTTTATTTTTCATGGCAAAGAGTAAACACCGACACGAGTGGATCACCAAAAATAGGTGATGTCACCCATTGTAAGGGACCATTGTCGGCGGTTAAGTGCTTAATGCTATCTTAAAAACAGCAATTAATGGCCAGTCAACTCGTGAACTGCAAGATCCAGAGCGTCCGGCGACTCCGACGTCGGCACGATCATAACAGTTGCAGACGATACTGATTTCAACTTCCAATCGCCTCGAGCGACGTTGCTGAAGAAACCCGAGGAGTTGATCAGCTTGGTCAGTTCCACCGGGTTGGCGCCCGGCACGGCGGGGGTCTCGAAAATGCGAACGATACCTCCCTTCTTGTATCCGTAGCTCAGGAGAACGACTTGCTGATCCTGGCGCAATTTCCCTCCGAATCCCTTTGGAAGGGTGTTATAAACCGCTCCCATCTCGATAAAGTTCTTCTTCGAGAGTCGGGTGACCGGGAATTTGATGATGCGAGCCAAGAACGGAAACGGGACTTGGGCGCCCTTGCTCTTGGCTCGTTGCTGTCCTTGTCCGCCTCCACGCATCATTTGACCCGTTGCGGCAAGGGGAAAGAGCAGGCAGGATGCGGCAACGATCGATGACATCTTTGACGTGTAGGCGCATCTAGGTGCGAGATGAAAGCTCATGGGGTTAGTATAAGGCATGCCAACCGACATCGACCAACTTGAGGCGCAAGCCCTGAGTTGCTATCGAGCAGGACGTTTCCCGGAAACGGAGCAGTACTGCAGGCACATCGTCTCGGAAGTTCCGGATCATGTGCAGGCGACCATTCTGCTCGGATTGGTGGCAGCAAAGACCGGTCGGCCCCAACCAGCGATCGATATGTTGCGCAAGGCAACCGCCCTCGATCCGACCTCTTACGATGCCCACGTGTGGCTTGCCAACCTCATGCGTATCACCGGGAACATCGAAGAGGCGATCCGTTGCGGCGAGACGGCGGTGAAGCTCGATCCGGATGGGGCGGCCGGGTTCGCGGCGCTGGGCCTTGCCAGAATGGCGAATCGCGAATTCCACGAAGCGGCCGCGCTGTTCGAAAGGGCGGCCGAGATTGACCCGAAAGCCGCGCCCATTCAGCACAACCTCGGTAAGGCGCTCCAGGTTTCCGGCCGAACCGAAGAAGCGGTCCGTGCCTTTCAGAACGCAACGGCTCTAGCTCCGAGAAACCCGGAATCGTTCATCAGCCTAGCGCACGTCTGTTTCGAGATTGGGGATCGCATGGGGGCGGCAGCCGCATTCCGCCGAGCTCACGCTTTGGAACCGCATGCTCCCCGCGGTATGCTCCAGTTGGCGAAAGCGGAAATCCACGAAGGGGAGATCGATCGGGCGGAGCGGACGCTCAAGCAGATCACCCGAGTCGATCCATCGATGTCCACCGCTTACGGGCTACTGGGCAACGTCTTGCAGCAGCAAGGGAAGTTCGTCGAAGCGGGACCCATTCTGCGCAAGGCGATCGAGCTTCAGCCGAATGTCGCTCGACCCTATTTCGATTTGGTCAACTGCCAACGGATTGCAAGGATCGATCGTGAGTTGGTCGACCGGATGCAATCACTGCTGGACAGCGGAATACCCAATCTTGAGGATCGACGCCATCTTCACTACGGGATTGGGAAGGCGCTTGCCGATCTGGGTGAGTTTGAGCCTGCGATGCAGCACTATGACGCGGCCAACCGGGTTATGGATCAGTTGATCCGTCACCCGTTTGATGTGGCCGCACACTCCAAGCAAGTGGACCTACTGATTGAGGCTTTCTCCGATGGGCGAATCGACAACATATCCTACGCCCACTACAGCGAACGTCCGGTGTTTATCGTAGGGATGATTCGGTCGGGAACCACGTTGGTCGAGCAGATCGTGTCAAGCCATCCGGCGGCGGTGGGAGGCGGAGAACTGCTCTACTGGCAGGAGCGCGCGGAACCCCTGTTCGGCGACGGCTTCCTCGCGATGGAAGCAGAACAACTCCATGCAATCGGAATCGAATTCCTCCAGTTGCTAAATGGGATCAACGGTTCGGTCCAACGCGTGACCGACAAAATGCCTCTGAACTACATTTACATGGGGATCATCAACTCGATTTTTCCCAATGCGCGCTTCATTCACTGCCGGCGCAATCCGATTGATACATGTCTTTCGATCTATGTAACCCCATTCCCAAGTCCGGTGAATTTCGCCCACAACAAGCGCCGTATCGTTGATTATTACGGGGAATATGTGAGACTGATGGACCACTGGAGGAAGGTGATCCCCGCCAATCGGCTCCTTGAGGTCGACTATGAAGATCTCGTCGCCGACAAGGAGACAGAGGCTAGACGCATTGTCGATTTTCTCAACTTGCCCTGGAGCGAGCGCTGCATGCGCCATGAACAGAACCAACGCACGGTTCGGACGCCCAGCCTGTGGCAAGTTCGTCAACCGATCTATCGCTCATCGGTCGGTCGCTGGCGAGACTACGAACCTTGGCTTGGCGAACTACTGGAGAGTGTTCCAAGGGCAGAGGAATCGGGTATCGCCCGCTAGGCACTGCTTCGCGCGGCATACCGTGTAGTGCTTTCTGCCCACATTGAGCCCTGCAGGTAATTTTAGCAGGTGAGTAGATATCTCTTCGGGCCGATATCAAAAAGCGACCCCTAATTGTGAAGAGAAGATGAAGACCGACGCGCTGACCTATCGAGCCGATTTCTTTAGCCAGATCACCAACGTTTCTTGCGCACTTGCCGGCGCTTTGGCCTTTGGAACGGGTCTGGCGATGCAATCGGGAGATATCCAGGGCTTGGGCATCATTCTTGCTGGGTGTTCGGTAGTGAAGTACCTGGCAGGGGATGCCATCGTGATCGATCGCAAGCACCGGATCATCAAGCGCCGGCAGGGAATTTGGCCATTCGCAATCGAAGGCACCAAGGCTTTCAGCGAGGTCGATCACGTTCTTCTCGAGCAAAGGCCCGGCATTGAGTCGGACGGAAGCGAGTTCGTAGAGACTCGCCTAAGCTTGGTTGGCAAAACGGGGGCTCCGATCGTATTGGCACTGACCGATCGCCTCGACCAGGCGTTCGAGGCACGAGCCAAGGCAGTCGCCGATGCCCTTGGTGTTTCTGCGGTGTCCCAGACCAACCTCGGCTAAGGCACTCACCCTGTCTGTCGCTGACTACCAGCTCAACGGAGAGGTATGGTTTGCGCATGGACAAAGAAGCGCTCCTTGCCGCCGCCGTTCGCGCGCATCGCGAGGGAAGGCTCGAGGAAGCTGCCCGCATCGCCCACGGTCTGCTTTTAGAGGATCCCGACGATGTGGAGATCATGCTTCTATTGGGAGTCCTTACGGCAAAGATGGATCGTCCGGCGATTGCCGTGCCCCTGCTCCAGCAAGTGACGGAGCGAGATCCGGCTTCAGCCAACGCGTTTCATTGGCTATCGGTCGTCTTCAGGCGCCACCGGCAGTTCGCGCTCGCGCTCGAAGCTGCTCAGAAAGCAGCAGATATTGCGGGCGAAGAAGCCCGTTCATGGCATCAGGTCGGCATCTGTCACATGGGCTTGGAAGACTGGAAGGCGGCGGAACCCCACCTCCAGCGGGCGGTTCGGATGTGTCCGGACAATGAGACGTTCCTTTTCAACCTCGGAGTGGTTTTGGAGGAGTTGGGCCGCCCGCTCGATGCCGCCCAAGTTCTTCGCCGAACGATCGAGGTGAATCCGGGCAACGTCAACGCGCTCAACCGCTTGGGCCAACTGCTCGCTCGCATTGGTGAATACGAGGACGCGCAACGCTATGCGAGGCGCGTTTTGAAGATCCATCCGAAATCGTCGATGGCCCACTCGGTACTCGCCATCTCCTATGTCGGTATGAACCGCGCGTCGGATGCAGTCGAGCACGCTGTCCGGACGGTGGAACTGGAGCCGGGGAACACCGATGCGCTCACCCTGTATGCGACGATCCTGCAATCGGTTGGGCGTACCAAGGAGGCGGCTGAGAACTTCGCGAAGTCCCTCGAAATCGATCCACTCCAAGGCTATGCGTATTTCGGGCTGATTCAGGCAAGAAAGGTCACCGAAGTCGATCGAGACCTCGTCAATCGCATGATCGGCGTGGTCGAGGATCGCCGGTTTCCACCCAGGCACCGGGCGGAAATCGAATATGCGCTTGGGAAGGCCCTGGCGGATCTTGGCGAGTACGGGACGTCGATGAGCCACTACGACGAGGCGAACCGGATGGTTCGTCTGCGCAATTTCGGTGGCGCCCCGTTCGACGGAACGTCGTTGACTCGCGACACGGATGGAGTCATTGCGCACATCAACCGCGATTTTGTTCAGGCTGGAAAGGACGCCGGAACCGAGAGCGAGTTGCCGGTGTTCGTTGTCGGCATGATTCGGTCCGGGACGACGTTGGTAGAGCAGATTCTCTGCTGCCATCCCGAAATAGGGGCGGCCGGCGAACAGCTTTTCTGGCTACAGAATCGGCGGTCGGCCATGAACGAATCTGGAGAACTCGATGCCGACAAGCTGCTTGAGCTTTCGGCCCAGTATCTAAAACTGCTCGAATCGACTGCACCGGGACGTACCCGGGTGATCGACAAGCTGCCGGGCAACTACATGCAATTGGGGCTTTTGAAACTCGCATATCCCAATTGCCGAATCATCCACGTTCGACGGAATCCGGTCGACACGTGCCTTTCGATCTGGACGACGCCTAATTCCACGCCGATCCCCTGGGCCAACGACCGATCGAACTTGGTACACGCCTATAAAGAGTATTTGAGGGTCATGGACCACTGGCGAACCATCCTCCCTGCCGGGAGCTTTCTCGAGGTCGACTATGAGGATCTCGTCGAGAACCAAGAGACAGTTACGCGCAAACTCGTCGGGTACTGCGGTCTAGAGTGGGATAACCGGTGCTTGAAGCCACAGGACAACGCAAGGAGCGTCGCGACGCCGAGCGCCTGGCAGGTACGACAGCCGGTGTACCGCACGTCGGTTAACCGGCGGCTACCCTTTGAGCCGTTCCTTGGTGAATTCGCAGAGCTAGCCGGTGACTCTGGCTAGTCGCCATGTCTGCTAAATCCACGGTCTTGGGCCGGAAATCCTCGAATATTGCCGAACCAATTCTTGGCCAATGCCGTAATCTATGGCGTAGTGCATGTGGCGCCCGACGATGGCGGCGGCACTTGGAAATGGAATGAGGATGACAATGAGTTTTAGATTATCTGTTGCGTTGGCGGCATTAGGTTTGGCTGCTATTTCGCTCGCCGCTTTCGACGGCATTACGATCAAGCGTACTCCGAAAGTTGGCGAGACTCACAAGTACAAGCAGGTTGGCAAGTTCGACGTCGGCGGTCAAGAATTCGACTTCGAAGCAACTTCGACCGAGAAGGTTGTGAAGGTAGAAGATTCGGGCAATTATGCCGTCGAAGAGACCCAAAGCGACGTCAAGCTTAACGGTCAAGAAGCTCCCGAGGGGGCCGGCACAGGAGCCAGTACGACCAGCTACACCGCAAAGGGCGAGGTTGTCGAAATCAAGGGCGACAAGGTCGAACCGAACACCTATCGGTTTGCCAACTTGGCACTTTTCGTGCTTCCTGACAAGGAGCTAAAGGCTGGCGACACCTGGAGCTACGACGTGAAGGAGAACAAGACGACCGGCGCGGTCAATGCGAAGTGTTCTTACACGTTCGTCGGCGAGGAGAAGGTCGGAACGACCGATGCGATCAAGGTGAAGTACACGATCAAGGAGTCGGGCGACGACGCGGCAAGCAGCGACGCCACGGTCTGGCTCAGCAAGACGGACTTCACCATGCTCAAGCTGACTGCCAAGTGGGTCAATGCTCCGGTGCCCGGTGCTCCGATGAGCATTTCGGGTGACATCACGCTAACCCTCGTTCCCTAATCGAGGATTCGAGGTTGGAAGGTCTCAAGGGGAATGGGGACCTGCGCGAGCAGGTTCCCATTCCTGTGTTTGGGGCTAAAGGCCGCTTGAAGGAGGCGCTTCCTGTCGATTCGAGCGCGCCTACCGAGGGACAGGACCGGAAAAGCTTGAGCCGAAGCCACGTAAGAGCATTCAAAGGAACCCGTTGGTCCTTCTGTGCGTTAGAAGAGATGACGCAAGTCTAATCCTCAAGACCCTCGGCCCGCACCTAACTAACCCCAGTTAGGGCGGGCTTTAACCTTCATTTGGGGTCTTTATCGAGAACCGGCCACCCTCGATTGGGGCAAACACTTTTTTACAAAAAGGTATAAAGATTCCAGCCTTGTTGCCTATATAGAATTGGGCGCCCAATCCATCGGGGGCCGGGACAGAAAAAAGGCACGATAGGGGCGACCCTTACCACGCAAAGCCTAGGGTCTTCGAACCGAAGACAGCCGGGATGCCTGTCTGAAAACGCTGAGGAGAGATATGCGGATTTCAGACGCTGAAGTAAAGAGAATCATTAGTGGTCCGGGACAATCGATTGTCGAGGAGATCGAAGAGGTTGGCAAGGATAACGTTCGGCAACAGGACAAGCTGATGGTAAAGGCATTGGCTCAGGAGATCCTCGCCATGCCGGATCGTCAGGAGATGATCGACGAACTCAAAGCTCAGATTGAAGCGGGAGAGTACAACCCATCGGGCGAAGAGATCGTTGACGCCATGATCCGAAGGGCGGTGGCCGACAAACTGGGTCACAGAAGCTGACTGAAGGGAGTCCGCCCCGATTCAACCATTATCAGGGCGGAGGTTTTCATCTAGCGTGCCCGGCTTTCGGCGTTTTCGATCGCCTTTCGAAGTGTCTGATCCAGGTCACTTTCTGACATTTCCGCTTTGCTGGAATTGCCTATTGCCTCGGCATGGACGTACAACATGTCAGCGGCCCCAGCCGCAAGAGCATCCATGTCTCGGGCAACCTCGTCTAAATGACCCTTTCTCGCCCAAAGGGGCTCGTCTTGCGCAGCGCGGGCGAGGTTTTGAGCGTCGATTCGCAGCGAACGGGCACGGCGTCGAACTGACTGAGTTCTATTGGCAGGCTTGCCGGCCAGTTGATTTTCGACAAGTCGACCGTACTCGGCCTGGGCGCGGAACGCGTCTCGCATGACCCCCGACACGTCTGGGCTTCGCCATAAGGGCCAAGCCAGCGAGACGGCGACCACGAAAATCACACCCAACACGGTTGCCATCGTGCGTATCTCGCCGACCTCATGCTGGGGTACGCCGGCCGCCGAAACAGAGAAGACGACGTACATAGTGATCGCGAGAGCGTAGAGGGTATAGGACGCCCTGTAGACCGCGTAGGCGAACCAGGCGCTCACCGCAACGAGTACGATGAGCGAACCGGTTGAGGGTCGGAGGGCGGCGTAAACGATCCAGGCAGCGCCGACGCCGAAGATCGTGCCTGCCGCACGGCCCAGCCCACGGGTCAGCGTGCTCGAATAGTCCGATCGCAAAGTTAATGCCACCGTCAGAGGAAACCAGTAGCTGTGGCTGACATGGGCAACTCGAGCCATTGCAGAAGCCCCGCCGACCGAAACTGCGTACCGAAAGGCGTGAGATGCCGCCAACCCGCGTAAATTGCGGCTGTCGAAGATGCCGGTGACAGACTCCCAACGAGGAAGCCAGTGTGAATCCCCCGGTTCCAGTGGGGGATCAGGTTCCATGTCGTTGAGGTGGGCGAGTTGGTCGTCGATAAGCTTGAGCCAATGCCGCACGTCGCCGACGGTGTGTTCGACTTCACGATCCAGGTCGGGCGTCTCAAGTGCGGCGGAGCCATAGTCGCCGTCCGTAATACGTTTTGCACTAACTTCGAGGGCTGTGGCGAGAGTTTCATTCACTTGGGCGAGCCAATCGGGGCAGCAGCCATCCACCTCGAGGGCCGAATAGGCTCGCGCATAGCCCACCAACGCGGCTCGAACCGTCTCTGCGACCTCAAGCGACCTTTGCATTCGCACGTGTTCGGGCTTCTTGACATATCGTTGTGCCTCATCCAGACGGGCGACGGCATGGACGAACGGATCGGAATCTGGGATGTCGCCACCTTCTGTTGAGCGTGCCCGAACAAAGGAAGCCAGACCGAAGAAGACATCCGCCATCGCCTTCCTCTCCACAAAGTACGGGTTGATCGGCCAGGCGAGGCTCAATAGTGCGGTCTGAAACAGTCCGCCACACAGAACCAGCCCGGCGTTTCCGAGCGGCGATGCCGCCGAACCCGGAATGCCGGTCATGACGATGAGTAGTGCGACCGCCTGAATCGAAACAATGCTGAACGACGTGCGTATGGCGCCAACCAGGGAGAAGACAAAGGCCAGAAGTGTGACGCCGACGATTGGAATGGCGTCGCCACGATTGAGACCGCAGCCAATTCCGGTTACGATAGCGGTTGCGAGGCTCGAAAGCAGCATCTGACGGACCCGGACCGGCTGGATGCCGGTGAAGGAGGCGACTCCCGCATAGAGAGCTCCCAGCCCGACCAACGCGCCCCAACCCGGCTTGCCAACCAGAGCGGAAACAAGCATGGGGCAAGCCACGCCGAGTGCGCGGAAGATCGCCGAACCTGGGGTCCACCCCTTTGAGTTAAAGTGGACGAGACCGCGCATATGCGCTTGCAGAGGCATATTCGATATCTACGGGGCGACGCCGCGGTATGCGTCCATAGGCGGTTCGGATTGGACGCCTTTCAGGCAGCGCTTGGAGCAGCGACGGTCGAGGTGTTCTTTGAGAGCGCTTCTTCGACAACGCCCACGTACCAAGAGCCGCACTCGAAGTCGGGGGTCTCGTGCCAGTCGTAGAGGTAGCCGTTGACGAGACTTTCGTTGGACAGCTTCTTGGACAGACGGAAGCGGGGAAGCCACACTTCCTTGAGCACGGGATAGTAGTCCGAGGGCATCGGTGGCTGCATCAGTCGATAGTCGTCAGACACATCGACCACGATTACCCGGCAAAAGTTGTATTCCCAGAGATTCCCAAAGCTATCTGCCATTGCTCGTCGAACTCCTTTTGGAATCAGGACGGACCAGGGTCGCCCGTAGGCGCGCAAAAGTTGGAATTGACCCTCTCAAGTTGAGCGGAGAGGCTTGCCCCTCTGCGATAGGCGCCGGGCTACAATCTCGTATGCTTGCATTGGCCCTGTTCTTTTCTTTGATGGACGACGCGTCGCCGTACAACCTCCCAATTGGTCGGCCGGGTACATCGGTGGTGGAGTCGGGCCGCTTGACAGAACTGAAGACCGGCAAATTCGCGACCGTTGACGACATTGCGAAAGCCTCCGACCGGCACCTATTCGTGTTTCTCGGCGAGGAGCATGCGACGGAACCGGACCAAGCGATGCACGCGGAGATTGTCCAAGCGCTTATCCGAAGAGGTCGTCACGTCATTGTCGGCTTGGAGATGTATCAACGACCCAAACAGCCGGTTCTCGATCAATGGACTGCCGGTTCGATCGAAGAGGGGGACTTTCTGACGCAAAGCGACTGGAAGGGGCAGTGGGGATACCCGTTCGCATTCTACCGGCCGCTATTTGACACGATTCGGCGATTCAAGCTCCCGTTGGTGGGCCTAAACGTTCCTCGAGACTGGGTGCGATCGGTTGGGCGCGGAGGATTTGAGGCGTTGACGGCCGAACAGAAGGCACAGCTTCCGGACCCATTAGGAGTGGAGAATCCGAATCACCGCCAGGTTTTCAACGCATTGATGGGCGGTCATCCGATGAGTGGAACGTCGGGCGAGCATATGTACTCGGCCCAGGTGCTTTGGGACGAGGCGATGGCGGACTCAGCTCTAAAGTATCTCGACGCGCATCGACCGGACAATCGAACCGTCTTCGTAGTGATTGCCGGTTCAGGGCACGTGATGTACGGCCAAGGGATTAACTACCGGATAGCCAAACGGAAGGGCGGCGAGGGGATTACGGTGGTGATGGCACAGTCGGACGACCCCTTGACGGTGTCCAACGGCCTGGCCGACTTCGTCTTCGTCACCCCAATGCCGAGAAAGCAGTAATTTCGCATGTTCTTAGGAACGAATTCGGGTCGAAGACGGTCGAATACTATGCAAGGACCATTCGCCGCAGGATACACGGCGCGATGGGCGAAAGAAGGCTTCTGACCTTCATTTGTCATAGATGCATAGGCTCAACCGCTCGCGAGCTACGCGCGAGCGGTTCTTTTGTTTTTGCTCCCGCCAGAGCCCGCGGTCGTCGACGCAACGAGAACCGGGGCGAAGCTCTGTCTGCTTCGCCCCGGCATGGGGTCTGGTCGTTGGGGCGGATTGCGCTACAGGGACGGAACCAACCGCATTTTGCCGCCGGCAGGCTGAAGCACGGCCTCGCGTCGCAGGTGTTCGAGCCGGACGCGAATCGTCTTGTGAGTTCGGTGTAGCCGCGACCGAATGGTGCCGACCGGCTTGTTCAGAATCTCGGCGATCTCCTTGTATGGAACTCCTTCCACATCGGCAAGGGTCACGAGCAGGCGCTGTTCGGCCGAAAGGCTGTTGAGCACTTTTTGGAGATCCTCGCTGAATGCCGAATCAATGATCCGCTCTTCAGGATTGGAGGATTTGTCGGGCATTTCGAAGAAGAGGTTTTCGTCCCCCGCGGAGTTGGCGAGGGGCGTGTCGTACGACACCGCGCGCACCCGTCGGCGCCGAGTTCGGAGCATGTCCAAGAAGAGTCGCGTTACAATCCGGAAGATCCAGTTCTCGAATGGCCGGTCCCCCTCGTACTCGCAGAACGAGCGATAGGCGCGAAAGAACGCTTCCTGAGTCAAGTCCTCGGCATCTGACCGGTTACCCGAAAGCCGATAGGCCATGTTGTATACCTTTCGATAGCTGGCTTCCATGAGCTCGTTGAACCGAGCTTGCTCTTTTTCGGATAGGTTGTAGTTGTTGGTTTTCATGTGAGTCGCCCCGCTTTGCTGGACGTGTGTTTTGTATAAGCTCGCGACTGTGCAGCTATACAGAAAGACCGCTTCCTGCTGATTTTGGTTCCCACTTTTCGTGTCATCCGGCCCTTTCTCTTCGGATCGTTTTTGCGACACTTGCGGTGGCGGAAACTGGAGGCTCCGAATTCCTTATCGGCAGCTTTGCCCGTTTCCTAAATGATTAACGCGTATTAAACGCCGTAAGTTCAGAGATTAACCTTAGAGACGTCTCAGCAACGGGACCGTTGCGCCGAAGTCGGTGTTCCGAAGTTATGCGGGA
>JARLGV010000042.1 GCA_031292555.1 Fimbriimonas sp.
GTGTTCGGAGACACGGGAGACAAGGCAGGCGACGCCTTCATCTACCGGGATCGGGATGGAATCGCCTACCTTGCGGCTTTTAACTACAACAAATCCGCGAGCAAGACCCTCGACCTATCCTTGGCGAGGCTGGGGTTACTGGAAGGAACCTACGACGCGGCCGATCTGTGGCAGAACAGCCAAACCCGCGTCTCAGCAACGATCCACCTCGTCCTCCCGCCCACCGATTGCGCCCTGATACGACTCACGAAGCAGCCGTGACCACAAAGACTCCGATCGATGGCTCGCGTCCCTATCCCGGTTGAAGAGATCGCCATATCGGCCGCTGCATCCTGGTCGATGGTAGCTTGTTCAGGGCAAGGCAGATCGTCTGCCTTTCTCCGCAGCAAGATCGGCGGCAATCTCTTCGCGAGCCTCATCGATGAGATCCTGAACGTCCTCGGTTCGCCACGTCCTTTCCTCCCAGGGGCGGTTTCCGATCAACTTCAGGAATCCTTCGAACTGCTCAAAGTAGGAGCCGTAGATGTGGTAACTGTCCGCGAAGTGGTTGTACTGGCCAACCCGGATGGGTCGACCCAGCCGAGCGCTGACCCGCTCTGCGACGACGCGCTGGAGGTCGCTGAACGCATAGATATTCATAAACGCCGCCTTGTAGGCGTCGTTCGACCGGATATGGACGTTGGCCACCAGCACATCGTCGAAGATCCGAAACCAGATTCTCTGAAGACAGCACGGGGATTTTTCGCCGGCATCGAGCCATGGCTTCCAGAGAACGGCTTGGGCTTGCCGAGTATGAGGTTCCTTAACCAGAGCTTCGACAATGGTGTCAAACTGGTTGACCGGTTCCTCGATCCCCGGCACGTCGAATCGGAAGATGCGTTCGTGGTAGGTGTACTCCCACGTCAGCGGATTGCTGAGGTCGACCCAATGATCGTGAATCCCGTCCACCACCTCCTGCCGGTAAGACTCAAGGTCCTTTAGGCCGCCGGGAAACCCTCGATGAATGCGCGGCTCGGCGAATGGATCTTTGATCGTCAGCATCAGGGCGCAGTCACGGCTCAGAGGATCGCCTACTTTGTCGTACTGCGTCTTTATCCCGGCGCCCATCTCCCAGGTGGCCTTCACCGACTCCTCCCAGGCTTGAGGAAGGCCGTCGGCTACGACATTAATCGTCGGTAGCGAGAGCCCTTGTACATCTTCCCGTTTGGTGATAATCATGTTTTCCTACCCTCCCATTCCATTCCCTCAAGCGTCCAACTAGACCTCGATCCGGTCGAGCGGCCGGCCCTCCTCGTCCACGACGTTGCTGACGCGAACGGGGGCGTTCTTCGTGAGAACCCCAGCCTTCCCTTCCGGCACGAACAGGTTCTCCGGCCCGGGCGCCAAGTCGATCGCGTTCCCTTTGAGGCTGGGAAGTTCGTCCGGGGTGACCTGAAGCGTCATGTCCTTCATCTCGACGTTGCGGACCATCGCCGCCTCGCTGGCTACCACCGCGACCGGCCTAGGCGACCGGCAGAGCGTGCCCGAAACGCTGATGTTCCGAAGCGCCGCATCGAACCGCGGGGCCGGCTTCGGATCGCGGTACCCGTCGTAGTGGTGCGGCGTCGCCATGAACACGATCGACTCCCCGTTGCCCCACCAGTTGCCGCCGTAGCAGCGCCCCTCCAGGATGCAGTTCGAGATCCGCACATTCTCGACCAAGCCGGTACCCGGGTTACACATGATCACCAGTCCACGATTGCTGCGGCGGACGACCACGTTCTGCACCAACACGTTGCGCACGATGCTGTGCATGTAGCCGATCGACATCGCCTTTGACGCGGACCGAAAGACACAGTTGCTGACCACGATGTCCTCGCACGGCTTGTCAAAGTTCGTTATCGCAGTGAAGGCGATGCAGTCGTCGCCCGAGCTGACCTGGCAGTCGCTCACGATGATGTCCCGGCATGAGGAGAAGTGCATCCCGTCGTTGTTCGGCAGGACCATGCTGTTTTCGATCGTGAGGCCGAGCATCTTGACGGTCTGGCACTCGACGAAAGAGAGCGTCCAGCAAGGTGCGTTGACCACGCGGACTCCCTCCCAGTACAAACCCCGGCAGCGTAGGAAGAAGATCGGTTGGGTTACGCGCCAGTCGTACCTCCGCGGCGCCTCGTCTAGGTGCGCCTGGGTGATCTCGGGGCCGACCGTGGCAACATGACTGGGCCGATCAAGGTGGTAGAACGCGTCTCCGCTGAGGTCGATCGTGCCCGGTCCGCAAACTGTGATCTGCTCCTCGTCCATGGCGTAGATCGCCGAGGTCACCTGCCCCATCTCGTTGTGGTCGTAGCCGATCGGGAAGTAGTCTTCCCTCCTCGGCGAAGCCACCAGCCTGGCGCCGGCCGCAAGACGCAAGCAGATGTTCGACCGCAGTCGGATCGGCGTGAATCCGAACACCCCGGGCGGGATCTCGATCTCGCCACCACCTTTCGCGGCCAGATCGTCGATAAGCGCTTGAAGCTCAGGAGTGACGTTCGAAGGATCGGAGAACATAACCCAATTCTGGCGAATCGCAGACGTGGGAGCAGCCTTCAGCCGGTTGAGTGTCCACTGGATTCAGCGAAATCGGTCGCCCTTTTGCAGATGAAGCCGGGCCCACCGTCCTCGACGAGGAATCAGTTCACCGATGCGGTTACAGTCCAAAGCTATCTGCCGAGCTCGAACATTCAGCAAGTCGCAGTAATGAAAGACAGTAATACCTACGCATCGTAGACGCATTACCGTAGTCGAGCACTAACGATCAACATGACGCTCGTGGGTTGTGATCGAATGCGCTGCCTTTGGGTTTGGCCGTGAAACCGGCTACGCATTCCAACCAAATGAAGGCCGGAAATCTGAAAGAAATCCAACACAACTGGTCGTACCAAGCATCGTTCGGCGGGGGCGAGTATCGTGTTACAATGGGGGCGTCAACAAGGGGGCGTGTAGGGAATGAAGACGTGCACTTTGGGACTTATTGTTGCTTGTGGCCTGAGTGGGTTGTCTGGCGCAATGTGGGCCTATTTTGCGATTTGGAGACCCGACCCAGTGGCTCTTGAGATTCTGGCCAGAATGAACGCCGCTTATGCCAGTTGCAGGTCCTTTCGGGATCGCATCGACGTGACAACTGTGGACGAATCATCAACACGAAGGAAGGAGCCTAGAATATCCGTTGCAAACGTGGTCTTTGCACGACCTGCTTCTTTGCGGTATGAGTTCGAGTCAGTTGAGAACGGCAAGGCAAAGCAAGTGAGCCTTCTGTGTGCGAATAGCGCGAGGTTGATGCACTCGTTCGGAGGGTTGGACACACCGCTCCAAAGGAGAAATACTTGGAGCGCCGACATTAGCTGCAACCTAGACGGCAAACCTTACGTATCGCGAGGCGACGACCTGGCAGGAAGTGTCTACTACTTACTTCCTGCAACTGATTTCACTATATCGCAGTTTTCAGGTCTGCTCCTTCCTGATGACATCGGCGGCCTTCAATTCAGTGAAATGACCGACTCGCGAGTCATCGGGTCTGAGAAGGTCGAGGGCTTCGACTGTTTTGTGTTGGAGTCGAGACAATGGAGGAGCCGAATTTGGATCGATAAGAGCTCTTTTGCCTTGCGAAAGACGTTTGAGTGGGATCCAATCTGGGTGGTTTGTATCCTTCATCCCGTGTTTGGGGGGCCCGTCCGAGATGGAGAATTCAAGCTGGGTTTGCAGGGCTGTAAACGTCCCGCCAACTAGCGACGGAGTTCCCGAGAGTTCGGTGCAGCCCTAGATGGGCCCTGATGTGAAGCAATAAACGGTTGTGACCGTGCAGCATCTGAGACCGTTTTCTGGGGCGCCATAAGAATGCTAGGTTCGAAGGATCGGAGAACATATCAATTCGGGCGAATTGGCAAAGTGAGAGTCTCATTCAGCCAGTTGAGAAATGGGGGGGTTACGCAATATTATGCTTATAGACGGCTGCTGGGTTCCCCCTGGCACTTTGTGTACACTGCTCCCGACTGTGCCGTTCTCGCACAGAGCGTATGCTGATGCCTTCGCCAGGTTCAGCCCTTGCAGCCTGCAGAGGCCACATGGCCGACGAAAGACTCATTGCGAATGTTCGTCCGGCAATCGCTTTCGCGGCCGACTGAACTGTCCCAACAGGAGTTCGACTCTAGCTAGTGTGCGGTAGCCGAATGTACTGTTTGCGATCTTGGTTCGTCCAAGTCTCTGGAGCGATCTGATGCTGAAACACTCGGCCCCACTATTGGTCGCACTAGTTGCTTTGCCTAGAACGATCAACACTGTCAAGGACGCAACCTATGGAGACCCTGGGCACAAATCCCATGTGCAGTACTTGGCGCCTGCGGCCGGCTTCTCGTTTGAGCCTGGGCAGACGGACCTATCGGACATCCTGGCAATGGACCAGGCTAGCCGCTTGAAGGCGATTGCCGCCGAACCAGGCAGATTTGTCCCTCTGCTGATCCGGGGCATGCAAGACCGGGACAAAACTGTGAGACAGAGCGCGGCGATCGCCCTGAGAGATTTCGATCCTCCAATTGAGGATGATGAATTTCGGGATACGGTGGATGCGATCGAACAGATGCGCCCAATTGTCGTGGGCGCTCTGTCGAAAGCGTGCCGTGATTCCGATCCGATGGTTCGCGACGGAGCCGTCGAATCTCTAGCGACGCTGCTACGGATTCGTAGATGGGGCCAACATGGGGAAGCGTGGTACGACGTTCGAACAATTGCTCCCCTCTTTGATGTCGGAAGGTCGGCTGTACCCACCCTAATCAAGTTATTGGCTCCTTCAAACGACCAAAACTACAGCACACAGGTGACGGTGCTCGTCGCTCTTCGAAGGATGAAGGACAGACGGGCATTGCCGGCACTGCTAAGCGCAATCGATCGGATGGAAGGGGCCTGCCTTAGAGAAGCAATGCAGGCGGCCATTCAATTCGATGACCCGCGAGTCGCCACGACAATCGTAAGGAATATCTCCAAGACGATTCCCGATTACTCTGGCTCACCCGGAATCTGGGCTCTGAAGAAGATCGGTGTCCGAGCCGTTCCGGCCTTGATCGCAGGAGTGAGTCAAGACACAAACGCTTCCGTCCGCGCCTATTGCGCATTGGCTCTCGCAGAAGTAGTGGACAAACGCGCGATGCCATCTCTGATCCGCGCATTGGGCGACTCCGATGAATTCGTTCGCAGACTTGTAGCCTCTGCTTTGGGTTCCTACCAAGATCGAAAAGTCGTACAAGCGCTTTGTCGGGCGGCTGACGATTCTTCAAGTAATGTGAGAGCCATGGCGATAGCCTCGCTGGTGGGGATGCGAGAAGGAGAGAGTCAAGTCGTCCGTGCTCTTCAAGATCCTGATCCCCAGGTTCGCGTTGCGGCAGTGGGTATCGCAAGAATAGACCGTGAGCGCGGCATTCGGCTCTTGTTGCCTTTGCTCAAAGATCCCGACTTGAAGATGGCGATAATGTCGGAGTTCAGGCAACTCCACGACCGAAGGACCGTTCCAGCTCTGCTAAAGATAGGCGAATCAACAAGCGACAATGGTCAAATCGAAGTGGAGGCGGGCATGGCACTAGCCGAAATGAAGGTCCCAGAAGCCATCCCAATTCTCGTCCGGCAGTTGTGCCACGTATCAACCGCCGATCGGGCGGTTGAAGCCCTGGCGCTCTATGGAAATGCGGTTGCGGATCGGCTTTTGAAGGACTTTCCCGAGTCAATTGTTGACCGCCATTTCTTCATCGAGGCACTCGGAAATGCCGGCGACCCTCGTGCCTGCGACTTACTCCGACCGCTGATCGATGACCCAAGGCTCGTGGGCGTCGTCGCCGTCGCTCTCGGGAAATTGCACGATCAGAGGGCAGTTCTTTCGCTTATCGTGCAACTCGATTCCCACAAGGGGTACCTGGCGAGCGATATCGCGGAAGGACTGGGATATCTCGGATGCCGGATCGCCACTTCCGCCCTTATACGCACAATGAATGACCGAGAAGCGAGGCCGTTTGCTGCGGCAGCACTCGCGAGAATCGGCGATCCGGCATCTCTAGAAACCCTAATCGCCTTCCTTTCGACAGATGAGGAAGGGCGTTGGATGGCCATCGAGTGGATGGCATCGTTCAAAGACCCTCGCGTATTTGATCTCCTCGTCAAATGCCTGAAAGAAGACTGGCCAGCTTCTGCTGCCTCCGCCAGAGCACTAGGACGATATGGAGATCCTCGAGCGATCGGCCCGCTGCGACGTGCTGCGCTCTCGGAGGACGAGGAAACTATGCGCGATGCCACGGAGGCGGTTGCGCGGCTGGCTCGACGATCCAATTAGGCTGCCTCGGATCCGGAATCGATCGGAGTGGGATGCTGGAGCCGAGCCACGATGAGTGGCCTTCACGAGTCTGTTGGACGAAACCTGTCACCTGTTCTGCCTGCGGCACGTGTGATGGCAGCGGACCATATTTGACTCAATGGTTGGTACCGTTAGGTTCGAATGCTAGTCCGGCAGCTCGTTGCCCTACGGCACGGACACGATTTCGGTGAGGCCTTCGAGGCCTATGAAATGGACCGCGTTGCGAGTAAAAAGCGGTATGCCCAAGCTAACCGATGTAGCAGCGATCATCAAGTCGACGGCACGCGCTCCTCTGGGCTTTCGGCCAGCCGCCGAAACCGCGGCAAACACGAGCCCGAAAGCTCGGGCGCAGTCTGCATCGAACGGAATCGGTGACAGACTCGCCTCGATGAATTGTAGCCTTGCCTGCCGGCGGGCTCGTTCGGCCACATCTGAGGTTGCGTGCGGGCCGGCACTTAACTCGGCCATAGATATCGCCGAAACGGACGCCTCGTTCGGCAGCAGGTCGGGATCGATCGACTCAAGATCGATGAGAACCGAAGTGTCAAGCAAGCCCTGCGCAAATTTAGCCACGAGGTGAGGGATCTTGGTCCAGAAGAGCATCTACGTCGGCTCGAAAACGTTTGTAGTCGACCTTGGGAGCATTGGCCAATTTGGCTTGGAGTTGTCGAGTGTCGACGAAGCGGTTCCGCTGAACGGGCCTTAACTCCCCCACCGGCACTCCGTTCCGCGCAATGGTGAATGCCTCACCGCTTTCGAGCGCGCGCATCACCTCTCCGCTGTCATTCCGAAGCTCTCGTTGATTCAACGTTCGTCGCACGCTCCTAAGTGTAGCATGCGTGCTACACTCCTGGATAGTTGCCATTGGTGGGGCCGCAGCAACATAGAGGTCCCATCTAGTAAGGCGTTGGGGGCTGTGGCCAAGTTGGAAAGCGATGTTTGCGGCAACTTACGATAAGCTAAAAGATATGACGCTCACCCCATCTGAGTTAGCTCAGTACGAAGAGGCGGCCGAAAACGGCGTCCGATTGGAGATGATCGCAGGACAGCCCTTTTGGGAATTTCAGCCCAATTACGAGCACCAGCGCCGCTTATTGCGTATCACCAAAAGTATTCGACCGGACCCGGATGCGGACACAGGTTGTGGTTGCTTTGAAGCAATGGACGTCGGTATTCGCTTCTCGGATGATTCTCTGAGACGACCCGATCTATCGATTTTCTGCCGAGAACCAGAACTCCGGGAGCTAATCACGCTTATCCCAGAGGCGGTTGTCGAGGTTGTCAGCCAAGGCTCGCGGCAGAAGGACCTCATTATCAGCCCCCCCCCTTTTATCTCGAGATGGGGGTGAAGGACATTCTTGTGATTGATCCGTTCAACGAAGACGTCCACCACTTCCGTCGGGACGGGAACAACCGCTTCAAGCCTGGGCGAACGGTGCACCTAGAGTGCGGCGGTCTCGTCGACGTCTGATCTCTCGACCTGTAGGGTTCGAAAACTGTCCAAGACGGCGAGCCACGCGTCGTTAGTGCGAGAAGCAGGTGCAATTGACGGCTCAGCGCTATTCGTGACCCCGAATTGTCGGCGCCCCTTCCGTGGACTCAAACATTGAATGGCCGCCACCTCCGTGCGATGCGCGCATATCAAGTCAAATCTGCTTGTGGTTCACGAATCGTGAACTCTTGACGTATAATACGTCGGCAGGTGCGAGTCATCGCTTGGAAGATATTGCGGGAGTATATCGAAGACGGGCATGCCGATGCGGCAGAACCGCTTCGAGAGTGGTTTCGGACAGCAGAACTTGCCGATTGGACCAAATTGGCAGAGGTTAGGGAAAGCTATAAGTCCGTGGATCTGGTCGGAGACCGGCTGGTGTTCAACATCAAGGGGAACAAGTATCGACTTGTTTGCAGAGTGCGGTTCGGGCATCCGGTCATGTATGTTCGATGGATCGGGCCCCATGCGGAGTACGACAGAATCGATGTGAGGAGCATATGAGCGCAAAGGTATCCGTTGCCCCGGTCCGGAACGAAGTGGATTACGATGAGGCATTGAAGAGAATCGATGAGCTCTTCAATGCCGCAGTTGGGACGCCGGAATTCGACGAATTCGATATTCTGACAATCCTAGTCCATGACTATGAGCAAAAGCACTATCCAATCGGTACACCTGACCCAGCCGCAACTCTCCGTCACTATCTTGACCGAATGGAAATGGCGGCTAAGGAACTGGAGCCTTACATTGGAACCAAATCGGCGGTGAGCATGATCCTGAACGGTCGTCGTCCGCTAACGGTCAAGATGATTCGAAAACTGCACGAAGGGCTTAACATCCCGCTGACCCTTCTCCTCGGATCGACCGAGGTGGACTCAGATTCCTCCAAGGGGATGAGCCTTACTCGATGAGACGGAATCACGGGAGGTGGTACGAATCCAATCCGGCAACCACACATTTGCGGTCCGGTGATGATGCGACCAGGGACCCGCACTTACGATATGCGGACCAGTGTGGAAAGTAGCACGAACTATCGTCTTCTCGAATCCACTGGACGGCTCGACCAGCTCCTTGGGCGACTGATCGGATCCTCGCGTCGCCCAAATCACACTGCCTACGGTGGGCGGCGTGGGATTTCGAGTTGATCCCCGAAGCTCATAACAAACCACTCGCTGCCGAACTTCTGAAGGGCGACGGGTGTCGATATGCTCCCTCGGGTTATCCCGAAGTTCATATACGTCTTCGCCGACCGTCCGTCCGGCGAAATGCCAAATCCAGATGCATCGTCGTTCTTGAAAGGCGCCGCCGAAAACGAGATTTTTGCCGGAGGTGCGATGTCTGGAGAGTAGAGCGGGGAGTTGGCGGCAAGCCAAAGCACCCTGCTTCCGGCCACGCGGATTTCGAATGGCGCGACATCCGGCCGCTTGACCATGACAACAAGCCCCGAAGTCTCCCTCCCAAAGTAGTAAGTGTCGACGCACGCCTTCATGATCTTCGCGCCGTCTGACGCTTTGCCAGGATGGATCGCCCGCCCACCCGGCGTTGCCGCAACGATGGCCTTTCGTCCGATTTCGCCTCCCGTACTTGCCAGATGCAGGTAGGCGAGATTTCGCCACCTCGTATTCGCCTTTGGATTCAGCATCGTGGCGATCATGAACTTGACGGACTGCGGATCGCTCGAACGCGCCACGATCTCCGGCGCGAACCAGTCGGATGCGGCATTGCCCGATCGAAGGTAGTTCACAAAAAACGGGATCGGCCGAGAAGGATCGCCGCCGGCAAGCATCGTGCGCTCCAGCGGCTCGAGCCATCGACTGCGGTAGCCGAGATCACCGATGACCCTCAGGAGATCGTCGGTCTTGGCCGGCGTGACCAGTTTCGGCAGCCGAAGCCCAACTCTGTACAGCAGTTCGGAGAGCATCGCCGTCCGCTCGTTGCTTTGACCCTGTTTATCCAGCGCCTCAAGTTCTTCGGCCCATGAAGCGAATCGGGCGAGGAGTGAACTTACGCCGAAGGGCGACAAGCTCACGAGCCGATCGCGTTCATGCTCGTCGAGCAACTCATAGTCGCGAACCAGCTTCTCCGCTT
This sequence comes from Fimbriimonas sp., assembly GCA_031292555.1. Lineage (GTDB taxonomy): Bacteria > Armatimonadota > Fimbriimonadia > Fimbriimonadales > Fimbriimonadaceae > Fimbriimonas. Next base: position 9,933 of record JARLGV010000042.1, read on the forward strand.
GAGCTTCCCTCTCCGATTCGGAACTGCGTACGTCCGTCGCAATAGACGTAACGGTGGGGCCATATCCAAGAAGCCGGTCGGAGCCCTCGACGATCCAGCGGTCGGGACTGGCGTATTCGGGCATATCGAATGTGCTCGACCAAAGTTGAGTTCCTTGCGCGGTGAGGCTCAGAACGGAGTTGCCGGACCGAACCCAAAGGCTCTTGCCGTCGGGCCCGCCAACCGTGGGAGGCTTTTCGGAGCCCACGATCAGCCCCGCCGGTCGAGACCACAGTTGCGCGCCGGTCTTCCAGTCAAACCCCTTCAGGTTGTCAAAATCTTCGGAAATGGCTACACCATTGAGTACGGAAATCCAATAGAGGTTGGTCGGCGGGCTCCAAATGACCTTCCCCGTGCGTATGTCGCAAACTTCGGCCGGCGACTGACGCAGATACAACTGGCCGCCGTCGGCGACCAGCGTCTGTGGCGGATACAGATTGGGCTTCGTCCACAAGACGCTGCCGGTATGAGAGTCGAGAGCGAACGTGCCCTTCTTGCTGACGCTGGCAACGACGGTGTCATCGTCTGACGCGAGAGTTCCCGAGATGTACTCAGAGGAACTGGCAAGGTCCTTCCCCCAAGCCTCGAAAGTCAGCGTCTCGTCGTAGGCGGTCAGACGAACGGACTTATCCAAGACATATACTCGGTGTCCCCTCGCGAAGATCGCAGCCGGTAGGCCGTTCAGAGCTATCGACGCGAGCTTCTTGCCTGAAAGATCGAAGCTGGCGAGATTGAAAGCCTTGCCATCGGTCAGCAAGGCGACGATTCGTGATTCCGAGAGTACGGCATGGCCAAGCGTCGACGCAGGCTTCGGTGAGCTCCAAAGCACCCTGCCATTGTTTCCATCAAGTGCACCGAAGCGAGTTCTCGAGTTGAAGAAAACCGAATCGCCTCGAACTCCGAGGAGGGCCGGTTCAGGACCGGTGTAGGTGGTCCATTGCCGGGTCATATCCGGAGCGCTCGTTTGAGCTCCCCAAAGGACCAAAGCGGTCAGAATCGAATGCACACAAGTTTGACGTCCCACATTCGATCGGGTCTTGCTGGTTTGCCAAGACGATACGTTCCGGTTTGCCTGGCGGAGATGATCATGTGTCAATCAGTCGGTAGACGGTTCTTCCGCCCGCGATACCGATGCGTCAGCAACGAGGCAGGGAAGCGCAGAAGCATTTTCGTATCCCACTGTCGTAGGTAAACTTTCTCTATGAGGCGTGTCAGCAAGGTCATGACACCGGAGGAAGCGGATCTGCTCGATAGGCAGGAGAACCTTGAGCGAACCCCGAATGAACGGGTTCAGGCGCTGTTGGAGCTGAGGAATGCCTGGGTACCAGCCGATCAGCGAAGAATTGAGCGAACTTTTGAGTTTGCTGAACTCCCACGAAGTTAACTTCCTCATAGTTGACGCACACGCACTCGCCTTTCACGGTGGGCCGCGATTCACCGAAGACATCGATTTCTTCGTGGAAAGGAGTCACCAGAACATCGCTCGTCTTGCTTTGGCGCTTCAGGAATTTGGGGTGATCGTTCCGGAAAGCGCGTGCCATGAAATGGTTTCCAAGGACCGTGGCGCCATCTTCATTGGGCACAAACCAAACCGCGCCGATTTCCTCAATTTCCTCGATGGAGTCGAGTTCACGGCGGCCGCCCAGTCGAAGTTACCGGGCATCCTTGCAGATCAGCCGGTCAATTTCATTTCGCTCAAGGACTATGTCTCAACGAAAAGGGCATGAGGGCGTCCAAAAGATGTGGGCGATTTGGCCATGTTGAAGACCGCGCATCCCGAGATTGATGTTTAGGTGGCGGCGAAATCGGCTGGCAGCATGTTCGGTCTCCGTTAGGGTGTACATTACGTTTCATGTTGCCTTTCGCAGATCGGAAATCTCCCTATCAGCTTCTCGGGTTAGCGATGATCGCCGGCTTGGCATGGGCCTCGGCTGGAAAGGCGAGCGCTCAGGAAGCTTCCTTTACCGAGCAACCCGATAAATACCAGTGGCTAGAGGACGTCTGGGGGAAACGGTCGATGGACTGGGTGAAAGCCGAGAACGAGCGATCTGCGAAAGTGCTGGAAAGCGATCCGAGGTTCGCCAAGTTGCAGGCCCAGGCTCTCAAGATCGCCGAATCGCCCGACCGACTCCCTGCGCCGGAATTCCGGAACGGCACGATCTACAACACGTGGCAAGACCACGATCACGTTCGGGGCATCTTGCGGCGAACCACGGTTGCCGAGTACTTGAAGCCCCATCCGAAGTGGCATACCGTCCTCGACTACGACGCGCTCGCCAAGAAGGACCACGAGAAGTGGGTTTCGGGCGGCATCAATGCGCTCTATCCGGGTGACCGCCGTGCCATGGTCGGACTTTCCGCCGGAGGCGAGGATGCCCAGACCCTTCGCGAATTCGACCTCAAGACTGGCAAGTTCATTCCGGGCGGGTTTGTGCTTCCCAAGTCGAAACAGGACCTGGCGTGGGTCGACCGAAACGACCTCTTGGTAGATCGCGATTGGGGAGCGGGGACGATGACCGCCTCCGGCTATCCGTTCGTGGTGAAGCTCTGGAAGCGGGGGACGCCGCTGGCCCAAGCGAAAGAAGTCTATCGAGGCACATCCAAGGATGTGGCCGTCTCGCCCGCGACTCTTAACGATTCCCAGGGCCATCAGGTCACGATCCTCGTTCGGGGCATCAACTTCTTTGAGAACGAGATCTCCATCTGGACGCCCGGCAAGATCCTCCGGCTGGGTCTGCCCAAGAAGAACCAGATCGAAGGCTTGCTGAACAACCGCCTGATCGTCTCGCTCAACGAGGATTGGCGGCCGACCGGAGGAGCACGAACCTTTGTCATGGGATCCGTGGTCGCGCTCAGGCTCAACGCCGTCCTTCGCGATCCCATCCACCTCAAGCCGACGCTCATCTTCGCGCCGACGGCCAAAGAGTTCTCCCAGCAGGTCGGCATCACCAAGCACGACCTCATCTTGTCGACGCTGGACAACGTCCAGGGCCGCGCCTATATCTACGCTCCAACTTCGGGAGAGAGGTGGACGCGAACGAAGCTGCCAGTTCCCGACAACGTGGCGGTCGGTATCGAGTCGACAAACGTCTCGGACGATCGGTTCATCCTCTCCATCACCGGCTTTATCACGCCGACGACGCTGCTGCTCGGCGATGCTTCCCGCCCGTCTTCGCTCGTCACGGCAAAGCGGCGGGCCGTCCAGTTCGATGCCTCGAAGTTGGAGGTCCGCCAGTTGTGGGCCACATCGAAGGACGGCACAAGGATTCCCTACTTCATCGTCCATCGCAAGGACATCCAATTGGATGGCAGTAATCCGACGCTTATGACCGCCTACGGCGGCTTCCAGTCGTCCAGCACACCCTATTACTCGGGGTCCTTGGGCAAGCTCTGGCTGGAAAGGGGAGGTAGCTACGTGCTGGCCAATATCCGTGGCGGAGGCGAGTTCGGGCCGGCATGGCACGAGGCTGGGCTCAAGACGCATCGCCAGCGAATCTACGACGACTTCGCTGCCGTGGGGCAGGACTTGGTCACGCGCAAGATCACCTCGCCCCGCCGACTCGGCATCGAGGGCGGCTCGAACGGCGGCCTTCTTATGGGCGTGGAGTTCACCCAGCATCCCGAAATGTGGAACGCGGTGGTCATCGAAGTTCCCCTCCTCGATATGCTTCGGTTCGAGCAGATCGCCGCCGGAGCCTCGTGGGTGGGAGAGTACGGCTCGGTTTCGAATCCCAAGGAGCGGGAATTCCTCGCGTCGATCTCGCCCTACAACCAGCTCAAGCCGGATGTCGAGTATCCGGAACCCCTCATCTTCACGACGACGAAGGACGACCGGGTCGGCCCCGTCCACGCCCGAAAGTTCGCCGCCCGGCTGGAGGAGTTCCACAAGCCCTTCTTCTACGACGAGATCATCGAAGGCGGCCACTCCGCCGGAGCCGACCTGAAGGAGCAAGCGAAGACGGCGGCCACGACGTACCTCTATCTCATTCGAAAGCTGATGGACTAGAGCGTCAAATCGAGTCGAGAGGTGAAACAGACTGCCTTGAAGAACGAACCGGCACTGGCTGGTGCGTTGGCGATTACGCGCACCCTTCGCACCCACGCCGGGATGGGCGGGCGCCGTCTTGCCGAACGCATCGAGGATTTGTTGCCGTGCCGCCCAAAAGACTTGAATCCCACGTATTTCGCCTCCTTGCTACGCAGATGGCTGAACTACTTTCATGCTGGAACCTGAAATCATTTCGGCTCCGTGGATCGTGTTCTGGAAACTCGGCTGTCCCCGACTAGCTCTAGCCTGGTAGGCACCAAAATTCCAATCTAGATTCATGTTCGCCGGGCAACTTGCGGACATCTTCGTTCACACCGAAGGGGTCACGGGTTCAAACCCTGTACTCCCACCAAAACGCTTATCACAGGGATACTGGCCATAGGGTGGGCAACTTCTCGACGCGCTCCCTCCAAACATCCCCGCCACTGCGTTGTAACCTGCGCGAAAGCGAAGCGTCAGGTATCAAGAGACCATGACTGCTTGCTTGGTTTACCTACTTACCCGGAGTTCGGCATTGGGTACGCCGGTAGCAGTTCCCCGGCCGACGGCGGTGGTTCAGGAACTCGTCGCTGACCCAGGCGCGGACTCGACGGCCAAGGACTGCCTCGGCGCGGTGTCCACGCAGTTACTGAAATCGGATGGCAAGCTTACGGCCGAGGTCCGCAAGGCGTACCTCGAATGGAGCTGGCGCAGGGTGCGATGGGACTTGCAGCAGCGTGGAGGACCGATTTCCGCCGAGTGCATCGCGGAGGTAGAAAGCGACCCAGAGCTCAGGGACGCGGTGTCGGCGTCCGTGTACCCTCCCGACCCTAGCATCCTGCAGAACTACGCCGCGATTCGTGCCCAGATGGGAGCGGCATTCACCACCAAGTATCGGAGCACGGCAATTGCGATTGCGGTGGCACGCCGGATCGGCGGCATCGAGGACGACAACGGACAATCGGTGGGACGCGAGAATCAGATCCCGATTTGGGCGTATCAGCCGCTGCGGCGTATCGACGACGGTTCCGAAAAACGGGTAGTGACGTTGATCGCGGAGTACCTGAAGAGCAAAAACCTCGCCGCACTCGACGTGTTCAACAGCGACGAAGAGCTTCATCGGCTTGCGTCCTATTTGGGGTTGAACCATGTGGAGCAGCATTTCGTCGACGAAGTCGGGCGCAACCCGCTGTTCGGCGAACGCCTGAAGAACGCGCTCATCGCACTGGGGAGGCGACCGGCCGCGCGATCGCCGAAGCCGGGTTGCATCGAATGGCTGAAGTATCTGGTCAAGATCCAAGAGACGAAGGCGCCGTCGACTCCGATCGTCGGCGGACGCCCACTGCCTTGGCCGCTTTGCTCGATGTCTGAAACGCCCTGGCCGCTCCTGATGTCGCTGTCGCATCCGGCCCCCATGGACGAGGCGCAGTACCTGTGGGAGACGTACATCGGAGAGCACGGGCCCGACCGCTTCCACACCTACGGTCCCTATCGGGACGACCTCCAATCGATGCCAGATCAACTCGTTCCGTCACGCTGGTTTTTCAACGCGGTGCCGGACGAAATAGTGCACGGCGGTCAATGCATGCCGATTTCGCTGGCTACGGTCGATCTGTACGCCTCGCTCGGCAAGCCGTCAACCGACGCCGCGCAACCTGGCCATGCCAACTTGCTGACTTACCAAAAGGACGGCGGGTCATGGAAGACGGATATCGAGCAGGACTTCGCCGGAGGCTGCCGAGTTACGTTTTCGCAATGGTTCTTCTGCGATCCGCCCCGGCACGAGCTTCACTTTCGCGACCTCTTCGGCTGGCCGGGAGGCGAATACCACATTGGCCTTTCGCTCGGGATGAACCTCGGGATCGCGTCGTATGTCGACACCCGAATCGCCGCGCGGATCTTCGACATCCTGCCCGGATCGGCGAAAGGAACGCTCGGCGTGAGGCTGCTCGAGAGCGCGCTGCAGGAAAATCCGTTCAACCCGGAAGTCTGGTACCGGCTTGCCGATGCGACGACGGATGTACGTAAGAGCGTGGAGATCGCCCTAGCCATCCGCAATCACGATCCGGCGAAAATGATCGATGGCAAGCCTTGTCCGCTCCTTCAAACGTTTCTGAGCAGCGGCGGCGCCGGACCGGCAGGCTGGGACATGGATGTCTACTGGCCTACGCTTCAGGAGTTCGTGGCACGCAACACCCTTCTCCAACGAGCGGCGCCGCAGAACGAGGAGACCATGCACAGCGCGTACATGTTCCTTCGCGGTGTGCCCGGATTGGATGGCAACGATCTGGTCGGCTACGTCCGGCGCTTCACCGGCGTCAAATCGGAGGCGGTCGTGGCGAAAGAGATGCAATACGATCTCGATCTGGCGGGCCAGGGCGACATCTTCGGATGCATGCGCATGGGGCAGCGGTACCTGGATGGCGAAGGCGTTCCGCGAGACGAGGGCAAAGCACGTGAATTCTTGACTCGAGCCGCCCGGCAAGGCGACCCTAGCGCCACCGCCGGACTGGAGAGTCTCTACACGCCGATTTCCATTGACGGAGTGGAACTGACCGCCTCCAGCATCTACAGCCCAACCCAAGACGTTCATCACCTAATCGACGGATCCGGAATGAATGGCGGCGCCCATGATAACAGCGGTCCCGCCTCAACCATGTGGCAGACCGTGGACAATCCGTCCGCATCGGTGCCCGCGCCCGGACTGCCGGCTTCGCCGGCCTGGGTGCGTTTCAACTTTCCGCATCCACGCTCGTTCGACGCGGTGGTCATTTGGAACCACAACCAGCTCAATCTCACCGATCGAGGCTTCCGGAAGTTTGTCATCTACGGCTCGTCAGACGGCCTCCGATGGGCCGCGTTGACGAAGGATGCAGTATTGCCACGCGCAGGCGGAACCGGGTCCGAGCCCGGCGTCGAGGTTCCGACGATCTCTTCCGGCCGTCTGTTTCGGTCGGTCATCATCGCCGCCGACGCAA
>JARLGV010000043.1 GCA_031292555.1 Fimbriimonas sp.
CCTTGTTGTGGATCTTTTGGGAGTTGAGAAGATCGCGCTGGGCAGCTTCAAACCTTGCCTTCGCTCCCTCCAAATCGACTTTGAAGTCGGCCTCTTCGAATGAAGGGGCGGCTGGCGCGGTCTTCGTGGCAGGCGTTGCAGACGCCGGCGCGGTTGAAGTGCCAGGCGTGGGGCCTTTAGGTGCGGATTTCGAGTCGGCGAACTCCTTGTCGAGGTCGGCCATTTCCTTATCCGCACCGCCCGACTTTGATGACGTAGTGGACGACGTTGCAGGGGTCTGTTTGCCCTTGCTGTCGTCGGCAAATTCCTTGTCGAGATCGGCAAGCTCCTTATCCGACCCTTTGGAACCGGATGCCGGCTTGGACGATTGACCTGCCGTAGCAGGCTTGGAAGCCTGCTTTCCCTTTCCGGAATCGGCAAACTCCTTGTCGAGATCGTCCAGTTCCTTGTTTGAAGCCTTCGCAGAAGTCGCCGGCTTTGTCGATGAGGTCGGCTTCGCCGGTGCGGACTGCTTGCCTTTTCCTGCATCTGCGAATTCTTTGTCGAGATCCGAAAGCTCCTTATCAGAAGCCTTGGCGCCGGTTTGCGCGGCTGCCGGCTTTGATCCGGCGGCGGTTTTCGAGGCTCCGGAAGCGAACTCTTTGTCGAGATCGTCTAGTTCGCTCTTGTTCGGGGCAGGAGCAGCTCCTGCCGCCTTTGTAGGCGGCTTTGCGCCTCCAGCGGCCGTCGGAGGCGCATCAGACCCTTCCTCGGAGTTCCCCGCGTTGGCATGGGTCTCCAGATCCTCGAGGTTGGCTTCGATGTCATCCAGCTTTGCAGTGTTTGCATCGTACTTTGCCTTTGCATCGAGATACGTCTTCTGGGCTTTCTGATAATCGCCCAGATAGTCGGGGTGGTCGATTTTCTGCCGGAGTTCGGCTTGCTTGGCCAGCAGAACCGTGTGCTCGAGCCCTTGGAATTTCTTGGCGTAGCCGATCCATTCCGGATGGGTGTCCTTCCACATGGAGATCGCCATCACGATGAGCACGACGACCGTCATCAAGAAGAACAGGAAGTTCATATGCAGTCCGGTGCGGACTTCCTTTTTGCGCCGATTTACTGCCAGGGCCATACCCACCTCCATTCCGGACCGCGGAAGTACTGTCCGATCATAACCATCACGAATACGATTCCGACAAACACGAGGAACAGCTTGGTGCGAAGCCGATCGACTCTTGCCTCATCATCGAAGTAGGGGCTGAGCAACAGCTTGCCCAGGAAGAGCGCGCTGCCAACCAGCAGGATCATCGTCGGGAAACCGTAACTGCGGGTCGCGTCGGCGAATTCCGGAACGACCGCATGGATACCCGTCCAAATCACGCCGTCGAGTAGCGGGATCAGGATCGTCGCCAACAAGAAAGTGATCGGCATCAGAACGAAGCGTCCTCGCCAGTAAGGGATGGTGCACATCACAACGACAAGGAGCCCGGGAATAAACACGCCGGAGATGAACGGCGGCGCATAGTGCAGCATTTCCTGCAGCGAGAGGAAGTACCAAGGGGCCTTTGCCGGATTGGGAGTCTTTCCGGGGTTAGCCAGTTCTTCGAGAGGTGCATCGAACAGGAAGGAAACCACCATTAGGGCGGCCAACATGATTCCGAATGCGAGGAACTCCCTCACTACTAAGTGCGGATAGCTCGAGACCCGCTCCACATCTGGATCGGGGAGATTGGTGGGCTGCCCTTGGATAAAGCCAAGCAGGCCGTACTCCTTGTCTTGAGGCGAGCCGCTTGAAGGTGCCGACATTATTTGCCTCCTGAGAAGCCGTCTTTACGAACTCTCCAGAAGTGGTAGACCATGATCATGGAGATGACCAGGGGCAACACAACGACATGGAGGACATAGAACCTGCTAAGCGTAGCCTGGTCGACGGATGGTCCGCCGAGAAGGATGAACCGAACCTTATCGCCGATGAACGGGATACTGCCGGCCATGTTCGTTCCCACGGTGACCGCCCAGAGGGCAAGCTGGTCCCAAGGAAGCAAATAGCCGGTGAAGCTCAAGCCCATGGTGAGGCAGAGCAAGATGACTCCAACGACCCAGTTCAGCTGTCGGGGCGCCCGGTAGCCCTTCTGGAGGAAGACGCGAAGCATATGCAACGACACGATGATCACCATCGCGTGGGCTGCCCAACGATGCATATTTCGGAGAATCTTTCCCAGTGATACCACGTGCTGAAGGTCGACCATGTCCTTGTAGGCATGTTCGGTCGCCGGTACGTAGTAGAACATCTCCATGATGCCGGTCACGGCAAGCACGAGGAACAGTCCGGCTGCTAGTCCCCCAAGGCCATAGGTGACGCCGATCTTCAGCGCATCGCGCCGAATGAAAGCAGGGTGAAGGTGCAGCCAGAAGCTGGTGATTGCGATCTCGGAGTTGTCCTTCGGTGTCTGGGGGAAGGGACGTGGATAGGCGGAGCGCCACGGACCGGATCGCACGATATCGCTGCGAAGAGCTCGTCCGAAGCCGGAAGAGAAGATGGAATGCTTCCTTCCCTCGGATCGATCTCGCAAATACTGCGACGATTCGGTTGTCCGATAGGCTGCCGCGATCCGACGCCAGAGACCCCGTTCTACGGGCTGGTCGCTCATATGTGGTACTTCTCCTTCGGCGAAATCTGGACGCGCTTGTCGACGACCAACTCGCCCTGGTTGTTCATCGATATCTCATAGGCGGAAAGCGGTTTTGGGGCTGGGCCCGCATAGTTCGTGCCGTCGGGCTTGAACTTGCTTCCATGGCACGGGCAAAAGAAGAAACCTTGCTTGTCCGGGTCGGTTCGGACCGCGCAACCCAGGTGGGTACATACGCTCGACAACGCCATGAACGTCTCTCCGTCTCGAACGATGAAGATCTGCTGTTCCGGCAGGTAAGTCGCTTGCTTGTCTGGAAAGTCCTTGGGTACTCCGATCTTGAATCGCTGATTCTTGCCATATATGACATTGGGAACCAAGAACCTGAACGACCCAAGCGCGATCAACGCGACCGACGCCAAGAAAGCAAAGACGCCTCCGAGAAAGAGGCGCCGAGAGGTGACCTCCTCTTGGTTTGGCTCAAATTGCGACATATCCTTCCTCCTCGTACTTGCTCATCCACATCGCTCCAACTGGGCATCGCTCTACGCACAGTGCGCAGCGAGTGCATTTCTGTTCGTCCTTAACCATCACGAACCACCGTTTGCCGGTGTCGCTGGATTGGTCGGCCATTCCGGTTAACGACATGCCATGGCGGGTTTCCGCCAGTTCGCAGACCTTTTGCTCTTCCTCTATTCGGTCGACGGGGACGATCTTCAGGCATCCGAATGGGCATACGTCCACACAGCCGCCGCACAGAACGCACTTGCTCCAATCCACCATCGGATAGCGGTTGCACGTTAAGCAGCGGGATGCTTCCTCCATCGCTTGCTTGCGCGTATATCCTTCTTCGACTTCAGTGACGCCAGTCCGCCGATCAATCGGGATGGTCGGCACTTCGGTTCGAGGAACCCGGTCGTATTGATCCGGCATGCGATGCATGGGCACCGGAATCAATCGGGGCTTCTCGCTATCGGACTCGAAATCCTTGCCGGCCAGGAACCGGTGAATCGACAACGCGGCTCGACGCGCATCGGCGATGCCTTCGATCGCCGTTCGGGCTCCGAAGGCGACGTCGCCTCCGACATACACGCCTGGCAGATTCGTTCCCATTGTCTTGCCGTCGGCCTTTACAAAGCCGCCCGGAGTCTTGTCGAGTTGGTTTGCCTCGTCCAAGAATGAGAGGTCCGGTACCTGCCCAATTGCGAGCAGAATCGTGTCGCACTCCAATACTTCCGCCGAGTTCTCGGCGAACTTGGGTGAGAACCGCCGGTTCTCATCGAAGACCGACAGGCACTTAACCGTTTCGAGGCCGAAACACTTGCCGTCCTTTACGACGACGTTCGTTGGCCCCCGAGACGGGTGAAGAACAATGCCCTCCTTAAGCGTCTCCTCGATCTCCTCGTCGTGGGCGGGCATCTCCTCAAACGATTCGAGACACACCATGTGGACTTCGCCTGCGCCCAAGCGCATGGCCGAACGGGCGATGTCAATTGCCGGCTCGTAGTGTTTGTCTTGATCCGGCACCAGGATTCCCGCCTCTCGGGCGGCGGTTCGGGCGACGTCGACTGCAACGTTGCCTCCACCGATGACGACCACGCGTTTGCCCATCGGGACTTTGTAACCGAGACTCACGTTTAGCAGAAAATCGATGCCGTTGACGACGCCGTCGGCATTGACGTTGCCGATGCGCAAGTCGCGGCCCTTTTGAGCTCCAACCGCGATGAAGACGGCTCTATACTCCTTCCGGATGTCGCTGAATTGGATCTTGTCGCCGATGCGGGTATTCATCCGAACATCGACGCCGACCGCCAACAACCCGTCGATCTCGGCCTTCAGCACCTCGCGAGGCAGCCGATATTCAGGGACCCCGTGGTAGAGCATGCCCCCGAGTTGACCAGAGGCTTCAAAGAGCGTGACATCGTAGCCATAGACGGCAAGGTCATGAGCGGCTGTGACGCCAGCTGGTCCAGCTCCGATCACAGCGACTTTCTTGCCCTGTTTCTTGCGCGGCTTCAGGTTTCCTCCCCTTTGCATCCCTCCGACCGAAAAGTCGGCGGCGGCACGTTTTAGAGCTCGAATGGATAGGGGAAGGTCGTGTTGGCCACGTCGGCAGGCCGTTTCGCACGGGTGTCCGCAGATCCGCGCGCAGATGTTAACAAATGGGTTCGGCCTACGAGCAAGCTCATAGGCCAGGTCGAAATCGCCGTTGGCGATCGCCTCGATATATCCTTGGGCGTTAGTGTGAACCGGGCAGGCTGCCCGGCAACTTACGTTGCGTCGCAGCCAGCCCGCGTCTACTACTTTCGCTTTTAGCTTCGGAAGGAGGGACATTTGTGCATGCGCTCCCAAGCTAGAAGGCGAAGTCGAAGACGAGCCCAAACATATCTTGCTTGGTGGTCGTGAGGTCGTGGGTGTACTCGGCGCCAACCCAGAAGTTGGTTCGAATGTAGTACGTGTAATTGGCGGTGATGCCTTCGACGATCGCGCCAGGCATGAACGCACCCAGGTTGTTGGAATCTACTTTGTCGTACCGGATAAAGGCCATGCTCTTTGGCGAGACGGCGTAATCCAGTTCGGCGAAGTAGCCGTGGAACGCGACCGATGTACCAGCGCCGGTCGGGTTCGCCGCTTCTCCGGTCAGATATCCGCCGAGTAGGTTGAACGGCTTCACTTTGACGCCTTGGACCTTTTCGAACGGTTTGCCGAAGTAGTAGCTGAAGTCGGGTCCGAACATTTTGTAGCGGTTGGCGGGGCCAGCTACGCCCGGAATCCCGGCGACGCTCTGGAGACCCGTGTACCCGGCGATACCGATGAAAGAATCACCGCTGAAGTACGCGTTGATTCGAGCCTGGTAGTCGCTTGGACCCGGGTTGACCGTCTGCGTCGCAAGACCGGAACTCAGGTTGGTGCTGTTATAAAGGCCAACTTCCCACAGGAAGCCCTTCATGCTATCCATTGGGTCGGCGGCATCCATTTCGTCTTCGTCCGCGCCCTTCTTGCCCTTCTTCTGAGAGTCGGCAAGAGCCATCGGTCGTCCGTCCTCAGACTTGGCGCCTTCTGGCTTGGCAGGTTCGCCGCCCGTCGGCTTAGCGTGTATCAGGTCGGGAGTGACGTCCGAACCGATCAAGCCATAGACGCGTACGCCCATACGCTGTGCGCTGAGAGCGAATGGCGAACCCAGTGCGCCGAGGCCAAGGTCCTGAATGCCGTAGCCGGTTCGGGCAAAGAGGTCGTGCTCGGTCACGCCGTGTTCGACCATGTCGAGGTTGCCAACCTGTCCAAAGATGTTTTGGTTACCGAGGTGGCTGAAGATTAGGGAGATCTTGCCAACGTCCGTGACTCCGCCCTGATTGGCCAACTCGCCGAAGAAACCGATATCCGGCGCGATCGAATCTGCGCCGAAGATGTGGAATACGGTGGTGCTGTTGATGCTGTTCGAGCCTTGGTTCCCGGCTGCTCGGTCAAGAGCCACGCCGTTCTCCATCATCATTGCGATCGGTATGTTCTCCGGCAGAGTGACATTCTTGTCCTCTGGAAATTCGATCTTCCCCGCCTTGGCGTCGCCGGGCTGTTGGTAGCCGTGAAGTTGGAAGTTCTTGCCAAACGTGTTGAGCTTCGGTACGGCGACGTGGCATCGAGAACAGGTTGTGCGGTACTTACGGGCGAAGTAGGGTATGGCCGACGATTTTGTGGGCGTGGAGCTAAGAACAATAATGCAAATACATGGCACAATCCATGCCGAGTGCTTCAAAAAAGACATGAGTTCAACCTCGGAACGTATTTAAGAAAGAGGCTCCGAGGGTTTCGGAGCCTGATGGTGAGCAGCTAGATCATTCGCTGACTTTGATGATCGCTTTGGCTCGTCCGCCCGCCTCGACGGTGATGGACTGAGTGGTCGTGCTCGAATGCTCCGACCAGACTTTCATCGTATAGGTACCGGCCGGCACGTCGGAGATCTTGAACAGACCCTTCTCATTCGTAACGCCGAAGTATGGATTGGTCAGAACTACGATGAATCCCTTCATGTTGGCGTGGATGTGGCACTTGATCGGGATCAGACCGGGCTTGTCGAACAGCATGTCCGAATAGTCGCCTTTTGCCGATTGGCTAACGTTGAAAGTCTTGACCCGGGAACTGGAGAAAACGTTGTGAAGGAACGGATCGGAGTTGGAGAACCGAACGGTCGTTCCCTTCAGAATGGCGAGGACATGGGGCAGGAACTGTTTTTCCCTTTGGTCGAGCGTAACCGGCTTTGCAGGGGCAGGGAAGCTGCCGGACACGTCAGTCAGACTGACGACGGCATATTCGACGGGGCCCGATCCCAATTCGACCTTGCCGATAATCTCGCCGTTGGCACGTTTGTGAGTGCCAGCCATTGCTGCCGCGCAGACCAAAGCTGCGACTGCCGCTGACGCGGAAAAGCGAATGACTGGGACGGTCATATTTCTTGACATATAAGAAAGCCTCCTGTTTAGGCGGGCCGGACTCACGAATAAAGTCTCCGGTGACCGACTTCGAGGCTATAGCTTGCGGCTCAAACTAGCGGCATGGTAGTCGTTAGTTCCTCTGTCATTGAAATTTACGACGTATTCACTAGTCATGTGACAGCGCGTCCATGCAAAAGTGCTAGCTGGTATTTGTCTCTAGTGGTAAATACTCTAAGCTTAATGATTGGATGGCCGAAGGCGAGCGCTTGGCCAAGACCGCGTAGGGAAAGCCTGTGTGAGATCGCTTACCTGCTAGCCGTACGGTGCTCTTTCTTTGGGGTCACGCGCACTCTTTGCTCGACAAGCGTTCCCCACACTTGGTTAACGGGGATCAGGCCGAAGTCCCGAGAATCAACCGACTTGAACCGATTGTCGCCTAGCACATAGACCTGCCCCTCAGGAATTGTGTAGTCGCGGATTGAGAGATACGCATCGTGCTTGTTCAGGTCGGGCGGCACGATCATGTCTGATGCGTCGACCCACCCATACCCGGTGTTGATCTGTTGGATGCTTTCTCCCGGCAGATGGGCAATCCGCTTGATCATAGATCCGCCTGGTCCATTAAGAACCACGACCTCTCCCTTATAGAGGCGTCCGTCGATCCGGTGTACCAGATGAGCGGTGTGGTTCTCGTAAGTAGGGCTCATCGAGATCCCTTGGATTACGATTAGTCGGTACGGTTGTGCGAATGCGGCTCCCGCGACGACGGAGGCGATTCCCAATTCGAGAGCAAGATGTGCTCTCCCCAGTTTTAGCCAAACCATTCTCTTGTTCCATCAAGCAAATGGCCAATTTCAACGAATACCGCCGTTTTGGTGGCGGGCTCACGATTGTGAGCAACAACTCCGGTTACCGATCCACGTCGGGCAGACGATTGACCTCTCAACGGAGAGGTCCGGCGCCGACTCAACCGTGCCTTCGATTCCTTCCACTAGGTAGACGTGTTTCGGAACGGGTGTGTTTGTGCTGAAGCGAGGGGATTTGTATGTCCGTAAACCCAACCACATCGGTTTCGCGTACGCGATTGGCCGGAGAGACAATCTCCATGCTTGCACAAATGCGGATAGGCAAATCGATCGACTCGGCACCTGGTGTAATCTGCCATCCGTTAGGAGAATCGCAAGTGATGGCAATCAAACCAAGGGAAGGATTATCTTCCAACTCGCTTCCCCAAATACGTTACGCCAACGTTTGTTGGCTCTGTTCGTCGTTAGTCGGCATCGTGGTCGCTATCGGCTGCGGAGGCGTTAGCGTCGGGGATCTCGGCGGCTCGAATGGAACGCAGACGACCAGGGCAGCGCTTGGTAAGGCGATATTCTTCGACACGTCCCTGTCCACACCAAAGGGGATGTCTTGCGGCACGTGCCATGCCGCCAACAAGGGGTTTGCCGATCCGAGGCCGGGATCGACGTCGGAGGGTGTCATCGCCGGAAGATTCGGAAATCGAAATGCGCCGTCGGTCCAGTACATGGCATTCTCGCCGAAGTTCGACCCAAACGGTGGAACGAATGGCGGAGCCATTGGCGGGCAGTTCTGGGATGGCCGTGCGGCTTCGCTAGAGGATCAAGTTCAGGGACCGATGCTCAATCCGCTGGAGATGAACAACCCGTCGATTGACGCGGTCGTCGCGAAACTTAAAGTGGGCCCAGAGGCCAAAGCGATAAAGAAGCTATACGGCGATACCGTGTTCGACGATCCCGCTCAGGCATTCGCAGCCATGCAGGATGCCATCGCCACTTTCGAGCGCACGCCAGAGGTATCGCCGTTCACGTCGAAATTCGATGCCTACCTCAGAGGAACCGCACATCTTAGCGATGCCGAGGCACGGGGGCTGGCATTGTTCAACGGAAAGGCCCTTTGCTCGACTTGTCACTCAAGCACGCCCCTACCGGACGGGACGCCCCCGCTGTTCACTAATTTCACTTACTCCAATTTGGGCCTTCCGAAAAACGCCTATAACCCGTATTACAAGAATCCCTCACAATTTAACCCGCTAGGCTCGAACTATGTGGACTATGGACTCTACAACACGACGACGAGGGAGACTGACAAGGGCCTCTTCATGGTGCCGACATTACGGAACATCTCAGTGACAGCGCCCTATTTCCATAACGGGATCTTTCAATCTCTCGGCGAAGCGATTCTCTTCTACAATACGAGCCAATTGGGTCAGGTTTTCGGCCCGGCCGAGGTCCAGCAGAACGTCGACACCACGGTGATGGGCAAACTGAGCCTATCGTCGGACGAGGTTCAGGATCTGACGACTTTCTTGCAGACTCTTACAGACGGATACGTGCCGAAACCGTGATTCCAGAAAGAGCCACGCCCCAAAGTGCCCGGCTCCTTCTGGCTAGTTCGACGGCCTACCGGAAGCGTGTTTGCAGCTTCTCGAGTTCAGCCGCCCCTGGGCAGAGCGATTCGAACGGCAGATTGAACAGAGGTCCGTCCACCGCCTCATTCTGTTCCATCATGTCGACGGACTCAGGCGAAATATAAAGCAGGCCCGTCGCCACCTCTCCAGCAAGGAGGTGTTTTCGAATCACCTCATACGAGCGGTCTCGGTCGGTTGGATCGTAGTTCTCATCGACCTTGCGAAGAGTGACGACACTGCCGTCATGCATTTGAACTCGCATGGCCTCACCATGCGAATAGTCGATCGCGATTTCAGCCTGTGGGAGGACGAGATCGGCTTGAACGACCTCCAACTGATGCTCCCGCGTATAGGCATAGCTTTTGGTCGATCCCTCATGGTCGTTGAATGTGACACAAGGAGAGATCACGTCGATGAACGCAAACCCTCTGTGACGGATCGCCGCTTTGAGAATCGGCACCAACTGCGCCTTGTCCCCCGAGAAACTGCGAGCAACAAAAGTTGCCCCGAGCGTTAGGGCCATCAGGACGCCGTCGATCGCGGCCATGGTGTTGACGTCCCCCTTCTTGCTCATCGAACCAGGATCAGCCGATGCGGAGAACTGACCCTTCGTGAGGCCATACACGCCGTTGTTCTCAAGAACATACGTCAGATTGACGTTGCGCCGGACGGCATGGCAGAGTTGGCCAAGGCCTATCGAGAGGGAATCGCCGTCGCCGGACACACCCACCATGATAAGGTCACGGTTAGCGGCACCGGCTCCGGTTGCCACCGCGGGCATTCGACCGTGGACGCTATTAAAGCCATGTGCCTCCTTCAGAAAGTAGGCTGGAGTCTTGGATGAGCAGCCTATGCCCGAGAACTTGGCGACCTTGTATGGCTCGATATCCAGTTCCCAGAAAGCCTGAACCAGCGCGGCAGTGATGGAGTCGTGCCCACATCCTGCGCAGAGAGTGCTGATCGCACCTTCGTAGTCTCGGCGGGTGCGTCCAATCGCATTCTTCTGCAAGGACGGGTGATGGACTTTTGGCTTGACGATATAGCTCATGCGGCCCTCCTTTGCTTTTCCTTGACGGCGCTAATCACGACTTGGGCGCTTAGTGGCAGGCCGGAGTAGTAGCGGATCGACTCCAGCTTGTGTCCCGATACACCGGTTTCCAGCATCAGCAAGCTCCGAAGTTGCCCGTCTCGATTCTGTTCAACCACGTAATTGGTCTCATGCATCTCGAGAAACTCGCGAACGTCGTCATCGAATGGGAAGCCTCGGATACGCATGTAGTCATGAACGATCCCTTCCGCTGCCATTCGGTCGAGAGCTTCGACGCACGCGCCATGGCAACCGCCAACGGTGACGATTCCCGTCTTGGCGCCGATCTTTCGCTTGAAGGCAGGTGGCGTGACGGACTTGGCTGACCCTTTGACTTTGGCGGCGATTCGGTCGAGAACCTCTTGATACTCGTCGGAGTCCTCGGTGTATGCGCCGTACTGATTGTGCCCCGAGCCTCTCGTGAAGTATGCGCCCTTCGGGTTGACACCTGGCACGGTTCGATATGGTACGCCGTCCCCATCGACATCGAGGTACCGGAAGAAGCTGGTCGCTGCGTCCAATTCCTCCGAAGACAGAACCTTGCCTCGATCTGGGCGATACGAATCGTCCCATTTTAGCTTGGGAATCATCCAGTCATTCATGCCGATGTCGAGATCGGATAGCACGAAGACAGGAGTTTGATATCGCTCTGCCAAATCGAATGCCTTGACCGCCATCTCAAACGCTTCATGCGGGTCGGCCGGGTAGAGACAGATGTGTTTCGTGTCGCCGTGCGATGCATATGCGCACATCATGATGTCTCCCTGTTGCGTGCGGGTCGGCATGCCGGTCGACGGACCAGTACGCTGGACGTCGAAAATAACTGCCGGCACCTCGGCATAGTAAGCAAGGCCGATGAACTCGCTCATCAAGGAAATGCCCGGTCCGGATGTCGGCGTAAATGCCCGAGCCCCCGCCCACGATGCCCCGATGACCATGCCGATCGCCGATAGCTCATCTTCGGCCTGAAGAATCGCATACTTGCGGCGCTTGGTCACAGTATCCACGCGATAGCGACGGCAGAAGTTGGTGAAGCCCTCCATGAGGGATGTCGACGGAGTGATCGGATACCACGCACCGACGGTTGCTCCGGCAAAGACGCAGCCCAGTGAGGCGGCGGTGTTTCCATCGATCAGGATGCTGTCTTTGGTAGCATCCATCTTCTCGAGCCGAACAGGCAACGGGCAATCGAAGTGAGCCTTGACGTAATCGAAGCCGAGAGCGATCGCGCGACGGTTGGATTCGAGCAGGGACTGCTTCTTCGAGTATTTCTCTTGGGTTAGTTCGACGATAATATCGGGGTCGATGTTGAGCAGAGCTGCCAGCGCACCAGCGTAGGCGATGTTCTTCATCAAGATGCGCTCGCGCACACCCTTGAACGAAAGATTGCACATCTCAGCGAGCGGCACACCGATATAAGTGACGTCCGGCCTCCGAAGTTCTTCGGAGAATGGCCAGGTCGAATCGTAGAGGAGATAGCCGCCAGATTTTACTTCGGCAACGTCTTTGGCGTATGTAGCGTTGTTAAGCGCGACCATAAAGTCGAACGTTGGAGTGCGGCCCGTGTATCCATCTTTGTTGACTCGGATCTCGTACCAGGTGGGCAGGCCCTGGATGTTCGAAGGGAAAAGGTTCTTGCCGGTTACGGGAATGCCCATTCGGAAGATCGCCTGCATTATCAGGGAGTTTGCGCTGCCCGAACCCGTACCGTTTGCAGTCGCGATCTTGATTGCGAATTCGTTGACACCGGAAGTCATTGGACGCCTACCCCAATGCCAACTGCCATCGGAAGCATTGCATCCTTGGCGTAAGGCAACTGAAGCGTGAACTTGCGCATGTCCCAAGCAAATGTTGGACACCGCTCAGCACAGAGCCCGCAGTGCAGGCAGACATTCTCATCCTTTACCATTACACGTCCTGTCTGTTTGAGGCCGCCTGAGACGAACAGCGCCTGATCCATTTGAGTTGCGGTAGCGGTTAGCCTTGTTCGAAGCTCAGATTCCTCTGCGTCGGGCGCGATGGTGAGACAGTCCACCGGGCAAATGTCGATACACGCATCGCATTCGATGCAAAGAGAGTCGGTAAAGTGCGTCTGGACGTCACAGTTCAAGCATCGTTCGACCTCTTGCTTGGTTTGCTCGGGTGTAAAGCCCTGCTCTACCTCGGTCGTCATGTTCTGGAAGCGTGCAGTCAGTTCAATGTGACGCATCTTCTGGCGGGTTGCCCCACTGTAGTCGTTGCTGTAAGACCATTCGTGGAGGCCCATCTTGGTACTGCGCAACGAGAACTGATTCAGCGGACGCTCAGTCACTGGAAGACCCATGCAGAACCTGTGAATCGATATCGCGGCCTGGTGTCCGTGTTCGACTGCCCAGATAATGTTCAGCGGTCCGAAGGCCGCGTCACCACCGAAGAACACACCTTCGCGAGTCGACATAAACGTCTTGGGATCGACGACTGGCATGTCCCACTTTCCAAACTCGAGACCGATGTTCCGCTCGATCCATGGAAACGCGTTGTCTTGTCCGATCGCCAACACGACGGTGTCGCATGGAACCGTCACGCGGCCAATCGACGTTTGCACAAGCTTGCCATCGATCTCCTCGGAATGGAATTGATCGAACTCCATGCCGACCAACCTACCGTCCTCGTATAGAAATTGGACTGGCTGCAGGTTCTCGACGATCTCAACCTGCTCCTCTTCGGCGTCTTCTAGTTCCCATGGCGAAGCCTTGAAGTACTTCCGCGTTTTGCGGGCAATGACCTTAACGCTTGTCGCTCCAAGCCGCTTGGCCGATCGGCAGCAGTCCATCGCCGTGTTGCCGACTCCGATAATCAGGACACGGTCGCCGACGCTCGTCACATGTCCAAAGTGAATGGATTCGAGCCACTCGATCCCGATGAAGATCTGGTCGGAGTCGTATCGGCCGGGAATGACGAGTTCTTTGCCCTTTGGAGCGCCGCTTCCGACGAAGACCGCATCATACTGCTCGGAATCGAGCAGTTCCCTTAAGCTGTTCACTGGCGTCTGGTACTTCATCTCGACGCCCATGTCCACGATGTAGCCGATCTCCTCGTCCAGAACTTCTTCGGGCAGTCGGAACGAAGGGATATTGATCCGCATCAGACCCCCAGGTCTTGGGCCTTTCTCGAAAATCGTGCACTCATATCCAAGCGGCATCAAATCGTTCGCAACGGTTAGCGACGATGGGCCAGCGCCCACCAGAGCGATCCGCTTGCCGTTCTTGACCTCGGGCGCCTTCGGAATTCGGGAAGAGATATCGCTCTTGTTATCGGCGGCAACCCGCTTCAGTCGGCAGATCGCGACCGGCTTGCCGTCTAGCCTGGTTCGCCGACATGCCGGCTCGCATGGGCGGTCGCATGTCCGGCCCAAAATGCCAGGAAATACGTTCGACTTTCGGTTTTCGATGTACGCATCGTCAAACCTGCCCTGAGCGATTAACCGGATATATTCCGGCACATTGGTGTGGGCAGGACAAGCCCACTGACAATCCACGACTTTGTGAAAATAGTCCGGATTTTCGACGTCCGTCCGTTGCATCGCCAATTATGGACACAAACGTAGGACAGTTTTTGCCCGGTGACGTTGCGTGTAAGTCGTTTTGTTCGAATTGGCGCGATAATGCCAAGAATAATGTACATGTCCCGAATTTCCTATTCCATCCGACTACATGCCCATCCAGGCGACCGGAACTAAGGATCTGGCGTGAATAGTAAGGTGCTAAATCCCTCACGCAAGATCGTCGTGATCGTCAATCCAGCGGCATGTCGCGGGCGCAACGGATCGAAAGTTTCGATGCTTCACGATGCGCTCGAAATGGCGGCTCGTCGTGCAATCGAGCAAGGTATTCACGTGTCGTGGTCGGTTTTGCAGACCAAATGCCCGGGAGAATCCATCCGAACCGGGCAACTCGTTCCGGGCAGCGGTTCGGCACTCGCGCGTGCCGCGGCAGAAGACGGGGCCGAAATTGTTGCGGCGGCAGGGGGGGACGGGACGGTCGGGGACGTTGTGAACGGGCTGGTCGGATCGAACGCGATCGCCGCCGTTATACCGATGGGAACGGGTAACGATCTAGCTCGAGCGTTGGGTATCGGAACAAGCGTAACCAATGGCATTGATGCCATCATTTTTGGCTCCCCTCGTCGGATCGATCTTGGCAAAATCGGTTGTGGGTATTTCGTGAATATCGCCGGTTGCGGATTCGATGCCGAAGTGGCGCGCCGGGTCAATTACGGATTCCAGCGCCTAAGAGGAACCGCCGCCTACCTTGCCGCAGTTGCCCAGACGCTTGCACAATTCAAACCTGCGGACGTCCAGATCGAGATCGACGGCAAGCGTTTCGAACACACGGCGATGCTGTGCGCGGTAGCCAATGCGACCAGCTATGGCGGTGGAATGAGAGTGGCGCCGGAGGCGAAACTCGACGACGGCGCATTCGATATCATTGTCGTTGGAGACGTCACGCCGTTGGAGTTTCTTCGCGCATTCCCCAGAGTCTTCAAGGGCACTCACCTTTCCCATCCCAAGGTCTATGCCTATCGGGGAACGAAGGTGACAGTGAGGTCTTCGACCGCTCTTCCCGTGTTGGCCGACGGAGAAGAAATCGGTTCGACGCCAGTCGAATTCGGGATCGTGCCCGCTGGGATCGACTTCATGGTTCCGAATCACGTTCGAACCGGATTGGAGACCTAATCGCAGCGACCTACCGAATGATTGTGCCTTCTGTTAAGCTTAATCGGCGCCTCCGTGCTGAGACGTCCTCGTCTGCTTTCCCGGTATGACCATGGCTTCCCGCACCTACTTATCCCGCTCACGCCGCCTCTCACACGGTCTCCTGGCACTCAGCGTGACCGGCCTGGTGGCGGCGATCAACTTACCGAATTCGCCTCAATCTTCCACGGCGCCTACCAAGACACAGGAGGATTTCTTCGAAGCAAGGATTCGTCCGGTGCTTGCGTCCAACTGCTACGCGTGCCATGGCGGAGGAGCCCATTCATCGGGCTTACGCCTCGACTCCAAGGCCGGTCTGCTTAAGGGCGGAGACCGAGGGCCGGCAATCGTTCTGGGCTCGCCCGATAAGAGCTTGCTTATGCACGTGGTTCGTCAGAACACGAACCTTAAGATGCCGCCGAGCGGTCCAAAGCTGTCTGCCGACCAGATCGCCGATCTCTCCGCTTGGATTCAGGACGGCGCCCCATGGCCCACAAGCGTGACACCCGCCCCAAGAACCAAGGAGGTTTGGTGGTCCTTCCAACCGGTCCGTCAGCCCGTCGTTCCTCACATGGGTGATGCTTCCTGGGTTGCCAACCCGATCGACGCATATGTCTTGGACCGACTGCGAGCCGCCCACATGAAGCCAGCTCCGCCGGCCGATCGCCGAACGCTGCTCCGACGAGTAACCTATGACTTGACCGGACTTCCCCCAAACGAATCCGATATGGAGTCGTTCCTGACAGACCGATCTCCGAACGCATATGGAAAAGTCGTCGACCGACTTTTGGCTTCGCCGCGGTACGGGGAACGTTGGGCCCGCCACTGGATGGACGTCGCTCGGTATGCCGATACGAAAGGGTACGTCTTCCAGGAGGACAGGAATTACCCCAACGCCTACACATATCGAGACTGGCTAATCCAAGCGTTCAACGAGGATCTGCCTTACGATAAGTTCGTCGTAGCCCAGATCGCGGCGGACCGGTTGGCCAAGGTTCGTAGTAGCGAGGAATTGAAATCACTGGCCGCTCTAGGTTATTTGACGCTGGGACGTCGCTTCATCGGCAATGTCGCGGACATCATCGACGACCGTATCGACGTGACGATGCGAGGCTTCCAAGGATTGACGGTCGGCTGTGCACGTTGCCACGATCACAAATTCGATCCGATACCCACCCAAGACTATTACTCGCTCTATGCGGTGTTCAACTCATCCGAGGAATCACAGGAGCCGATATCTGATCGAGTGGTTACCCAGCCGTGGCTTGACTATCAAAGGAAGCTCCGGGATGTAAAGACGAGTCGCGATAATCTGCTTTCCAGTCAAATGGCGGGGCTTCGTCGCAAACTCAAGATTCCCGTCGATGCGCAGAAACTATCGGTATCGGTCCTCCAGGCACTCCAGGCGTTGCGTGAGGACCAGCTTCCAGACGCTGCCGCCCTCAAGAACCTCGAACCGGCCTTCGACCGTTCGGCCCGCGAGAGTGTCGATGAATTGGGACGCCAGATCGTCGACTTGCAGTCCCACGCGCCGCCGTCTCCGGAGTTCGCGATGGCGATGAAGGACAATGTCAAGTGCGAAGACGGCGTCGTCTTTAAGCGTGGGAACCCGAATAATCGTGGCGACGCGGCTCCTCGCCGCTTTCTGCTTGCGCTATCAAAGCCTGATGTGGAGCGACCCCACTGGACCAGTGGCAGCGGTCGACTTGAGTTAGCGGAAGCAATTGCCTCAAAAGCCAACCCGCTGACGGCGCGAGTGTTTGTCAACCGAGTCTGGCAGGATCATTTTGGCGCCGGCATTGTGCGAACACCCTCCGATTTCGGGCACCAAGGCGAGCGCCCAACCGACCAAGCCTTATTGGACTATCTCGCATGGTCGTTCATGTCGAACAATTGGTCGATCAAGCGGCTTCAGAAACTGATCGTCACTTCGTCGACCTACTGTCAATCGTCTGATGCGTCTCCGCAGACGCTAGAGCGTGACCCCGACAACCGGCTGTGGAGTCGCATGAACAGACATCGGCTGGACTTGGAGGAAATGCGTGACACGTTTGAGGCAGCGGCGGGGCTGCTTGATGTGAGTCGAGCCGGGGGCCGGTCGGTCGACCTTTGGGCCGCCCCGTTTACCCCTCGAAGAGCGGTGTATGGCTTCATCGAACGGCAGAATCTTCCGGGGATCTTTCGAACTTTCGATTTCGCCTCTCCCGACAGCACAAACGCCAAGCGATTTGCGACCACTGTGCCACAACAAGCACTGTTCTTCATGAATTCGAGTTTCAGCGTCACCGCATCCCAGGCGTTGGGAGCCTTGCCCGAGATCCGCTCGGCCTCTAGCGATGCCCAGTGCGTCCGTAAGCTGTACCTGCGGCTGTTCCAGCGTCTGCCGGATCGGGTGGAGACTGCGGCCGCGCTTGCCTATCTTGGCTCCAACCGCAATGCGTTTGTGCCAGCGCCGGAATCTGTGTGGACCTACGGTTACGGCGGCTATGATCCGTCAGCTAAGCGCGTGGTCAGTTTCTCGCGACTTTCCAAGTTCGCCGAGAACAGCTACCGCTTTAGCGACGCCTTCCCAGACCCGAAGATCGGATATCTGACCTTGAACGCAGTCGGAGGACACCCCGGACAAGATGAAGCCCATTCGGCAATCCGGCGCTGGACTGCTCCGGTTGACGGCGCAGTGAGTATTTCGGGGCTGCTGGCCCATCGTCAAAAGGAAGGCGATGGAGTGCGAGCAAGAGTCGTGTCCAGCCGATACGGCCTTGTTGGCGAATGGCCGGCCCATAACCAAGTGATCTCCACAGGAGTCGCGTCTGTTTCGGTAAGCAAGGGAGACTTGCTCGATTTCGTCTTGGATCCAATGAGCACCGATGCCTACGACAGCTTCCAGTGGTCGCCGGTAGTCCGGATGCTGAACGGGCAAGGCACTTGGGATGCCGCCAAAGACTTCGGACCGCCCTCGAATGAACCAACGAATCGCTTGGCGCTGTATATCCAGGCGTTGATGATGACTAACGAATTCATGTTCGTGGATTGAACTCGCCGCGCCGCCGAAACGCCTGTAGACTAGATAGAAGCGCCATGTCCCAATTCGATCCAAATGATCCGTTTCGAGACCTCTTTCTCAGCCGCCGGGACCTGTTGGGCCGAGTCGGAAACGGATTCGCGGCATTGGGGCTCGCGAGCCTTCTAGGCGAATCTGCCCTCGCCGCCCATGTGCCGACTACCCAGCACCGGGTAGTAGAGTCGTTCAATCCGCTTGCTCCGAAGAGCCCGCCTCTTCGCGCAAGGGCCAAGCGCGTGATCTTCCTGTTCATGAATGGTGGGCCGTCTCAGGTCGATACGTTCGATCCCAAGCCGTCCCTGAGGAAGTACGCCGGCCAACCGATCCCGCTCCACCTTCCGACCGAACGCAAGACAGGCGCCGCATTTCCATCGCCGTACGGTTTTCAGAAATACGGACAGTCGGGAATCGAAGTGAGCGACATTTTTCCTCACGTCGCCAAGCATGTCGATGACATGGTGGTGATCCGCTCGATGTATGCGGACGTACCGAACCACGAACCCTCGCTTATGTTGATGAACTGCGGCGAGGCGCGCATGGTCCGGCCTTCGATGGGTTCATGGGTCCTGTACGGCTTGGGGACCGAGAACCAGAACCTTCCAGGATTTGTCGCGATGTGCCCTCGGGGCTTTCCGATCCAAGAGACCCAGAACTGGCAAGCCGGCTTCTTGCCCGGCGTCCTTGCCGGCACGTATATCGATCCGGTTCAAACAGACATCGAAAAGCTCGTTCAGAACATCAAGAACCACTACACTCTGTCCAGCGACCAGCGAAAGCAACTTGATCTTGTCCAGGGTTTGAACCGCCGTCACATGGCAACGCGCGAGCAAGATCCGCAGTTGGAGGCGCGAATTCAGTCCTTTGAACTTGCTTACCGGATGCAGACGGAAGCCACCGATGCATTCGACGTCGATCGGGAGCCGGAAGCGATTCGATCGATGTATGGATCGGGCGTGTTCGCAAGGCAATGCCTCATGGCGAGGCGCCTGGCGGAACGTGGA
The DNA here is from genome assembly GCA_031292555.1 of Fimbriimonas sp. GTDB lineage: Bacteria > Armatimonadota > Fimbriimonadia > Fimbriimonadales > Fimbriimonadaceae > Fimbriimonas. The sequence goes on from JARLGV010000043.1 coordinate 19,352, forward strand.
GTCCGGTTCATACAGCTATATCACGGAGATGGGCAGCCGTGGGACAGCCATGACGACTTGGAGGCGCAGCACCGACGCTTGGCTCAGGAATCGGACCAGGCGATCGGGGCTTTGCTCACCGATCTCAAACAGCGCGGCATGCTGGACGAAACGCTGGTCATCTGGGGAGGCGAGTTCGGCCGAACGCCGACCGTCGAACTTCCCACTCCAGGTTCGAATGCCGGAAAGATGAACGGCCGCGACCACAACCACTATGGGTTCACCTAC
>JARLGV010000044.1 GCA_031292555.1 Fimbriimonas sp.
CCGCTCGTCGAGGTCGTTTCCGACTCGAAAGGGGAATTCCACCTCGAACGGGCCTCAAACATCGTCGGGCTCAAAAGTGGGGCTCTCATGGGTCTCGCCTATTGGAAGGCGCCCATGAAGGTCACGCTCACAATGATGCCGGTCAAGGCTATCCGCATCCGCGCCGTCGACATTTTGGGCAGGCCGGTGGCCGGCGCCGTGATCGGTCCCGAAGCGCTAGGCACGGAGTCCAACTACCAGAGAATTCGCGAGGGTTCCCAGATATTCAAGCGGTTTGCCTGTACAACGGACTCGAGCGGGCGTGCGACCCTTGAGAACATACCGAGCAAGGCAAGTGTCTTTCTAGCCGTCGAGGACGAGCACCTTGCGATTCGACGGAACACCGCACGGATTCAAGCGCATCGAAACGACGACGAGGTCACCGTCGTGCTCGAACTGGCGTCGACAGTATCGGGAACGGTGACGTCGGGTGGCAAGCCGGCGCCGCACTCATACGTGTTCGCCTATTCAACGAATGAAGTAGCCCCGTCATTCACTCCAACCGACGAAAATGGCCGGTTTGTTCTCAAACACCAGCCGTTGGGCAGACTTGTGCTCGTGGGTCAGACTCGCCATGATTTTGCTCACAACTGGTCCGATGCGGAGGCGCACGTCGACGTCCCTATTGCCAGGGGCACGAACGATTCCGGCACCGACGATGTGGAACTCAAAGCAGGCTCTGGCTCGCCGCTTAAAGTCCGGGTCGTTAGCCCTGCAGGGCGTCCATTAGGCGGCCTCGACGTTCGGGTCCACTTGAGCGGAATGGAAGGGATGGCTCCGGCAGGCGGCACCACCGATAGCAACGGCGAATTCGAATGCAGGGCATACCCCGGACCTCACAAGGTGGTCGTCGACCAATGGACTGAAGAACTCACGCAGACGGTGGATGTTCGCCCTGGCGCATCGAACCTGGTGACGATCCATGCCCCGATTGACGAGAAGGACGCGAGAGTCGTCTGTCGGCTGATCGACGCTCGCGGTAAGCAGTTGGGTGCAACGACAGTTACGATCGAGTGCACCGACTTCCATGGGAAGCGAATCAAGCTAAGGTACGTAACCGATCAGTTCGGAAAAGCCATCGTGTCGATCCCTGAGTCGCGGGTGAAGACGATGTCGGCCAGCGCCAGATCCGGCAACGAAGTAAGCGACCCGAGGATTCGCCCGCATAATGGCGTCATTGAAATCAGACTCCATCGCCCGTAGTCGCCGTGCTTACTATCGTCTCCGTTCACCTTCCATCCACGTTTCGACAGGGCCTTTTCGATGGGCCCTGCCGGCACGCATGGGATCGCCGAAATTCGATTCAAGAACCCTATAATGGATAAGGTGGCGGCCATGGGACGATGAACGGGCGGTATGCGGCGATTCTGGCCGGTGAGGTCGCTTTCAGGGCAGCCGGAGTCATCGTGGGCTTATAGATGCCCCATTGTCCGATTCGAGCGCACTTACGAAGAGATCTGCAAAATCAAGCAACGAGACCGCCGCGTAAATAGTCGAACTTGCCGTTTCACTTAACCGGTTATCTTTAAGAGTTTGTGATGGAGCTTCGCCTTTAACTGTGACTTAATGATTGCTTGATAATGTCCTTCCTTGAGCTAGAGGTGATCTATGAAGCTGCGTCATGTATCGCGAACAACGGGTTTTACACTTATTGAGTTACTGGTGGTCATTGCTATTATCGCCATCCTTGCTGCGATCCTTTTTCCTGTTTTTGCCCAGGCCAAAGAGGCTGCGAAGAAGACTTCGTGCGTATCCAACCTAAAGCAGTTGGACTTGGGAATTATCATGTACGCCGGTGACGCGGATGACCACTTCGCAGCGGTAACCGGTCAGAACTTCACACCCGTCCAAGGCGCGCCTTTCGAAGGGTGGATTCAAAACGACATCGTTTTTATGATCCAGCCATACGTTAAGAACTACGAAGTCTTCTTCTGCCCGGAGCGAACGAACCGGACGGTGGACGGCAACGGTGACTTCTGCAACAAGGGCGGGGGCTCCCAACCGGTTTGGGGCTATGGATACAACTGGAGCAGCGGCTATGGTCCCGGGAATAACCCATCGAGTCTGTGGAACTTAGGGGACGGAGCGGTTGGTCCAAGTCTGGCCGACGGTACTCTCCCCGGCAACTCCATGTCGATCATGACTACGCCGGCGGAATTTGCGCTCGTTGGCGACACTGCCGACACTCCTCGGCAGACCCTGCACACGGCGGTCTACGATACGCGCTGCAACCCTTCCAGTGGTTGGAACTCGGACATGCCTAATGGCGCTCGGCACAATGGCGGCAACATCTTTGGATTTGGCGATGGGCACGTCAAGTACTTCAAAGTCAATCTTAAGTATGTCGACCCGTACAACGTCGGCGTCACGACGCCAGCCGTATTGCCTAACCGATACTGGTTCAGCGCAACGTGGGATGGTGTCTCGAAGTCTGGCTAGGAATTCAGGGAAGTCGTTAGCCCAAGTCACCGCTGTATCTATGTGACCTGGGCCGGCGGCATGTGAAATATGATAACGAAACGAGTTCTGATCGCATTCGCAATTGCCCTTGGCGTAAGTGCTTTGACCTTAGTGGGATGCTCGCACGACGAAATCCCTGTCTCGCCCAATGCAAAGACAGCGCCTCCCGCCCGGCTACCTGGCGAAGACCCTCACGCTCCACCCGACCGCATGCGCAAGGGTTCTGGCTTGAAGTAGGTTTGGGACGATTTGGATTTCAGCCCAGCCATAGATCGTCCTATCTGAATGCCGATACACGGCGATCCGACCGCCGCCAAGCGGCGGAGCTTAGGCTATAGGGATCGCCATCCACCGAACCAGCACTTGTGTATCGACTCATCTGATTTGTGGAATATGCCGGATGTGGGGTTACCAGGAATAGCGCTGTTCTTACCGGCCGAAGAGGCGGCGGCGGTTAGCCCGGGCAACCCGCTTTCCGGCCACCGTACAATCCCTCTGGTTCGTATGCCGTGCATTCGAGCGTGGTTTCGGACAACCGGGCTCATGGAGTGCTCATCCAATTGACCCGTCATGCGCAATGGAATCACTTCCTCGACTGCACGTTAGCGACTCAGCCCGTCTGATGGGGCAGACTTAGGGAGATCATCCATGGTTATCCTTCATGTTCTTGCTTCCCTTGTCTCTACGACTCTCACCGTCACGGGAGGTCGCTATGGCCAAGCCTCCCAACCGCGGTTGGTCTCGAACGGACTGGAAGGTTATATCAGCATGGAGGTGACGGCTCCGCCCAAGGAGTACGGCTACGGTGTGAGTCTCTATGCGACGGCATGGCCGCTAACTACCCAGCCCATTCGCGATTTTCAGATCGGGCTCGCCTCGATTTGGATCGTGCCAGACAACAGAGAGATCGAGTATCCGCTGTTACCCAAGGGAACCGTTGCGCGGGACAACTGGCCGGAGCGCGGCCCGAGCTACCGAGACGTGTTCCAGACCATCGAAGGAGGATTGGGGTTTTGGGCCAGCACCCGATTTGGATCGACGACCGCGAAGTTTCGCATGAACGGGACTCCAGATGGATACAACCACGAGATCTCGTCGCCGGGATGGGGATTTGGGAACACGGAGGCATTCCCGGTGGACCAGATGGGGATCGCCCAACTGAGTTCGCGCATTCTGGTTCCACCGGACGGCTTCACGTTCCGGGCCGGAACGAATGGAGACGTTCTTGGTTACGCGTGGATGGCGCTCCCCCTCATTCGGGCAAAGGAGAGTACGGCCGGATACGGAGTTCCCACGGGGGACCAAAGCTGGACCCTGTTTGTCAACGCCATGAACTGCAAGGGACCGGTCGCTTTCTTCACCCCCGCCACCTGGAGTCGGATCTCTCGGAAGTACCCGCCCGCTGCCAAGCGGGGTCTGGATAGTCGGCCCGGCCTTGTGACAGGCGGGGCCATCGAGGTCAATACAGTGCCCCGATACGTCTCGAAGGACGCGAAGGGAGTGACCTACACGAAGATCCCGACCCTCCAGTTTCCAGCCGACGAGCAGGGACGCACGATCCTGATCCACGACCTGACCCACTACTCGAAGGATGCCATCTATCGCCAGGTGGAAAGCTGGCTCAAGGGAGGATCGGTTCCGGAGGGACGATTCGATCTCGTTGGAGCATCGTCCCCTACCGTGACGGCGAACGAATTGTCGCTACGCCAAGGAGAAGCCCACCTGCCGATCTCTGGCTTCACGGGCCGTGTCGGCACGAAGGCGCTGGACCGAACGACCTTCGGCTTGGAATGGGACAAGTCTGCGCTCCAACCGTGGTCGAAACAAATGCGGCGGGGAACCTTCCCCGAGTACTTCCGAGAGGAAGGAGGAAGGATGATCGCGGTCCGGGAGCAGGACGTCCCCGAAGAGACCGGCTTGCGGTCGGCGGCATTTCCGCGGGCGGAGTCGATCCAATCCTATGCTTCGCCCGAGGGGCCGGGCTCGGCATGGACGATGCCCGGACCCAAGGCAGGTCCGTTCCACGTTAGGTTAAGTGACGGCAGTGTCGTGACGTATAGCTGGTACCGCTTCATCGACCAACCAGCTCTCCAAGACGCCGATTTGAGCGCAGGCGAGAGGGAGCGTCTCCAAATCATAGCCGAGAAAATCCAAGCCAATTGGACCCTGAACAAGGAGTATTTGCCGCCTCCAAAAGTCGGAAGACTCGTCGAAATCGATCCCGCCCTCATCGTCAAGCCCCCAAAGGGTCTTGAGGTTGGTTACGTGCCGATCGCAATCCGCCAGTCTCCGGGCTAGCCCTCATTGGCGAATGAAAGCCGTTCCAAAGAGGCCGGCGAACTGGTTGATTCGCTGAGTGCCCAAACTGGGCAAAAGGAACGATCAGGTAGAAAAGGGTATAGTGGCTTGTGAAGCCACATGTAGACAAAAGTTTACCGTCAGTTTCAAAAATCGCCATCCTGGGAAACTATCCACCGCGACGTTGCGGAATCGCTACCTTTACGGCAGACCTGACCAACGCCCTTCTTTCGGTACCCACCGAACCCCAAGTTGACGTGATCGCGATGAGCGATGCGACCGGATATGCCTATTCCGACGCAGTTCGATATGAAATCCCGCAGCAGGACATCCTTTCCTACCGACGTGCCAGCAAGATCCTGAACGACGAATCTTATGATGTGCTCTCCGTTCAACACGAGTACGGGATCTTCGGCGGCGACACGGGTCGATTTCTCTTAACCTTGCTTCGCGAATCCCGGCTTCCGATCGTCGTTACCCTCCACACCGTGCTTCGCCAGCCCTCTCCGAGTCAGAAGGCGATCTTGGCTGAGATTCTCGAACTATCCGAACGGGTCATCGTGATGAGCGGAAGAGCAGTGGAGATCCTCGGCCACGAGTATGGTCTCGGACCTGAGAAGATCGACTTGATACCGCATGGCATCCCAGACTTCAGCCCTCTCGCCGGAAGGGTCTTGCGAACCCTTCTCAATATTCCGGGGCCGATGCTTCTTACCTTTGGATTGCTCTCGCCTGGCAAGGGAATTGAGTATGTGATTCGAGCCCTGCCTGCGATCGTCGCGAAGTACCCCGACGCCACGTACGTCGTGCTGGGTGCGACCCACCCTCACGTGAAAGCTCTGTCAGGGGAGACTTACCGAGAAAGTTTGGAACGGTTGGCTGAATCTCTGGGTGTTGCCGAGAATGTTCGGTTCGTCAATGAGTTCGTCACTTCCGCCGAACTGACCGCTTACCTTGGTGCAGCCGACATCTACATCAGCCCATACATCGACCGCGAGCAGATTACTTCGGGTACTTTGGCTTACGCAGTTGGAGCGGGCAAGTGCGTGATCTCGACCCCCTATCCCTATGCCGAAGAGTTGCTGGCGGAAGGTCGCGGGATACTCGTTCCGTTCATGGACCCGGCGGCGATCTCAGAGGCTGTGTTCAACATCGTAGAGAACACGGTCCAGAGCCAGGAAATGGCTCGTCAAGCAGCTTCCCACGGTGAAACGATGCGGTGGTCGGAGGTCGCTCGCCGAACGATGGAGTGCTTTAGCCAAGCGGTGCTGCAACGTCCTTCGGGGCATGCGTCCGCTGGATTGTCGTATCTGGTGCGCTCGAGGATCCCCACTCTCCAATTCGAGCATCTATACGCACTCACCAACGACGTGGGAATTTTTCAACATGCAACCTTTACGGTTCCAAACAGGTCGGAGGGTTACTGTGTGGATGACAACGCTCGTGCTCTGATGCTGACCGCCTACATCGCTGACGAACGACCGCTGACCGCAGAACTCGCCCGATCGCAGGCACTTTACTTGGCATTTGTGTGCGACGCGTTCAACCCGGCGACCGGTCGGTTCCGGAACTTCATGGACTACGGTCACCGCTGGCTTGAGGAAGCGGGTTCCGAAGACTCACAAGGGCGCTCGCTTTGGGCACTTGGGACGATTATCGGCCGATGCCCGATCGACAACTTCAGGAAGGCAGCTTGTCTTATGTTCGAACGGGGTTGTGATGCGATCGCCGACACTACCAGCCCTCGTACTTGGGCCTATGCCGTTCTTGGAGCGATTGAAGTTCTGCGAACGTCTCCTCTGGACGAAAAGGCCATTCAGTTAAGGAACGTTTCGTCCGACCGACTGCACGAACTCTACAATGCCTGTTCAACTGAGCACTGGCAGTGGTTCGAGGAAACCCTCACCTATGGCAATGCGCGCCTGTCCCAGGCGCTGATCGTTGCCGGCCAGGCACGCGGAAACATGGCTATGGTTAGTGCTGGCATTGAATCGCTCTCTTGGCTGGCGAAGAAGCAGACCGCCGAATCTGGCGTGTTTGCACCGATCGGCACGCAAAGCTACTTCTCCGAGCAGTCGGCAGCAAAGCCAAGTGGTTCGGCGATGTTCGACCAGCAGCCGCTTGAGGCATGGGACTCGATCTCGGCTTATCTTGCAGCCTATGATGCAACTTCCGACTCCTCGTGGCTTCATGAAGCCGACCGCGCATATGGCTGGTTCCTCGGCGACAACATGCTGGGCACTCCGCTATACGATGCGGTGTCGGGAGGGTGTAGGGACGGGTTGCACGAGGACAGAACCAATGAGAATCAGGGTGCAGAGTCTACTCTTGCGTTTCTTTGCGCCTCACTAGAGATGCGGCAGGCGACGGGCGTCGTCGTCGTTCCGAATGCCTTGGCCCTTTAGGGCGGGATTATTATGTCAAATCAATTTGAGGTCCTCCTTAGGAGGCACACTCAGAATCCAATTCTTACTGCTGAGCAATGGCCCTATCCGGTCCATTCCGTTTTCAATCCAGGAGCCACGCTCATGGAAGATGGAACGACGCTCCTCTTGTGCCGGGTAGAGGACCGAAGGGGATTCTCGCACCTGTGTGCGGCAAGGTCGGCCAACGGCTTCGATGGCTGGGTGATCGACCCTACGCCGACGTTGGCGCCAGATCCGGACAACCACCCGGAGGAAATGTGGGGAATCGAAGACCCCCGAATCACCTATATCCCGGAGGAGGGTGAGTACTTTATCGCCTACACCGCGTTTGGACGTAGCGGCCCGGCCGTGTCGGTTGCCAGCACAAAAGACTTCCGAACCTTTCGCCGGTACGGCGTAGTGATGCAAGCCGACGACAAGGACGCGGCCCTGTTTCCCTGTCGATTCGATGGCAACTATGCGCTGATCCATCGGCCGATCACGGAATCCGGCGCAAATATCTGGGTTTCCTACTCGCCGGATCTTCAGCACTGGGGTAACCACAGTCCGATGCTTCAGGCAAGGAAGGGCGGGTGGTGGGATGCGAACAAGATCGGCCTCTCTCCACCACCAATTGAGACCGATCGTGGCTGGCTCATGCTTTATCACGGGGTACGGACTCATGCGGCCGGTTCGACGTACCGATTGAGCCTAGCCCTTTTCGACTTGAAGAACCCAGCCAAATGCATCAATCGAGCGCAAACCTGGATGTTCGCTCCCGAGGAGTCCTATGAGATCGTCGGCGACGTCGGGTACGCGGTGTTTCCCTGCGGGTACACGGTCGGGCCCGACAATGACACGATCAACGTGTATTACGGTGGCGCCGATTGCTGCATATGCGTGGCTACCGGCAGTATCCGCCAGATGCTGAATTGGCTCGACCGCGATGGAACGGAATTTACGGGCGTGGCGGGTCAGAGAGCGGAGTTCACTGGGCCCAGTGGGACTAAATAAAGATGGCCGGCGAACGAGTTGCCGTGATCATGGCTGGAGGGTCGGGCGAGCGATTTTGGCCGCTTTCCCGGCCGGGTCGGCCGAAGCAGCTGCTTTACTTGACCGATCCCAAGATGACGATGCTTGAGGAAGCGGTCCATCGAGTCCGTGGCTTGATCGAGACGGATCGGATATTCGTCAGTACTTCGCGCGAGTTGGCAGAGCCGATACGGGAGGCCGATCTGCTCAATGCCGACAACGTCGTGTCCGAGCCGACCAAGCGCAACACACTGGGTGCACTGGTTTGGCTTGCCGCAGTCCTGCATCATCGTGGCCTGAGCGAGGCAACGGTAGCAGTTCTGACGTCCGATCACAAGATCGGCGACGTCGAGATCTTCCGGAGAGATGTCTCGATGGCACTCTCAGCCGCCGAGCAAGATGGTGGACTGGTCACGCTCGGCATACCACCGACGAGACCCGAGACCGGTTTCGGATATATGCAAGCCGAACCCTCCACGAATGGCAGAGCATTGGTCCCCGTGAGCTCCTTCCGTGAAAAGCCAAGCCTCGAAAGTGCCATGGAATTTGTTGCGAGCCCCAATTTCTTCTGGAACTCGGGAATGCTCTTCTACACGCTTGCCTCGTTTCGAGAGGCGTTGCGCCATTGTCAACCAGTTGTCTATGAAGCCTACGAGAGGATCATTGCGGCTTTCGGCAGGAACGACGACCTGGAGGCCATCCGGGCTTTTGAGACGATTCCAAACATCTCGTTCGATTTCGCGGTTATGGAACGCGCTGAGAGCGTGAGCATGATCCCTGCGTCGTTTCCATGGGATGACGTGGGCTCCTGGGATGCGCTGGCTCGCTCGTTTTCGACGGACCTCCTCGGCAACACTCTACAAGGGTGCACCGCCGTCATCGAGTCACGGGGGTGCATCATCGTGAACGACGTCGAAGATTCCGTAGTGGGAGTGATTGGGCTCAAGGACTGCATCGTGGTAAACACGAGAGAAGGCGTGCTCGTTTGTCCCAAGAACCTTGCCCAACGCGTGCGTGAGGTCAGCGTCGCCAGTGCCGTTTCCCTAGCCAATCACGTTTCTGTGGAATGAACAGGACCGCTGAGCCACCAGCGAAACCTGGCTGGACGCAGGTGCTTTGGTAGCATTTGCGCACGAACTTCCTTGAGAATTCGCGCTTTTGAGCTTGTCTCAGACTCGAACTCCACACAACTGATACAGCAGTGGTAAAACACGACTGAGGCATAGAGACAATACGCAGCCACGTGGGAGGTTGCTTTGAATAGTATTGGTTTATTTCGTTTGTCGATCGCCCTGCTCGCATTCGGCGTGGTCGGCGTTTCGTCGGTAGCCGCTCAGTCCTCGGCTCAGAAGCAGTACGTCAAGGGGACTCCGCAGATGGCCGGAGACAATGGCAAAGTCGGCGTGACCTACACCATTGGCAAGGGAGGCGGATCCATCAACTTCACGCTACTCTCCGCCGAGTACAGCACAGCGCGCATTCTGGATGGCAGCGACATTATTTGGCCGCAGAGCACCGAGAAGTTCCTCGTCCTTCACTACACCTTGCAGAATCCGAATCCGACAAATCTCACCGCCAACTTTTGGACACTGAAGTGGACAGCGATCGACTCAGGTGACGTCAATCACGACGGTCTGGCGACGTTCCAAAAGGAGGGCACGCAAAAGACTGACCAGATCAACATCAAGCCCGGTCAGAAACTAGCGTACGTCAGTGCGATCAAGATTCCCTCCGACGTCTCCATTCCCAAGCTGATCATCCAGCGCGGAGAATGGGCCAAGGTGCTCCGCCTCTATTTCAAAAAGGGCGAAATCAAGCCGCTGACTCCCACATTTGCCGATCCAGCCGATCCGCTAGGAGCCACCGTTCGTAAGGAGATTTTAGTTGCTTCAGGGGAATCCGGTGCATTGAGCCCATTCTTCGATGTTAAGCTCGACTCCTCCGACTATGAGGACACGATCGGCGTAGTTA
>JARLGV010000045.1 GCA_031292555.1 Fimbriimonas sp.
GCAAAGCACCTGGCGGAGAAGCTCTGCGCCTATTTCTTGGGGTCTGCCGGCGATGCATGGGTGCAGCCCACCGCCAAAGCCTACTTGGAAAGCCGGGGAGACATCCGAGCGATGCTCCGGCCGATTTTGAAGTCGTCCGAGCTCCTGTCGTCGCCTCCGATTCTGAAGCGGCCGTTCGACTACATGGTTTCTGCGATGCGGGCCCTCGATGCAGAGACGGACGGAGGATCGGCCCTCCAAGAGCATCTATCGAAGATGGGCGAACCGCTCTACCAGTGGCCAATGCCGGACGGCTATCCGACCCGAACCGCATCCTGGACCGGCACGATGCTCCCTCGCTGGAATTTTGCTCTCGCCCTAGCTGGGAACCGAATCGGTGGCACGAATGTCGATTGGCACGCACTTTTGCCCGCCCCAGAACCGGAGCGCCTGTTCGAATTGACCCACGCGGCCCGACCTGAACCCGAAGATCGCGAACTCTTCCATCGCGTCGACGCCGAACTGAAGCAAGAAGAGGATGGACGCCAAACGGCGGGCTTCCTGTGCCTCGCCTCCCCGAAGTTTCAATGGAGATGACCGAGTGACGATCAAGAACAGTTGGTGGAGTTGCGACGAGCAGAGGAAGTGGGAAGCATCAGTCTCCCGGCGCAGTGTCCTGCTGGGTGCAGGATTCAGCCTGGCGATGTGGACGGGAGCGAGATCGGCGCTGGCAGACCTTACGGTGGCAACCCAGGCAAGAGATCGTCCCCACGACGTGCTCGTGTACGTGTTTCTTCGAGGGGGCGCCGATGGGTTGAACATTGTGGCGCCCTATGCGGAGGACGCCTACTATCGCCGTCGCCCGAACCTCTCGATCGCCGCACCGAAGGATGCCCGGACGAAGCCGGAAGCGAGATTGCTCGATCTGGACGGCTTCTTCGGTCTCCATCCAGCACTCGCTCCTCTACTCCCCTCCTATCGCGAGGGGCAGATGGCGATCCTCCATGCCGTCGGCTCGCAGGACGGCACCCGTTCTCACTTCGAGGCGATGGCGGCGGTAGAAAGAGGTCTGGCGTTCGAAGGACCGGGCCCTTCCAGTGGATGGATCGCCCGCCACTTGTCGTCGACCGAAAAGCAGGCGGATTCTCCGTTGCGCGCGGTTGCGTTCGGCGGAACAATGCCCGACTCCCTTCGAGGGGCATCAAACACGGTCGCGCTCGAATCGATCACCGACTTCAAGTTGGAGACGGATGACGATCGCCGTGCTCACTTGGAACGATCCTTGTTGAGCCTATACAGCGAAGGTAGGGATGAAGTCGCCCATGCCGGTCAGGAGACCATCAAGGTGTTGGATGCGCTGCGGAAAATCGACCCCAACCAGTACAAACCTTCGAACGGGGCAACCTATCCGGCGACCGACCTCGGGAGTGGCTTTCGGCAAACGGCGTGCCTGATTCGCGCCAAGTTAGGGCTGGAGGTCGCGTGCCTTGACCGAACTGGGTGGGACACCCATTTCGCACAGGGCAGCACCGTTGGAATACTCGCTCTATCGCTTGATGACTTAGGCAAGTCGCTATCCGCGTTTGTCCGGGATCTTGGCCGCGAAATGGCGGGAGTGACGGTTGTCGTCATGACCGAATTCGGCCGCCGGCTTGCGGAGAACAGCAGCCTCGGCACCGACCACGGGCGGGCGAGCGCCATGTTCGTCTTGGGCGGGGGCGCAGCCGGGGGGCAGGTCTACCGGCGCTGGCCGGGGATCGAGGACTATCAACTGGACGAGACTGGCGATCTCAGGGTGACTACTGACTATCGGGACGTCCTCGCGGAAGTGCTCCGGAATCGGCTTGGAAGCGATCGGCTGGATACGATATTCCAAGGGTACGCGCCAAAACCAGTGGGAATCGTCAAAGCGGCTTTATAGTGCAATCTGTCGTAAAATGAATCTATGATGCGGTCTCGGCGAATGCGGACGGCGATCATTGGCGGCGTGCTGCTCGTGCCTGTCGGGTTCGCAGTTCTGGTTGGGGGAGACGGTAATTTGGCGGCCTATTGGCTCATCAAATTGCCGAGGTCGCGAGATGCCCGACTCGTAGGCACTTGGCAAGGGATAAAGCACACGACGGACGGTTCGAAGATTCGAACCGTGGAGACAGTTTTCCAAGCCAATGGAAAGGGCATCTCGTCGATCGACGACGTGTATCGCGTGTCGTTTGATTGGGGAGTCGAAGGGGGCGTTCTTTACACCCGTCGGATGGCGACCGACGCTTGGTCGGCTTCGAGCCATCCGTACACTCTGTCGGCGGACCGGCAAACGGCCGGATTCAAACATATCCGTATGTTCGACTTTGTCTGCGCCGACATGAAGCGCAAGTAAGCCTGGGAGTGCGCCACCGATGGTAGCTAGTGGTTGATCCCGTAGGCACAGAACTGGTCGAGGAGGACGTTTGACTGATCGACGTCTCCGACGATGCGAATGTACCGGCCGACCGTGGGCGCGATCCGGTAGGTTCGGATCGGCCCGGGCCGCTGTGACCAGTCGGTTTCGGTGACGACTGTCGTCTCCTCTCCGTGAAACTCGCCAGTCGTCGATATCAGAATGCGGAACTTGCTCCAGAAGCCGTTCGGGTCCTTTGATTTTGGACGAATCGTCAGCATCGTCAGGGTGACCGGGTCGTGAAGGTCTACTCCCCACCATTCTCCCGCCTTCCCGTTTTTCGGTGACCAACCATGGTCGAGGCTTCGGGTGTCACCGTCAACCGCAGAATTGGGGACAGCGATCGTATCCGCATCGTCCTCGGCCGGCTTGTTCTTCGCCAGCGACTGTTCGCCCAGCAGTATGAGGTAGGCGGAGCGACTCTGGGAGACTCCCTTGACCCTCACCGCCGTTACGGTACGTTGGGGAAACGTGATCTCGACCGGGAACGTGCCCTTGTATCGAGCCAGCACCTCTTCTTCACCTTGGAACGCGCCAGTCAGTGACCCCTCGACGACCGCCTCGCCAGCCGGGTTGAGCAGCCCACTTATGGAGACGCCCCCCAAGTGGTCGTAGATCGTCGGCAATGCAGCGAGCGGTCCGGCTGAGGGCAGGAAGGTGGCGCTGCGGAGTCGATCGTTGCTGCTTGTCAGGACGAGCGGGTTCGGACCGGTGACCTGGGCCAAATCCTCGATGTCCAGCGACGGTGTGCCAATAAAGTTGTTCGAGTTAAGCGTCATCGGGCTCGTGTTCTCGATCGTGAGCGGCTTGGCATAGTCGATGAAGATGTTTTGGTAAAGCCGGATATCGGCCGAATGGTCGAGCGAACTCTTGAAGTACATTGCGACCGGGCTTCCGGTGTCCATTGCGAAGGCGTTCCCTGTGTAGTTGGTCTTCGAACCGAATTCGTCTTCGATGCCGCATCGCGAGTTGCCGACGACAAGGTTTCCCTGAACAAGCGTGTCGGTGGCTCTCTGGAGGAGCAATCCGACTTGGCAATGAGCCTCCGTGTCGTCGATGAGTTTGTTGGAGGGTTGTCCCTGGATCACGATGCCGTTGCCATCCGTCCAACTTACGTCGTTTGCCTCGAGCGTGTTGTCTGTGCATGGGGCGCCCGGTTCCTGGCCGAGGAGAATGCCGACCGTCTTGCACCGAACGACCTGGTTACGCATGATCTGGTTGTGATCGGAACCGTTCGCGATTAGTACGCCTTGTATTGCGCGGCCGTCGGCATCCGCCTTTTCGCCCGTATACGAGAAGTTGTTGTCCCGGATCAGACACGTGGAGGTCGCATCGAGAGACAGTGCGCAAAGCTCGTTGCGCGTGAAGTCGTTCTTTTCGATCGTGACCTTCGAGCATCCAGTCAGCAACACGCCCGAACCGCACCCATGGATCGTAGCGGTCTGGATCTGCGACCCGGAAACTTTTCCCAAGCGGATGCCGATACCCGTATTGGCGCCTGTAACCGTCACGCCGGAGAGAGTCAACGACGATGTGCCCTGAGCCGAGATCCCGGTTGAGAAACCGACCAGCTTAACGTCTTTGATCGTCACGTTGCTCAGTGCCCCGATTTGTATACCAACTCCAGAACCTTCCAGCGTGGCTCCATGGCCTTCCAGCACGGTGCCACTATGGGCGATCTCAATCGGCTTGGTCAATTTGTAGACCTTGGCTTGAAGCCGAATGGCGGGAGGATTCGATTCCGGCTTTGTCGCCTGCATGGCGCCGGGATCGGCGATCCTACCTAGCAGGCCGATCATCACCACGATTGTGACCACGGAATCATTTTAGCGGTGCTGAATCCACCAGGGATTGCTAGGATTTTTATTAGATTGTGTTTTATTGCGTTTCGGAAGAGTTAGGATTTGGCCTACTTGGCACATAATCAATGTGGAGAGCCGATAGTAGGTTCAAAGTCGCCCAACTTAACGTCTTAACCTCGGTTGCCGCTATGGCCGTTACCCTTCGAGACATCGCGAAAAAATTAGATATTTCTCACGTAACGGTTTCGCTCGTTCTGAACGACCGTCGTGATGTGACGATATCGGATGAGACCCGGGCACGGGTCATCGATATGGCGCAAAAAATGGGCTATCGGCCCAACCATGCGGCGAGGGCACTTGCTAAGGGCAGGACGCAGATGATCGCCCTGTGGATGGCGAGTCCATCGAAGCTCTACTACGGGAAAGTCTTTGAGACTCTGTATGGGTTGATCCGAAATGCCGGATACGAGACGGTTTTTTGTTTGGCCGACTATGCGGACAGTAGCCGCAAGCCATATGACTGGCCGGTCGACGGGATCGTCGCCGTCGACACGTACGAGTTGGTCGGCAAGTTTGAGTTGCCCAAGGGCATCCCGGTCGTCACGTTGGGATCCCATGCCGAGAGCCGGTCCGACTCGGTGACGGTCGACATCTATGGTGGAGCAACGAAAGCGACTCAACACCTTGTTGAAATTGGCTGTAAACGGATTGCCCACGTCACGACCCAGAGACCGCTTGCCGAGCGGACGGGACGGAGCGCGGCTTATAAAGCAATCGTCAAAGGCGCTGGATTGAAATCTGAGGTGATCCTCTGCGAGCCGGGAGGTCCGCTCAAAGTCCGGGAATCGATCTGTGCCTACGTTGAGAAGCACGGATTGCCGGACGGGATGTTCTGCTACAGCGACGATTTCGCGTTCGCGACCATGCGAGCCATTGCAGATCTTGGATACCGGGTGGGGAAAGATTGCGCCGTCATCGGCTTCGACAATGTGTTCGAAGCTCAGATCTCGATTCCGACGCTGAGCAGTGTCGCCCAACCGCTTGAGGACATGTGCCGCGTCGGCATGCACTTCCTTTTGAATCGGATTCGCGAGCCGCACCTCGAACGGCAGGTCTCCAATATCCAGATGAGTTTGGTCACTCGCGACAGCACGATCCGCGAGTAGCGAACAGAGTGTCACAATACTCGTAGGAAACAACGGCGATTGCGTAGCGGGTGCTGCCCGGAGGGCGATCGGCCGAAGACCCATATGAGTGAAAACCAGATCGATCAGTCGACTGCTCTGCTCGAGCAGTTCGCCAACCGAGAATACGAGCACGGCTGGAGCAGCGATGTTGCCGCCGATACCTTTGAACCCGGCCTGAACGAAGACGTCGTTCGCCGTATCTCTGCCAAGAAAGAGGAGCCCGAGTGGCTGTTGGACTGGCGCTTGAAAGCCTATCGCCACCTTCAGTCGATGAAGCTGCCGAAGTGGCCCAATGTTTACTACCCGCCGATCGACCTCCAGTCGATCATCTACTATTCGGCGCCCAAGATGAAGCCGACCCTGAACTCGCTTGACGATGCGGATCCTGAGATCCTCAAGACGTTCCAAAAGTTAGGCATCCCGGTCGAGGAGCAGAAGGTTCTTCTCAATGTCAGCGGCGCGGCGCCTTCGGCCGCCGACGCGCTCGCCATGCCGAGACAGCTTTCGGGCGTTGCCGTGGACGCCGTCTTCGATTCGGTTTCGGTCGTGACGACGTTCCGAGCCGAATTGGCGAAATTGGGCATCATCTTCTGCTCGATTCAGGAAGCGGTCAAGGAGCATGCCGATCTGGTCAAGGAGTACTTGGGCAGCGTGGTGCCGTACAGCGACAACTACTTCGCGACCTTGAACTCGGCCGTGTTCTCCGACGGCTCGTTCGTATACATCCCGAAGGGCGTTCGCTGCCCGATGGAGTTGTCGACTTACTTCCGGATCAACGCCGCCAATACCGGACAGTTCGAGCGAACGCTGATCATCGCCGACGAGGGCGCCTACGTCAGCTATCTGGAGGGTTGCACCGCCCCGATGCGCGACGAGAACCAGCTTCACGCCGCGGTCGTTGAGTTGGTTGCCCTCACCGACTCGACGATCAAGTACAGCACGGTTCAGAACTGGTATCCCGGCGACAAAGAGGGTAAGGGCGGAATCTATAACTTCGTCACGAAAAGGGGCCGCTGCCGGGGCCGCCGAAGCAAGATCACCTGGACTCAAGTCGAAACCGGATCAGCCATCACTTGGAAGTACCCGAGCGTGATCCTGCAGGGCGACGACTCGATCGGCGAGTTCTACAGCGTGGCGCTGACTGCGAACAAGCAGCAGGCCGACACGGGCACCAAGATGATTCACATCGGCAAGAACACCCGATCGACGATCGTCTCCAAGGGTATCTCGGCCGGCAACGGTCAGAACACCTATCGCGGCATGGTGCGCGTGAATCCGGGCGCCGAGAACGCGAGAAACTACTCTCAATGCGACTCGATGCTGATGGGCGACCGCTGCGGCGCGCACACGTTCCCGTACATCGAGGTGAAGAACCCTACCGCCACCGTGGAGCACGAGGCTTCGACCTCCAAGATCGGCGAAGACCAGATCTTCTACTGCAACCAGCGCGGCATCCCCACCGAAGACGCCGTGAACATGATCGTCAGCGGATTCTGCAAAGAGGTCTTCCGAGAGCTCCCCATGGAATTCGCCGTAGAAGCCCAGAAGCTTCTGGGCGTCTCGCTAGAGGGTTCAGTAGGCTAGTTCGCACCCGTTCTCTTAGGCATCCGGCCAGTCATCCGCTCCCGATCTGGGTTTGGGGCTGGTCGGTGGCACACTGGCTCCCACACCGGCGGGACCCTGGCCATCGTCTTCGAGCCGCATTCGGCGGCGGGAGCGCGCCCGAACCTTTCGCCTCCGAATGAACTCAATCATCACCGAGACCAAAGCGAGGTCGGTGACAACGGGCGCCCAAGCGGAGTGGAGGATTCGGAAGAGCAGATAGTCCAGTAAGGCGATGACCGCCAATGGCAGCAGTAGCCAGGCAACACTCAGTCCCACCGTCATCAACGGTGAGATTCGGATGGAAAGCATCGGCAGGAACCGACGTCGGTGACTGGAGCGTGCCTTGGCCATGCGTCGTGGTCACTAGTATAAACGGGCAGGCTGGGGTTCAGGGTTCAGGGCCGAGAATGGGTTCGGGATTCGGAGTCATACCAGTGGTCTGGAGACTGCACTTTGCGTATAGCGCCCATCCTGAACCGAACCTTTGACCCCCAGTTACCCCAAAACCCGTTTGTGCCTGAACCCTACAATGCCCCGTGCCGAGCAGATTAGGCGGTGACGACGATTGGGGGATCGTCGGGGTTTGGCATCTTCTGGAGGACCTCTCGGGCGTTCGTTTGCTTCTTGACCTTCTCGTCGACCATGATTCGGCCGTCTTTGAAGCGGATAATCCGCTTGCAGTGCAGGGCGATCTCCTCTTCGTGGGTTACGATGACTACTGTCTTGCCGTCGTGGTTGAGATCTTGGAACACGGCCATGATCTCCTCGCTTGTGTGCGAGTCGAGGTTGCCCGTCGGCTCGTCGGCAAGCAGGAGCACTGGCTCGTTTACGATGGCCCGGGCGATCGCAACGCGCTGCTGCTGTCCACCGGAAAGTTCGCTGGGCTTGTGATCCATGCGCTGGCCAAGTCCCACGAGTTCGAGGGCGGCCTTGGCCTTCTCGTGGCGATTCTTCGATCCGGCGTACATGAGCGGGAGTTCGACGTTCTTGATCGCGCTGGTACGCGGCAAGAGGTTGAAGTTCTGGAAGATGAAGCCGAGATACCGGTTGCGTACGTCGGCGAGTGCGTTGTCGTTCATACGCGCGACCGCTTCGCCGTTCAGCAGGTACTCCCCATTTGTCGGCCGGTCCAGGCATCCGATCAAGTTCATAAACGTCGACTTTCCAGAGCCCGACGGCCCCATAATCGCGACAAACTCCCCGGGCTCAACCGTCAAGTCGATAGCGCGAAGCGCATGGACGACCTGGTCACCCATAACATAGTCTTTAGAAAGGCGGTGGACTTCGATGATGTTCATTTCGTGGGGTCGAGGGGAGTGGGGCGGGGCGGGGGGAGAGGGTCGGAGGGATCAGGGATTGCGTTCGATACGGTTCAGGCCGGTTTGCAGTGCGCTCAATTGGCGGCTAACTTGGTCAATTTCGTGAAGTACTGGTTCGTACTGAAGCCCATAGCCTAGCATCTGGCAAGCAAGAACCTGGGTCTCGAGCTCGTAAAGGCTCCCATAGGAATCGGACAGGAACTTCAAATACTCCTTTCGGTAACGGCGACCGTATCCTTCGGCGATATTCGATGGAACGGAAACCGCCGCTCTGCGCATCTGCTGAGTCAAGCCGAATCGTTCCTCACTTGGGAGTTTACGGGTTTCTTCGTAGATGAGTTTCAATAGATCCATCGTCCTTTGCCAGACGCGCAGCTCCCGATAGCTCTTAAGGGGCACTCCCATCCCCATGTTCTACCCACAAACGCAAAGCAAGGTGGCTTGGTTTGGACCCTCTCCCCCCGCCCGTCTCCCCTCGACCCTAGTCATTCGTACCTCAACGCTTCAATTGGCTCTAGGCGGCTGGCTCTTAGGGCGGGGTAGAGGCCGAAGAAGAGGCCTACGCCGGCGCTGAAGCCGAAGGCGATGATGACGGCTTGGGTGTTGACCATGGGGGGGACCTTGAGCAGGCCGGAGATGCCGAAAACTGCGATGGTGCCGAGGGTGATGCCAATCAGACCGCCGACCGAACACATCACGATGCTCTCAAGCAGGAACTGTCCCAAGATGCCTTCGCGCTTGGCGCCGAGCGCCTTGCGCAGTCCGATCTCGCGGGTTCGCTCAGTGACCGACACGAGCATGATGTTCATGATGCCAATGCCGCCGACGAGCAGCGAGATCGACGCGATTCCGGCCAAAAGGATGCTTAGAAGCTGGGTCTGTTTCTGCATCGTCTCGATCCAGTCGCCCTGGTTCATCACGCGGAAAAGGGGCTCGCCCGACGCGTTCTTGCGCTTTCGGCCGAGCGAGTCCTCGACCTGCTGCTGGGTGATCGGCAGCAACTCCGAGCTTCGGCCCTGTATCGCGATCATGTCGAGGTCGCGGCGTCCGAGCAGGCGGTGCTTGGCAGTCGCGAGCGGAACGTAGATCTGATCGTCGGGGTTCCAGTTGCCGGTGCCGCCCTTATAGGCGCACACTCCAAGTACGGTGAAGCTCTCGTTCTTGATCCTAATCTGGGTGCCGATAGCGTTCTCGTCGTTGAAAAGCTCTTGGTAGGCGACCCAACCGAGTACGCAAACGTTGTTCGCCTTTGCTTCGTCGTCCATCGTGTACCAATGGCCCGCATACATCTTGGTGGCGTTCCGGATGATCGCGATCTGGGGTTCGCCGCCGGTGACCTGGGTCATGTAGCTCGTGGACTTGTACTTGGTGACCGCCCGGGAACTGACCGTGCCGCTAACGAAGGCGATAAGAGGCACATCTTTCCTGAGCTGAGGTACGTCCTCGTCTTTCAGCGTCGGAATGTCCGAGGAAAGGCCCATCCCGCCTCGCCGCCAATTGGGCATCACCATCAGCATGTTGGTGCCCATCACCTCGATCTGCTCGAGCGACTTCTTCTTGGTGCCTTCTCCGATGCCGATCATGGCGATGACGGACCCAACGCCGATGACGACTCCGAGCATGGTCAAGAACGACCTCAGCTTGTTAGCCGAGATCGCTCTTAGGGCAGTTTGTACGCTGTCGACGAAGTTCATGGTTGAGGGTTATTTGGTCGTCTTGGCATGGACCTTCTTGCTGCGGTCCGGTCCCCCGCCGACGAGTCCTCCGCCCTGGCTCGCGTCGACCATCTTCTTCTGGGCGGCGCGCAGTTCATCGAGGTTGATCTCCGCGATGACGACTTGCTCGCCTTCCTTCAATCCGGACGTGATCTCGACGACGTCGTTACCCATTTCGCCAACCACGACCTTTCGGGTTTCCGGCTTCTGGGGATCCGCACTCTTTATCCGGATGGTCCCGTCGTCCTGAAGAGCCTGGTTCGGAACGATCAGGATGTTTTCCTTCTTCATCGTGATGAATTCGCAAGTCGCGTTCATGCCAGGAAGCAACTGCACCTTAGCGCCGGGGAGAATCTTGACCCGAACCTTGACGGTCGTTACGTTATTCGCGGTGACAGCGGCCGGGCTGACGCGGGTCACCACCGCATCGACGGTCGTACCGCGAAAGGCATCGGCGACCACGCGCACCGACTGACCGACCTTTACGTTCGAGACGTCGGTTTCATCTACGGTGCAGTCAACGAAGAGTTGGGTGACGTCGCTAATCTGCACGAGGCTGGTGCCCTGGGCGAACGTACTCGTGCCAGGCGGGATGATCGTGCCTTCCTCGAGATATTTCAACGTGACTACGCCGTCCCTCGGGGCAAGCACGGTCGTGCTGTCCAACTGGACTTTAGCGTTCGCCAACGCGACTCTGTTTCGGACGGTGGATTCTTGAGCCTGGAGGATGTCGCTCCTGCGGATTCCAATCTGCATGCCGTCGTCCTCCGCTTTCCTCAAAGCGATCTCGGCGCTGCGAACTGCCTTCTGTGCTTCCTGCAGGTCGGTTCGGCTCACGTCGTTCTCGGTCACGTTCGCTTTGGCCTGCTGAAGAACCGCTGCCATTCGAGAGACGTTCAGCCTTTCGGTTTGAATCTGGCTGGCAACGTCGGTGTCGAGAGTGCTCACCTTCTGCTGGGCGGTGTCGAAAGCAGCTTTGGCGGCCTCAGCGGCGGCTTCCGCTTTTTCGACGGCCGATCCGGCTACGTAGCCTTTCTCGAGAAGGCTCTTCTGGCGAACCAAGTCGGCCAACGCTTCTGCCTTCTGAGCCCGTGCCTGATTAACCGCGCCAACGGCGTCGCGTCGTTCCTGGGGGATCGTCACCTTCTGAAGCCGGTCGAGGTTGGCAAGTTCGGCGTTGTAATTCGCCTGAGCCGAGTCCACGTTGGTTTGACTGAGGGTGGGTTGTCGCGTGTATTGAATGCGTGCGCGCTCAAGGCGGACCTTCATCGTTTCCAGAGTCGCTTTGGCATCTGCGATCTCGGTCTTGTTCTGTGCGACCTGCAGGCGGTAGGTTTCTTCGGCCTGCGAAGTCTTCGCATTCCCGCTCGCCAGATCAGCGTTTGCCTGATCGTAGACTGCCTGGGTGTCGGCCGGATCGATTCGCGCGATCAGATCTCCCTTCTTAACGATGGTCCCCTCTTCGACCGCCAGCTTGACGACG
The DNA here is from genome assembly GCA_031292555.1 of Fimbriimonas sp. Taxonomy (GTDB): domain Bacteria; phylum Armatimonadota; class Fimbriimonadia; order Fimbriimonadales; family Fimbriimonadaceae; genus Fimbriimonas. The sequence goes on from JARLGV010000045.1 coordinate 11,525, forward strand.
ATGCCGCCGGCCTTGGACTTCACGTCGACCGCGGTGGTCGCGACGACCTGTCCAGTTGCCGAGATGCTGCGGATCAACTCGCCGCGTTCGGCTGGGGCGTAGCGGAATTCAATCTCCGCCGTCTTTTCGGAGCCTCGGGATTCAAAGGCCCAACCGCCCAAGATAAGAACTATGATGCCGACGAAGATCGCTAACTTGGTTTTCATGGAGTTTTCAAGGCGTCCGCCTTGATCCCACGGATTATTCCCCTGGGATCGGGCGGCCGGTCACGAGTTTCAGATTTACATCTGAAATCCGATAGTCATACAAAGCCTGGATCTGGTTGGACTCGGCCGTTACAAGGCTCACCTGGGCGGTGAGAACCTGTAAAAGGTCATAGGCTCCAGCCTTTTGGGAGTCTACCGCCGCATCGTAATTCTTCTGGGCTGCTTCCAAGGCGATTTCAGCCGCCTGCAGGCGTTCCGCATTCGTTTTCAGTTCTACGTAAGCTGCCTCTATGTCGGCGCGAACGACTCGTTCGGCCTGGTCGAGGGAGGCTCGGTCTGCCTTGATCGAGTAGCCGATCTGCCGTGCAGAGGCGCGAAGCGCCCCTCCGTCGAAAAGCGGCATCGTGACTGTGAACGTCAGCGTTCTGTTGGCGAGCGCGATCGGCGTCATCTGCTCCGTATAGTTGGCGCTCAAGTTCATGGTGGGACCGGCTTGAAGGTCAGCGAACATCTTGGAGTAGTGCTCTGATTCGATGTTCTTTCGCTGGGCAATCAAGTCTGGGCGCTTCTCAAGGCCCTCCGACACCAATCCCTTCAGCGTTTCCGTCGGCAACGGGGCCGCAATGCTCTTTTCTGTCTGCAGCTTGGGCAGCGGCTCGTCAGACTGCAGACCAATCGTGCCTTTGAGCGTCGCAGCCGCGTTGGTTGAGGTATTTCGGGCGGTCAGTGCGGTTACGCGGGCGTTCTGAAAATCTGCGTTCGCCTGAAGTTCCTCGATCTGGGCGGCATCGCGTGCCTTGATTCTCGTCTGGGTCTGGTCGAGAATTGTTTGCGCACGGCTGACTTCGGCCTGGGCAACCCGCTCCAGTTCTTGGGCGCGGAGCGTGTCGTAATACTGCTGAACGACACTGAACAACGTGGATCGAAGGACCTGTTTGGCGTTGAACCGGCGGGAATCGCGTGACCGTGTCGCGGACCGGAGATTGTAGTCCCGTTGACCGCTGTCGAGTAGCGTCCAACTGGAGTTCAAAAACGTCTGCGCGCCCTCGAGTTGAAAGAACGACGTCTCGTTGCCGGTCGTGACGATCTGGTTCCGGTCGCTGTTGTATTGATACTGCGCGTTGAGCGTGGGATAGAACGCGGCTAGCTGCTGTACCACTACCGCATCGGCCGACTTCACCTGCAGATAGGCAGATCGGACCGTCCCGTTGCGATCTTTGGCGAGGCTGAGCGCTTCGTCCAGCGTCAGCACCGACTGGTCTTGCGCCAGGGCCGCCGACAAGCAGAAAGTCGAAATCAGCCCAAATGCGAGCGTGCGAGAAAGGCACTGGATGCGCTTAGTCATTGCAATCTAGACGTTACCGTTTCGCGGCGGGTTAGGTTGCCGAAAAACGCCCTCAAAAACCCCGATAGTTATACGTGCGCTTGCGAATGAGAGTTTCCTCCGGTGCGAATCGCCCTTTGGAGCGGCGATTCGCGCCGAATTGTCCACTATCCCCACACTAGGTCAGGGCGGACCATGATTGTTTCATCGCGGTCGGGGCCGATGCTGACGATCGCAACCGGGGTGTTCGTCTGATCCTCGACGAACTCGAGGTACTGGCGCGTGCTAGCCGGTAGATCGGAAAGCTTGCGACACGACCGTAGGTTCTGGTCCCACCCTTCGAGCTCCTCGTAGTGGGGCTTGACCTTCGCGAAATCCCAGACATTGGCCGGAATGTGGTCGATCTGGCCGCCCTCATAGTCGTAGCCGGTGGCAATCTTCACTCTGTCGATGCCGCTGAGTACGTCTAGCCGAGTGACGACGAGGCCGCTGAGCGAATTGAGCCGGGCTGACTGCCGCAGCACCACGAGGTCGAGCCATCCGCATCGGCGTCCCCGACCGGTCACGGTTCCGTATTCCTGGCCCTTGTCTCGAATGAACTGGCCGATCGAGTCTTCGAGTTCGGTCGGGAACGGTCCCGCGCCAACGCGAGTCGTGTAGGCCTTGCAGACGCCGAGAACGGACTGAATCGCCCTTGGGCCAATGCCGGTCCCTAGGCAAGCGCCCCCTGCGACCGGGTGGGAACTGGTCACGTAAGGATAGGTGCCCGAATCGAGGTCCAGGAATGTTCCCTGGGCGCCTTCAAACAACACTCGAAGACCGGTCTCAACCGCCGCTTGAACAAGGCCGTCGGTGTCCACGACGTACGGTCGAAGGGTGTCGGCGTACCCCGAGTACTCTTCATACAGGGCGTCGAACTCCATGGTCGGCGAGCCGAACATCTGCAGGAGCCGGTTCTTGTAGGCAAGGACCTCTTTGAGCCGGTGCTTGAAGTGTTCTGGCTGAACGAACTCTCCCATCCGGATGCCGAAGCGCGCGACCTTGTCCTGGTAGGCGGGCCCAATGCCGCGCGATGTGGTTCCGATTTTGTTCTCGCCACGCGCCTCCTCTTCCAGCGCATCGAGCATGCGGTGGTAAGGGAACACGACGTGGGCCGCCGAGGAGATTTGCAACTTTCCGATCTCGCTCTTCTGGGCGACTGTCCGCTCCAACTCGTCGAGCAGCCCCTTAGGGCACACGACCATTCCACTGCCGATAATGGCGACCGTCCCCGGATGGAGAATGCCGGCCGGAATCAGTTGGAACTTGTAGGTCTTGCCGCCGGTGATCACCGTGTGACCGGCGTTGTTGCCTCCCGCGTAGCGTACGACCATATCGGCTTGGCTGCCGAGGACGTCCACTAACTTCCCCTTTGCTTCGTCGCCCCATTGGGCCCCGACTATCACAAGTGTTGGCATATCTTGCTCCTTGGAGGATCCACCGCGAATTCCGTGCCCAAACGCACAAAAACCGGCGCAACCCTCGCGTCGAGGATCCGCCGGCCCGGAGTTTCCGCCCCTAAAAGCCGTTGAGCCTTATCTCAACCGGGGAATAGTATACAGCGTTTTGTCTCGAGCGGGGGCGGGTAGAGGGTCGGGGCGCGCGGGGCGTGGGGAAGGGGTCGGAAAGCAGAGCGGTGAAATTTGAAGCGGAGTGATGGAGAATTGGAGTCAGGGGTCCATCATAGCTGCTTCGGCCGTCTGCCCTCTTCCCTCGCCCTTCGACCCACTCGAGATCCGCCTCACACTTTCAGGCTCCTAAACTCCCGATCTACCAGACCGAGGAGAGCGGCAAGGGCCATGCCGGCGCCCATCAGGACGAAGGCCATCGAGATGCCGACGGCGGTGACGAGAACGCCGCCGAGGCAGAGCCCGGCGGGGGCGACGCCAGCGGCCAGCATCATGAACACTGAGTTCGTTCTTCCCCGAAACCCGTCGGGAATCGCCATCTGCATCCAGGTGCGCATTGGAATATCGGCGAACGGAACCGCAACGCCGGCCATCAGGCACCAGAAGACGAAGAGGGCGAAGATCTTGCTGAACGCGAGAATCAGGACCGTGATGCCGACGCCGAACGCCCCGCCAATGAATCCAATCCCCGGCCGCTTGAATTGCATCTTGCCCACGTAGAGGCTGGCAAGAAACATTCCCGCGAAGAACGAGAGCTCGAAGATGGCCAGCGTTTGTGGTTTGCCGCCAAACCAATCCTTGTTAGCCGCGACATAGACGACGAAGAACGGCGACACCGATAGGCTAAAGCCGGTTTGCAGGGCCAAGAGAACCATGAGCGCGTGGTTCGACCGGATGAAGCGAAGTCCGTCCTTAAGGTCGTTCCAAGGATGGGCTTCAACCAGCTTCTCTCGAATTGGCAGAATTGTCGGCAGCAGATAGACAAACGCCGCGGATGCGAAGAAGGACACCGAGTTCAGCATGACTGCCGAGATCAGGAACCACTTCGGCGACCAGGAATAGAAGAAGCTAAGAACACCCGCGGTGAACGCCAACGAGATCATCGGCACGATGCTTTGGGTGATGCCACTCAGGGCGTTGGCAGGCATGAGCTGATCTTCCGGAACCAGCGCCGGTATCGCCGCACTCTTGGCAGGCATGAAGAACGACCGGACGCATGAGAGAAGGAACGGGATAAGCAGCAACGACCATATGGGTGGCTTTCCCAAGACAAAAACGAGCCCACCCAGGACGCAGAGCGAGATTCCACTTAGCAGATCCGACCACAGCATGATCACACGGCGATCGAGACGATCGGCAACGACTCCGGCATAGAGGCTCAGAAGCAGGTATGGCAGGGTCTCGCACGCTCCGACAAATCCGACCATCGCAATCGATCCGGTCACCTTTTGGACCATGAACATAAACGAAACGTAGTAAAAGGCATCGCCAAGCTGGGAAATAGCCTGACCAAGCCATAGATTTCGGAACGGGCGGATTTTGAGAGTTTCTGAGTACGACATGGAGCTTCTAAAATCGCGGGGGGCGAGACCACCTCAGACGATCGGCGTAGCGGTGGCGGCTACGAAAGAAGCGACTCAGTAAACATCGAACCCCTATGATGACATAACGCCTAACATGGCAGAGGGGTAAATTCTGGCGATGATTGCTGCTTTATTTCCTGGGCAAGGTAGCCAAAAACCTGGGATGGGCCAGGAGCTGTTCGAAGGTTATAGCGAGGCCAAATCCGTGTTTGCACGGGTTGCTTCTGCTACGTCCGTCGATATGGCCAAGCTTTGTTTTGATACTGACGAGGACACTCTGCGCGAAACACAGAACGCTCAGTTGGCACTATTCACTTGCGGCGTCGCCGCCTGGTCGGTCTTCCGGACCGGCTATACAGCGGAGGACGTCGTGGCCGCAGCAGGTCACAGTGTCGGTGAGTACGCCGCTCTTGCCGCTGCCGAGATCTTGACCGTGGAGGATGCCGCGCGCCTAGTACATATCCGGGGGCAATTGATGCGTTTGAGTGGCTTGCAGAACGCTGGGACGATGGCGGCGATCATCGGCATGGAGCGGGAGCCCCTGGAGCAGGTCTGCGAAGAGACCCAAGGCATCGTGGTGATGGCAAACGACAACAGCGGTGGCCAACTTGTTATCAGCGGGGAAGTGGAAGCAGTTCGGCTTGCCGGCGAGTTAGCCAAAGAGCGAGGTGCCAAGCGCGTGATCCCGTTGAACGTGAGCGGCGCGTTCCACAGTCCCCTCGTTGCGGAGGCGGCCCATGCGATGGCCAAAGCGCTCAAGCGAGTCGACTATCGACCGGCACGCCTGCGTGTCTACTGCAACGTCACGTCCGAGCCGGTCACGGATGAATCTCTGTGGGCGAATCTGCTGGAGGTCCAGCTTCGCAGCCCGGTCCGGTGGGCGGAAAGCGTCCAACACATCCGGCGAGACGGAGTGACAACGTTCGTGGAGTGCGGCGTCGGAGAGGTGCTCTCCGGCCTCGTTCGCCGGATAGATCGGGAGTCCGTCTGCATGCAAGTCAAAGATCGTGAGTCGTACGAAGCCACGTTAACCCAATTGAGTGGTAAAACCGGCGCATGAGTTTTGAAGGCCAAGTAGTCGTCGTCACCGGAGCAAGCAGGGGGATCGGTCGGGAGATTGCATTGGGGTTCGCCCGCCATGGAGCGGCGGTTGCTTGTGTGGCGACTACCGAGGCTGGGGCATCTGCGACAGCCTCTGCCATCGAGGCGGAGGGCGGAACCGCCAAGGCTTATGCCTGCGACGTAAGCGATGCAGCCTCGGTCGAAACCCTGTTCACTAACGTGGGTGCGGATCTCGGTGCTCCATCCGTGTTGGTCAACAACGCGGGAATCAACCGGGACACCTTGCTCATGAGGATGAAGGATGAGGACTGGGATCGAGTTCTTGCGGTGAATCTCAAGGGCGCTTTTCTCTGCATTCGCGCCGTCACCCGATCGATGATGAAGGCTCGGTACGGGCGAATCGTAAACATCAGCAGCGTCATCGGCCAAACGGGTGCGGCCGGTCAGGCGAATTACGCTGCGTCGAAAGCCGGCCTGTTCGGCTTGACGATGTCGGTTGCCAAAGAGCTCGGCAGCCGAGGAATCACTTGTAACGCGGTAGCGCCTGGGTTCATCGAGACGGACATGACGGAAAACCTGCCTGCCGAAATGCGGGAGTTGGTCATGAAGACTGCCCCCGCTGGAAGATTGGGGACGCCAGCCGATATTGCACCCGCGGTGCTGTTTTTGGCCTCCAGGGAGGCATCGTACGTCACCGGCCAAACGATTACCGTCGATGGCGGGCTGACTCTTTAGCGCAGGATAACCTCTCGTGTCGATGATGTACGCGAGGTTATCCCTCGCGGCAAAACATTGTTCGGCATCGGGAGGTCCGCCAGGTGCATATTGCCGGACGATCCAAAAAACTTCTCCAAATGAAACGGAAGAAGTTCCCAACGCCGTTCATCTCTTAGGCGAATGGAGGTATCTTCCCAGGCATGTCGCAGGACATTCTGAACCGTGTAAAAAAAGTCACCGTAGAGGAGTTGGCAGTGAAAGAGGAAGAGGTTGTGGAAACCGCCTCGTTCACTGAAGATCTTGGTGCGGATTCGTTGGATGTAGTCGAACTCGTTATGGCCTTTGAGGACGAATTCGGCATCGATATTCCCGACGAGGAAGTTGGCGAGATCAAGACCGTGGGTGACGCGGTCTCCTATATCTCTAAGAAACTCGGATGAGTACGCGACCCGTGCCTTCTGGGCGGGTTGTCGTAACTGGCGTCGGGGCGGTGACGCCTCTTGGTACGGGCGTTGACGTTTTCTGGCCCAGGCTACTTGCCGGAGAAAACGGAGTCGCCCGCGTCACTCTGCTAGACCCGTCTGAGTACACGACGCAAATCGCGGCCGAGGTTAAGGACTTCAATCCCGAGGATTGGCTCGAGAAGAAGGACGCCCGGCGTCTCGACCGGTTTATCGCCTTTGCCGTCGCAAGCGCCACTATGGCGCTCAAGGATTCCCAGATCGAACTCACCGATGAGTTGCGTGAGGAGTTCGGCGTCCTGATTGGATCGGGCATCGGTGGCCTGACTTTCATGGGCGAACAGCACCGCCGCCAGGTCGAATTGGGCCCAAGTAAGGTTTCTCCTTTCCTCGTGCCGTTCATGATCCCGGACATGGCGAGTGGCTTTACGTCGATCGTTCATGGGTTGAAGGGTCCGAACAACTGCGTCGTAACTGCCTGCGCCACCGGCGCGAACGCCATCGGCGACGCTTACCATATCGTCAAGCGCGGCGATGCGATCGCGATGCTGGCAGGTGGAACGGAGGCTCCGATCTGCGAGATTGGTTTGGCCGCGTTCAGCGCCGCACGTGCGATGAGTACTCGAAACGACGATCCGGCCCGGGCATCCCGTCCATTCGATCGCGATCGAGACGGCTTCGTCATTGCGGAGGGCTCGGCGGTATTCGTGTTGGAAGACTACAACCATGCAATGGCTCGCGGTGCGAAGATCTATGGCGAAATCGTCGGCTACGGAATGAGCGGCGATGCCTACCATTTCACGCAGCCGCATCCCGAAGGGGATGGCGCGATTCGCGCGATGAAGATGGCGTTCCGAACCGCCGGGCTTTCGCCCAAGCAGGTCGGATACATCAACGCTCACGGTACGTCGACCCAGTACAACGACAAATTCGAGACAATGGCGATCAAAAAGGTGTTCGGTGAGGATGCCTATAACGTGCCGGTTAGCTCGACGAAGTCGATGATCGGTCACACACTTGGCGCCAGTGGAGCGATCGAAGCGTTAATCTGTCTTCTCGCAATGAGGGACAGCAAGCTTCCGCCGACGATCAACTACGAAGTCGCCGATCCGGAGTGCGACCTTGACTACGTGCCGAACGTCATGCGAGAGGCCAAGGTCGACTACGCCCTTTCCAACTCATTTGGGTTTGGCGGGCACAACGCCACCTTGATTCTCAAGCGCTTCTAGGCGATTCAAGGAGTCGAGGGCGATGCTCCCATCTTCGGCTGCCGCAAGTCCAATTAGAGATTTGCGGCAGTTTTACACCGATTCCGCTGAGATCCACGGGTTGATGCTTCAACTTCTCGGGGATGTCTCGGGCAAGTCGGTCCTAGAACCTTGCGCGGGTAGGGGCGCGCTTGTTTCCCGTCTCGATGGCTCACCCTCCAGACTCGATGCGGTCGAGATCGACGGACGAAATATTGAGATCCTTAAGTTGTACTCGCCGCCGTGGCTCAACGTGATCCATGCCGACTTCCTCGAAGAATGTCCCACTCTCGGGAGGAGCTACGATGCGGTGATCTGCAACCCGCCATACGGCTTGCGTCCGACGCCTGAGTACCGTTTGGCTTTGCGCCATCGCTATCCGGATCTTTACGTCACGGAATCGTACGGCCTGTTTCTGTGTCTTGGCATCCGGTCCCTTGTGCCAGGGGGCAGGTACGTCTACATCGTGCCGGACACGTTCCTGACCAGCCACAACCTTCGTCCGATTCGCCGATTTCTGCTGACTGAGGGAGCTCCTACCCACATCGTTAGGTTCAGTGCCACGCGATTTCAAACGGTTGACTTCAACTATGGCCGCCTCTGCGTGATCGCAGGCAACCGCCATTCGTTGGCGAACGAAGACGCGGTAGCCTGGATCGACGAGGCCCCAAGTGAAAGATCCCTCAACAGTATTTGCTTCGACGCGTCCAGTCGGGTTTCTGGGACTTATTTGAGTGAACGGACCGAGGCCGGATGGGTTCAGCCGTCCAAGATTGCCGCCATCAATTTTTCGTGCCCGAGCACGACGCTCGGCGAGATCGCAGAGTGTCGAACGGGGCTCTACACGGGAGACAACCTTCGGTTCTGCGGCTACAATCGGGATCGACCTCCGGCACGGCGGCTGAACGGGCAGCCGATCGACTGGCCGGCTGAAGTGCATCTCAATCGGCTGGATGTCAAAGAACGTGAACATGGGTTGACAGGCAACAAGCGCTTTGTCCCCCTCATTCGGGGCGGATGCCGGCACCCGTTCGCCGAAACTCGGTGGGCAGTGGACTGGAGTGGCGAGGCGCTCGAGGCTTACCGCCAAAAGGGAAAGGCGCGGCTTCAGAACCGACGGTTCTACTTTCGAAGGGGGCTAGCGGTCCCAATGGTCAGTACTGGCCGGCTATCTGCTTCGTTGATGAGCGATGCGGTCTTCGACCAAGGGGTTGTCGGCGTGTTTCCTCACAACGAGGCGTGGCTGGAGTTCCTCCTCATCTATTTGAACGGGGCGTTCGTCTCCAATACGGTAAAGCCGGTTCTGAGCCCGGGGGCAAACAACTCGGCGAACTACATCAAGAGGATTCCGGTTCCTTGGGTTGGGCCGGCTGGCTTGGAGGAAGCTAGACAGATCGTGGAACAAGCCGTAATCGATGGGTGGGAATCCACAGCGCAGATGCGGGAGGCGTTCCTTAGGCGGGCGCATGCCAACGAACCGGCACTCTTCGCCTTCGAGGAGGCCGAATTGCCGGAGGGGTCAGGTAAGGTTTGACACCGGTCAGCGTCACGTTCGCGAGCCTGACCTCTTTCGGAAATGAAGCCGATGCCAGAACCGCCCGTCCGACCATCGCGGATTCGCAAGTGGCTCCGCAAGAACGGGACGGGGCTGCTCTTCATCAGTCCGTGGCTTGTCGGTTTCTTCTGCTTCACAATCGGACCATTCTTTTCAAGCGTATACCTGTCGTTTAACTCGTACGACCTCGTACATCGTCCGGTCTGGGTGGGCGCAGCCAACTATGCGACCCTGCTGCATGACGATCCCATGTTCTGGCAGTCGCTTTGGGTGACGGTGAAATATGCGGTCGTGTCCGTCCCGGTCGGGATAGTGGTCGGAGTGGCCCTCGCGATCCTTCTGAACACCAAGGTGAAGGGACAAACCCTCTTCCGTACGATCTTCTATTTGCCATCGATTGTGCCGGCCGTCGCCAACGCGGTCGTATTCAGTTGGATTCTGAACCCGGAGATCGGGCTGATCAACGGCATTTTGCGAAGCCTAGGCTTGGAGGGACCGGCCTGGCTAAACGATCCAAAGTGGGCACTGTGGAGTCTCATGCTGATGGGCCTCTGGGGGGTTGGAGGCAGCATGGTGATCTACCTAGCTGGGTTGCAGGACATCCCCATCCACCTTTACGAAGCGGCAACGCTGGACGGAGCATCTGCCTACCAGAGGTTGCGCAAGGTGACTCTTCCGTTGCTCACGCCTGTCATCTTCTTCAACCTTGTCATGGGGATCATCGGGTCGTTCCAGTATTTCACCGAGGCGTTTATCATGACGAACGGCGGGCCCGAGGGAAGCACCTCGTTCTACGCGCTCTATCTGTTCCAGCGTGCTTGGCAGTACCTTGACATGGGCTATGCGTGTGCGATGGCGTGGATCGTGTTCGTGATCACGATGGTCATCACTGGCATCGTGTTCCAAAGCCAAAAGCGGTGGGTGCACTTTGGGCATTGATCAGAGTCCAGATTCCCGTCCGGCTTGGGCGGGCAGGCTTAAAGCGGCGGGTGCGTTGCTTCTTGTCTTGGCCGTGATTGCCGTTCTCGCGCCTCCCTCACCTCCCGAACTTCACCATCCCGGTCGCATCAAAGTGATTTTCTGGCATGCATTCGCCGGCGAGTGGCAGCCGATCTATGAGGGGATGGTCGCCCGGTTCAACGCGAGCCAAACGAAATACGAGGTCGTTCCGGTTTCCGTGCCCGGCGATGCCCTGACGATGAAGTTCCTTCTGTCTTCGGCGGGCGGAGCGACGCCCGACATTCTTCTCGACTGGGACCCGATCCTCGGAACCTGGACCGACAAGGGTCTGATTCGTTCCTATGACTCGGTCATGTCGCCGGAGGAAAGGAGGGCATATCTTGCGGAGACGTATCCGATCGTGAAGCGGAACTCGATGTACAAGGGAAAGATCATGGCGATGATCGACGGCCTGGACTTCTGGGCCGTCTATTACCGTCTCGATCACCTGAAGGAAGTCGGAGTCGACAAGGATCACCTGCCCAAGTCGCTGGAGGAACTCGTCGAGCTGGGCAAGAGGCTGGATCGATACGACGACCAGCATCGTCTCCGCCGAGTAGGATTCCTACCTCAGGGGCTGGTCGGCTTCGCTCCGGCGTTCGGAGGTGGGTTCAACAAGAATGGCCGAATCGTAGTGGACACGCCCGAGAACCTGCGGGCCATGCAGTTCTTGGGGCAGATTCAGAAGCGACTCGGATATGACACGATAACGCGGTTCACTTCGTCGCTGGCGGCAGATGCCGGGCCTAACATGCCGCTGATCGCCGGCAACTACTCGATCATGTTTGATGGGGAGTGGCGGGTGAAGCAGGTCGCCCAGTACAAGCCGGACCTTCCATACATCGTCGCTCCGCTGCCTGCGCCCGCCGGCGGAAAGCCGAATGCCTGTAATACCGCGCCCAACTACCTGGTGATTCCAACCGCGGCGAAGTGCCCGAAGGGAGCGTGGGAGTTCGCGAAATACTGTGTGGGAATTCAGCATCCGGAGGAGGGCGGCCGTCATATGGGTGAGATGGGCTGGGTGCCCGACAATCCGTCGATCGCTCGTTCGAAGGCTTACCAGGCCTACCTCCGCAAGTACCCGCAATACAAGGTGTTCGTCGACCTGATGACCAGCCCTAATCTTGGGATGTTCCCACAGGGCTCCCTGCAGAAGTTTGTAACTGACGAGATCTCGAAGGCAGAGGATGGCGTCCTCCGAGGCACGCTATCGCCCGAGAATGCGCTGAAGACAGTCGAGACCCATCTGGATGCCGAGCGCGAGCGTTTGCGTAAATTGGGACAGCCCGTGCTGGAGGGTCGGACCTGATGACCAGACTTCAGCGGGTTTGCGTCTACATCGCCCTTATCTTTCTCTCGATTCCTGCGCTGCTGCCGATGACGTGGATGGTCTCGACGTCGCTAAAGACGGACAAACAGGTTTTCGCCACCGAGGGCAAAGCGGCGCCGACCGTCTCACTTCGGAGTTTGATACCCAGTCCGCTTCAGCTGAAGAACTATCCGGACGCGATGAGCACCGTCCCGTTCCGAACCTATCTCCGCAACACCGTGTTTCTGTGCGTCGTCAACGTGTTCGGCGTTGTTCTTTCTAGCGCGATCGTCGCCTATGGGTTTGCTCGTTGCACTTTCGTCGGAAAGCCGCTCCTTTTCATTGCGATGATCTCCACGATGGCGGTGCCGCCACAAGTGACGATGGTTCCCGTGTTTGCCCTGTTTCGGGCATTGGGTTGGTACGGCACCTACCTGCCGCTCATTGTGCCGTCGTTTTTCGGCGCACCGTTCTTCATCTTCCTCATGACGCAGTTTTTTCGGACGCTGCCGGACGACATGGCGGAGGCGGCTCGATTGGACGGTTCGAGCGAATGGGGGATCTTTTTACGTGTGGTCTTGCCTCTTTCGAGGCCCGCGCTTGCGACCTGCGCTATCTTCCAATTCATGGGCACATGGAACGACTTCCTGGGTCCCTTGCTTTACTTGAACAACCCGAACTCCTACACGGTTGCCTACGGACTACAGCAGTTCATGTCGAAGAATGGCGGCCAGTGGACGATGCTGATGGCGGGGGCAACCGTATTCACTTTGCCAATGATCGTGCTGTTCTTCTTTGCCCAAAAGACGTTCATCCAGGGCATCGCCACGACAGGGGTTAAGGGCTAGATGCATATTTCCAAGGGATAACCTCATTTTCACGCCGGATACCGTCTAAATAGTCGACACTCCGCGGAGGCAATGGCTTCGTGGGGGGACTCTGATGCTTGACACCTGGATTCAGCAGTTTCTCGATCACCTGGCAGTTCATCGATCTGCCAACACGGTGCGATCGTACGGGTCGGACCTTGCCCAACTCGCCGCCTACCTGAAGGGCGAGTTTGATCTCACACCGGACCGCCTCCGAGGGTACTTGCGCAAGCATGCTCCCACTCCGGTCACCCGGGCTCGCAAGCTCTCAACCCTTCGGAGCTTCGTGAAGTACCTGCGGGCGGCGGGGGTGATCACGAGCGATCCGACCGAGATTCTAGAAGCACCGTTTCGGCGAAAGCGGTTGCCCAAGGCGTTGACTCAGAACCAGGCCGCCACGATGCTCGATCAGGAATCGGCCGGCCGAACCCCGTTGCGAGACCGGGCCCTGCTGGAACTGATGTACTCGGCCGGGCTACGCGTTTCGGAACTAGTGGGAGTGAATCTGACCGATATCGAGTTTGGTGGGATGACGATTCTGATTCGAGGCAAGGGCAACAAGGAGCGAGTGGCCCTCTTCGGCACAACCGCCATGGCTGCGATCAAGGACTACCTTGCCGAAGAACGCGTTCCGCCGAAAAAGAGCACTCCGTTGTTCACGAATCGCCTGGGCAGTCGAATCACGACGCGAACCGTTCAAAACGTGGTGAAGCGGTGGTCGATTCGTGTCGGCCTTCCTCCGGAAACCTCGCCTCATACGCTGCGCCACTCGTTCGCGACGCATCTTTTGGATGGTGGGGCCGATCTCAAGTCGGTCCAGCAGCTTCTCGGCCATGAGAGTTTGGCGACGACCCAGATTTACACTCATGTCAGCGTCGAGAGGCTAAAAGAGGCGGTGGACAAGGCCCACCCGAAGGCGCACGCATCGTCTTGAATCAGGCTAGACCCAGGTGGACGCCCGACGGAATATCTTGTAGGTAACGGGCCGGCGGACGTGAGCGAACACGAAGTTGGGCCACCCGGCCATAAAGTCGAGTTCGTAGTCGTCCGGAGGGGAGATCAAAACGAGTGGGACATCCCTGGCCGTCTCGTGGGCCATCTTGCCCATCGCGAACTCCTCGTAGCCCTCGATTTTGTGGGGCTCCCTGAGGGTTGCGAGCAGATCGACAAACATCAGATCCGCTCTTAGCGAAGCTTCCATGGCCTGCCTCCAACTCTCGAAGACGAGGCATTCGTCGGAGGGATGGAACCCTTCCCTTGCCGCTTGGGCTACCTCCACATCGTTAGTAATGACGACGAACTTCATAGCTTGTCTGGAACCTGCCGAACTGGCTTGAGATTACTTCAATTGCCAACTCAGGAGTTTATGAGGAAACACCAGTGGGTCGAACGTCCGATGATTCCCTCGAAAATGCGTGCAATAGATCAATGGAGACTGATATAATCGAGAAGCCTTGACATCAAAAAAGTATTGAGAGCATCGCGCCGAAAGACGCGTCCCACCCGTAGGAGAAAGCGATGTCCGTAGTTGAGAGTACATTACAAAATCCGGTAAGAGTAGAGGAAGACTTCCAGAGATTCCATGACATGATGGCGGACACCCGCCGGCGAGCCTATACGATGGCTCTACAGCTCACCCGGAACCCGTCTGACGCCGAAGACCTGATGCAGGACACTTATGTAAAGGCCTGGCGCGGATTTGACAGCTACATTCCCGGTCGTCCGTTTTTGAACTGGCTGCTCCGCATCATGCAGCGCGCCTACCTGGATTCCCGACGCCGGGACAATCCGATCCGGAAGGCAGAATCGCTCAATTCGATGATCTCGCCTTCCGATGGCGAGGTGCAGGAACTTCCAATTTCAGATAGCGGTCCCTCGCCCGACGAGGAGATCCTCCACCAGGAGTTTCGGCAGAACCTTCATGCCGCGCTTAACGAACTTCCGGAAGTCTATCGTGACGCGATCACGATGTGCGACCTCGAAGAGATGTCGTATTCCGAGATCGCCGACATGCAGAAGACGACGATCGGCACCGTTCGGTCCCGGATTCATCGAGGTAGGCGCCTATTACGCGAGATTATCCAACGACGGGGCGCGATAGCGTAAAGCGGTTTCTTTGACATGCTGGGCGCACTATCCACATTCGGCGGATAGTGCGCCTTTTTTACTGGATTCGGTCGCGATTGCCGACAACCTCGGGACCAGAAGCAGCAATCGAGCGGCTCAGGGCGGGATTCACGTTGCTGCTCCGCAAATGAAGGGGTAAAATGGTGCTTGTGACTCAGAAGAAGCCCCTTGCCAAGCCCGTTTGGTATAAGAACACCTACTTCTGGATCGCAGGAATACTCTTCCTTTTAGGCATCGTCGGTCTCGTTAGCGGGGATAAAGCGATCCGAGATCCTGGACAAAAACGTGAGGGCGGGCTCTTTCTTCTGTATTTCGTTGCCTCCGTTGTCATGTATGTGAATGGCTATATCAGCCACCGTCAAACCGTCCAGCAATACGAGGAAGAGACACAAGGAGCCCAATAGAATATGGTTTTATGTTCGTGCGGAAAACCGATTGAGAAACTGCCCAACTGGTTGCAAGGAACCAAAGTCGAATTCGTCTGCAACAATTGCCCTAACCGTCAAACCAAGAATATCGCCCTCGTCAGCCTCGAACTCGATATGAAGCCGGCGGCCAAAGCCGACGACGACGAGCTAGAGATGGACGAGATGATCGAAGACGATCTGGACGTTTGATCCGAGCCCGTCAGAGGCTCACTCGTCGATCCGCAAGCTTTCCGATCGGCCAAGATAGCGTGTCACCCAGGTGCGTGCCTGGCAATCGTCTTCCAGCCGTTCCGCCGCCGTTTTGGCGGCGTCTCCCGAATCGAACCGCCCAAAGACGGCGGAACCCGATCCAGTCAAAGCGGCGTCTCGGGCACCCAATTCCCCCATTTTTTCGATGAACTTGGTGCATTCGGTCGGGGCGACCCGTTCGAAGTCGTTATACAACACGTCCTCTTCGCTAAATGGCCGCCAATCCCGGTTGATGGCGTCGAGTCGCGCGTACGCCTGGGCGGTCTTGCATCCGACGCTTGGCCGGGCGACCGCCAGCCAAACCGGTTCCGGGTCGGGCAGGGCGGTAAGTCGCTCGCCATAGCCTTCCGCACGCGCCTGGCCCCCTAAGAGGAAGAAAGGGACGTCCATGCCGATCGCCTCGGCGATCCCCTTCAGTTCGCCATCTGGAATCGTGAGTCCGGCGATCCTCTGGGCGGCTCGAATCATCCCGGCCGCATTCGAACTGCCGCCGCCCAACCCACTTTCGGCCGGAATTCGCTTTTCGATTGTCACGTGCAGGCGCGGAAGCGGCAACACCTCGGATAGAAGCCGAAGCGCCTTCGTGACGGTGTTGTCGTCCGGCACCTCCGGGTCGTCGCAATCCACGACATGCCGATCCTCGCCATCTCGGATGAGGAGAGTGTCGCTCAACTCGATCGCCTGAAAGATCGTTCGAAGCGGATGGTAATTCCGAGCGTCCTTCGGACCGACCGACAAGAACAAGTTGACTTTCGCCGGACACCGAACACGAAGGAGCATGGAGGCATTATGGCTTGGTTCGGGGAGCGGTGTTCGGGGCGCGGGGTTCGGGAAGCGCCACCACCCGCAAAGAGCAACCCACGCCCCGAAAATGGCGTAAAGGTAGAATAGAGATGCATCCATGGGGGCGAACGGGTTCGACAGGGCTGGTTCGACTTTCGGTTGCGAGCCGAGGCGCCGTTGGCCTCGTTAAAAGCGGCAAAAAAAGTAATTGCGAATAACAACTACGCCTACGCGGCCTAATCTCCGCGTGGTCCACCACTTCCAAGCCGGTCGGGAGTGTCATGGGCCTAAGAAAATCCGGATCGTTTAGGGAGCTTCTGTTCGTAGCGACCTCGACTAGATAAATCGAGCTGGACGACCGCCCAGGTGGCCCCGACAGAGGGCGGCGTCGAGATAAAGTACAGGGGAGACGCTCGTGGTTAATTGAAGGGCCGACAGTTTTGGAAGGGAGTTCAATTCTCCCCGCCTCCACCAAAGTTTGAACCTAAAGCCAGCCAAAAGCTGGCTTTCTTCTTTTGAATGTCACCCATTCGGACAAGAACTGTCATTATTCCTGTGTTAGAAGCCGTTTGTGGCAACCCAAAAAGTAGCAGCGGCGGCTTCCCAGGCAAAGTCGAAGCAGCCCCGCAACGTGAAATATGGCGAAGGATCGCTTACCTTCATCAAGGATCGGAACCTGTGGCGAAAGTGCTAATACGTTGAAATCCTTGAAGGCGACGAAATCAAAAGGGTCAAGCGATCTGTCCACCACGCGGACATGCCCAAAACGGTTGAACTCGCAAACGAGCGGATTGCCGAGAGCGAGTCATGGTGGCGGCCCCCCAAACCTGCGCCAGAATTTGGCCCAAATTTCGGGCTTGCTCGGCAAGCTGACCGAATCGAAATAAAGGTTCCCACTCAGCGCCTCGATTTCTTCCCCACAGTTGCGGAAACTTACATGGATAGCCGCATCAAGTGGAGGGCGGACGGAACCCAAACAAGCCTGAAACCGGGCACTCGCAAGCGATACTCATCGTGGATCAACAACTCTATGGACCCAGAGCTTGGATCGCTTGCGATGGTTCCCATGAGGAACTTGGCCCTTGACGGGGACATAGATCCGCACTTTAAGCGTTATCTCGCGACCTACGATGCAGACACAGCCCAGCGGTACAGAGGGTTTCTGATTGGCATCGGCAAATACGCAGAAGACCTCGACATTTGGCCGAAGAACCTCTTCTCCAAACTGCCTCCAGTCTCAGGGTCGGCATTGACGACCGAAAAGCGAATCCTCTCTCTAGAAGAAATCGACTGGTTGTACGCTGCCGCAGTTGACCCAGGTTTCAAAACCGAGAAGATGCGAACGTCAGCACTTGCCGCCCTTAGGCTTCTTCGACTCGGTCTACGGCCCGCAGAGGTTTTCGCATTGTCAATGGTGGGCAGACCACTTTCAGGAAATCGTTTCTTCTTCTTCTTGGAAGCTATTGACATCATCGGCGGACATTTGTGAGTCGTCGAACATTCGGAAGTAGGATTGGTGGAGGTAGACCCGATTCCTTGACCTGCCCGTCATCTCTCTGAGGATATCGGCGTCAACCATTTGTGAAATAAGTCTATTCGCGGCATGAAAGCCCTTGCCGACGAGGTGCTGGGCTTGGGCGACATTGATATACGGATGTTGGAATAGCCCGTCGTGAAGAACCAGGCCGTCAGCGGTCATCCTTCCAAAGCTTGCTTGGATTCGCACTCGTTGCTCTTCCCGCAGACTGACTATCCGCCTCGCGACCTCGGTTGCTTCATTGGCAACCACCGTGACTCCCCGCAGGAAAAACTTTAGCCATCCCTCCCAGTCACCTTTGTCACGAACTGCTTGAAGGCGGTCATAGTATTCGAGCCGGTTGAGCTTGAAGTAGTGGGAGAGGTACAGCAACGGACGTTTAAGGACCGCGCGCTCGCATAGCATGAAAGTGATGAGCAGCCTACCGATTCTTCCATTCCCATCAAGGAAAGGGTGAATCGTTTCCAACTGAGCATGTGCCAATCCAACCTTGACCAAAAATGGCATCGGTCGTTCACTGTGCAGAAATTGCTCCCAGTCTCCGAGCGCCTGCTTCATGTCGTCTGGTGCGGGTGGCACAAAGCGGGCCGTGGTGAGCGTACAGCCCTGTGGCCCGATCCAGTTTTGACTACGCCTGAATTCTCCAGGATTTCGCTCTTGCCCCCGTGTGCCCTCCATGAGCCTCGCATGAATCTCGCAGAGCATTCTGAGAGAGATGGGCAAATCTTGAAGTCTCTCCAGTCCGTAGTTCATTGCGCCGACGTAATTGATAACCTCGGCAACGTCGGTGGGCGTCTGAGGCTCAAATACCCTTGCTTCGAGTTCGAGCACATCGGCGAGGGACGCTTGGGTGCCTTCGATTTGAGAACTCAAGACCGCCTCCTTGCGGACGTACATCATGACGAACAACTCGGGATTTGGTAAGGCTTCCGTAGAGCCATCGAGCCGCCCCAGCGCTCTATCGGCGCGAGAGAGCAAGTCCAACATTTCGTCGTCAAACTGTACTGGAGGGTTGGGCGGTAGCGCGGCGGGCACAAAGGCTCGATAGCCCGTCGCCTGTTTGATGTAAACCCCCGATCTGGCCGATGTCTGTTGCACCCTGTCGATCATTATGATGGCTGGAATGCGTCGTTATTGTCACTTCTCTCGTGTTTCGGCAATAAGAGGAGGCAATTGAGCGGTTTATGGTTCGTAGTCGATCATTGTCACGTGGTTTGGGTTCCCAATGTTTTTTGCTTGCCCGCGCTGAAAGGCGTAGAAACGTGCCGCAGATAATCCCGCAATCGGTTGACGTCCTTGGCTTGTTCAGCATTGTTCTGGAGTCCTTACAACAATGGTTAGGAGACAAGGCACTTGGGCTGTGCCGACTAAAACATGTCACACTTCTTGGTCGCAATGGCGTGATTTGCGGTGTTTAGACGCTCTTCGCAAGACGCTCTTGAACCTAAATGGGCCTTCTCGTGAAATTGTAGGTGTCTTCAATTCTCCCCGCCTCCACCAAACCGTGGCAATTGCTTATTGGAGTTGGCCAGATATCTCGCGATTGATGGTCCTCCCAAGCTTTTCGTCAAGTTAACCATCAAGCCGGCCGATCTTTGTAGTGTGATTGCTCTATCCGAGCTTCGGCAAGAAAGCCAACCTCTTTCATTCACCGACTAAATGCAATCCTGGGCGACAGCACATGAGCATCAATACCGGTAACGGGAGATACGCCATTGGTGGGATGATTTTCGGCATCGGCTCGATCGTTCTCATCTATCCATGGCCGTTTGCCGTCGCATGCTCCGCCGTCGGCCTGACTCTCTCACTAAAGGGTCTCCATTCACCTCGCCGCAAGATGGCGATCGCCGGTCTTGTCTGCAGCGCAATGGTTCTGGCGCTGACTGGGGCGATGGCAATTGATACCCTCCTAACTTCTGGCCGGTGTTGGTGCTCGCTAGCCTTCTTTGACGTGTAGCTCGATCGCCAGGATCGATTCCTTTCGGGCGGTGACCAGGAGCTTATCCAGCTGAATCAGTTGCTCGGCGGTCATCGTGGTTCGAGCTTCCTGTAGGTCGGCGATTGCCTTCTCGATGAGTTCCAGTCCCCTTCGGAAATCCTTCTGGCTACGGGAGACCTGTGTCCTTTCCACTTCGGCCTTTTCCTCGGCAGTCAGCGTCTTTGGAGCGCCGGGCTTGGTGGCAACGACAGGCTTCGCCGGCTCGGATTTCTTGTTTGTCACCGGTTTTGTGGCGGTCGCCGACGTTGTCGCAGCTGCTGGCGCTGGCGGTTCGATCGTTACGATCACGGTGTTCACGATGCCGTCTGCCTCTTTGAGCGCGGTCATGGCATTGGCTCGGCGGCCATTGTAAATCGGCATGCCGGAACGAATTGCATTCATCGAAGCTTCGACATCGGTTCGAAGGGCCTTGAGGGCGTCGAGCTTTGCGGCGGGAACGGATTGCGCCGATGCCGTACAGATGGCCGTCACTGTGATAATAGTAACAAGAATCGTCTTTCGAAGCCTCATGGCGAAAACAACATACATCGTTATTGGAGAACCGCGCCCGCCCGAGTCCCAACTTGCGCCAAATTCGGCAAGGCTACAACTGTTGCGGGTGACAGAGAATGATGCACAGCTTTGGCGAAGACGCAGTGGCCCAGAGCCTTTCTCGTGTACAGCCTCTTGCCAGGCACTTCGACAGAATATCGTCCTGTCGCAGCTGCCCTTGGAGGCCGCGAATCACATTTACGAACTGCCCTCCAGCGCTGTCTGCCATCGTCTGGTAGGCGAGGGCGTGCGCTAGCCATCGGCAAGGGCAAGTAAGTGCGCCGGGACGGAGTTTCGGGCCACCAAGTCAGTGGCCGCACCGAATCATTGGCGCGGCCATAGATATCGGAAGCTAATCGCCTCCGGCTTCCTGGATTAGGCGCATGGCGGTGGGGTTCACCCAGTCTTGATCGTGGAACCGGCGGCCCCAGTCGAGAACCGACACGTCGCGGTATTCGTGCTCGGTCTCGTCGTCGACGAAGCGCAGGCGTTTCCTGAGCGAGGCGCGGGCCGACGGGTTCGCTCCGGCATCCAGGAGGAGGCGAGTCATCGCGCCGTCCTTCTGACGGTTACAGCGGAACGACTGAGAAACGACGCAGCCGAAGAGAGCGGTATGTCCGCCGAACCGGGCCGCGTCGATGGCGGCAGGGGCGTCGACTGCCCCTCCCCTTTCGAGGAACCATTTCGCGATCTCGTACTCGTCGAAGTCCACAGCCAGGTGGAGCAACGTCGCACCAGCAAGCGGAGTGCCGTGCAGACCCAGCGACTCGTCCTCGTGGCATCCAAGTTCGAGAGGGTAGATCTCCCGATAGGAGAAGGTTCGTCGAAGGAGGCCGGGGTCGGCAGCGAGGTGCTTGTCCAACAGATCAATGCGGCCGAGGTGGAATGCCATCGCGGGCGTATCCGGAAATTTCACGCCTTGGGCTGCCGTGATCTTAAGGCATCCGTGTTTACCAGAGGGATTCCGGCCATACGTCTCGAGCAGCAGGGCGACCAACGGTTTCCAGTCGCCGCTCTTGTCGACGAAAGGAAGTCCCAACTCCATCAGGAACTTCATCCCAGCCGGGTTCTGGGTCTCGCACGTCCACAAAAGGCAGTCGTCTCCCGGTACGGCGCCCATCGTGTGGAGCATCCGAGCAGTTTCGATCCGGCCTTGGAGGCACGCACGATCGAACGCATGGTTCAGGTCGTCGGCGCCCAGACTCCGCAACATCTCAATTATCTCGTTCTGCCCCACGTTAGCCGCGTACGACATCGGCGGCCCCCAATTGGAGTCGGGGGTTCCTCGGGCCGTCTCATGAAGCAGTTTCGGTTCCTTCAGCACAAGTCGTTTGACGGCATCGACGTCGCCACGCCAGATCGCATCAGTCATCTGACAGGCCATGACGAGGCGCCGCCAACTCGGAACTCGATAGCTGCGCGCCAGCGCGAGTTGCGCGTCCGCGAGTTTGGCATCGGCGGACGATGGCGGGGAGGGATGGTGCTCTCGAAAGTCCGCGATGGTCGCAGGGTCTTCCTGCTGAAGCAGGCGCAAATAGTCTTTAGCCTGGTGGCGGAGCTGTTCGAGGTTGGGGCGAACGGGTAAGTGACGATATGACATGAAGCCTCCTTCGTGACGTTGCCCGTTGTCCGCTAAGTCGGGCGAAAAGGAGGTTCATCAGAACCTAGAACCGATATGGGAAACAAGTGGACTCAGTCCTGTCCGCGGACGGGTGGCGCCTTGCGAGCCGCCCAGAATTGTACAGCAATTCTGCGTGGGAGGCAAGTTCGGGTCACGTTCGAACCGCATGGCATCGAAGGCAGCCTATTTCGAATCGGGCGAGGTCAGCCCATTGAGCACTCCGTTCCGCCTGTCCCGTGAAGCAGGCGATCAGTTGTGCGCTTGGGCGACCGACCACTGTTCGTTGCCCCAGTAGGCGTTCCACTGACCCTCAGTCCCTCCTGAGGCGACGCCGGGAAGCGTGCCCCACGGATTTCCCGAAGCAGTCGATTGATTGTCGGTGCAGTAGATCCAAGCGGCGCCTTTTGTTTTGGCGACCTGAACGATCGACGTAAGCAGCACGGGCTGACTCGCCGGGAGTTGGTAGAACGCGACGGCGCCCTTGTTGGAGTTACCCTCAGCATTGAGCCAAGCGGGCAAGGAGTAGGAGCCGTCTTTGATGGCAGGGTAGGCGTTCTCGACCAAGCAGAAGATGTCTGCGAGTGCAGATGAGTCGGATTCCTTGCTCGACACGTCGAAGGGCGATCCCGAGTTCCCAATCACAAACTTCAGGTGGTGCACGTCTTGGATCAGCTTCTGGAGTGTCGAGTAATAGCTGTGGTTGCCCTTTTGGGCACCGCCCCACGCGTCGAGGAAGATTCCATCCAATTCCGGTCCGTAGAACGCGACCCATTGGTCGATCTGCTTTTCGATTGACGCGATCGGCGCTTTTCCAAAATCGGTGAAGACATAGCCGACGACCTTCCCTCCGCTCGCTCGGAGTTTGGCGAAGGCACTGGCATAGTTCGGGTCCTTGGCTTTGCCAGGGCCGCTGTCGACGTTGCCGATCGCGATCAACGTGTCATATCCAGATTTCCCGTTCTCGTGCATGTATTTGGCCGCTGCCGCGAGTTGAAACCAGTCGTCGTTCACGCCGCCGCCGCTCGGATACCAATAGGCGGGGATGAGCATTCCACCACCAAACGCGGGTACGAAAAGTGCGAGGAGTAACACAAAAGCCAAAACACGCTTGCTCACGATACAGCGATTGTATCGCGATGCTCTAGTCGAAGCTAAGCCGCAATTAGCCGTGTTACTGGGTCAATCGATTGTCTCCGTAGGTCTTTATGCCTAACGGCGTTCGAATTAGGCGATTGCTTTCATGGCTACCCTCGCCAGGCTCATCTCATCCATCGGGGCAGAGAAAACGAAGGCGAGGTGGTCTCTTTCGATCACAACCAATGCTCCACCGCCGTGCGAGCAGCAGAAAATCTTCCTACCCATCATCTCCATTGCCTTCATTCCATGGGTGCGAAGGCATGCCGAATCGACTTGATAGCACGTTACACGCTTGCCACCGATGCGATACATCATCACCGGAAGGTCAGAGCCGGAGACGGATATACATGTACCACCCTCAAAACGATCTGCTCCGCTAACCGGGATCGGAGTTACGTGCAACCCCGTTTCCTTGATGAGCGCCGTAGCGACCTTGGTGTCGTTGTCGACCATTAAGCGGCTAGGCACGGGGGCGTCCGCAAGGGCCAACGCTTCGATCTGATGAACGTTCGGGAGGCGATTTGTGAATATCCAAAGAAGGACCAAGCAAATGGCGCCCAGTGATAGCGAGTATGGCAATACCCGGCTCCGCATCGGTACTTGCTGAGGCGGGAGCGACAGTTCTAAGCTGGCCATCAATCCTGCAGGCGGGAGAATATCGGCCTTGAGGGCCGATGATATGCGCAGGACGTCACGGACTACCGCCCGAGACTCATTCATGCACGCTTCGCAGCCGTGGAGGTGAGTAGCTACCTTTCGGTGAAGACCGAGATCCAGTTCGCCAAGCGCATAGGCGGTCAGCAGCTCTCTGACTTTGCGGCAGTTCATTGTTCGCGCACCTCAATGTTGGGGGTAAGTGCCGATCTCAGCGCTTCGACTCCCTTCGCGATCCGAAAGGCAACCGTCGGCAACTTGATTCCTGTTTGTTCTGAGATCTCTCGGAACGTGAGGTCCAGGGAGAACCTCATCACGACGAGTAACCGGACTTGGGTTGGCAGCTTCGCCAAAGCGTCGATCAACTCTTGGCGCTCCATTCGGTCGAAGACTTCCCGTTCGACGTCCTCCGACGCATGGGCTGCCAAGTCGTCATCCAGCGGCAATTCCCGGTCATGCCGTCTCGACTCCCCCTCGCGCCAATTGAGGCAGACGTTTGACGCAACCCGCATAAGCCATGGTTGAAATGGCCGTTTGGCATCATATTTCCGAATCTGCACGTAGGCCCGGATGAGGATCTCTTGGCAAAGGTCCTCGGCCCGCTCGACGGAACCGGCAAAGCGGTACGCCAGCTTATAGAGCGGCGTATGGTAGCGGTGAAGGAGGGAGAGGAACGCCTCTCGATCCCCTTTCTGCGCTTGCTTGGCCAGTTCCGAATCAGTCATGAATCTTGTCGTTTTTTGTGCTTCGCCTATCTGGCTGGATTACATGCCACAGGTCTTCATCATCGCCATCTTTAGGGCCTTGATGCCTCCGTCGTCTCCAACGAGGTTCACGAAGTTGGCGCTTACCTTCCGGTCGCGATAGACGATGACCGTATTCTTGACCGAGGCAGCCGTATTAATCTTGTATTCGCCCACGGCCTCGTTAGCCGATCCGTCCACGAAGAGCAGGCCCACGTGCTGCAAATGGCACTGGTTCGCCACCATTCTTAGCAGGTTCTGAATCTTTGCGTCTGACTCGCCAGTCGGCTTGATGAACACGACGAAGCCCTTGAGCTTTGAAGGGCCCTCCATTTTGATTGCGCCTTCGAGGGCGTCGGCGATCTTGGCGACGTTGCCGATCTTGTCTCCGTTGACCCAGACCTGGACGGCCGGCGTGTTCCCGTATTTGCAGACGGGGCACGTTTTCGAGCCAGCATCGGGACCCGTTACGTGGGTTGGCTCGAAAGCGGAAACCATCTCGCCAACGGCAAGTCCCGACTTGGCTGCCCCTCCGCCTGCGGAGACGATCAGCGGGAGTGCGAAGAGAAATCCAGTCAGTGCGATATGTGTCTTGTTCATGTTTCGGTTCCTATCGACTTCGAGGAGTCGAGTACAGCCGTCTATTACAGCCGACCCTCGCCATTTTTCTAACGAGAGCCTTGAAGAAACAAGCTTTGCTTCCAGTGATGGGGAGATTCTATAGCGATCACATCATGTACATACTGTCGTGATATATACTAAGTCGAAAGGTATAGCTCGATGGAATACGGTCCAGAACTATTGAAGGGGAATATCCAGACGTTGGTGCTCGCGGTGCTTGAGGCCGGCGCCTTGCACGGATACGGAATATCGAAGGAGATTGAGCGGAGAAGCGACGATGCGTTGTCATTTGGCGAGGGAACGGTCTATCCGGCGCTAAAGGCATTGGAGCGGGAAGGCTTCATCGTCGGGACGTGGGACAATCCGCCGGCAGGTCCGGCGCGCAAGATGTACACGCTAACTGAAACCGGCCGTCGCGAGGCGGCGCGTCGCCGTGACGTGTGGGAGCGGTTTACTCAGACTATCGATCGAGTTTTAGGTCGCCGGGACGGGAAGGTGATGGGATGCGCATAGGACGAAACCTAGAGGAATTCGACGATCCTATTGAACTGCGGGAAGACTTTCTGCGCCGGTTGGCGCAGGGACTCTCGAGAAATATGTCGCCTTTCGAGCGCGACGACATTGTCAAAGAGGTACGCACTCATTTGGTAGCCAGTTCAGCCGCGTTCGAGGAGTTGGGTTTGAACTCGATCGACGCGATGAAAGAGGCCATCGAACGCTTTGGTGACGCCGAGAGGATCAAGCGCCAGCTATCTGAGCAAGTCCGTCCTCCGCGCCCCGAATTCCTGCCTGCTTCGCTCTCCATCGTTGTGAGCTTTGTGATCGGGGGAGTTCTGCTGACGCTCGCAGACTTTGCGATCTACTTGACGGGAGTAGTGTCGCATCCAAGCGAAGGCTCATGGATGATCGGCGGCGTAATCGGATCGATGGTCGGATGGGCCATTTACCGCCGACCGCGGAGACCGCTGGTTTCGGCCGTTCGAGCCGGTTTGATCGTACCGTCGACATTGCTCGTTGCGGTAAGCCTTCTCAACGG
The DNA here is from genome assembly GCA_031292555.1 of Fimbriimonas sp. Lineage (GTDB taxonomy): Bacteria > Armatimonadota > Fimbriimonadia > Fimbriimonadales > Fimbriimonadaceae > Fimbriimonas. Next base: position 37,771 of record JARLGV010000045.1, read on the forward strand.
CCGCCTCCCCGATGCAACATTCGCCACCGTGTTCCTTGTCGGAATTGGCATATGTGAGTTCGCGGTTGGTTTTCTTGCGGCCCATGCCATCCATGTGGTGACGCGCGATTGCCATCGGACAGGGCGACCACCGGCAGCATTGGAGTAACGGTTGCCGTGGGCCGTATGGCCACTACACGTTTCCGTGACTACGCCGTACGGAGGCGCTCGCGTAGCCTGATTCCATGCGAGAGGTTGGGAGAAAGGCGAGGATGTACTTCGAGGTGATTTCGGACGTTCTGTACTTGGACGGAGCGGTCCTGCATTGCGGCGACATGCTCAATCCGACTAACCTTGGGGCCAGACTAATCGATCTAGTCGCGCTGGACATGATCCGTCCGGTAGACCGCCCACATCGCCGTTCGGTGTCCTCTAACCTTCCTTAGGCGGATGGGCAAGAGATAAGTTAAAACCTGTTAACACTTAGGCACGCGAGACGGCGTGAACCGTCCTATACTAAGACTGGAGGATTGCCGATGCCGAATTTTGATGCCGGGTCAACGCCAAGGGATAAAGCTGTCGAACTCATCGCGACTGAGATCGCTAAAGCCGACTTTGATCGCGTTCCAACATCCCGTCAAAAGCTCGGTCAGTTGGTCAGCGTCAAGCTGCTGATACCTCCGGCAGAGGCTTACAAGATCGTCGACGAGTACTGCGACGACAAAGCCCCAGGCGTGCCGCACTACCTGCAGGAAGAATTCGCGATGCCTTATCTGAAGGTACTGGCCGTTGTCAATTCGATCCTCGGCATCGCCGCCCTTTGGTGGGCGGCGCACTCGATGAAAGCGGGCAAGCCTTCTTGGCCCTGGTTCATCGTCGCCGCCGTCTTGGTCGGCTTTTCCGGACTGTCCTTCTTCAAGGTCGTCCAGCGCGAAACATCTCAGGATTAGACGTAGGTCTGGTCGATGTAGCACCAGCGCCAGCTTTCACCCGGCTCAGCCGACTGCACGATCGGATGACCCGTTGAGTGAAAGTGAGCGGTTGCGTGCTTGTTGGGTGACGAATCGCAGCATCCCACGTGTCCGCAAATCAGGCACATTCGAAGGTGCACCCACCTTCCGCCCGTCCTAAGGCAATCTTCGCAGCCTGGGGCGCTCGGGACGACGTCCGAAATCTGTTCTAGGTGGGCGCATTGGGACATAGGAGCATTATAAGGGGATTTGCGCGCCGAACGCTGCGCTGCGCAATTGCCGTCCTACCGGTGTGGGTGCCTCCAGAGCCGGGATCATCCTGCCGCTTCTCCTTTGCGCTGCAAACGCGTTTGGTCAGGTCGTTTCCGACCCTGCGAAGGTAACGGGGCTTCAGCAGCCGGTGGACATTCACCTCAAAAGGGCGCTTCTGCCCGAGTTGATCGGAGCCCTGCACAAGCAGACGGGCCTGAAGTTCTCGATGTCGGGCGAATTGGAACCGCTGATGGTCTGCGTCTTCGTCGAGAAATATCCTCTTGGTAAGGTCATGCACGCTGTCGCCGACGTTCTTGGATGCGAATGGCACGATCTACGGAGCGAGTGGAGGCTCGTGGAAAGTCCTAAGGCCAAGGCTATGCTGGCGACCTACACCCTTGCTGAGCAAGTGACCTTGGAACGTGATGGGCGTGAAAGGGCAAACGCCCTCGCCGACTACGTCAGGAGCCATTCCTTCCAACCTCAATCTGTCGAGGCTCTAGCGGCGCCTGAACCTGACAGCGAAACTCCGGCCCAATGGGTCGATCGCGTCGTTGCGGACGAGGCCTACTACGTCGCGGGAATTATGTTCCGCGATACGCCGCCACTGGTACGGCGGGGCAATACGACGGCGGCACCTATGCATGTGTATGCCTCTGAGTTCGGTGGAGGTGGATGGCCGTGCGCTTACCGGCTGATCGCCCCTGCCAACGAGGCAATCGACGGCTGGCTTGATTGCGGTCCTGCGGGGAACTTGGCGGCCAATCTTGGCGACGCCCAAGCGGTGATACGTTTCCTGCCTTGGGTCGGGTCGATCCAAGCGGTGCTTGTCGATTCGGCTGCTCACCGAGCTAAGAAGCCGAAGCACCTCATCCGGTACCCAAAGCCGGTCGGGTCGCTTGTGAAGAACGTTGGTGCAAGGTGGATAGTCGGCTGGGAGTCCAATCTGAGCGATGTCAAGGAGCCTGGTTTGGACTTGCCGGTCAATAGCCTGGATCTTCAGCCCTCGGGTTTCGATCAAGGTCAGCGAGGCATTGAGGACTATCTCGAGGCGCTATTCGATCGCACGAAGCAGCCGATCCTTTCGGATGGGTTCCGGATACCAACCCTTGGGGTCCCGCCGCCGAACGATGCCCCTTCCATTCGTAGCTGGCTTGCCCAGACGCGTGAATCGCAGAAGTGCTTCGTAAAGGTCGACGACGGCTGCGTCATGATCCGGCACGGTGGATACTGGGATCTTCGAGCCTACGAGCCGGATGAGAAACGTCTGCGAGCTTTTGAGAAGATTACGCGTCCGGACTTGAACGACTACGCAGACTACGTAGTTGCGGCAGGAGAGGATCCGACTGGAGTGGTCTTCTACCAGATGTTCCCCATCTTCGACACCCAGGAAGTCCCACTGACCCGCTTCGATTCCAAACCTCTGCGGGAATATCTATATCCCTTACTGGCATACGGCCAGATGTCGCCGGCGAGTCGAATGGCGGTTCTCGCCGGCGGTTCATTCGACACTGTGACCCATCACTATGCGACGGAGAGATTCTCGGCACTGGTCAAAGGCACCACCGCAAAGGGACGTCCCGGCGCGGCACGCGAGACCGTTTGGTCAGGCACGCGCGAAGTCGGCGCGGAGGTTCAAGATATGTACTTAACGACAAGCGCCTCGCTCGGGATCTTCTACGGAGGAGTACCGGTCGGTCGTGAACGAGAGATGCTGGAGGCCTATGCCTTTCCATCGAATTACCTGTCGCTCTGGAATCGATGTCCCGATCAAGCCCCGGACTTCGTCGCTAAGTTCGGTTTGACTGTGGAATCGCATGCGCACTACCTCTTCCTGCGTTCTGGGGCGAATGTGCCTCCGGCTGGGGCCGCGATGCCGTCAAAGACTCTCTACGGGAGATTCGAGTTCCTGGCCGGAATAAGCGACCACGATGGAGTCATCAACGTGATCGACATTCCGTTTCCGAAATAGGTTGCTCGAAGGCATGGTGCGAAGGGCGTAGCACTAGGAGGTGAGGACCGTCTGGATCGCTATTTGGGGGTTGGTGTTCGCACCCACCGCGTGGGTGGAACTCATGCTGACGACTCCGCATGAACTCCTTATATGACTTATAGGACCCAGATGTCCAACAAGACCCATATCCCAAATGGCCCATCGGGCCCCACGCCCCTCGCCGTAGACCCTGGCCTTGTGCCACAGGTATCATTTACGTTTGCCGGGTCATCGCACTCGGCGATCACAGCCAGGCCACGAGCTAGGCGAAGGTTCCTTGCCAGGGGACCTTTCGAACCGGCACGGGAACGGCGGGAGAAAGTATGGCAAAGCAATCGCTTATTGAAAAGCAAAAGAAGAAGCCGAAATTCAAGGTTCGGCAATATAACCGATGCGCTCTTTGTGGGCGCGACAGCGGTTATTTTCGGTTTTTCGGCATCTGCCGCATCTGTCTGCGGGAAAAAGCACATAAGGGCGAACTGCCTGGCGTGAAGAAGTCGAGCTGGTAAGGACGGGAGGTCCAAAGAATGCATAGCGATCCGATCGCGGACCTTCTGACGCGTATTCGAAACGGCGCTCACGCGCATCTCGATACGGTCGACGTTCCGCACAGCAAAATCAAAGTCGAAATCGTCAAGATCCTTCAGGCGGAGGGTTATGTCACCTCGCACGAGATCTCGAACGAAACCAAGTTTCCCACCATTAAGGTGACTCTGCGTTACGACAACAAGCGCAAGCCCCTTATCAACCACATCGCACGCGTTAGCAAACCCGGTCTTCGTGTCTACAAGCCGGTGAGCGATCTGAAACCGATTCGCAGCGGCCTTGCCACGCGAATCATCAGTACGAGTGCCGGACTCATGACGGACCGCGAAGCGCGAAGGCGCAAGATCGGCGGCGAAGTCATCTGCGAGGTCTATTAATGTCACGTATCGGTAAAGCACCCATCACCGTGCCCTCCGGCGTCACCGTCTCCGTCGATGAAGCGACGAACGTGGTTACCGTCAAGGGCCCCAAGGGCGAGCTCACCCAGCCGATCTCCCGACTGCTGACTCTTCAGCAGGACGGCGGAAAGCTGTCGTTGGATCGCCCGAACAATCTTCGAGAAGCCCGCAGCCAGCATGGCTTGGCGCGAACGCTCGTCAACAACATGGTCGAGGGCGTGACGAAAGGTCACTCCAAGACGCTGGAGATCCTCGGCGTCGGCTACCGCGTAACTCTCGAGGGCAAGAACCTCTTGCTCAACATGGGTTATTCGCATCCCGTCCGAATCGAGGCCCCCGAAGGTATCAGCTTCGAGGTCAAGGCGGACGAGAAGACCCGTACCCAGCAGGTCCTTGTAAACGGAATTGACAAGGCTGCGGTCGGACAGATCGCCGCCGACATCCGCAAGGTGCGCAAGCCGGAGCCCTATAAGGGCAAGGGTATTCGCTACAAGGGCGAAGTTGTTAAATTGAAGGCCGGTAAGAGAGCGGCCGCGAAGAAGTAAGGAGTTAACGTAACGTGGCAGTCAGATTTAGAGAAGAGCTGCGCGCGGCGCGGCACAAGCGCCTTCGGAAGAAGGTTGAAGGAACGCCCGAACGCCCGCGGCTCGCAGTACATCGCAGTTTGAAGCACATCAGTGCCCAGATAATCGACGATACGACCGGCACCACTTTGGTGGCAGCCAGTTCGGTCGAGAAGGGTATCGAGGCGTCCGGAAACGTCGCCGGCGCAAAAGTCGTCGGCACCAAGTTGGCCGAACGGGCCAAGGAAAAGGGCATCAACCTCGTCGTTTTTGATCGTGGAGGCTACAAGTACCACGGCCGCGTCGCGTCCCTGGCGGACGGTGCGCGTGAAGCAGGGTTGGTGTTCTAACCATGAAAATGATGAATCGCCTCAGCGGCAAGCGCGAAAGCCGAGCCACTGATGGCCCCCAATATGATGTTCGGGTCGTACGAACGAACAAAGTTTTCAAGACTCACAAGGGCGGCAAAACCGCATCTTGGTCGATTCTCGTCGTCGTCGGAGATAACAAGGGTCAGGTCGGGGTCGGTCTCGGCAAAGCCCGAGGTATCCCGGACGCCATCCGCAAGGCCGAAGAAGCCGCCCGTAAGGCGATGTTCGCGGTCCCGATGATCGGTACCACGATCCCTCACGAGATCGTGGCGGTTTCCGGAACGGCGAAGGTTATCCTTCGTCCGGCCGCCGCCGGCACCGGCGTCAAAGCGGGCGGAGCCGTCCGCGCCTGCTTGGAAGCCTGTGGCATCCACGACGTGCTCGCTAAATCGTTAGGCAGCCGAAACGCAATCAACATGGCTTACGCCACGATGGAAGCGTTTAAGGGTCTGACGACTCCTGAGAGCGTCGCCGCGAGCCGCGGACTCGAAGCCAAGCAATTGACACCGTGGATCGGAAAGGCACGTAAGGAGGAAGCCGATGCTGCGTATTAAGCTTGTCAAAAGCCCGATTGGAAACAATACGCGCAACCGAGCGACCGTTCAAGCGTTAGGACTGCGAAAGGTGCATCAAGTCGTCGAGCACGACGATAACCCGACGATTCGCGGCATGATCCATCACGTCAAGCACATGTTGGTGGTGGAAGAGGTTGCGGCAACGGCTGCAGCGGTCGAGGCCGTCGAAGCGCCGGCGCCTGTCGTAGCGGAAGGGGATGCGGCTGCAACGCCCGTCCGAAAGCCGCGCGCCAAGAAGGAGAGTGACGCAGAGTGAGTCTGAACAATTTTCAAGCCAATGAGGGGAGTTCGTTCCCCAAGCGGCGGGTCGGACGCGGAATCGGATCAGGAATGGGCAAGACCGCGACGCGCGGTACCAAGGGTCAGAAGGCACGCCGACAGATCCATCCGAACTTCGAAGGCGGCCAGTCGCCGATCCATCGTCGGCTTCCGATGAAAAAAGGGTTCCGAAACATCAACCACAAGGAGTACGCCATCGTAAACCTTGATGATTTGGAAACCTTATTCGAAGCAGGACAAGAAGTAACTCCGGAGGTGCTCATCAAGTCGGGCATTATCTCGGGTGTCAAAGACGGCGTGAAGGTCTTGGCGTTTGGCGAGTTGACCAAGAAACTCACCGTCCACGCGCACAAGTTCAGCAAGGCTGCCGCCGAAGCAATCGCGGCAAAGGGCGGTGAGGCGGTAACCCTGTGAGCCTGCCGGCAGGTTTTGGGGGAGGCGGCGGCTCCTATTCGAGCCGCGGCGACAAGGCTCTTTCGATGCCCTTGCTCGAAACGCTGCGGCTAGCTTGGGCCGATCCGGAACTGCGCCAGCGTATTACGTTCGTGTTGATGATGTTCGGAGTGTTCACGCTCGGCGTGTACATTCCGGTGCCGGTTCCCGGCATCTCATCTACCGACGTTATGAAATCGCTGGAGAACGTAGATGCGCTTCAGCTGCTAAACGCTATGACGGGAGGCGCTTTGCGGCGCCTTTCGATCTTTGCACTCGGTTTGAACCCCTACATCACGGCTTCGATCATCATGCAGATCCTCTACACCGCGGTTCCGCAGTGGAAGAAGGAGATGCAGGAGGGGGGCGAGTATGCCCGTACTCAGCAGAACAAGAAGACCCGCGGTCTGACGATCGGTCTATGCTTGATTCAGGGATGGGGCCTGCTGAAGATCATGTCGGCGGCGCCGGCCATTGCAGCGCTCTCGATCGGTCAGCAAGCCATGATCGTAACGTTCTGGACAGCAGGAGCCATGTTTGTTCTCTGGCTTGGCGAGCAGATCTCGGAAAAGGGAATCGGCAACGGCGTTTCTCTGATGATCTTCGCGGGAATCATCCTTGCGATGCCGAACCAGTTCGACAACCTGATGACCGGTTACCATAAGGGCTATGTCCACTGGTTCAGCTTCGTCATTCTGGCGGCGCTGTTCCTGGCGACTACTTGGGTAATCGTCTACTTCACTACCGCTCAACGACGCATTCCGATCCAACATATGCGACGAATGGTCGGGACGAGAATGATGGGTGGGCAGACAAGCTATCTGCCGCTTTCTGTGAATATGGCCGGCGTTATGCCGATCATCTTCGCGGTCTCGCTCATCGGACTGCCCTATCAGTTCAGCATCATGTTTCGTGGCAGGAATACGGCGATCGGCAACTTCTTGGAGACTTTGGGGCAATACCTTAGCCCAAGTTCGCAGAACTGGTTCCAAGCGTTCACCGGATCGATCATCTATACCGTGTTGATCTTCTTCTTCACGTATTTCTGGACGGCAATCCAGTACAACGTGGAAGACATCAGCAACAACCTAAAGAGGGGTGGTTCGTTCATTCCGGGAGTACGGCCCGGTAAGCAGACGAAGGACTTCCTCGACGGCGTGATCTCGAGGGTCACGATCGTTGGAGCGGCGTTTATCTCCGTGGTTGCGCTCGTTCAGTGGCTGGCGCCCCGAATCTCCGGGATTCCGCCTGGTGTACGAATCAGCGTGATCGGCGGTACCACGCTGCTCATCATGGTCAGCGTTGCGCTCGATACGATGCGCCAAATCGAGGCCAATATCTTGATGAAGCAGTACGGCCAGTAAGGGAACTACCTAGGGCGAAATACGTCCTAGGTATGTTCACGGCAAAATACCGGAACTCCTACACACCACCGCCCGTCTGGGCGGTTTGGCAGTTTTAAATGAGCACACGACTCGTATTATTCGGCCCCCCTGGCGTGGGTAAAGGCACACAAGCCGCCCTACTTCAGCAACGACTCCGACTAAATCCCATCTCCTCGGGCGACATTTTCCGCAAAGAGATTGAAGCGGAAACAGACCTGGGAAGAATGGCTACCCGTTACATTGAGCGCGGAGAATTGGTGCCCAATGGCGTGACGATCGAGATGATGGCAAAGAGGCTGCGTCAAGACGATGTGCGACAGCACGGTTTCGTGCTGGATGGGTTTCCCCGAACGGTCAAGCAGGCGGAAGCCCTTGACGAGATTCTCCTGAAAATGGACTTTGGCCTGACCAAGGTTATTTCCATCGAAGTTCCGGATGAGGTGGTGTTGCACCGTCTCGCCGGACGAATGGGCTGCACCAAGTGCGGCGAGATCTATCATCGCGAGGACAAACTGCCCAAGCGCGAAGGTTTGTGCGACAAATGCAACGGGCCATTGTTCGTCCGAGCGGACGACCAGCCGGACACGATTATGGAGCGATTGCGCGTGTTTCACGAAACCACTGAGCCAGTAATCGATTACTACCTAAAGTCGGGTTTGCTTCAGCGGGTGAACGGCACGATGGGACCGGAAGAGACGTATGCACAAATCGTCTCCGACCTGATTCATGTTATGTCTGAAGTCTCGTGACGAGATAGAGAAGATGCGAGCGTCCGGACGAATCGTCGCCCGGACGCTCCGTCTGATGTCGGAAGCGATCGTTCCCGGTAAGACCACTCCGGCTGACTTGGACGCCCTGGCTGGCCGCCTGGTTGCCGAATCGGGTGGCATTCCCAGCTTCCTCAACTACCGGGGGTTTCCCGCGAACGCATGCATTTCCGTCAATCAGGGGGTCGTGCATGGGATTCCCAACAAAGTCCCGCTGCAAGGCGGCGACATTGTCAGTCTCGATATGGGTGTGATCCTCAATGGGTGGCATGCAGACGGAGCTTGGACCTATGCCGTAGGCACGATCGACGCTGAGGCTCAGCGACTGCTGAACGTTACGAGGGAGTCGCTGTACCAGGGGATCGCCAAGGCAAGGGTCAGCAACCGCATCGGCGACATTTCTCATGCGGTGCAGAAGTACGTCGAAGGGAACGGATACTCAGTTGTTCGCGACTTAGTCGGGCACGGGATCGGCAGGAAACTCCACGAGGAGCCCTCTTCGATCCCCAATTTCGGACCGCCCCACAAGGGTGAGTTTTTGCGGGACGGTATGACGATCTGCATCGAGCCGATGGTGAACCAGGGCACATATCGGGTGGAAACACTTCCCGACAAATGGACGCTTGTCACCGCCGACGGGAAGCTATCCGCCCACTTCGAGCATACGGTCGCCATCACAAAGCAGGGCACTGAGATCCTCACCACGGAGGACTAGCCCCCGTTTCGCAGAGGCGATGGAGAACCGTCAAGCGATAGGGCGGTAAACTGTTGGCAATGGCTCGCAAAAGACCTCCGTATAAGCCTCAACAGGACAAAGAAAAGGGCATTGAAGTCGAGGGTGTGGTACTCGAAAACCTGCCCAACGCCCGATTTCGCGTCAAGCTGGACGAGGGCGATGTGGAGATCCTTGCCCACGTAAGCGGGAAAATGCGCATGAACTACATTCGAATCCTCCCCGGAGATCGAGTGCGCGTTGAATTGAGCCCGTACGATCTCACGATGGGTCGCATCGTGTATCGTTTCAAGTAACTTCTCTAATTGCTTTGTTTGACTTGAGGTGGCGTTATGCTTATTTTCACTCGCAACGCGTTCCTTTCCATTGTCGACCATGCTCAAGACGACCGATTCCTCGTGGTGCGTGCACGAATAGCCGGTGATATCGAGACCCTGTTCCCCGACGCCGAGGTCTTTGAACGCCCCGGCGCCGACTACCGGTTTCAGGCAACCGTTCCCCGCGAAAGAGTCTCCCAACGCGTCGCTCACGCCGTGAAGGAAGTCCACTACGACGCGTTCGAAGCCACCGTCGAAGATGGCGACCGCCGCCAGGCCTACCTCCAAGTGTGGAGCGCAATGTACGAGGAACAAGCCCGCAGAAACGAACTCGAGAAGTAGCACGGTTCGCCTCGCCTGAAGGGCTACTCTCCCCCTCCTTTGAAGGCTTGGAGGATGTTCGAGAAGTCGTCGGTCCAGGCTTTCTGTTTGCCGGGACCTTCTAGTGACTGCCACGATAAGTTGCGATTTAGGCCCTGAAAGTCATTCTTATCGGCGGCAAGGATCACCCAGTCGGAGGGGGTCTTGCCTTGCTGAAGCTCCTCGTTCGGGATGTTGTCGTCGGTGTCGCGGAGGGCGGCCAGGTGAAGATCCTGAGCGGCGGCGGATACGACGGGCGCCAGACTCAGGTAGCGGTTGCTTATGTGGACGGCGATCACGCCGTGCGGCTCCAGCTTCGTCAGATACATTCGGAAGGCGTCTTCGGTCAGCAGGTGGACGGGAATCGCGTCGGAGCTGAATGCGTCGAGGACGATGATTCCGAATCGATTGGCCGGCTGCTGGGCCAACGTGAGACGGGCATCACCCATCACGATGCTCACATTGGCCTTGGAATCGCGGAGGAAGGTGAAGTACACCGGGTTCGTGGCGATAGAGCGAACGACCGGGTCGATCTCGAAGAACGTCATATCCTGGCCCGGCTCGCCATAGGCGGCGACCGAACCTACGCCCAGTCCGACGAAGGCGACATGCTCCTTTCGCTTCGCGCCGTGAAACTCGCCGAAGACTTGCCCGATCGGCCCCTGTCTCGTGTAGTAGGTCAGCGGCTCAGACCTCTTGTTCATATTCTGCATGCCGTGAGTGGTCGTGCCGTGGACCAACTCGTGCATGTAGTAATCTTTGCCCTTCTCCAGCACGCGGTGGACGCCAAAAAAGCTGCGGGCGGTATAGACGACTGCGCCTCCCGAGGACGTGTGCATGGCGAAAGCGGCGGCGAAAACGGCGGCAAGGGAAAGTGCATACCGACGGGGGCGGTCGACCGCCACGAAGCACGCGATTGCGGGAAGGCCGATCGCGACCATCGTTCGAGAGGGCGAAGGCTCGAAGTTCATCAACTTGGAGACTGCCGTAATGGCGAAGGTCGTGAAGCCGAGAGCGACGGGATAAGCGGCATCGGCGCTCGTAAACGAGTTGTCGATGCCAGCCCTTGGGGGACGCAGAAACGCCGCCAGTACGAGCGCGATCGGGTACTCAATCAGCGTCGTGAAAACGAGGGGCGCCACAACCGCGTTGAATAGCCCGCCGACCACACCGCCTACCGACATCCAGAGATAGAACTCAGTAAGGTGCGAGGCGGCCGGCCTCGACTCGGTGAGTCGCGAATGGCACATCCAAGCAGCCACAAAGAAGGTGACAAGGTGGAAGAGGGCGAGCGGGAGCAGGGGATAGGACGATTCGAGGATGACGACGACCGCTAGTGGGGTCATCAGCATGGGAAGGAATCGAGCAAGGGTCGACGATGTCGTCACCGGCTTCTTGGCGAAGGCTAGGATGAAGGTGAGCAAGTACAGGGCGAGCGGCACGACCCACAGCAGGGGTATTGGGGCGACGTTGGTCGTCAGGTATGCGGTTACACCCAGGAGCAGGCTGCATGGGACGGCGCCCAACAGCACCCAGGTCGCCCGCTCGCGGTTTGTGGGCATTGGTGACGGAGTGGAAGCCTCTTCTTCAAGTTGGGCAGGCTTTCGCGTCCAGACGACGACGGCGGCAAGCGCCATCGCCGCGACCAGAAGGATATAGCCTCCTGACCACAAACGGGTCTGTTCGGAGAGCCTGAATGATGGTTCGACCAAAAGCGGATAGGCAATCAGAGAGATCATGCTCCCCAGGTTGCTGGCGCTGTAGAGGAAATACGGGTCGTGGGCGTGGGGGTCGTCGGTGGCGGCAAACCAGCGCTGCAAAATGGGAGCACCTGCCGAAACGGTGAAGAACACGACGCCCACCATCGAGGCCAGCACGCCCAATATCTGAAAGAGCGGAGTTCGACTGCCCGTCGCCCCACCGACGACGTGGGTCGCGAACGGGAGAGTCACGACGGCGAGCGCCATTAGCGGCACGTGGAGAAGGGTCTGGCGTCGGGGCCCTAACTTCGCATTCGAGAAGTGCGCGTACGCGTACCCGGCCAAAAGCACCGCTTGAAAGAACACCATGCTGGTCGTCCAAACGGCAGGTGAGCCTCCGAACGCCGGCAAAATGATCTTGGCGACCATCGGCTGGATAAGGAAGAGCAGCGCGGAGCTTAGGAAGATGGTGAGCGTGTACAGAATGCGCAACTTGGGTTCAACCTTAGCACCTTGGAGGGCAGATGTCGGCGCTCTGTACCGACTTCAATCGTATTTTTTGGCTGCGACTGAGGAGCGCCATCAGCCTCCTGAAGCCTGGAATGCGTCCAGGATATCCGAGTAGTCGTCCGTCCAAGCCTTGGCGCGTGTCGGATCTCCAAGCGAGAACCAGGAACTCTTCGCACCCAGTCCCCCGAAGTCGGATCGGCTCCGCGCCATGATAACGAAATCCGAAGGTGTCTTTCCCCGCTCCCGCATCGAATTGGACACGTGGGCGTCGTGGTTCCGAAGCGAGGCGAGATGAAGGTCGAAGGCGACGGACGCAAGCATCGAACTCAGGTGCAAGTACCGGTTGGTGATGTTGAAGACGAGCAGACCATGGGGAGCCAGTTTGGATAGGTACATACGAATCGCCTCTTCGGTAAGGAGGTGGATAGGAATCGCGTCGGAACTGAAGGCGTCCAGGAAGATCAGCCCAAAACGGGAGTTCGACTGCCGTTCGAGGCTCAAACGCGCATCGCCCATCACGATACGAACGGTTGCCTTGGTGTCCTTGACATAGGTGAAGTACTTGGGATTCAGCGCAATGTCTCGGACGACCGGGTCGATCTCGAAGAATGTGAAATCTTGACCCGACTGGCCGTAGGCCGCCATCGTCCCGACGCCAAGGCCGGCAACTGCCACGTGCTGCTTCGCCTTGGCGCCGCTGAACTCGGCAAAGATGCCGCCGATCGGCCCGGAGCGCGTGAAATAGGTGAGAGGTTCGCCGGGTCGCAGGCTGTCTTGGAGGCCGTGCGTGGTCGTTCCGTGGACTAGTTCGTGGACGTGGTAGCTCTTGCCCTTTCCCAGAACGCGATGGACCCCGAAGAAGCTACGGGCGGTGAAGAGTACCGTGCCACTGGAGAGTGTGTGCATGGCGAATGTCGCTGCGAAGACTGCTGCCACCGATAGGCCGTATCGAAATGGCCTCCCCATCGCGAAGAGGCAGGCTGCGGTCGGAATGGCGATCGACACGATCGTTCTGCCGAGCGATGGCTCGACGTTCAGCAGCTTTGTGCATGCCGTGACAAAGAACGTGACGAATCCGAGAATGACCGGAAAGACCGCGTCGGAACTGGAAAGCGAGGCTTCCTCCTTTCTGGCGGGGCGGAGGAAGCAGGCGAGGACGATAGCGATCGGATACTCGAGGAGAGTCGTGAATATGGAGGGGGCGATCACCGCGTTGAAGAAGCCGCCCGCCACTCCTCCTACAGAAATCCAGAGATAGAACTCGGTAAGTCCCGCGGCCTCGGGTCTGGACTCGTGGAGCCTTGCGTGGCACATCCAAGCGATGAAGAAGAACGCGCCGAGATGGATTGTGGCGAGAAGGATCAGCGGGGACGAGGCTTCGAGAATGACGACGAATACGAGTGGCGTGACTAGCCATGGGAGGTATCGACCGATGTTACTTGCGCCAAGCAAGCGCTTACGGGCGAACGCGAGGATGAACGTCAACAGGTAAAGCGCAAGCGGGAGAACCCAAAGGAGGGGCATCGGCGCGATGTTGGTAGTCAGATACGTGGTGACTCCGAGCAGCAGGCTTGAGGGAATGGCTGCCATTGCCACCCAGGTTGCCTTCTGGCTCGCTCTGATCGGTGCGTACGATCTTAGGTTGTCGATGGTCGCTCCGGGGCCGTGCCGGCGGATTCTCACCGCCCACGCTACTGCGCCGACCAGAAGAACCAATGCGACGTATCCGGCGGTCCAAACGCTCGACTGCTGGGAGAGCCTGAATCGGGGCTCGAAGAACGCCGGGTAGGCAAACAGGGCGATCATGCTCCCGAGGTTGCTCGCGCTGTAGAGGAAGAACGGGTCATTCGCGTGCGGATCGCCCGTCGTCGCGAACCACCTTTGCAGCATGGGGGCGCCGGCGGATACGGTGAAGAACACCAATCCGACCAGCCCAGTCAGGGCCATGATCACGTGCACGAGAGGCGGTCGGGAGGCGGGCACGGAGTCCCTGACGTGGGACGCGAAAGGCAAGGTGAGTACGGCGAGCGCCATCAGCGGAACGTGAATCAGGGCCTGTCGGCGAGCGCCCAGTTTGCGGATTGAAAGATGGGCATAGGCGTAGCCGGCAAGCAAGACGGCCTGGAAGAAGACCATGCAGGTAGTCCAGACGGCCGAGGATCCTCCAAACGTTGGAAGCAGGATCTTCGCGGCCATCGGCTGGATCAGGAAAAGCAGCGCCGAGTTGAGAAAGATGGCAACGGTAAACAGGAGCCGCACGGTGTTTTCTGCCTTGGGCAACGATTCGTCGCTACCGCGGCCTGTCCAAAAGATTCAAGACGGGCCGAACCGGCCAAAAGACGCCGTTTTTCACAGAAAGGTTAACAGGGGGTTGACAAACGGCTTCTCGATGAAGCTACAATATCCCTCGTTGCCTGACACGGCAGCGAAGAACTTTGAAAGTTTCATAGAGGAATTAAACGTTCAGATAAGTAGTTCTGACGGAAAATATAATCGAAAGATTAATTCCCGTTAAAATACCCGAAGCGAAAGCAGAGGGCGGTGGCCAGAAGCCTGCGAGCTAGTCTCGGTGGCAGAAGGACCCTCGAAAAGAGGGAGAACACCAAATTAGTAAGTCAACCAATCCACAATAGTGGAAATGGTATAAACTTTCTTCGGAGAGTTTGATCATGGCTCAGGACGAACGCTGGCGGCGTGCCTAAAACATGCAAGTCGAACGGGGGAGCAATCCCCAGTGGCGAACGGCGGAGTAATACATGAGGAACGTGCCCTGAAGACTGGGATAGTCGTTGGAAACGACGGGTAATACCAGATGTGGCGGACTTTTGGCATCAAAGGTCCACTAAAAGGTTTTTCGCTTCAGGAGTGCCTCATGGCCTATCAGGTAGTTGGTGAGGTAACGGCTCACCAAGCCGACGACGGGTAGCGGGTCTCAGAGGATGATCCGCTCGAGTGGGACTGAGACACGGCCCACACACCTACGGGTGGCAGCAGTTGGGAATCTTGCACAATGGGGGAAACCCTGATGCAGCGACGCCGCGTGGAGGATGAAGGGTCTAGGCCTGTAAACTCCTTTTATGGGGAAAGACTTAGGACGGTACCCCATGAATAAGGACCGGCTAACTACGTGCCAGCAGCCGCGGTAAGACGTAGGGTCCAAGCGTTGTCCGGATTTACTGGGCGTAAAGAGCGCGTAGGCGGCTCGTTAAGTGTGAAGTGAAATCTCTAGGGCTCAACCCAGAAACTGCTTCGCATACTGGCGAGCTAGAGGGATGCAGAGGTTTGTGGAATTCCTGGTGTAGCGGTGAAATGCGTTGATATCAGGAGGAACACCCATGGCGAAGGCAGCAAACTGGGCATCATCTGACGCTGAGGCGCGAAAGCGTGGGTAGCAAACAGGATTAGATACCCTGGTAGTCCACGCCCTAAACGATGGATACTAGGCGTAAGAGGTATCGACCCCTCTTGTGCCGCAGCTAACGCATTAAGTATCCCGCCTGGGGAGTACGGCCGCAAGGTTGAAACTCAAATGAATTGACGGGGACCCGCACAAGCGGTGGAGCATGTGGATTAATTCGATACTAACCGAAGAACCTTACCCAGACTTGACATCGATCGCAAAGTCCAGAAATGGGCTCCTCCCCCACAAGGGGACGTGAAGACACTTGTTGCATGGCTGTCGTCAGCTCGTGCCGTGAGGTGTACGGTTAAGTCCGCCAACGAGCGCAACCCTCGTCCTGTGTTACCAGCATGAAAGATGGGCACTCACAGGAGACCGCCGGTGTAAGCCGGAGGAAGGTGGGGATGACGTCAAGTCAGCATGGCAGTTACGTCTGGGGCTTCACACATGCTACAATGGGCGCAACAAAGGGCAGCAATACCGCGAGGTGGAGCAAATCCCAAAAATACGCCCCCAGTTCAGATTGCAGTCTGCAACTCGACTGCATGAAGGCGGAATCGCTAGTAAACGCAGGTCAGCTATACTGCGTTGAATACGTTCCCGGGTCTTGTACACACCGCCCGTCAAGTCACTTGAATTGTCTTCACCCGAAGTCCGTGGCCTAACCGCAAGGAAGGAGCGGCCGAAGGTGAGGGGAGTAAGAGGGACTAAGTCGTAACAAGGTACCCGTACCGGAAGGTGTGGGTGGATCACCTCCTTAAAGGATCTGTACTCGATTCTCCATGCGAGAGTCGACATATCCAGGTCGAAGCTTTTCTGAACGCCTCTATGAGCTTTTAAAGCAAATTTATGCTCGATCGAAAGATCGGGCTATTTTTGTTTTTGGGGCACCTCCTTGGAGCACGGGACAGCCGGAGAGGGGACATAGCCATGTTCGTTCGCCCTCGACTTGCTCTTTCTCGGGTGAAGTAGCAAGCACCAGGTTAATAACCGTTCAGGGTTTGGGAGTTCGAACTCTCTAACTTGGATGCGAGCAAATGGCACTTACAATCTGTTCAAATGATCAGCTTGCGGTATTTGATGGCGTCGGCGTTCCTGGCGGGGTCGCTTGTTGGCAGCGCTCAGACGGCGCCGGAGGCCTTCGGCGGGGATTCCCGCCTAGTGACAAAGATCTCCATGCGAGCCAAAATCGTTTCGCTTGCCGATTTTGCCGCCCAAATGAAGAAGTTAACCGGCATCCCAATGTCGGTGGCTTCCGACATCGCCGATCGGAAGATCACCGCCATATATCGCGATCGTCCAGCGGCGGAGGTGCTTGGGGCCGTGCAGGATGCGCTGTTTCTTGAATGGAAGAAGGTCGGCGACGGGTACAAGCTGACCCTGCCGACAGTCGTCGATCACGAGGAACAGGAACTCATTCAGGCGGAAAGGGATGCGGTCCGGTCCGGTGTGCTCAAGTCGCTGACCCGCTACGCCCAAATCGCAGCGATGTCCCCAGACGAGATCGCTAGCCGGATCAAGGACCTGAAGGATCGGGCGATGGCCCGCGAGGCATCGCGTCCTCCCAATTCGAAGTCACCGGAACTGCAGGAAATGCAGGCGTTGCGCAGCGTCTCCGGGCAGGCAATCTGCGGTGCATTGTCTGGAGCGTTGCCAGCGGTGACCGATAGTATCCTCGCCGGCAAGACGGTGTGCGCATCGACTCGGGCAGAAGACCCGGTGCCCAAGATCCCAGCTTCGTACCTCGACCATGCCAGCAAAATGCGCTCCGGACCGCCTACCGCCGCACTCGTGTTGATGAGATACGTCGCATCGGAAGAAATGGTCGAAGGCGAATCATGCTTCGTGGGATCCAGCCCAAGGATGGGTTCCACGATTACGGATTTCTTCGTGATTCGCCCAAGCATGGATTCACCCGACATTCAGAAGTCCAAGTTTTTGGCCCGACTGGCGAAGTGGCAGAGCCAAGCGGACAAAAAGGTCCTCGACAAGACGTTCTTGTCGAGTGTGCCGGCGACGCTGATGCCTCGATACTTCGACCTGGGAGGGATGGCGGGCTTGACCTTGGCCGATCACCTGGAGTACATCGCCGACCATGCGGACGTGCCCGTCATCGGCGACGCGTTTCGTGTGTATTGCTCAGGCAAGCAATTTCGAGGGGAAGCGACGATTCGATCGTATATTCAAGGGCTGATGTCATCGAACCATATGGAAGGCAGCCTCTCCGAACCACCGGTCGGCTTCGTCTCCAGCACAAACGGATGGCTCTTCGTTCGGCACCGAAGCTTTTGGCGGCGGCAACTGACCGAGGCGCCCGAGGCGGTCCTAAAGCCAATCGAGGATGCGGCCCAAACGAAGGGCGTTCCAACGTCAGTGGACTATGGCCGGTTTGCCGCCGCTCTAGACTACGACCAGGCGATGGCGATCACGAACAACGGGATAAATATGGCGTTTCGATTCAACCCATTTCCGCTTCAGCATGCCTACTCGTCGCTTAGGCTCTGGGCGACTCTATCCGACGCACAAATGGCGGCCGCCCAGAACGGCGGCTTCAAACTGTCAGAATTGTCGCCAGCTCAAGCCAAACTGCTGATCGACGGCTGGGCGGAGAAGATGTGGCGGGGGCAGGTTCCGGTGACGCTGTGGGCATCGTTCCTCTCGCCTCGGGGGCTGATCGACACGAATCCGACGCTGAACTACCGAAGTGACGAGTTCAAAATGGAGATTCCGCCTGCGAGCGAGCTTCCCCCAGGCGCGGATCCACCGGCCAGCCTACAGGTTCACGTGCAGTTCACGTACGTCGTGAGGCCAGGCGTGATGTTCGCGGACGACTACGTCGTCTCGGGTGGCAAGTAGCTCGGCCAATGGCGCGCCCCGAGGGCTTGTGCTGAAACACATCTCTTGCGGCGTGATGAGAAGGTGAATTCGGCTCCGGCAGGGTCCGCTCTTGCCCATTGCCGGTGCGCAGCGCCACCTGGTTTGCGCGGACAAATCGGCCTAGTCAGATATCGAATGGAGGCACAACGACCTCTTGCCAGACTTGTATCAGTGTGCACACCCCCGCTCCCGGTGGGCTACTTTGGCACATCTCGGTGACCCGCGCGGGGCAGTTCGCGTAAGGACAAGCCTCACTTCTTTATGTGAGCAGTGACTTGACCCTACCGAGATCCGGGCGCTACGAGCGAAACGCCGGTACGAACCCTCCCGCGGCTACATTGGATTTGGCGGCACTGGACCGCCGATCCGGTCTTGACGACACCTCGATTCCGGTGAAATCCGATCATTTGGCACGGACATAGGGTGAAATGACAAACTGTCATCGACCAGACTGGAGATACCGATGTCTTTGCTGTTTCTCGCTACCACCATGCTCGCCGGTCCGACGATTGTTAGCGCGACCGACCTCCGATGTGAATATCTCAACAACCCGCTTGGCATCGAGGAGACTCACCCTCGATTCTCGTGGGTGGACGCCTCTGAAGGTCGCAACGCGCGGCAACTTGCCTACCGGATCATCGTATCGAGTTCGCCGTCCCTCCTGAAGCGAGATCGAGGCGACCTATGGGACACCGGCAAGGTCACTTCCGACCAGACCGCCCAGATTGAATACACGGGGCGTCCGTTACAGAGCCGCCAACACGCTTGGTGGAAAGTGGCGATCTGGAATGCATACGGGCAGCAATCGCCCTACAGCGCGCCTGGGCAGTGGGAGATGGGGCTGCTCAACCGGTCGGATTGGCAGGGCAAATGGATCGGGCTCGCCAAGAAGCAGTCGTCCGCCCTCACGCTGGACGGCGCCTCTTGGATTTGGTACCCGGAAGGGGACATGGAGGCCGGAATGCCCTTGGGCTCAGTCTTCCTCCAAAAGAAGCTGTCGGTGGACGGACGAAGCTCGATCGTGGCCGCCTCGATCGGCATCGCTGCCGACGACCATTTCGTGCTCATGGTGAACGGCAAGCAGGCCGGCAAAGGCAGCGGCTGGCAATCTCTCCATACGCTGGACATCCGCCAATACCTGCAAGCCGGAGAGAACACGATTCAAGTAGAGGGCATCAACGATACCGGCCCGGCGGGGGTCGCGCTTACGGGGCGGATCGCCTTCGCCGACGGATCGGTTCAGAACCTGAAGAGCGACGACTCCTGGCAGGCGGCCAAATCGCCAGACGATACGTGGCAATCAGCGAAAGTACTCGGCGAGGTCGGCATGCAGCCATGGGGCAAACCCGGCGCTCCAAAGGAGAACGGACCGGCGCCGTATCTGCGAAAGGGATTCACTGTCGGCTCCTCAGTGGTCAAAGCGCGGGTATACGCCAGTGCGCTGGGTCTGTATAAGTTGTACATCGACGGCAAGCCGGTCTCCCAGGATATCTTCCGGCCTGGCTGGACCGACTACCGAAAGCGAGTCCAGTATCAGACCTACGACGTAACTCCGCTTTTGAAGCCGGGCAAACACGCGATCGGAATGGTGCTTGGGAACGGTTGGTACTGCGGTCGGGTCGGCTGGACTCTCGGTCAGAATTACGGGCCGCAGGCAATGGGCCTCGTCCAACTAGAGATCCAAGAGCGGAACGGCCGACTTCAGCGAATCGCCTCCGATGCGACATGGAGGGCAGGAACCGGTGCGATCCTGGCCGACGACTTGCTCGACGGCGAGACTTTCGACTCGCGGCAAGAACCGTACGCTTGGAGCACCAAGCTGTTCAGCGACTCCAAGTGGTCGACTCCTCTCGTGCAGCCTCTGACTCGGATCGCTCTCAACGCACAGCAGAGCCGTTCGGTTGAGCGACTCCAGGAGATTCGGCCGCTTACGATCAAAGAGAACCCCAAAGGGAGCTTCATCTTCGATATGGGGCAAAACATGGTCGGATGGGCTCGCCTCAAGGCCAAGGGGCCGGCGGGAACGGCGGTGCGGATCCGATTCGCCGAAATGCTCAACCCGGATGGAACGATCTACGTTACCAACCTTCGAAGCGCCAAGGCGACCGATACCTATGTGCTGCACGGCGGATCGACCGAGGTGTATGAGCCGTCTTTCACGTTCCACGGATTCCGATACGTAGAGGTGACCGGCTATCCGGGAATGCCCACCAAGGATTCGATCACCGGCGTCGTCGTGGGCACCGATAATCCCCAAGTGGGAGAATTTGCATGCTCGAATCCGTTGGTAAACCAACTTGCCCACAACATCTTCTGGGGCGAGCGTGGCAACTACCTGGAGGTCCCGACCGACTGCCCCCAGCGCGACGAGCGCCTCGGGTGGATGGGCGACGCGCAGATCTTCGTCCGTACCGCTACATTCTTTAACGATATCGCCCCGTTCATGACCAAGTGGACTCGGGACGTCGAGGATGCCCAGTCGGCAAAGGGCGGTTATTCAGACGTTAGCCCACGGTTGGTCGACAACTCCGACGGAGCTCCGGCGTGGGGCGATGCGGGCGTGATCGTTCCATGGACGATCTATGAAGCATACGGCGACAAGCGCATCCTGGCCCGGCACTACGATTCGATGGCCCGATGGATCGACTACATCGACAAGCCGAACCCGAACCACATCTGGGTGAACAACTCGAATGCCAACTTCGGAGACTGGTTGAACGTCGGTGACGACACTCCCCGGCCGGTGCTGGCGACGATGTTCTTCGCTCACAGCGTCGATCTGATGTCCAAGATCGCGAAGGTGCTGGGCAAGAAGAGCGACGCGATGAGGTACGGGCTGCTTTTTGACAACATCAAGCTCGCCTACAACCGCGAGTTCGTCGCCCCCGATGGCACGATCAAGGGAGACAGCCAGAGCGCATACGTCATCTCCCTCTGGTTCAACTTGCTTCCTGAGGATAAGAGAAGGATTGCCATTCAAAAGCTGGCAAATTTGATCGTTGTCAAGAAGAAGAACCACCTGTCGACCGGCTTCCTTGGCGTCGGCTACATCTGCCCGACCCTTACTTCGATGGGGAGAACCGACATCGCTTACCGGCTGCTCCAGAACGACACCTATCCGTCGTGGGGCTATTCGATCCGGCAAGGTGCGACCACGATATGGGAGCGATGGGATGGCTGGCGAAACGACAAGGGATTCCAAGATCCCGGCATGAATTCGTTCAACCACTACTCCATGGGCTCGGTCGGCGAATGGATGATGTCCCGGGTTGCCGGCCTGGACTGGGATGTCGACGACCCCGGCTACCGTCACATCTTGATGCACCCGACGCCTGGCGGAGGGCTCACTTACGCAAAGGCGTCGCTGAACTCGCTTCGAGGTCTGATCAAGATCCAGTGGAAGCAGTTGGCCAATCACCTATTCACGATCGACGTCACCGTTCCACCGAACACGTACGCGACTTTGTTCGTGCCGAGCCGGAACCCGTCCCACATCATGGAAGGAAACCAGCTTGCGAGCCGGTCCAACGGAGTTCTTGGATTCTCGGCATCGAAAGTGGAAGCGGTGATGGAAGTCGCCAGCGGGACCTATCACTTCAGGACGACATTATAGGCGGAAGAATCTGAGCGGAAAACCGGTCGTTGGCGCCCACGGAATGCGGATGGCTTTCGGGGGTGTGGAAGTGCTGAAAGGGGTCGACCTCGACCTCTTTCCTGGCGAGGTGCACGGGATCGTCGGCGAGAACGGCGCCGGCAAATCCACGCTTGGCAAGCTAATCGCGGGAGTGCATCGGGCTACCGGCGGCGAACTCGAGATCGGCGGTTCGGTTCGCACCTTGACGAATCCGAGGCAGGCCCTCGATCTGGGAGTCGCGCTGATTCACCAAGAGCCGTTGACGTTTCCGGACCTCGATGTTGCCGAGAATATCTTCGTCGGCCGTCAACCGAAGACGCCGGCCCGGCAGATCGGCTGGAAACGGATGTACGCGGAGGCGGCAGTCCTCCTGTCGTCGCTCGGAGTCTCGCTCAATCCGCGCTCGAAAGTTCGCGGGCTGGGGGTGGCCGACCAGCAGATGATTGAACTTGCGGCCGCGCTCTCGCAGCATGCAAAGGTCCTCATTCTTGACGAGACGACCGCCTCGTTGACCCCTAAAGAGGTCGCCGAATTGTTCGCAATCGTGCGACGGCTACGCGACGAAGGGTGTGCCATCGCGTTTGTGAGCCACCGGCTCGACGAAGTTTTCGACATCTGCGATCGAATCACCATTCTACGAGATGGCGAGAAGGTGGGTGAGCGAACTCCGTCCGCTTCCTCCATCCCGGAGATCGTTCGCCTGATGGTGGGTCGGGAACTCGCTTCGATGGAGGTCCGGCACGCAACGGGTTTGGGCGGAGAGATGCTCTCCGTCCAGAATCTGTGCCAGGGCTCGATCTTCCATGATGTGAGTTTGACCGTCCGGAAGGGCGAGATCGTCGGGATGGCGGGCCTCGTTGGGGCGGGCCGTACCGACGTCGCCAGGGCTATCTTTGGGATTACGAAGCCCTCGGCCGGTGAGATTCTCGTCGACGGAAAGCCGGTTCAGATTCAGGGGCCGAAACAGGCGATGGCGGCCGGACTCGCGCTCGTGCCGGAGGATCGACAGCACCACGGGCTGCTACTACCCGTTAGCATCGCGGAGAACGCAAGCTTGGCGATCCTGCGAAGCCTGACCAAGGGAGGTTGGGTTCAGTCGAAACGCATCGACGAAAACGCCAAATCCTATGGCAAGAAGTTGAACATTGTGATGCGAAGCGTCGACCAACCGGTCAAGGACCTATCGGGGGGCAACCAGCAGAAGGTCGTTCTATCCAAGTGGCTGGCGTCTCAGCCGAAGGTTTTGATCCTCGACGAACCCACTCGCGGAATCGACGTTGGCGCCAAGGCGGAGGTTCATCGGCTGATGCGAGAGTTGGCCGACGAGGGGCTGGCCATCTTGATGATCTCGTCCGACCTGCAAGAGGTGCTGACCATCTCGGACCGCGTCGTGGTCATGCGGGAAGGGAGGCTTGTCAAGGCCTTCGAGCCGAACGAAGCGACGCAAGAGAATGTGATGTTGGCGGCCACCGGCCAGGAGGCACATGCGTCCTGACGTGGTTCATCGCCTGGCCGCGTTGCGCGAAGCAGGGACGGTGGTGCTTCTCGCAGGAGTCGTCGTTGCGGCAATGGCGAAGAACCCCCAGTTTCTCGACGTCAAGAACCTGAACAGCATTCTGCTGTGGATTCCTCTGCTGGTTGTAGTAGGCATGGGACAGATGCTCGTGATTCTGACTCGCGGCATCGACGTTTCGGTTGGCTCGACGATGGGAGTTGCGGGGATCGTCGTCGGAATGCTCTTTCGCGACCACCCGGGCCTTAATATCTACCTGGGCGCAGCGATAGGGATGGCGATCGGATTTGTTCTCGGCGCGATCAACGGCGGGCTCATCGCGTGGGCGAAGATACCTCCGATCATCGCGACCCTCGGTACCTTGAGCGCCTACCGCGGTTTGGCGTTTATCGCCTGCAAGGGCGAGCAAATCGATTCAAACAACATACCGGACGGCTTGACGAACTGGGCGCTGTTCGGGCCGATCACGATCAATGGGGTCACGATCTCCTGGCTGATCGTTTGGGCGGCGGCGGCAGCGATTCTCACCGCCTACTTTCTTCGCTGGACCCGAACGGGTCGCGACGTGTATGCGATCGGCAGCCATCCGGAAGCCGCTCAGTTGAGAGGCCTGCCGGTCACCAAAGTGACGTTCCTCGTGTATTCGGTTTGCGGAGCGTTGGCAGGACTTGCGGGAGTGCTCTATGCATCGCGATACGGCTTCGTGAATCCGGGCACGGCGGGACAGGGATTCGAACTTACGGTGATCGCGGCGGTCGTTATCGGCGGAACGAACGTTCTCGGAGGATCGGGAACGGTCTTCGGCGTTCTGCTAGGATGCTTGCTTCTGGGAACGATCAACGTGGCGCTGGCCGTGCTCGGGATCGATGCGGCGTGGCAGACTTTAGTTTATGGGATCGTCATTCTGATCGCCCTTACGATCGACTCGTACCTCCAGAGATTGCTTAGGCGGCTGGCGGTGGGCGCATGAAGAAACTCGTTGCCCGAAGCGAAACGATACCGGCGATCCTTCTCGTTCTTGCCTTCGTGGCGGGGGCGATGCAATCGAAGTTCTTCCTCGATGTCCGCTACTTGCTCGATTCGTCGACCCTATACGTGGAAACGGGTCTGCTTGCGATCGGAATGACGTTCGTGATCGTGAGCGGGAACATCGATCTCTCGGTCGCATCGATGATCGCCCTTGTGGCGTGCGTCACCGCCCGACTCATGGGCGCGGGGTGGTCGATTCCGGCCGGATGCGCCGGAGGGTTGATCCTTGGATTGCTGCTCGGCGGCTTCAACGGTCTTCTGGTCGCGAAGGTCAAGCTGCCGTCGTTCGTCGTCACCTTGGCTACGATGGCCGTCTATCGCGGTATCGCTCAGGTTCTGCAGGGCGCCGAGTCTGCCAAGTTGCCCTCCGGGTTCGTCGGGATCGACATGCAGCACTTGCCTGGACACGTGCCAATCCCGCTCGTCATCCTGCTGTTGATAGCGGTCGTGCTGGGGTTGGTGCTTCAGCGCACTTTGTTCGGAAGGTGGGTCTATTCCATTGGCACGAACGAGGAAGCGTCGTTCTATGCCGGCCTGCCTACTTCGACCGTCAAGATCGCCGTCTTTGCGCTCTCTGGTTTCCTGGCGGCAGTCGCGGCCTTGCTCCTGAATTCCCGGCTCGGAGTGGCCCGGTTTGACGACGCACGCGGCTTGGAATTGGATGCCATCACCGCGGTCGTGCTGGGTGGCGCGAGCATCTTTGGGGGCAAGGGCACGATGCTCGGGACGATGCTGGCCTTGTTCTTGGTTGCGGTGCTTCGCATCGGCATGGGGGTCGCGAACGTGAAAGCCGAGTATCAGCTTGCCGTCATCGGTACTCTCCTCATCGTCGCCGTCTTGGCCGGAAACGTGGCCACCAAGCTATCTGCGAAGCGGTAAAGGTTTCGGCGCCCATAAAGATGGGAGTGCAGCACGTGGCTGCTGTCGGGAGAGCCTGAAGTGACCTCGTTGGTTTTCGGATTCAAAACATGGTCTAGGATAGGACTATGCTCGAAGCTGATGTCGCCGAAGTCAAGGCAAGGCAATCCTACTATCTGCGTTTGGCTAAGGCGGGTGAGGATGTGGTGATATGCGAATGCAATCGCCCAGTAGCTCATCTCGTGGCGATCAAACCGCAGATAGATCGAGCGCTACTCGAATCTGCAATCGGCATGTTTGAAGGCGGAATGACGGATCCGAACTTAATGAAGCCCTTCGACCGATGACTGATGTCGAGACAGACCCCTTTATCAAGGGGAGGTTTTTAGGCTCTTTCTTGATACGAATGTGATGATTCGGCTTGCAGGTACGAATGCGCCAATCAGAAGTGAGCCGTCGGACATCGTTGTGAATGCGGAGGAAATATTGGTCACGCCCATCGCACGTGCCGAGATTGGGATCAAATAGTCGATAGGTAAGCACCACCTGCCTGCGGCTGAGGACTTGCTATGGAGCGAAGTTTCGGCCCGGCTTCAAGCAACCGAACTTCCGTTCAGTTCAGAGCACGCCTGCCTTCTTTCAAGATTGTCCCTTCACCATCGCGACCCGTTTGACCGAATCATTGCGGCGCAGTATCTGGTTGAAGGTCTTCACCTGGCAACCACGGACAGCGTTTTTGAAAGGTACGGAGTTCAGGTCGTCCAGTAACAAAGTCAGCTCATGCAGAAACGGCGCCAAGGCGAACCACGTCGCATAAATCCGTCCGATTTCCCCACTAAGCTAGGATCTTGCGCCTTCCCGCCCTAAGGTGTCGTGCAAGGGCCGAACTGGCGAAACCGAGAAGGAAGAGGCTGAGGGAGTAGAGGGCGCTATCCTCGGCTGCGTCAAGAAGGTAACCGATCTCCATCAATGCCCATATTCGGCCCAGATAGCTCATGACAAAGAAGCCAACACATAGCAGGCCTATGTGCAGAGGCTTGAGCCTGCTGAACCAGGCCCCCAAACCCACGCATAGACCATAGATCGCTCCGATGGCGAAAACGAGCGGCCAACCGTGAACCTTGAAATGATGCAGAGTTGCTTGTGCGAAGAGCGCGTTGCACATGATCAACGCGCCAAAGAGCGAACTGACGAGGAGAGATATGGTAAGCGGCAATGCCCCTCGCCTGCCGCCAGAACCTTGAACCGGTTTCGAAACGTCGGACGGCGCACCGAAATCAGCCAGTGCCCTCTCCATGGCATCCGCAGCAGCGAGTCCCTGACCTTGAGCGGTGGCGGCCATCAAGTCGATATGCAGCCGCATCTCTTGCAGCGCTTCATAGGTGTCCAAGGGGCTTAGGCGGCCTTGCAGTTGTTGGGACACCTCGGCCAGATAGACCTCGCGAAGCGCCTTTGCCTGAATGTCGTGGATCTCTGTCATTGTTCGCTATGCCGATTGCATTTTCGGCAATCCTCCTAGAACTTGGTCGATCGAGCGCGAGTAGTCGCGCCATGCCTCGCGGATGCGTGCCAGTTCGGCCTTCCCGTCTGGCGTCAGCTCATAAACCTTTTTTGCCGGTCCGGTGCCGGAGGTATCCCAGCGAGCCTCGATGAACCCATCCTGCTCAAGTGCTCTCAGGGCCGGATAGAGAGTGCCTTCCCCAAACGACAGGGCGTCCGAACTGCGGATCTCGATCTCACGGGCAATCCCGTAGCCGTGCAAGGGCGCCGACTCGAGAACGGCAAGAATGAGCCCGAACAAGTTGCCGCTGATATGAATGGATGAACGTGCCATTACTTTGGCTAGTAGTATACATCGATTACCGATGTAGCGGTAACATAATCGTAGATGCCTCGGTTGCTCGTGCGGCGGAATCAGTCGCGCACAGGCTCCGGCCCAGCCCCGCCCTGGGATGATATCGGGCCGCCTGCCCTCAGGGCTGACGCCACTGGGCTGGCAGAGCCCAGTCCGGCTGCGCCGCGAAGCGGCGCAAGTAGCCCTGAAAGGGCGAGCCCAATACAGCCCGGGCCATAGGCCTGGGTGCCCCGCCGCGCGATCCCCGCCCTGAAGGGGCGGTATCAGCAGCCTGGGATATTCAGCGGAACGCCGGTCCCAATGCCGTCGAATCGGCCACTACTCCGCGAGAACCGTGTCCCGTTGGTTCCCGGACTACCGCACGGAGGGCTGGGCTATGGCGGCGGCGGATGGGCTATTGGGTCGGACTCGGTCTGCATTTGCAGAAGTGGCCGCCCCGGACATCCGGGGCGGCCACTGGGACCTATTGGCTCTGCTTGAAATCAGGTGTTCATTCCATCGATCAACAACTCATCGTTAAGTTGCAATGCACGACGGAGGTCTTGAGCTCTTCGCAGCTTCCCATTCTTAAGCTGCTTCGAGACCGGGACAGCTTTTGCTTTGGGGTCCTTGAACTGGAGAACAACCCAGTTCTTCGTTGTTTGGATCTTTCCGAGAATCAATCGGGCCTTGCGGCGTCGCCAAGCTCGGTTACGATTCTTCATCAACGTTAACCTCCGTGGGCTGGGTGCCCATATGGCTTTTGGTGCCATATATGATTGTCCTACGTTTCGCTCCATTTCTTTAGGGCAAAGTTAAGAACTCTCTGAACAATTAGACCAAATGCCGGCACTCAGGTTCGAAACAAGGGCGGTTGGTTATGAAGGGTCAGATAGTTCTAGCAGGTTTTGGTTGTGCAGCAACTCTTTGCGTGTCGCTTTGCGGTTGCGGTCGGGCGAGCGCCCAGCGTTCGACGGAAGTCCAGTCGGATCGCAATATCGAGTTGACGGTCTATAAAGAGGATTTCGCGATGGTTTCGGAGAGCCGTCCGGTGGATCTACCCGACGGACATCGGCGTTTGGCGATTGACGATATCAGCAAGCAGTTGGATCCCAATTCGGTCCTCTTCGACTGGCCAAAGGGCGACCAGCAACCCGAGGTCGTCGCAACGACCTACGATCTTGGCGTCGGGAACGGCGAGAGCCTCGTTAGCCGGTTGAATGGACAGCACGTGGAGATGATGTGGCCATCCAACGACGGCAAGCCGGGCGACACGATCTCGGGCAGGTTGGAGGCGGCCGACCAAGGTGGAAGCTTCGCATTGAGGACCGAAGACAAGCTCTACGTGAACCCGAGCGGAACGATCATCGCTACCGCGTCGGCAACGGCCTCGACGTTGCCAAGCCTATCGGTTGAGTTGGAGAGCCATCGTTCGGAGAAGACGACGATGGGGCTGTCCTACCTCACACGCGGGATGTCGTGGTCGGCCGACTACGTCGCCAAACTCGACCCGATGGCCGATCGTGCCCAAGTCGAATGCTGGGCAAACGTGATCAACAAGACGGGCATTCCGTATCCCTCGGCCCATATCGTTTTGATGACCGGTTCGCCGAACCGGTCGGTTTTGTCGGGCACGATGCGGCGGGAACTCGCAAAGGCAGAGCCGATGGGCGGAGCCGACAGATTCGCCGATAGCGCCAAAGCGCCAATGGATAGCGATAGGGAGCATGGGGTCGTCGTTGGCGCGGTCGGCGATATCTATGCGTACAAGACGCCGTCCACCGCTACGATCGGGCCTGACCAGATCAACCGCGTGAGCGTACTGGGAACTCGTTCGGTCCCGATCAAGCGTGACTACGCGATCAGATTGGCTCCGCTGACGTACTGGACCTACGAGAACGAGGCGTCCACGCAACCGCACGTTCCCGCTACCCTGTCGATTTCGTTCGTCAACGACCGCGACTCGAACCTCGGAATCCCCTTGCCGGCCGGAGACATGAAGTTTTACGATCAGGATCCAGACAGCCACCAGCGCTTGGTTGGGGCTGCGGCGATGGGTGATACGGCCAAGGACGAGCATGTCCACCTGACGCTAAGCAACGCCTTCGACGTGTACGCCGAGTACAAGATCGTGAAGTCGACTCGGATCGACAAGCACACCGTTCAGGTGACGGTTCAAACGTTGCTGCACAACGAGAAGCAGTTGCCGATCGAGTTGAGGGTCGTGCAGAGCCTTGAAGGAGGGTGGAAGGCGACGTCCGACCCCGACCAAGGCAAGCGCTTGGACTCCGGGACGATCCAGTGGATCGTCCCCATGCAGCCCGAGAGCGCGCACAAGATGATCTTTACGATCGAATTCAAGAACTAGCCAACCGCTGACTCGGTCTCCATCAGCCGTCTCGCCGCCCGAACCATCCAAGCCGCCGAGCCGGTGTACCACGTCCATCCGGCTCGGCCTTCGTAGGGCGAGTCGGGTCCGTCTACGTTACCGGGCATGACGTACGGCTCGGCCGCATAAAGCTCGACGTTATCCACTGCGCGCAAAACAGGCAGCATGCCACGGTAGATCGACATGGCGGTCTCCCGATCGCCCATCTTGGCGAAGGCGAGCACTGCCCAAGTAGAAGCGTGGCTGTAGACTCCGCCGTTTTCGCGGAGACCCGGCGCATAGCGGGTGATGTATCCGATGTAAGGGTCGACGTTGCTGTACGCGGGGTGGAGCAGGAGTGCTCCGAACGGCCGGACGAGGTGTTCGCGAACGGATTGCATCGCCCTTTCGGCTCGCTCGGGTGGAGCGATTCCGGAGATGACCGACCATGTCTGCGGGTTGAGGAAGATCTTGCCTTCCTCACACGACTTGCTGCCGAACGGACGTCCGTCGTCTCGAGTGCCGCCGATGTACCATTCGCCATCCCATGCGTGCTCGTTCACCGCCGACTTAAGCCCCGCGGCGGCTGCACGGAAGCGCGCTGCCTCCTCATCCTGGCCCAGTCGAGCCAGAACCGGTTCCCATCGAGTCAGGATGTCGAAAAGGAACATCGCTAGCCAGACCGACTCGCCGACCCCATCGATGCCGGCATGGCTGAGGCCGTCGTTCCAGTCCCCCGCGCCGAGGAGCGGTAGACCGCGAGGCGATATTCGGGACAAAGCTCGGTCGATTCCGCGAAGACAGTGAGCCCAGAGCGAACCGATCTCGCCTGCCTTTTCGGTTTGGCGACTCAGGAACGAGTACTCGTTTTGGAGGGCCGCCGTATTTCCGGTGGCCTCGATATAAGCCAGGACGCCATAAGCCAGCCATAGGCAGGTGTCGCTGTGGTAGCTTCGGGCGAAGATGTCCGTGTTCGGATGCCACCAGTGGCGAACTCCGCCGTCCTCGTACATCGCTTCGGCATGCCGTCCGAGTTGAAGCAAGGTGCGAGCGGGATCCCAGTCGAGGAGCATCAGGCTGTCTTGAAGTTGATCGCGATAGCCGTACGCGCCTCCTTGCTGGTAGTAGGCGCACTTCGCATAGAGGCGGCCAGCGATCGCCTGATAAGGTAGCCAGGTGTTGCATAGAAGATCGACCGCGTCGTCACCGACGTGTATGCCGGCTCCCTTGCACTTGGTTTGCCAGAAGGCGAGGGTCTCCGCAAGTTCGGTTCGCGCAGCTGCCGCGTCGTATTTGCCGGAGAGCGCGAGCGCTCCTGCCTCGTCCGGCGCCGTGCCAAGAGTGATGACGAAGCACTTCGTCTCGCCCGGAGCCAGTTCGATCTCGGCGAGACCTCCCGCAATCGGATCGTCCCATCGCGGCGTCTGCGACTCGCTGACTGCCTCGAAGAACGCCTTGGGCATACTAGGCGAGCCGGATCTGCCGAGCCATTCCTGTTTGTCGGTGATCCAGGTGATCTCACCCGCCCCGTTCCAACTCACGAATGCCCGCTCAGGCACTTCGAGTTCCTTTCGAACGTGCTCGGTCAAGCCGGGGTGCTTCCACGCCACCAACGTGTTGCCATGTTTGCGGCTCTCCATAAACAGCCGATGGAACTCCCTATGCCATTCGCCGATGCCCCCTAGGTGCCACTCCAGATAGCATCCGAGCCGGAGGCTCCGCGGTCGATCCGACTGGTTCTCGATCTCAACCAACCAGACTTCGGCGCAATCTTCCCGAGGGACGAAAACTGTCTGCCGGGTCTCCAAACCACCGAACCGACGCGTGAAGGTGGTCGCTCCCAATTCGTGTCGGACTTGGTCGTAGTCGGCTTTGCGGCGAGTGGGTTGGTATGTCGTCGACCAGAGCTCTTCCGGTTTCTCTACATCCTGGACGTATAGGAATCTGCCATAGGCGTCCTGTACGAGGTCCTGTTCCCACCGGGTCAGCCGGTATAGCTGGCAATTGTCGGACCAAGAGAATCCTCCGCCTGCCTGGCTTAGCACGATGCCATATCGGTCGTTGGACAGTACATTAATCCATGGCCGGGGAGTCAGGACATCGTCGATGATGAATGCCCCGGATTCGGCGTCGAACGCCCCGTAGGCATTCGCGAAAACTTGGGACTTTGCGGCGGCGTCTTTGGCAGCCGTAGTAGGAGCACCTTCAATCATGTCCCACTAGTGTACAGGCAGATACGGCCTTGCTGATAGGTTTCAGCAGGCTTATTGCCCCCTTGAAGAAAAATGAGAATGCAAATAATCAGACCGCTGCGAGTCGACTAAGATTGCGAATGGGGACCAACGATGCTGAGCATCGCTTGTACGATCTTTATCGCCCCTTGCTTATTGAGGGTCTCGTTTCCCGCCTCGCACCGGGCGCTCAATAGGCACGCTGGGCATCCGTCGGTGCAAGGGCACGTTACGAGCAGTTGATGCGCCGCATGGACCCAACCCGTCAGCGAATCGAATAGTTTCTCGCAGAGCCCGACGCCGCCGGGCGTGCGGTCAAAGACGAAGACGGCCGGACGCAGCGTGTCGTGGAACATGGAGTACCAGGCGCTTCCAAGGTCTCCGCGATCGCAACCGGCGAGAATTGGAGCGACCGCCAGGAGGGCATGCTCCAGCGCATGCACCGCCCCAATGTCCTCTTCCCACTGATCGTCGTCCCCCGGAGCCGGAAGATCGAGCCGGATGCAGATCGTATCGTAGGAGATTGGTGGCAGTTCGAGCGTGTCGTACCCAAGGACGGTGTCCCCATCGAGCGATTTGGTCTTGTAGCCGATCACGATGTCGGTCACGTTGACCCCGGACAAACTCGCCTCCACGTTTGGCAATTTCACGGTCCGAAAGGCGGCGTGAGGATCGAGGACCGATTGGCAAATGCTCTGGGTGTAAAAGTCGGTGGAACGCTGTTCCATGTTTGCGCAGGCCGCGTCCAGGCTCAACTCGGTGACGAAGAAGGTCGTGCCTCGGTGCAGATAGACGGCGCCGGTGTGGGCGGAGGTCATTGCACGCCAACGCTCCATCACTCCGATCTCAGTGCCGGCCACCAGCAATCGGATCTCATCGCCTCCGGAACCTCGGATACTGATCTTGAGAGCAGGCGGCTCCATCGAGGGATAGAAGAACAGGCCGGCCCGAAACTCGAGTTCTCCGCTCCGGTCAAGTCCCTCGGCAACATCCAGCGCACCGTCGCCGAATCGCGGTAGCTCGCTTGGCGAGATCGGCCGCTCGTGGGCGGCGCAAAGGAGGTGACGGCCCAGAATCTGGGGGTTGCCCGGGTTGACGGCGACGTTTTCGATCCGGCTGTCCAGAAGCATCCCCGGCTCTCGCACCAGGAATTGTTCGAGCGGATCGTCGTGGGCGACGAACACGGCGAGACCGTCGCGTGTGCCCCGCCCTGCCCGGCCCGCTTGTTGCCAGAAACTGCTGGTTGTGCCCGGATATCCGTTGAGGATCACTGCGTCCAAGGCGCCAACGTCCACTCCAAGCTCCATCGCATTCGTGGCGGAAAGCCCGAGAAGATCGCCTTTGAACAGCGCCTTTTCTATCTCCCGCCGCTCCTTGGGCGTATATCCCGCCCGGTAGCTTTCTATTCGCTTTGGAGAGACGAGTCCGCCGCTTTCAGCCCGTTTGCGGGCGTAGCGCAGGACCAATTCGGCCGACACGCGAGCCCGGCTGAATGCGAGACAGCGCGATCCGGACTCGGCAAGCGAGGCGAGGATCTCCGAGGTCGCCACATTCGCGCTCAGGCGCTGGCCGTTCCCCAGTTCGGGAGGGTTCCAGAACACGAAGGTCCTCTTACCGCTTGGGGAGCCGTCGTCGTCGATCAGATTGGGCGTTCGGCCGGTGAGCCGTTCGAAGAGCTCGACGGGATTGCCGATGGTGGCGCTGCATCCGATGATCTGGGGGCGCGCTTTGTGCCATTCGCAGAGTCTGAGCAGCCTTCGTACGATGTTGCCGACGTTCGAGCCGAATACGCCGCGATAGACATGCATCTCGTCGATGACGATCAGGCGAAGCGACTTGAGGAATTTCGTCCAATTCTCGTGGCCGGGCAGAATGCCGACATGGAGCATGTCGGGGTTGGTCAACACGATGTGACTGAGCCTCCGCAACGCGCTTCTCTGACCCTTGGGGGTGTCCCCGTCATAGGTGCCGACCCGTATCTCCGGGCTCGGAGCCAGGGCCTCCAGGCGGCTAAGCTGGTCTTGGGCAAGCGCCTTGGTAGGGAAGAGGTAAAGGCATTTTGCGGCTGGCTCCGAAAGGCAGAGCTGAACCGCCGGCAGGTTGTAGCAGAACGTTTTGCCGGAGTTGGTGCCAGTGACCACCACCAAGTCCTTACCCGCCATCGCGGCATCGTAGGCTTGGGCTTGGTGGGTGAACAGCTTCGTTACTTCGAGCTTCTCCAGCCTTTCCTGCAAGCGCCGGTGGAACTTCGAACGAGGCGAAGCATAGCGCGCCGTCCGAGGAGGAATCTCCTTCATGAAGGCGATCTGGTCTGAAATGCGCGAATCGCTGAAGAGTGGAGTTTCGCTATTCAAGCGGATAGGTGCCCGATTCGTCCGGATTGAGAAGCTTGGCTCGCTTTCGCTTCCGGTTCTGGCTGAATCTTACAACGTATACGCTCATCATGAACAAGATCACGAGCGGGATCGCCATCATGAGCATCGTCATAGGATCCTGACTCGGAGTGACGATCATGGCGACCACAAAAATCGCGGTTGCGGATTGACGCCAGTACTTGATCAGAGTGTCTGCACTGAGCAACTCCAACTCGCCAAGTATATAAACCACAAGAGGAAGTTGAAACGCGACGCCGAATGCGGCGAGCATTTTGAGTACGAAGAAGACGAGCGAACCGGCTTCTTGATACAGGCTGGTCCCGGGGAACTCCTCAATGTAGCTGGCGAACCAACCCACTGCGCTCGGGAGGATCTCCCAGGCGAAAAATACGCCCAGTGCGAAAAGGATTGCGCTCGTCGGCGCCAGTTTCCTGAGCGGGGCGGACTCCTTCGGCTTGAGGGCAGGGACGATGAATCCCCATAGCTGGAGCACGAGGAAGGGGAAGGCGACGATCAAGCCGATCATGAACGACAGCTTGAGCTTGAGCATGAACGCGTCTGGCGCGTGTGTGAAGATCTCGTGAAATTCAGAACCCTTGGGAAGGCGGGCAACCACCGCTTTCGTCATCATCACGTCTACATAGCCGTACAGGTGCGGCTCGACGAACCAACCGCCAGTCCACGTGACACAGATGATGCCGATCGATCGCATGATGCGATCTCGGAGTTCTTCGAGGTGTTCAACAAGGCTAAGGCGGTAATCCTCCGGGTCACCGGAGAATTGCCGCCTTGGTCCTTTCTTAGATCCCCTAAGGAGGGTGGGCATTAAAGGTTTATACGCCTTTTACTGCTCGAGAGTAAACGTTCGCAGTGAGCGAATTCGTATGAACGTCGAAGTCGGAGTCGTATTCGGTGCTCCGTTGCGATTGCCCATGCCGAAGTTGCCCATTCCCATACCAGGTCCGCCTGGGCCCATCATGCCGGCTCCGCCGAATCGCTGACCAGCGCCCGCGCCCCTCATGCCGGCGCCAGCCATGCCGGTGCCGGGCATGCGTCCCTTTTGCATGTTGCCGACCGGACCAATGAAGTCAGCGCTGCTCATGGACCCGCTTCCGGCTCCCGGAGCGCCCGGCATACCTGAACCAGGCATACCTGGCATGCCGCCCCCCATACCTGGGAAGCCGCCGCCCATCTGGGAGGACTGTACTTTGCGATCGATGGTCTCGTCTCGGACGACCTTTAGCACCTTATGAGAGTCGAGGGCGAACCAGATCGTCTCCTGAAGCGAGATCTTATCGTCGGAGAACTGGGCGCCGGCGTCTTGCAGTTTCTTGCCGCTAGTCGTCTTGGTGCCCGCCTCGATAATGTGTCGAATTTTAGCGCACGGATGACCGCTCTCCCACTCGGTGTCGACGAACTCGCCGCGTGCCGGGAAGCTCTCAACCAGAGTGTTCACCTCGTACGGCTGGGCCATGTCGATCGCGCCTTCCTGGAACTGGGACTGCCAATCGTCGCCGACGCGGACCGCCTTTGTAGGCAGGGTCGGGAGCGGGAAGGTCCCAAACAGATCCGTCTGCACGGACTGTCCGCCGGAAGTGCCTTCAAGCGGCGTGTAAAGCGGGAGCGAGCCGAATACTTCTTGGCCCGTGTTCTTGATCCGCATATAGATCGGGGCCATGTCATATTCCATGTACTTCTTCTGCTGCTGATCGCCTTCTGCGGTAAGCAGGGCGTAGTCCTTGCCCTTCTCGGGAAGCGGCTGGATGCGAAGCAGACCGTCGCCGTCGCCGTACGCGTTCATGACTTCATAGGCGAGGCGGATCGTTTCCCCGTCTTGAGTGAATTCGGCTGGCCGGGCGCCCAAACTGTTCTGCTCGCTTGAGACTTCGGAGAACGAGACCTGCTGGTCCATTCGGTACACCATTTTGGTGCCGGGAATGAACGTGTATCGCAGTTTCAGGCCTTCGTTCGGGATCGGGATATTGGCTTGATTTCCGATGTTGACGTCGACGGAAGTCCGACCGACGATGCGCGAACTCTTGTCATAGTCAACGTACAAAACGAGTTCCAACTTCAGCGGCTTGCCGGGCTCGGTGTCGGGTAGTCCGAGGGCCTTGGTGTTGAGAGCGTAATCGTAGTACTTGCCCTTGAGAGGGGGAACTACCGCTTCCAAGAACTTGCCGCCAAGGAAAACGCCAACATACCCGCCATCGGGAATGCTGCCCTTCGGAATGAGGACGTGAACGGTTTCACGAACCTTTGCACCGTCGGGTGGCCGAACGATTGTAAAGGGCGCCTGAGCCAAAACTACGCTTGTCAATCCCGCAAGTATCAAACTGCCGATCCATTTCTTCATTCGGATTTGCTCCCGACCGCCACGCAGACGTACACAGCCTGCGAAAAGCTTCATCAGTATTCTAGTGATTATGACGTGGAATTGGTAGGCCGAGGTCACAGTTTAGGAAGGAACGAGTGGAAAACGGGGTAACTCCGGACCCTTCAGGCGCCCAGTCCACCGCAAACCTGCGATCTACGGCCCTTGGCCTTGGTAATCCACATCGTCTATCCGAACGGCAGCCTGAAAGCCGGCAACGAGCGTTGCCACGATTCGCATTTCCTCTCCTTCATACTATTTGGATATGCCCACCTCGCTCGATATCGAAAGCCTGAACCCCGAGCAGAGGGAGGCGGTTGAAGCGCCTGGTGGACCGTTGCTGGTCTTTGCTGGTGCAGGCTCGGGTAAGACGCGCGTCATTACCTACCGGATCGCGAGGCTTTTGGAGCTCGGAGTGCCGGCTTCGCGCATCCTGGCGGTTACCTTTACCAATAAGGCCGCCCGCGAGATGAAGGAGCGGATTCAGAGTTTGGCCGGCGAGAGCGCGGGCGCGATGTGGATGGGGACGTTCCATGCCTTGTGCGCGCGAATGCTGCGCATCGACGGCAAAGCGATCGGGATCGATCCCAACTTCGTCATCTACGACGACACCGACCAACTGTCCTTGATCAAGGAGGTATTCAAGGCCAAGGACATCGACGAGAAGTCGATCCAGCCGCGGGGCGTGCTGAACGAGATCTCTTCCGCCAAGGAAAAACTGCTCGCGCCTGAAAAATACGCGGACAAGGCCACCGGCTTCTTTGAGCGCATTTGTTCCGATGTGTATAAGTCCTATAACGCTTTGCTGCATAAAGCTAATGCACTCGACTTCGACGACATCCTTTACTATGCGAACCGGCTGCTTGAGCAAAGAGCGGACGTGCTCGAAAAATACCAGTCGCGCTTCCTACACGTTCTTGTCGACGAGTACCAGGACGTCAACTTCGCCCAATACAATATCGTTCACCTCCTGGCCGGCAAGAACCGCAACATCATGGTGGTCGGCGATGACGATCAGTCGATCTATGCTTGGCGCGGCGCCGACGTTTCGCTCATCCTTCGCTTCGGCAGCGACTATCCGGACGCTCGGATCATCAAACTCGAGCGAAACTACCGCAGCACGAAGACGATTCTCTCCGCCGCAAACGAGGTGATTCGGCAGAACCGGTCGCGTGCCAGCAAGCAGCTTTGGACTGAAAACGAGGAGGGCGTCCCGATCTCGCTGACCCAAACGGGGACCGAGCAGGACGAGGGCATGCACGTCGCGGAGCGCATCCTGCAAGACGTTCGAACCGGACGACGCAAATATAGCGATTTCGCGGTCCTCTATCGGACGAACGCTCAGTCCCGTGTGATGGAAGAGGCGTTCCTGACCAACCGCATTCCGCACATCCTCGTCGGGGGCCAGCGGTTCTATGAGCGGAAGGAAATCAAGGACATGATCGCCTACCTGCGTGTTGCATGGAACTCGCGAGACGATGTGTCGTTGCGGCGCGCTATCAACGTGCCGACTCGAGGCATCGGCGCGACCTCGATGGCGACGCTGAACGCATGGGCCGACGAGCGGGGGGAGCCGCTATGGAGCGCCCTTGTGGACCAGGAGGTGCAGCACGGGCTCTCCAAGAAGGCGGCGTCCGGCGTTCGGGCGTTTATCAGCACGATCACGGACGCTCAGGAGTTGGCAGAGGGTGGGCAGGTAACTCCCGTAATGCGCTTGTTGCTCGACTCGTCTGGCTACGTCGACATGCTCAAGACGGAGCACTCACAAGAGGCGCTTGGACGTCTCGACAACCTTCAGGAACTGCTGAACGTCACATCAGAGTACGACTCCACCGCAGACGAACCCTCCTTGGGTTCGTTCCTGGAAAGCGTCTCGCTCGTTGCCGATGTGGATTCGCTTGGCGAGGATGGGGAAGCGGTCACGCTGATGACTCTGCACTCAGCCAAGGGACTCGAGTTTCCGACCGTCTTTATGACCGGAATGGAAGAAGGAGTCTTTCCCCATTCGCGTTCACTCGGCACCGACTCCGAGATCGAAGAGGAGCGCCGCCTGTGCTACGTGGGGATGACACGCGCTCGGCAGGAGCTTCACCTGCTCCATGCTCACCGTCGCTCTCTCTACGGAGTGCCGAACTTCAACCGCCGGTCGAGGTTTCTGGACGACATTCCCCTAAACCTCCTCGACACTTACCAGACCGGCGGCTATCAACCACCTATGCAGCGCTCGGTTTACCAGGAAAGATCGGGCACCTACAGCGTCATCGAGACGAAGCGGCCTGACCCTCCCAAGTCACCCAGTTGGAAACCGCCATTCGAAATCGGACAACGTGTTCGGCATGCGAAATTCGGCATCGGAGTTGTCGTATCATGCAATCCAATTAAGGATGATGTTGAGGTGACGGTGGCGTTTCCCGGCGTGGTAGGGGTGAAGAAACTCGTACAGAAGCTGGCGAAACTCGAACCGACCTAGAGGTTTAGGGATGAACAAGAACCGAATGGGTCGTTACGCATTGGCGTTAGCGACGACGGCTTTCCTAGTGGATGGCTGCAGTCCTGGCATCGACGAGTGGATGCCGATGAAAGTGAACCGGACTTGGACCTACCGGATTCATGCCGGATTTGAACGGCACACCGTTCCCGTACGCGTATCGCGGCAGATCAATGTAGCGGCTACGGATGGCTTTGAGCTTGCGAGCACCTTCGGTGTCTCTCGATTGGCATGGAAGTCGAACTGTCTCGTTGCCGAAAGCACCGCCAACTGCCGGTTTTCTCCGCCGGTTCCGATGCTGTACCCGAGGGTGACGTTCGTTAAGGGCAGGCCCAAAGCGATGCCGAACTGGCACGGGAGAATTCAGGTCATGGGAATCGAAAGACCGGCAAGCGCCACCCTCATCGAATCGCCGGCCGCCCTCGAATTGGGACTTAGGAAGGTCCAGACAGTTCATTCGCTGTTGACAATCACCCTGCCGGAGGTCAACGATCCTGGCTACCTTCGGCCCGCCAAGATGGAATTGGACTCCTGGTACCAGTCGGGAGTCGGCCTGGTCCAGCAGGAACAGCGGACGAACGACAACTTGGTCGTTCAACTGACGATCGTCAAACATTCATGAGGCAACGCAGGGTCCGGTTTGGCGTAGTAGTGGCAAAATGCGCCCGGCAATCGCATAAGCTATCAAGGAAATGGAACCCGTCACGATCGTCGGACCCAAACTCGTCACTCTCAAAGAAGTTCGGTCGAACCCCAAGATCCGCAAGTTGATCGAGGGCGCCAACGACGTAATGAAGGCGATGGGATATACCGAACACGGCCTGCGCCACGTCGGGGTCGTCGCGTCGATCACGCGCTACATCCTCGACCACCTGAACCTATCGGCGCGCGAGATCGAACTAGCCCAGATCGCCGCGCATATGCACGACATCGGGAATGCGATCAGCCGAGCGAACCACCCGATGCATGGGGCGGCGATGGCGTTCACGATTCTGAACGAAATGGGAATGGACGCAGCAGAGATCGCGCCGATCCTGGGAGCGATCGGCAACCACGAGGAGCTGACCGGCGTGCCGGTGTCGATGATGTCAGCCGCGCTGATCATTGCCGACAAAAGCGACGTACATCGGAGCCGTGTCCAGAACACGATCATCGAGACATTCGACATTCACGATCGCGTGAACTATGCGGTTCAGAAGAGCCGTGTGGAGATGAAACCGGAGCAGCAGACCATCGAACTGACCCTTGAGATCGATACGTCCCATGCAACGGTGATGGAATATT
Source organism: Fimbriimonas sp. (assembly GCA_031292555.1). Classification (GTDB taxonomy): domain Bacteria; phylum Armatimonadota; class Fimbriimonadia; order Fimbriimonadales; family Fimbriimonadaceae; genus Fimbriimonas. The sequence goes on from JARLGV010000045.1 coordinate 78,167, forward strand.
TTGAGATATTCCTAAGCCGCATGGTGATGTGCCGCAAGTCGGCCGAGTTGCTGGGATACCGGTTCACCCTCAACGTGAATGGCGTCTACTTGGAATAGGCAAAGCAAGCGGTCTCGCCGGGAGGTTGCCCGTTGGATTCGTCTGAACCGCACTTTACGAAGCGTCCATTACCGTTTACGGCCACGTTTTTTGTGCTAACCGTTGTCTGTTTTGGGTTTGCCGGGCTCCTTCGTCTTTGGAATGGCGCACATCCGATGGTAATTGAATGGTCGTGTCTGTCCAATGTCAAGCAACTGGCGCTCGGCGCGATCATGTACGCCAACGACTACGACAACAAGTGGCCGACCCCTGAGAAGTGGATGGACTTGACGCAGCCGTATGTAAAAACTGAGTCGGTCTACCACGATATAGTGGGAGTCCAACCGGGCGAATACGGCTATGCCTTTCGTGAGAGCGCGTGGGTCAGCGAAGCGAAGTCGTTCGATGGACTGGAGCGTTTCGCGCTACTCTTCGACAGCGACCTAAAGGGCAGAAACGCACACAGCGAGTTATGGTCGCTGCCTTCGCGCGGAAGGCATGGCGTCGAAGCCAACATGGGCTCGGACAACGTGGCGTTCGCTGACGGTCACGCCAAGAGCTTCTTGGCTACGCCAAATGCGGCCGACGGAAGATCAAACCTACATAACCTACTAATGGATAACGACAGACTGACGAAGCAGGAGGCGCCGACTCCAAAGGGCAAGCCGAAGGTCCGGTGACCCTCCAGATGAAGAGACCGACTCGGTTCGAGTGGATCTTCTTGGCGGTGCTCATCGGTGTGACCTACAGCGTGCTCTATCCGATCTGGAAGTCTGCCCGGCCCGCCGCTCCTCGAACCGTTTGCCTGTCCAATCTGAAGCAACTCGCATTGGCCGCACTCATGTACTCAAACGACGCGGACGATCGGTTTCCGCCGGCCGATCGGTGGATGGATGTCGTTGAGTCATACAGGACCCACGAAGACGTTTCACATGATGTGGAGGGTGTCCCCCTTCGAGGCTTCGGCTACGCATTTCGGGAACGCCTATGGAGCGTCGACGCGTCGGAGCTTCAGAATTCGAATCGTTTGGCGCTTATCTTTGACAGCGACCTGACCGACCGAAATGCGCATAGCGAATTGTGGTCGATCCCTCAAGTCGGTCGTCACGCCTCAAGTGATGGGAGAGTCGACAACATTGCCTTCGCGGACGGACATGCCCGAGGATTCCTGACGCAATCATCTGGCCGGCCAGCCCGGTCTCCGCTGCAAGAGATGATGGAGGACAATGACCGACTCATACGGAGGGAGCGATAGCTTCTCCAAGTGAGCGTGCGCGGACTCCAAACCGTCCTGCGCACTCAAATGTGGGGTATCATCCCTTCTTGCCGAAAGGCTCTCTGCATCCTCGTGTGTGCTGGTCACAGGCTGAGGACGCCAATTGCCCATAGGGAGCGAATATGCCCAACAGAAAATACGAAGCGTTTTATATCGTCAAAGCGGACCTCACCGATGCGGATGTCCAGAAGATCGCCGACAAGTTCAAGTCGATCGTCGAAGACCAAGGCGGAACGGTCGAAAAGGCCGGTAAGTGGGACAAGCGAAAGCTGGCCTACGAAATCAATGGCCACAAAGAGGGAAATTACATCCTGATGAACTTCGAGGCAGGAGCCAAGGTTCCGGCAGAATTGAACCGTCTGATGCGGATCAGCGACGACGTTATTCGACATCGAATCTTCAAGCTTGAGGACTGATCGGGAAGGGGTGTAAGATAGGCCCGTGGTAAACCGCGTAATACTCATCGGTCGCTTGACTCGTGACCCCGAGCTTCGAACGACGAACACTGGTCGGAGCGTTGTATCGTTTTCCATCGCCGTTCAGAAGAGGTCCAAACCTCAGGACCCGAGCCAGCCGGATGCCGACTTTTTCCGGGTGACCGCTTGGGAGAAGACGGCGGAATACGTGTCCAACTATTTGACAAAAGGCCGCCTGGTCGCGGTCGAAGGGCGAATCGAAAATCGAAAGTTCGTCGACAGCACCGGAGCCAACCGGGAAGTCACGGAGATAATCGCCGACAACGTGCAGGGCTTGGATAGGCCACGAGACGATGCTCCGAGCGATTCGCCGGCGGCGTCCGGGTCCGCCAAGCATACGCCGAGCGTAGCTCCAAGCGCAGACGAATACGATCCGTTTGCGGACGAATAGAGCGGAGTTTCCGCACTGGGGCGTGAGACGGGTGATCTCGTCTCACGCTTTTTGTTGGGTCTGTATTACAAAAAGACGTTTTTAACCCGATTAGAATGTGATGATGGCAGTCGATCTTGACGATAGGTCCGTAGTTTCCGCGCTGGACCCGGACGGAATGCTCGCCCTCGTCGAAGATCTTCCGACCCAATGCCTGAATGCTCTTGAAGTTGCCGAACAACTATCGCTTAGGCCGCTCGACCGGCGGCCAAACCTCGTCGTGATCGGGGGGATGGGTGCCGCCGCGACCTGCGGAGATATCGTCCGTGCGCTGTTCGAGGAGCACGCCGCTGTTCCGATCCACATCAATCGGGACTACCGACTTCCCGCATTTGTTGGAGTAGGGGATCTCGTCTTTTGCGTCAGCTATAGCGGGGATACCGAAGAGACGCTCTCCATGTACGCCGAGGCCAAACGGTTTGGGGCAAAGATCATCGCGATCACCAGCGGTGGAAAGCTCAAAGAACTCGCCGAGGCCGATGGCAATTCGGTCTACTTGGTTCCCGGCGGTCAGCCACCGCGGACCGCGTTAGGGTACATGCTGATCCCCATGCTTGTCGCCCTGCAGCAGCTCAAGCTGCTTCACCGGTTGGACATCCGTGGGGCCATCGGTCTGCTAGAGGGAATCAGACGTGACTTGGGAGTCGATTCCGCAGGCAACGCCGCCAAGAAGCTCGCCCAGAGAATGAAGGGAAGCGTTCCGATTCTGTATGGCCTTGGCACGTGGCAAACCCTCATCGCGCATCGTTGGCGGACGCAGATCAACACGAACGCCAAGATGCTCGCCTTTGTGAACGGCTACCCGGACTTGGATCATAACGAGATCGTAGGTTGGCACGATGCTTCTCGCCAGGGGGTCCAGCGCTTTGTCGGCGTCGTACTTGAAGGCGGAGCGGAAACCGATCGTTTGAAACTTGCTTCCTCCGTCACCGAGAGGCTCGTTGGGCGGATCTGCGTATTTGAGCATGTAACCGCCCAAGGCGAGACCCTTCTGGAAAAAATTCTCTCGCTGGCTTACTTCGGGGACTTTCTGTCGATCTATCTTGCGCGTCTGAACGATGTGGATCCCGAGACGATCGAGCCGATTAACAAGCTGAAAGACGCCCTCTCCATCGCTGGATAAACTCCAGACGGCCATCTGGCAATGTGGCCCGTAATCGTACGGGCACCCGCCAAAACATTCCCAGCAATAATATTAGAAGTTGCCTGGAAACAAAGGCATATAGCCTTCGTCTAATTAAATTTGCTCATTTTCTAGGTTCTAAAACGGTTCCTTCGTCCAAACCATGAGGTTAAATAAACCACGGTCGATGAAGGGGGATACGCGAACTTTCAATAATTTCAGAAACCAGAGTGAACTCTTGTTGGTCTCCTCGGTTCCTGCGAATGTTCATGTATCGGCCACTATCGCCACTGACGGAACTCGCCCGGGGGGCTTGAGATGACGTCGCGCAGCTTTTCCAAATTCGTCTGGGGCGTCCTCGCCTATAACCTCCTCGCCATCGCATGGGGAGTCTACGTCCGAGCCTCCAAATCCGGCGACGGGTGTGGCACCAATTGGCCCTTGTGCGACGGAGCCTCCATTCCGACGAGCGGTCCATTCGCCAAATTCGTCGAGGGTTCGCACCGAGCGTCGACCGCCCTGGTCGGCGTCCTCGCGATATATATGCTCGTGTGGGCGTTTCGCGCGTTTGCCAAAGGGCACTTGGCGCGCAAGGCTTCGGTTGCTGTAATGGCTACGACAGTTGCCGAAGGGTTGTTCGGGGCGATGCTGGTCAAATACCACCTCGTCGTCTACAACAACAGCAGTCTTCGCCTCTTGGTCATGGGGCTTCACGTGATCAGCACGTTCGCGCTCCTCGGGAGCATCGCGGTTGCGGCGCTGGCGGGGGCAGGAATTCGTCCCATCCGGCTCAAGGGGCAGTCGGGTATCGGCTGGATTCTCGGCATGGCAGCTTTCGGCATTGTGATGCTCGGATTCAGTGGCGCACTGTCCGCCCTTGGACACACGCTCGATCCCGTTACAAACGTGATCGCCGCCGCCAGGGATCCCAAGACCTTCTGGATGGTGCGGTTGCAGCCGCTACACCCGCTCATCGCGGTCAGCGTCGGGCTTTATCTTCTGCTGGCGGCTGGGCTGATCCAGCACCTCCGCCCAGACGACAAGGTCAAGCGCGCGGTGAAGTGGATGGTCGGGATGTACATCGTCCAGATCGCGTTTGGAGCACTCAATATCTATGTGCGCGCTCCGATCCCAATGCAGATGGGGCACCTCGTCCTCGCCGACTTGAACTGGGTGAGCCTGGTCGTCGTGATGGTTCTTTCGCTTGGCGAAGGGATTGAACGCGTCGAGTCGAGACCCGCGCCTGAAGAGGCGCCGGTTGCTGCGCCGCTTGGCGGCAAGCCGCTATTTAAAGCGTACATCGCCCTAACCAAGCCCCGGGTGATCAGTTTGCTGCTGTTCACGACTCTGACCTCAATGATAGCGGCGAAGGGCAATTGGCCCGGCACTTGGCTCTTCCTGGCGGTCGCGGTCGGTGGCTATATGTCGGCCGGCGCTGCCAACGCGATCAACATGGTCATCGATCGGGACATCGACCTTACGATGAAACGCACTGCGACTCGACCGACCGTTACCCAGTCGATTCCCTCGCTCAATGCGTTGATGTTCGCGTTCACCCTTGCGCTCTTGTCGTTCATTCTGCTTTGGGTATCGGCGAACTTGCTCTCGGCGGTGCTGGCGTTCAGTGGTTTGGTCTTCTATGTCGTGGTCTACACGATGATGCTCAAGCGCCGCACATGGCAGAACATCGTGATCGGTGGCGCGGCCGGCGCGTTTCCTCCGCTGGTTGGCTGGGCCTCGGTAACGAACGATCTGCCACCGCTGGCACTGTATCTTTTTGCGATTATCTTTGTTTGGACTCCGGTTCACTTCTGGGCCCTCGCGCTCCTTTTGAAGGAGGAGTATGCCGCCGCCGGAGTTCCGATGCTTCCCGTGGTCAAGGGGGATCGAAATACTGTGATCCAGATCGGCATCTATGCGGCGATCACATTCGTCGTGACGCTAGTGCCGTTCCTGCTTCCTCAGGTCGGCTGGATCTACACTGGAACCGCGATCGTCCTGAATGTCATTTTATTATATTATTGCGCACAGCTCTATCGGCACACTAGCCGGCCGATGGCTAGCAAGCTATTCCATTTCTCGATGGTCTACTTGGCGATTCTGTTTTTGATGCTGGCGGTCGACCGCACAATTGTCGTTCATGGGCCAGAAACTGCTGCAAATCGCGGTGCGATGTCGGTAAGATTAGTCCCATTCCCTGATGGTGGTCGTCAATTTAGACAAACCATCGTCAAAGTTGCGCTATGCAACTACGTCTTCGCGGTGCAGGGCCGCGATCTCGTTGGAAACACCTCCCTCGCTTCGGAGTCCCGTTAATGTCCCAAATCTTTAGACCGAGTGCAAACTCGGTGGCAAAGCTGACCCTAATCGGCATTGTCATCGGAGTACCCACTGTTTGGCTTGCGATCGCAGGACTGTCTCGTTCGCCAGCCAACACGAAACAAGACGTGCCGCTAAACCAGCCCGTCCCGTTCAGCCACCAGCATCACACCTGGGAGCTAGGGATCGACTGTCGGTACTGTCACACGTCTGTTGAAAAATCCAGCTATGCCGGATTGCCTTCCACCGAGACGTGCATGTCGTGCCACTCCCAGATTTGGACTAACAGCCCGATGCTGGAGCCGGTGCGGCAGAGCTACGAAACGAACACCCCCATTCAATGGAACCTTGTAAATAAGGTTCCTCAGTTCGTTTACTTCAATCACAGCATCCATATCGCCCGGGGCCTGAACTGCAATATTTGCCATGGCCCGGTCAATGAAATGCAGATTACGTGGAAAGGCAATTCCTTCCAGATGGCGTGGTGTCTTCAGTGCCACCGCGCCCCCGAGCGATATCTGACCGAGACGAACAAGACTCGACCAGGACAATCGCCCCGGGAACAGGTTTTCAGCCTGTACTGGCAGCTTCAAGAGAAGGGCGTGAGAGGGCTGAGCATCAAGCAGAGAGACGAGGAGCGGGGCGAATTCACGGGTTCAGACGACGCCGAAGATTTGGCGAAGGGTCGCGAACTCGTTAAGAAGTACGGAATTCGCACTCAGCAACTGGCCGATTGCGCCGTGTGCCACCACTAGTTGGGTTTCGGAATCAACAGACCTAAGCATGGAATTAAACGACAAGAATCAGTTGCCGGTTGATGGCGTGGTGGACTCGGTCCGCGGCAAATTGACCGGAAAGAATGGAAAGAGCTATTGGCGCAGCCTCGATGAGCTTGCCGATACGCCCCAGTTCAACGAGTGGCTCGAGGATGAATTTCCGAATCGCAGCACGCTCAAGCAGATCAATCGCCGCGATTTGCTGAAGTTCATGGGGGCTTCCATGGCGCTCGCCGGTCTCAGCGGCTGCCGTGGCGTGTTCCTCCCTCAGGACAAAGTAGTCCCGTATGTCAAGGCGCCTGAAGAACTGGTTCCTGGCAAGCCGTTGTTTTATGCGACCGCCGTAACTTTGGGCGGATATGCCACCGGTGTGCTTGTCGAACAGCGAGAGGGTCGTCCCATCTTCATCCAGGGCAATCCGGACCATCCGGCGTCTCTCGGCTCGCTGGACTCGATCTCGCAGGCCGAGATTCTGAACTTCTACGACCCGGACCGGACGAGCAACGTGGTCCAGCAGTCGAACCCCGGCCAATACATGCCGGGCGACATCAGCACGTGGGAGCTATTCCTTGAGGCCGCAGAGAAGGCGCTCACCGCAGAAGCGGCCACCGGCGGGGCTGGCGTCCGCCTGCTAACAGGATCGATCACCTCACCGACTTTGGTGAACTCGATCAAGTCGTTCCTCAAGAAGTATCCGAACGCGGTATGGCACTCTTACGAGCCGGCGGGCAGAGGCAACGCCTATGCCGGTGCGAAGCTGGCATTCGGTCGGCCCCTCGAGACGCTTTACGACTTCAGCAAGGCGACGGTCATCGTTTCTCTCGACGGGGACTTTCTCAGCCCGACTTCCAATCCGGGCAGCGTCCGCTATGCGCGCGATTTTGCGAACGGCCGCCGGGTGACCGGCCTGAAGGGTTCGATGAACCGGCTGTACGCATTCGAAAGCACACCAGCCCTGGTCGGCTCGGTCGCCGACCACCGATGGGCAGTCAAGCCATCCGATGTATACGGAATCGCCATGACGCTCGCGGCCGCTGTCGGAGTTGCCGGAGCGGTGCCGGTGGGTAAGGCCGATCCAAAGGCGATCGATGCGATCGCGAAGGACTTATTGTCCGCTCAGGGCGGGGCTGTAGTAGTGACCGGCGACCAATACGGACCCGAAGTTCACGCAATCGTCCATGCGATCAACGAGAAGCTGGGAGCGTACGGCAAGACCGTCTTCCACACCGAGCCCATCGACGCTACGGTTGCCGCTTCGACGGCAGATCTCAAGTCCCTGGTCGACGACCTCAATACTGGCAAGGCCAAGACGCTCTTCATTGTCGGCGGCAATCCGGTTTACGATGCCCCCGCCGATCTAAAGTTCGCGGATGCGCTTGCGAAGGCGCCGTTCAGGGCTCGCCTCGGACTGTACGACGATGAGACTGCTCAGGCATGCGATTGGCTCGTGCCGATCACCCATAGCCTTGAAGAGTGGGGAGATGCCCGTGCATTCGACGGCACCCTCTCGGTGATGCAGCCCCTAATCGCCCCCCTCTATCAAGGGAAGTCGGTGATCGAGGTTTTGGGTCTGCTTTCTGGCAAACCATCATCGGGGTACGACTTGGTGAAGGGATATTGGAAGCAAGCCGGGTTCCTCAAAGGCGATTTCGAGAAGGAGTGGCGGCAGGCCGTCCACGATGGCTTGGTCAAGGGCTCGACGGCAACGCCGGTAACGCCGGCCCTCGCGCTTCAAATCGGTAGTTTGACCGCTCCGCGGCCGGTATCCGGTCTCGAGGTCATCATGGTCGTCGACCCATGCATCTACGACGGTCGATACGCGAATAATGGTTGGCTCCAGGAACTGCCCAAGCCGCTGTCCAAGCTCACCTGGGAAAACGTCGCGATGCTTAGCCCGAAGACGGCGGCGGCTCTCGGTGTCGAGGATTCGTCGGTGGTCGACCTGACCTGCAACGGAGTAACGGTTCGAACCGCGGCCTATGTGCAGCCAGGGCATCCGGCCGATGCGGTTACTGTCTATCTCGGCTTTGGCCGCACTCGCGGCGGTCTTGTCTGCTCTGTCCCGAACGGCGAAGGCAAGCCGAGTGACGAAGACACACGCCATCCGGGCGGCTTCTTCAACCCGATCTCCAATTTTGACGGCGGCGGATTCAACGCCTATCTGTTCCGCACGTCGGCGGCGCCTCACTTCACCTCGGGAGAGTTGAAGGCCGTAGGCGGCGTGGCGACGGTTGCCTCCACCCAAGGTCACGCACCGATTGATGGCGACCACGTCAAGCAGTTCGTCGGCGACGACCGCGAGGTGATCGTCGAGTACGATCTCAACGATTTCAACCTGCATGCCGCCAAGTACGTCGAGGAGAGAAAAGCTCGCTCAAAGGATATCGCCGAGCAAAACCTGTATCCCGACCAGATCTTCGTGTATGACGGACCGCAGTGGGCGATGACGATCGACCTCAACACCTGCATCGGCTGCAACGCGTGTGTCACCGCATGTCAGGCGGAGAACAACATTCCGGTCGTTGGTAAGGTGCAAGTCGCCCGGCACCGCGAAATGCACTGGATTCGAATTGACCGGTACTACAGCGGCGACGGCGAGAATCCGCAGGTCGCCTGGCAGCCAGTGGCGTGCGTTCAGTGTGAGAAAGCGCCGTGCGAGCCGGTATGCCCGGTCGCCGCGACGGTTCACAGCCACGAGGGCATCAACCAAATGGTCTACAACCGCTGCGTTGGGACCCGGTATTGCTCGAATAACTGCCCGTACAAGGTTCGCCGGTTCAACTATCTGAACTACACGGACAACCAACGGCAGTTCGACGTGCGTGTCGACGACAAGCCGCGCATCCCGCTGCTTCGCATGTTGAACAACCCGGACGTGACCGTACGCGGTCGCGGAATCATGGAGAAGTGCACGTACTGCATTCAGCGCATCAACGAGGCGCGCATCGAATCCAAGAAGGCAGCGCGGGACATTCAGGACGGAGACATCGTCACGGCTTGCCAGCAAGCGTGCCCGACGCAGACCATCGTTTTCGGCAACAAGGAAGACAAGGATAGCCAAGTCGCCAAAATGCGCGAAGACCCGCGTGCTTACCTCCTCATGGAGAGTCTGCAGACGCGGCCGCGCACGTCCCACCTCGCCAAGCTGCGGAATCCCAACAAGCAGCTTGCGCCCACAACCGCCACGGAGACCAATAGCTAGATATGCCGTTACCTCCTCTCAACGACCGGATGATCACGGGCGAGCAGAACTACGCTTCGCTCGATCAAAGCATCAGCTCGATGATCATCGACCAGAAGCGGCACACCCGCCCCTGGTGGATCATGTTCGCCATCGGAGTGATGGGAACCGGCCTGCTCGCTGTCGCGATCACGTGGCTGGTCTATCAGGGTGTAGGCATCTGGGGCAACAACATTCCTACCGCCTGGGCCTTCGATATCGTCAACTTCGTTTGGTGGATCGGTATCGGCCACGCCGGAACGCTCATCTCCGCGATCCTGCTGCTACTCCAGCAGCCGTGGCGCAACTCGATCAACCGCTTCTCGGAAGCGATGACGATCTTTGCCGTTATGTGCGCGGGCATGTTCCCGCTGTTGCATACCGGCCGTCCATGGGTTGCGATCTATTGGCTGTTCCCGTACCCGAACATCATGGCGCTGTGGCCGCAGTTCCGCTCCCCTTTGATGTGGGACGTGTTCGCGGTTTCGACCTACTTCACGGTTTCGTTGTTGTTCTGGTTCATGGGCCTGGTGCCGGACTTCGCGACCCTGCGCGATCAGTCCAAGAACCGATTCGCCAAAGTGCTCCTCGCCCTCGTTTCGCTGGGATGGCGCGGAAGCCACAAGCACTGGCACCGGTACGAGCAGGCCTATCTGATTCTCGCCGGTCTATCGACGCCCCTCGTCCTCTCGGTTCACTCGATCGTTAGCTTCGACTTCGCAAGTTCGATCGTCCCGGGCTGGAACGTGACGGTTTTCCCGCCCTACTTCGTCGCGGGCGCCGTTTTTGCCGGATTCGCGATGGTGTTAACCTTCGGTATTCCGGTTCGCAAGATTTACAAGCTAGAACACCTGATCACCGATCGCCATATCGACTGGATGGCGAAGATCACGCTCACGACCGGCCTGATCGTCTCCTATGGCTATATGCTGGAGATGTTCTACGCCTGGTATTCGGGAAATCCGCATGAGTGGGATTTCACTTACTTCCGCCGGATAACCGGCCCCTATGCCTGGGCATACTGGTCGCTCATTTTCTGTAACGTCGTCTCGCCTCAGGCGTTCTGGATTCCCTGGTGCCGAAGGAATCTGTTCGTCGTCATGGTCATCTGCCAGTTCGTGAGCATCGGCATGTGGCTGGAGCGGTTCGTCATCATCCCGATGTCGTTGACCGCGAATTACCTTCCAAGCGCCAATCGCATGTACTACCCAACGATTTGGGACTTTGCGATGTTCGGCGGCACCATCGGCTTCTTCATCATGCTGATGTTCCTCTTCATCCGGTTCATGCCGGTCATCAACATCTTCGAGGTCAAAGACTTGCTTTACAAGATGCTGGGTCACAAAGACGCTAAGATCGCCCAATCGCCGATCGAATTGCCAGAGCCTTTGCTTGGGAGGAGCCTCTAATGAGCTACGACGCTCCTTCGAGTGGCGCCACCTACGCGATGGTCGCCGAATTCGGAAGCGCCGAGGCTTTGCTGGATGCGGCTGAGAAGACGAGCCAGGAAGGCTATCGGCGGACCGAGGCCTACACGCCGTTCCCGGTACACGGGCTCTCGGATGCGCTGCGATTTCACGACGTGCGTGTTCCGTGGCTGATCCTCGTCGGCGGGCTCTGCGGTGGTTTCTTTGGCTACACGCTCCAGTGGTACACGGCAACGATCGACTATCCGTTGAACGTCGGCGGTAAGCCGTTCAACTCGCTGCCCTCGTTCTTCCCGGTCACCTACGAATGCACGATCCTCTGGTCGGCCCTCACCGCTTTCTTCAGTGTCTGGGCGCTTAACGGCTTGCCCCGACCTTATCACTCGATCTTCAATACGCCTGGCTTCGATCGGGCTTCGAAGGACCGGTTCTTCCTGGCGATCGAGAGCAACGACCCGAAGTTCGACTCCGAAGGGACCCGCGAGTTCATGCTCGGCCTGAATCCGGTGGCGGTTTCGGAGGTGGAAGAGTAATGGATAGAAATCTCCGATCGATGATCCTCGGGTTGGGCGTACTGGCACTCGCCGGCTGCAATACGGACATGTGGCGCCAGCCGAAGCAGGATCCGCTCGATTCCAGCGAATTCTATGCCGATGGCGCGGCTAACCGACCTCTGGTGCCCGGCACGATCCCGCGGGGATACTTGCGGCAGGACGATGCCTACTACGTCGGAGCCGAGAACAAGAAGTGGCTCGACGGCCTTCCTGCCGGAATCAAGGTCAACATGGCACTTCTTGAGCACGGGCGGGAGCGGTACAACATCTACTGCACGCCTTGCCACGGACAACTCGGCGACGGTCAGGGCATGATCGCCCACCGAGGCTTCACCCTCAAGCGCCCGGTGGGCAATTACCATACCGACCGCTTGATGAAGATGCCGGCCGGCCACTTCTACGATGTGATCACCAACGGCTACGGTGCGATGTTCTCCTACGCCTCTCGTATCGAGCCCCAGGACCGCTGGGCCATTGTCGCCTACATCCGTGCTTTGCAGCTTAGCCAAAGCGCGAAGCCAAGCGACTTGAAGCCCGACGAACTGCAAGCTCTATCCGCCCAGAAAGACGACAACCACGGCAGGCTCGCTTCGAAATGACAACCACCACACACGACTCCACTGAACTGCGTCCGGAGAGTCCCAATCTTGGGCGTCTCGCCCCGGCAATGTCGGTCATTGGCGCGATCGGGCTCATCGTCATGCTCGTGATGATGTTCACCGGCGACGAGGCTTCGAGACGTCAGGCTATCGGCTCTTACCTATTTGGATTCGTCTTTTGGATTGGAATCACGCTCGGGTTTTTCGGCCTCACACTGTTACATCACACCGTTCGAGGCCGCTGGTCGGTTTCCATCTTGCGAATTCTTGAAGCGGGCGGCGGTTGGGTCTCGATCGTCACGATGTTTGCCTTATTCATTCCTGTGCTGGCCAACCTAAAGGTCATATATGAGTGGGCAGATCCCGACAAGGTTGCCGCGTCCGAAATTCTCCAACACAAGGCGCCCTATCTGAATGTTCCGTTCTTTGCCGTTCGGTTTGTGATCTACCTCCTGCTTTGGGCTGGGCTCGCCTACTTCATGCGGAGGTCGACGATGCGACAGGAGCAGAGTCAGGACTTCAAGTTGGAAGCGGGGCGTAGCAGTTGGGGCGCTGCCGGTATGGTGATGTTCTTTGTCACCTGCACGTTCGCGTTCACCGACTGGGTGATGTCGCTCCAGGCCAGTTGGTACTCCACGATGTACGGCGCCTGGCAGATCGTCGCCGCCGTCCTTGGCGCGCTTGCTCTTTCCATGTACATCTTCTGCATCAATGCCCACAAGCCTCCGTACAACACGGTTTGGCGGCCGGACCTTGGGCGTGACCTTGGCAACATGCTGTTCACCCTGACGATGCTCTGGGGCTACACCTCGCTGTCCCAGTTCCTGATTATCTGGAACGGGAACCTTCCCGAAACCGGAAGCTACTACATTGCCCGCAGTAGCAACGTGCCCCTACACAGCATCGAGCCGATGACGACGAACATCACATGGGGTTTTGTCGGCCTCATCGGCATCCTCGGCCAGTTCTTCATTCCGTTCTTTGCTCTTATCGCCCCGAGAACGAAGAAGACTCCGAAGAACCTCGCGAAGATCTGCCTTTGGATTTTCCTGGTGCACATTACGGACGCCTATCTGCTGGTGATCCCGTCGCTGCCAGGACGCGGCGGCCCCGGCCCGATCTCACCTGCAATTGGTGGCGACATCCTCGCCTTCGTTGCTATCGGCGCAATCTGGTTCTTCGTTTTCGGTTCTCAGGTGAAGAAGGCTCCCCTTCTTCCGAGCTACGATACGCGCTTGCAGGAGGCTTTGCAGAATGCACACTGAGAAAAGAGAGGATCCACTGGTTGAACTCGGCTATGAGATTCGCGACGTCAACAAGAAGGCGTTGGTCAACGGTACCATCGGGTTCTTCGTTTTCGCGATCGCGTCGTCGGTTATTGGCTTTGTGATCTTTCGACTGATGTATCCGGCTGGATTCGACGCACAACACGAGCCCAAGAGCCTGATGCCGCAGTCTCCCAACCCGCTGGTGCAGAGCAACATCACCGCAAAGACGGACATTATGGACCTCCGCCAGCAAGAGGACAAGGTCCTGAATGCGCCGGCTCACTGGGTAGACGCGTCGCACACAAAGATCGCGATTCCGATCGATCGGGCGATGGAAATCATCGCCGATCGAGGAATGCCCAAGACGACGCCGGACGTACCGGCCGTCACCAAGGGACATACGCCTGATCCTGTCATCGGCGAGAAGGTCCCGGCTCCTAGGTCCGTCATCGGGGCCGTTCATTCGAGCACCGTCGACTCCACGCCGGCTAAAAAGCCCGCCGTCAAGCATTAGTTAGAAGGAAGAAAAATCGCCATGTCCAAGGTTTCATCGAACGGGAAGAAGGAAAAGCCGATGTGGGTCGCTATGTGGCCCCTTCTCGGGCTCCTGTTCTTGTTCATGCCTCGGGGAACGCAGTCCTCGGCACTTACCCGGTCGATGGGGATCACCCAGAAGCTCGGCCAGACCGTTCCCAAGGACTTGCCGTTCACGGATGAGCAGGGCAACGCCGTGAAACTGGGCGACATGTTCCGCGGCAAACCGGTCGTCGTCGTGCCGATCTTCTACAGTTGCCGAACCGGCTGCGCGATCCTTACCGACAACATCATCAAAACTCTATCCAAGGCGACTCGCGGAGACATTCTCAAGCCGGGCCGGGATATGGACGTCCTGATGTACAGCATCGACCCCAAGGAAGATGCCAATCTGGCTCACTCAAAGAAGGCCCTGATCTTCAATGCTCTCACCCCGCACTTGTCGACTCCGGCACAGACCGCCGCTTGGCGAGGGGAAGCGGAGAAGGGCTGGCACTTGCTCACGGGCAACCTGAAGTCGGTGCAAGCCCTATCGCAAGCTATCGGGTTCACCTATTCTTACCGACAGGTTCCCGATCTGGATAGACGGAAGACGGTCTGGCTGATCAATCACCCGACTTGCACGGTGCTGCTCACGCCCGAAGGCAAGATCTCCAGCTATACCATCGGCAACGAGTTTCAGACGAAAGAGGTCGAAGAGGATCTCAAAGTTGCCCAGCGCGGAGAAGTCGGTCACTCGGCCGATCAGTCCATGATGTTTGGCTGCATCATGGTCGATCCCGCCACCGGTCGCAATCGCGTGGTGATTGAAAACGTCTGGAAGGTCGCCGGTGTTTTCACGATCTTGGCGCTCGCCGTATCCATCGTCACTTTAAGCCTCAAATCAAAGCGAGAGAACTCAAACAGCGTAGGAGGTCTGGGCCTCCAGTAGCTCGGCAAACGATCCATGTCATTCTTTAATTTCCCACTGGCACCGCCCCAAGCGTCGAACATCGCCCAAGCGTACGATCCGGTCTTCTACGCGCTCGTGGCGCTGTCCGTCTTCTTTACGGTCATCGTCTGCGCCGGGGTCATTCTGTTCGCGATCCGGTACAAAGCCGGTACCAAGGCAGACCGTTCGCGGCCGATGTACGAGAACCTCCCGCTCGAGTTGACGTGGACGATCATTCCTTTGCTGCTCGGCTTGGTCATGTTCTATTTCGGAACGGCCCTGTTCGTGAAGATCAAGACGCCTCCAAAGAACTGCGAGCAGATCTTTGTGATTGGCAAGCAGTGGATGTGGCATATCCAGCATAGCAACGGCGTTCGCGAGAACAACACGTTGCATGTCCCGGTTGGCAAGCCAGTCAAGCTGACGATGATTTCGCAGGATGTGCTCCATGCGTTCTACATCCCCGCGTTCCGCGTCCAGATGGGCGTCGTTCCGGGCCGCTACACCGAACTTTGGTTCACGGCGACCCAGGCCGGGGAGTATCACCTCTTCTGCAACATGTATTGCGGCACCCAGCACTCAGAAATGGGAGGCAAGGTGGTGGCGATGGATCCGAAGGACTACGCCGAGTGGCTCTCGAACGGAGGCCAGTCCGTGGCTCCAATGTCGATGGAGCAGGCAGGCGCCAAGATCTACGCGAAGGTCCACTGTGACAACTGCCACGGCGCCGAGGACACTCTACATGCGCCGTCCCTGTACGGAATCTATAATAAGCGCCGCATTTTCGCCGACGGGACCTCCTTGCTCGCCGACGACGAATACCTTCGCGACTCGATCATCCGACCCTATGACCATATCACTGCCGGGTATGGGGAGACGATGCCGGTGTATCAAGGACAGCTCACCGAAGAGGACGTTCTCAATCTGGTCGCGTACATCAAGGTTCTGGGAACGCCGATCGCGACCACTCCGACTAGCATTGTGAACCGGCACTCGGCGCCAACCGCAGTGTCGCCAACGAACGAATCGTCCGCTCTCGCCGCCAACGCCGTCCAAGCGAACACGCCGGATCCGGATGCCACGCCGACTCGTCGAGTCGGTTCCCCCGCGGTTGGGGCTGTAGCCGCAGAAGGAAGAAACCGATGAGCTCAACCGTAATCCCGTCTGGCGAACTGGGGCAGCAGGCTGAAGAGTCTAACTACCTCAACGTTAAGCACACGATTGCCTCTTGGCTGCTGACAGGCGATCACAAGCGGATCGCGCTGCTGTATCTGGTCTCGACCTCGTTCTTCTTCTTCCTCGGCAGCATCGCAGCCGGTTTGATCCGATACGAGTTGACCAGTCCGGCCGGCGTCGTTCTGGAGTCCGAGACCTACAACAAGGTCTTCTCCTCGCACGGCATCTTGATGGTTTTCACCTTCCTGGTCGTGGCGATTCCCGCGATATTCGGGAACTTCCTGGTGCCGCTGATGATCGGCGCGCGAGACCTTGCTTTTCCACGTCTGAACCTCGCCAGTTGGTACATGTACATGACCGGCGGCACGCTCATCCTCGCAGGGATGATCTTCGGCGGCGTCGATACGGGGTGGACGTTCTACACGCCCTACTCCAGCATGTACTCGAACGGACAGGTCACGATGGTCATCATCGGGATCTTCATTGCCGGGTTCAGCACGATCACGACCGGCATCAACTTTGTCGTGACGATCCATAAGATGAGGGCGCCCGGCATGACATGGTTCCGGTTGCCGCTGTTCATCTGGGCGATGTACGCCACCAGCTTGATGATGATCCTCGCGACTCCGGTCGTAGCGATCACCTTGCTTTTGGTCGTCTACGAGCGAACTTTCAAGCTTCCTGTCTTCAGCCCCGAGTTGGGCGGCGACCCAGTTCTGTTCCAGCACTTGTTCTGGTTCTATAGCCACCCCGCCGTCTATATCATGATCTTGCCCGCCTTCGCGATCGTATCAGAATTGATCGCGAACTTCTCGCGCAAGCGGATATTCGGCTACCACTTCGTCGCATTCTCGTCGCTCGCGATTGCCGGCCTCGGGTTCCTCGTCTGGGGACACCACATGTTTGTGTCGAGCCAGTCGATGTATGAGAGCATCGTCTTCTCGCTCATCAGCTATCTGGTCGCCGTGCCTTCCGCGATCAAGATCTTCAACTGGATGGCGACGATGTACAAGGGCAACATCCGGCTTCAGTCGCCGATGATCTACGCGATCGCGTTCTTGATGATCTTTACCGTGGGCGGATTGACTGGCCTCTTCCTGGGAGCTGCCGGCACCGACATCCACCTCACCGCGACCTACTTCGTCGTGGCGCACTTCCACTACGTCATGGTCGGTGGAACAATGCTCGCCTTCTTGGGCGGTCTCCATTACTGGTGGCCCAAGATCACCGGACGCATGTTCTCCGATGGTATTGCGAAGGTGAATGCGGTCATCGTCTTCGTAGGGTTTAACCTCACGTTCTTCCCGCAGTTCATTGTCGGATGGCTGGGAATGCCCCGCCGATACCACTACTACTATTTCGCGCCGGAATTTCAGGCGTACCACATCATGTCGACTCTAGGTGCGACGGTCCTGGGCTTGGGCTTCATTCTGCCTGCGTTCTATCTGACGATGTCGCTGTTCACTGGACCGAAGGCCGGTCCGAACCCGTGGGGCGCCCACGGTCTGGAGTGGGAGACGAGTTCGCCTCCTCCGACCAGCAATTTCACGGAGACGCCGATCGTTATGGACGAGGTCTACGACTTCGACCCGGTCAGCGATCACGCCAAAGATCTGAAAGATATCGAAGAACGCAATCGTCGCCGATCGGAAGAAGGCTATTGCGGTTCGGAGGATGACAACTAAGCATGTCGGCAATCACCAACACATCCGATCACGGGCACGACAGTGCTCTCCACCATCAGTTCGAGGATATCGGTCAGCAGAACGACTCGTATATCGTCGGCATGTGGGTGTTCCTGTCCACTGAAGTCATGTTCTTCGGGGCGCTGTTCTTCATCTACACGCTGTATCGATGGAACTACCAGCTTGACTTCTACATCGCCCACGAGCATCTCGATGTTAAGCTCGGCGCCATCAATACGTCGGTGCTGCTCTTTAGTTCCTTCACGATGGTGATGGCGGTTCAGTCGGCCCAGCTCAAACGACGTCTTCACGTCATCGGTTACCTGCTGACCACGATCGTGTGTGCCTGCACCTTCTTAGTGATCAAGTACTTCGAATACAGTTCCAAGATCGCCGACCACCTTTATCCGGGGGCCGGATTTGCGACCGACGCGCACGCCGCGTTCGGCGCGCACGCGTTCGAAGCTGGAAAACTGGCGGTCAACATGAACCACGCCCAGTTGTTCTATGCACTCTACTTCGGAATGACCGGTCTGCACGCGGTGCACATCATCGCCGGTATCCTCGTCATCCTCGCTCTGATCCGTCTCTGGGTGATCCGGGCGAAGTCGGTGACTTTGGACTATATCCCGACCGAAATGGTTGGCCTCTACTGGCACTTCGTCGACCTGGTGTGGATCTTCCTGTTCCCGCTGTTCTATCTGATGCCCAAACCCCACTAAGCCATGGCAAGTCAAACCTCCCATTCTCACGAGCACCACATCGTTCCGACGAGCACCTATCTGCTAACGCTGATCCTTTTGGTCCTGCTCATGCTTGCCACTGTCTGGGCGGCCAGCTTTAACTTGCCCGCCATCGGACCGTTCTCCGGCACGGTCGTCAACCAAATGGTCGCCCTGATTATCGCAACTGCGAAGGCGCTCTTGGTCATCATGGTCTTCATGGGCGTAAGATGGAGCAGCACGCTCGCCAAGCTCTGGGTCGCCTCCGGGTTCGTGACGCTCATTCTGCTCTTCGGCATCCTCGGTGACTACACGACGAGGCACTACGAGCATCAGCATGGCTGGGAAGCCCGCCCCGACGGATCTCTTCCGAGATCGACGCCGGACGAGGAAGTTGTCCCGCCGATCAACGCCAACGACCTCAACGTAAAGATCAGACAATAGCAGCGCTACGCACTAAGCGAAGAGGCTAACGGGTCGATCGAATCGAGCCACAATCGGAAGGGGAACGACCCTGCCAGGTTTGAATCGGACCGCAAAACACCGATCCCGGGGTCATCGACTGCCGGGATCGGGTGTTTTGATCCCTCCGGTGGGCTCCATCTTGGGACAATTCGGTGGTCCGCTTTAGAAAACGCGGGAGTTGCCCAAAGCAGGTATTGGGTCACCTTCGGCGGCGCTTCTGTTCGCGTTACGGGGTGTGGACCTTGTCGTTGGCCGCTATTCGGATAGGGCCTTCAACTGGGCGGTAGCCCATGCAAGGATCTCCTCGGCGGTGGACTCTTTGGTGAAGGTCCTCGGCTCGCCCCACTCGACTTCCATCTTCCTGAACCCTGGGCGAGGGATGACCTGGCCGTACGGAATCGGGCACTGGGTGTTTTTCAGACCGCAGCAGATCACCGGGTTGCCGGCGGCCATACGGACGATCAACGCGATGCCCGCCTTCAAATCCAGCAGATCGCCGTACTCACTGATTTCGCCCTCCGGGAATATCGAGACGACCTCGCCATCATTGACTAACTGGGCGGCAAGTCTCAGAGCGGCACGGTCGGGCTCTCCGCGCTTGACCGGAAAGCTACCTAACCCGCGGATCCACTTACCAAGGATCGGCATATCGAAGAGCTCGCTCTTGGCCATGAAGTGGACCGGACGAGGACATGCCACTTGAACCACGATCGGATCGAGATCGGATCGGTGGTTCGAAAGGATCAGCAAGCCTCCCCCAAGCGGAACTCGATACTTGCCGCGCACGCGCAACGTTCCGAGCACAAACAAAAGCAACGCGGCGAACACCTTGACGATCGGCCGCCAAAAGGCGACGTGCGCCCGGGTCATGCGGGCGCATTCAGCGAGGTCGATCAACGATCACCTTCGCCAACGCTTCGGGATACGCCAAATGCTCCAGCATGAGAACTCGCTCTGCGAGCGTTTCCGGCGTGTCGTCCGGCAGAACCGGGCACGATTTCTGCATGACGATCGGCCCCTCATCGTAAACCGGAGTGACCAAATGGACGGAGCAACCCGACTCCTTCTCGCCTGCCGCAATGACGGCCTCGTGTACCCGACGACCATACATGCCCTTTCCCCCGTACTTCGGCAATAGACCTGGGTGTATGTTCAAGACCCGCATCGGAAAGTTATCCAAAACCTCATTTGGCAGCAACCGAAGGTAGCCGGCCAGGCACACATATTCGCAGCCGACTAGAGCTTCCATGAGGCGCGGTCCGTATCCGTCGCCGGGCAGAACGACTTGAACCCGAATCCCCATATCGCGGGCCAATTCCTCCGCCCCGCTGCCGTTCCCGGACGGGATCACGACCTCGACGACCGCCGGTACCGTCCCCGCCCGGCAAGCCCGCACGATCGCCGCCATATTGCTCCCCCGCCCATGCGGCCCCACCATAATCGCCACCTTCGCCAACACGTAATAGTTATAGCCCGAAGGGCGAAAACTAAGGCGAATCGCCCTTCGGGCTAGGCGAGGAAGTGAGAAGCAGAGATTCGGGAGGCGAGGTAGCGGGATGCCAAGTAAGGTGTCGATTGGGCAACTAGCCTAGCACGTAGGAAATAGTTCCAGGTATGACCCTCTCCCCGCTCACGCCCTGAATCCGTCGACCCAGCCTTGTCGGGCGAAACCTTCGAAGCTGGCCCTCACTAGATTGAGGCCGTAGCGGTAGGTGTCGAATTCGTCGCTAAGTTTCTTGAAGATCCGGGCTTCGTGAGCGTAGGCGCCGTGCTCAAAGGTGCTGACGACGTAGTAGCTGAACTTGCCCTGGCGGATCGGGTCGAGGAGCACGTCTCGACTGCCGGGGGCCTTCATTTGTTTCAGGAACTCGGGGAACAAGCCGGACCAGAAGAGGAGGAAATCGCCGACATGCCGATGTACTTCGCGTTCGCGGTCGAAACTGTCGGCTGCTTCCCGGATGTCCGCTTCCACAAGCATGTCAACCACCGCATCCACCTTCTGACCATAGGCGTCATGGATGTCGAAGATGTTGTCTACATCGATAAAGTCCACAAGCATGTCGCCGATATACTGCTCGACCTCCGGGTCATCGACCTGTCCGAACTCTCGGTCCAAGGTGTCGTGCAACGCCTCGACAAAATAGTGTCGAAGGGGATGTCCGTCGCATATATCGCGTTTCATGTCAGTCAACCTCCGGATCGGGACTCCTTTGCCTCCCTAGACGCACTTTCTCTTGTTGTCCGTGCGACTCCTTAGCAAAAACATCGGAGAAATGTCCGCAATCCTTAAGCGTTCCTGACGCGATCCTCGACTAGAATGTTCTTGACACCCCGCCCTAATTGCTGAATATTCATGAAGGAACGGGTGATGGGTCGTGGCTGAAAACGCGTCTAACAGATTATGAAATGTCCGAAGTGTGGCAAGCAGGTACCGCAGGGAGCGGCATTTTGTATGTTCTGCGGGACGGCCGTTTCGGCGCCGATGAACGTCGCGCCAACGGCGGCGACCCAGATGCCGCGACCGTCGCCCTATCCTACCGGCGTAATGCCCGCCGTAACGGCAGCCGGCATCCCCGGCCCCTCGCTAACCGGCGATTTCCAGCAGCAGAAGCGCCGCACGACGCTGATTGCGATCTTGGTCGGGCTCGTCTGCGTTCTCTTCGCGGGCGGCTTAACGCTCAAGTCGATGGGCTTCTTCGGACAGAACGGCCGCGGACCGGGTGGCTCCAGTTTGACTGCAAAGGGTTCGCTTCCCGGCGACGGAACGCTCTATGCAACGGGCAGCCGGCCTGACGGCACTCTGATGGCGGTCGGGCAGGGACCGGGCTCGACGCTGACGACGCCTGCGAAATCCGATCTTGAGATGCCCGACGATATCTACAAGTGGCTGGAACACCTTCGAAAGACGGAAGAGAAACGCGTAGACATCACGATGGGCCAACTCACCACGGCCTACACCGAGAAGGAAAAATCGCAATTGGCGGGAGGCGTGGATGCGATCAAGGACCTGCTGAACGGTATCGACGACCCGAACTCCGAAATGCATCCGCCGACGGAAAAACTCGCCCAGGTGCTCAAGAAGATGCACGACGATACGCTCGATCTGCTCAAGTTCTTCGACTCGTACCCTCCGCCCAAGGAGTGCGTCCCGATCCGCGACGCCTACGACCAGGCGCTGAACGAGACGGCAGGCCAACTCGGCGACATCGCCGACCACTTGGCGGCTGGAGACGTCGACAAGCTGATGAAGATGGAGCATACAAGCGCCAAGGACATCGACTCCGCCGGCGAGAAGACGGATCGCATGGTGGGCGAGATCTGCGACAAGTATCACAAGCGCCGCTGGTTCTCGATCGCTTCCGACATCAAGTCCAGCCCTATATTCGGATCGGGATTCTAGAAAGTGCCGCCGGATTCGCCCCAATCCCTGCGCGAGGCAGCCAATGCCTGCCTCGCCGATCTTTGCGCCAGATTCCCTTTGGGCTACGGGCCGGTGCTTGTCTGGCGGGCTTACCGAGTCTCGGCGGGGCTCGCCTACTACAAGAAGGGGGTCATCGGCTTGTCGACGCGAGTATTGACCGACGAATCGCACGTGATCGACACTCTCATCCACGAGTATGCCCACCTATTGGCGGTCGCTCGGCATGGGATCCGGGCCGCTGGTCACGGCGAGCCGTGGCAGCAGGCGATGCGCGATCTCGGGCAAGAAGCGAAGGTTCGGCACAACTATCCGGTCGAACGGAATGTGTCGCGGCAACAAGTCACCTACGTTTGCGTCAAGTGCGGCAAGTCGTTCATCCGAACGCGTCGGCTGCCCAGGAAGCGTCGCTACGTGCACGCCCGATGCGGCGGCGACCTTCGATTGACCAAGGTCGAGCAGATAACGCAGGAGGCGCGGTCTTCGTAGACCAAGGCAGCGTGACAGGCAGCGTTTAAGCGTTGAAACGGACCGGCCCGGAAAGCCAGGCTCGTTGATGAGCCAAGTGGCATTTGAATTCCGACTGGCGTTTGTTTGCGCTCTGGAAGAAATATGTGGATTGCAACGACGGAACACTGCAAACAGATCGATCGGCGGGCCAGCGAGGAATTTGGCGTGACCGCGAAAGTGCTGATGGAGCGCGCCGGTTTGGCGGTGTTCGACGTCGTGAAGGAACTCCTGCCCCATGGAGGACGAATTACCGTCTTCTGCGGCAAAGGCAATAACGGCGGCGACGGATTCGTCGTCGCCCGACTGGCCCTCGACCACCACTATATGGTCGACTGCCTGGTGGCGGCAGAAGAGGCTTCTCTCACGCCCGAAGCCCACGAGCAGATGCGTATCGCTCGGGCCCAGGGGGTCCAGCCGATCTTTTTCACGGACGCCCGATGGCATCGCAAGACGGAAGCGCTCGGATGCCGAGATCTGATCGTCGATGCCCTACTAGGGACGGGCGCGAGGTGTGAGGTCAAGGGCTGTATCAAGGACTCGATCCAACTAATGAACCGCAGCGGCGTGCCGGTCGTCTCGGTCGACGTGCCGAGCGGCATCTGCTGCGACACCGGCGAAGAGCTGGGAGAGAGCGTTTGGGCGTTTCGCACCGTCACCTTCGGGCTTCCGAAGAAGTTCCTGTTCGAGGGAATCGGCTTGGAGCATTCCGGATACTGGACGGTCTCCGAGATCGGTATCCCAGCTGCGCTGCTCAACGAGCCGACATCGGCACGCCTCGTCGATTGCGACTGGGTTTCGAACCTTTTGCCGGAGCGGCTCAAAGCCAGCCACAAGGGTGAGAATGGAAGCATCCTGATCGTGGCCGGAAGTCGAAATATGCGCGGCGCGGCTTCTCTTTCCGCGAAGGCGGCGGTGCGAAGCGGCGCCGGTCTCGTGACGGTCGCCGGTATCCCGGACGTTCTGAACGCGGTGGCGGCCAACGTCCCGGAGGCGATCCTGCTTCCTTTGGACGAAGTCGACGGCGTGATCAGTCCCGATGCGGCGGCGACCGTGCTCAAGAACCAAAGCAAATATCACGCCGCGTTGTTTGGGCCGGGACTCACTCACGATCGACCCGTGTTGGACTTTCTGGCCCGAGTTTGGAGCGAATGGGATCGCCCATGCGTGGTGGATGCGGATGCGCTCAACGCGGTAGGACAGGGAGTGAAACTGCCGCGCGTCGAGTGTGTTCTGACGCCCCATCCCGGCGAAATGAGCCGTCTCCTCCACTGCAGCGTTGCCGAAATACAGTCCGACCGTTTCCGAACCGTAACCCAAGCGGTCGAGGAGTTGGGGCGGTGCGTGCTTTTGAAGGGACCCTATACGATCGTGGGCGAGCCGGGGCAGCCAATGATCGTGAACTGCACTGGAAATCCCGGCCTTGCGTCGGCCGGCATGGGCGACGTCCTGGGTGGCATGATCGCGACCTTGCTCGGGCAGGATATGCCGGGCTACTACGCGGCAAGCTGCGGAATGTACTGGCACGGCATGGCAGGCGACATCTGCGCCACCGAAATCGGGCCGATCGGCTATAGCGCAAGCGATGTTGCCGACGCACTTGCCAAAGCTCGCTGTAGAATTGTTTCAGCGTGTCACCGAAAGTAGTTTTCTTCGCCCTGTTTTGCGCGGCTTCATGCCTTGTATCCGCGCAAAGCGTCAACCTCAGTTTCCCCGAGGACGGGGATCGCCAGATCTGGGCGGCCGGAACGGCGCCCACCCAACCGCCAGACGATTCAACCGGCGTTCGCACCGAGAAGTCCGAGGCGAACCTGCCCGTCTCTGGAGCCAAGGACAGCGATACGGTCTATGTATGGGATCGTAAGAGCGGCAACTTGGCGTCGAAGTCGGTCAAGGATGCCAAGTCCGGCATATGGACTCTAAAGGCAGAGGATTTCAAAGAGATCGCTCAGGTCTCTGTCCACTTGGATCACGACGGAAAGCCGGTCGCCGCCGCGACGGTCGATCTGGACGATGGAAAGCACAAGTACTCTCAACTCGTCGATCCGTCGACCTTCGGAACCGTCAACTTCTTCGAAGTCAAACCGGGCTCGCTTACGGTGACGGTGCACTACAAAGTGAAGGGGAAGGACGCCACCCCGCTGAAGCAGATCGTCGACATGAGCCTCGAACGCCCGGTCGCTCTGCCCGCCGTCACGATCTCGCTTCCGGACGAAGTCGAGACGGTCGGCGCTCACAATGCGAAGGGGCCCCCGGCAGGCGTGGTACCTCCAGACACCCAAAATGCTTCATCGGCCGGTCCTACTGCTTCATCGGCGCCGGAAGGCGAAAAGAAGTCCTCTTCTAGCGGCGGTGGAGCGGGCAGTATTTTCGGATCGCTAATCGTCTACCTGATCGCGTTGGGCGCAATGATCGGCGGCATCTACTACGCCATGATGTACGTCAAACGGAATCCCGATTCGGTCGGTTCGAAGCTGGAGCAGTTGGGCGTCCAGATTCCGAAGCCGGGCGACGATCCTTTGACGAACCCCTCTCAAATTCCCGCCCCGGTGAAGTCGACTCCCGCTCCGGTGCAGAAGATTATCCTCGACGATGCGGCTCCCGCCCCGTTGGCGGCCGCCCCGGCGCCATCGGTCGGATTCGTCTCAAACCCGCGCCTCGTGTCCCAGACCGGCGACTCGATGCCGATTCCGGAGGGCGAATTCTCGGTTGGACGGGAGTTGGGATTGGGCTTGAGCCTGGTTGGCGAGACTACGGTCTCCCGAAAGCACGCCAATTTGGTGCGTGCCGGAGGCCAAGTTACCGTAATCGACCTGGGCAGCACGAACGGTACGTTCGTAAATGGAGTCCAACTACAAGGCGAGAAGCAATTGCAGAGTGGTGACACGGTCCAATTTGGCTCCGTCCGATTCCGCTTCGAGGGGTAGGTGTTATGGGCACAGTGATGCTGAAGTTTTTGGCCGGCGGAGTCGCCGGCTTGCTGGCGTGGATGATCATGGAACCATCCGCGCCGCGGAACCTCGCATCGCACGAATGGGCCTCGTGGCAGGCCACGCTGGTGTTGCTCTTGGGTGCGTTCGTCGGAGTTGCCGTCGGCGGGCTGGACGGGTTCACGCGCGGCGGCAAAGTCCACACCACGCGCGGGCTCGTGATGGGCTTGGTTTTCGGAGCGGTAGGCGCATCGTTCGGATCGTCTATCGGCGCGATCATCGTGGGAATGACGTTCGGTTCGAGCGTGTTCTTCGATGGCAATATCATGGCGCGGATCCCCGCCCGGGTCGTTGCCCTCGTGCCGGTCGGGATGTTCCTTGGGCTCGCGATCGGCGCGAGTTCCCTCACCTTCAAGCGCGCGCTTCAAGGGTTGATCGGGGGCGGTCTCGGCGGCGCGATCGCCGGCGCCTCGTTCGACGTCATCGGCTCCGTCTTTGGTCAATCGATTCTGGCCGCCAAAGGGATCCACGGCGGTGAGTCCGGCGAGGTCGGCACCCTGTCGCGCGCATTGTCGATGGTGGTTATGGGGGCCGCGATCGGTCTCTTCATCGGCCTGGTGGAGCGTTACTCTCGAAGCGCCTGGCTTCGACTCTCGCTTGGGCGAAACGAAGGGAAGGAGTGGTCGATCGACGGCCCGCGGACCTTTATCGGCCGAAGCGAGTCGGCGAATGTGCCTCTTTTCGGCGATACAAACGTCGCGCCGATCCACGCGTCCATCGACCGTCACGGCAACCAGTACGTGCTCAACGATGGAGGTTCTCCGCTGGGAACGTATGTCAACGGGCAGAGAGTCCAGCAGGCAGTTCTGCAGCAGGGTTCGCAGATCCAAATTGGCGGTTTCGTGCTCCAATTCCTGCTCAAGGGATCGCCGGCTCCGTATCGCGGCCCCGAGGCATATGCGGGGCAATCGTATCCGATGGGTGGCGCCATGCCCCAACCGGGGTACCAGCCGATGCCAGGCGGGCAGCCGATGGCGCCGGCTCAACCGCAACCGGCACAGCCGAGAGTAACGCCGTTCGCTCAGCCCACTGGCAACCCGACTCAGGTGCTTACACCGGCCGCGTCGATGCCGACGATGGCCTACGGCGCGCCGATGGGACAAGCCCCCGCCGGGTTCGTCCTTGTCGCGTTGGACGGTCCTCTGTTGGGACAGCGCTTCCCGGTGACGGGGGCGATGGATGTCGGGCGCGAGTGCCCGTCGATCCCGATGTCATTCGACAATGCCGCCTCCCGCAAGCACGCGACCCTCAGTCCTTCGTTCAACGGGATCGCGGTCAACGATGCCGGCAGCACCAACGGAACCTTTTTGAACGGTCAACGCGTCTCCCAAGCGACGGCGGCGCCCGGAGATATGTTGAAGATAGGCTCGACGACTTTTCGCGTCGAAGCCGCCTAGTGTGGAATACGGAGCTTAATACCGAGAATGGACCAAACCCAACGAATCGACCCGAATCGAACGATGCTGAGCGGCGCGCCGGTGTTGAACGATCCTCTAAAGACCCAGGCGATGGGTGCGTTCGACCCGCTCAAGACCAGCGCGATGGCCCCGATGTTCGACAACGGAAAGGGTCTGATGGCCGAGGTGATCTCAAGTCGAGAGGCTACGATGGCGAACGGTCCGGCGCGGGAGCAATTCCTCGTCGAATTCACGGGAGCCGGAGTTCCTGCCAGTGTCGGGATGGGCGGCAGCGCGCGAACGCCTCTGAATCTCTGTCTTGTCATCGACCGCTCGGGGTCGATGGAGGGCGCGCCGCTCGAGTACGTAAAGCAGGCGTGCAGCTTCGTAGTGGACATGCTCGGCCCGAACGACGTGCTGAGCATCGTCACGTTCGAGGAGACGGTCGACGTTTTGATGCCTCCACAGCGGGTGACCAACAAGCAGCCGATCAAAGACGGGATACAGCGGCTGATGCCGGGCAACACGACTAACCTTTACGACGGCCTCGCTCTTGCGGCTCAGCAGGTCGGCGGCATCACCGATCCGGGCCGAGCGACTCGGCTCGTCGTGCTCACCGACGGCGATCCGACGGCAGGGATCAAGGATTTCTCGGCGCTGGTCGCCCACGCAGGCGAGATCAAGCAGCGAGGAATTACGTGCACCTTCTTGGGGTTCGGTCCGGACTACAACGAAGAGCTTCTGGCCGCGATGGCCAAACGAGCGGGAGGAAACTACTACTACATCCCGCGACCCGAACTCATTCCAGAGGTGTTCCGCACTGAGTTGGACAAACTGATGACCAGCGTGGCACGCAATCTCAAGATGGAATTGAAGATCGCCCGTTGGGTCAGCCTACGGTCGCCACAAGCCTCACCAAGTGGCGAAGTTGCCTTGCCGCTGGCCGATTTGGAGCGGGGCGCGTCCATTCAGCAGGTGTTCGATTTTGATTTCACCAACCACCCTCTGGGGCATTATCGGGTGGCCAACGGCCGATTGACGTACGACGACCTGGTCACCGGCAAGGCGGAGGTGATCGACCTCGACTTCATCATGGAGTTCACCGCCGATTCCGCACGGTACTCGGCTCCTCCGAATCCTCGCGTCCAAGGCGCGGCCCAGGTCGCGCTCGCCTCGAAGGCGGTCGAGAAGACGATTTTGGGAATGAAGACCGGCGTCCTTACCCAGATGGGCGCGATCCAAGAGCTTCAGAAGACGCAGATGCTCCTCGTCCAAGAGGGCAGAACCGTCGAGGCTCAGGAAGTGACGATGGCGTTGCGCGCCATCCAAAGCGGCGACAAGGGACAGGCCGAAAAGACCTTGATGGGAACCATGCTGCACCTTGACCAGGGCAAGAAACAGCAATAGTACAGGATTTCTGATTCTTTTAGGGAATAGGCGCTTCTGCGTTCGCAAGTTGCTTTGATTTATCCGTATATCGTCGTTGATATACCGGTAGGTCATGTAGTCATGGCGTATATCAATCGGTCGATATGCGGTGCTTTATGGCTACAACCATTCGCGATGGCCGCCAACGTTCGGGTGGGTGCGGAGACGGCGGAAACCATCCGTCGCGTGGCCAAAGAACTTCGCTACCAGCCTAATCGCCTGGCCCGGAGCTTTCGGCTGCAACGGACTTATACGATAGGGCTCCTGTTCTCGCATTTTGGCCGGATTGGCGAGCTCGACGGTTACTTCGCGGCCCTACTTAACGGCGTCATGAGCGCCACCTTCCAATCCGAATACGGCTTGACGGTCTGTCCCAAGTTGGCGCGCTCGTCGAGCAGTGTCGTCATGAACGACGGCCGGTTTGATGGACTCCTATCGTGCAAGCCAGATTACACGGCGAAGAACGCCGAGGCCATCAAGCAGTCCGAGATACCGATCGTCATGTAGCACACGCCCTGCGGACAGGGACCGGGCGTTCCGAAATTCTGCTGTGACAACGAGCAGGGTCTTCAGATAGCGGCAAGCACCTTGCCGACATGGGGCATCGGCGCATCGCCTACATCATGGATTCGTCGAACGATTCGACCGCCGAAGGGCGTACGCGAATCGCCGGCTACCAAACCGCCATGGCAACCGCGCACAAGACGGCCGGAAACGGTGACATGCACAAGTACGAATCCGGCGTGAACGGCGCGGTCAGCACCAATTTCTCGGGCCAGTCCGTGTTCGCATTCGTGGACGGACATGCTAAGTCGCAGATCCCGTCGGTAACTAACCCGGGCCCGGTCAACTAGCCCCAGAACAACCAGTGGGCTGGATTGCGCTAAGTCCATGAGCGGTAGAAGCGTCTGTCTAGGGCGCTTCGACCAGGACACAAAGATGGTCAGACACGTTCTCTTTGTAGCCATCGTCGGAATCGGCGCCGCTGCACCTTTGGGGTTGCGCTGGCGAAGATGGGCAAGAGCCGACGCCGGGGGAATTGAGGGCCCTCAAGGGTTGCCCGATGCCTCCCGACGTAAGGAAGAAATTCGAAGAAAGCCAACGGGAGAACTCCCAGAAAATGGCCGCGGATCGGGCTAAAAGGCTACGCGCCCCAACCCCCGGGCCGTAACCCGATCACCGGCTCAATACCAACCCACGGGCTCGCCACGGCCTGGCGATTCGCTCCCTCTCCCTCCTTCCGAGCATGTGAAGGGCGGGGTGGGGGAGGACTTTCGGAAACGCGCCCCTGGCTCCTTACTTAGTCAATCGCCAAGTGAGGATGCTCGGAAAACGAGCGGCGCTTCGATTTCCCCGCCCAAGGCAGGGAAATCCCCGACAAAGTCCGGAAATAGTGGATATTCCTCGGTGTATTAAGCGGTATGATTTATCCGTATATCGAATTCAAGATTTACCAGTATATCGGTCTCCCGTTAGGCGCGTGGATCTTGCGAGGATATATGGGAAGTCATGGCAATCACCATTCGCGATGTAGCGAAGGCAGCTGGGGTTTCGGCGATGGCTGTGTCGAAGGTTCTCCACGGTAAAGGGGCAAATGTTCGAGTTGGTCCGGATACTGCTGAGACGATTCGCCGGGTAGCCAAGGAGCTGCGATACCAGCCCAATCGACTGGCGCGGAGTTTTCGGCAGCAGAAAACAAACACGATTGGACTCGTGTTCTCTCGTTTTGGCCGCATCGGGGACCTCGACGGGTACTTTGCTGCATTCCTAAATGGTGTAATGAGCGCTACTTTCCAGTCCGAGTATGGGCTCACCATTTGTCCGAAGCTATCCCGATCCTCTTCGACTGGAGTGGTGAACGACGGAAGATTCGACGGCATTCTCTGGTGCAAGCCTGACTACACAGTTCAGACCGCAGAGTCCATCCAGCGTTGTGACCTTCCGATCGTGATGATGCACGCCCCCGGAGGTCAGGGGCCCGATGTTCCGAAGTTCTGTTGTGATAATGAACTAGGATTGAAGCTGGCGGTGGATCATCTGGTGGAGCTTGGCCATCGGCGCATCGCATTCGTGATGGATGCCCCAAACCGATCGACTGCTGAAGGACGGGCTAGGATCGCCGGCTATTACGCGGCAATGGAAAGCCATGGATTGGCAACACCCGATTGCAACGTTCTGTTTTGGAGCATCGAACAGCCAGAACTTGCCCGCTTTAGGGAATGCGACGCATGCCCAACCGCACTGATCGTGTTCAGCGAACGACAATCAGTAGCAATATTGAAGGAGGCAGAGTCGATCGGCATTTCGGTGCCCGGAGATCTATCGGTGGTTGGGTTTGACTCGACTGCTTTCTGCGATACAACTCGTCCACGCTTAACCGCGATCAGGCAACCGATTGAACAGATGGCGTTTGACGCCACCAACGTCCTGATTTCTAGTATCGAGGGGCAAAACTGTCCTTCCAACTCCTACTTGTATCCATGTGGGTTCGACATTCGCGAATCCACTGCCATTCCGGCATCTCGGTGTTGAGGTGAATCTATCATGCAACGAAAAGCATTTACATTAATAGAACTCTTAGTCGTCATCGCGATTATCGCGATCCTCGCCGCTATCCTGTTCCCGGTCTTCGCACAAGCCAAGCTTGCGGCCAAGAAGACATCGGCCCTAAGTGGTGTCAAGCAACTCGGCCTCGGCGTCATGATGTACATTCAAGATTCGGATGACCTGTTCCCGGTCGCATTCGGCGCCACGGGCTGGCTCGGCAATGACCTGCTGCCCATCCGCTTGATGCCCTATGTCAAGAGCATTGGCGTCTTCGGCGTTTCGGTAGACTCGCAAGCCGGCCAGGCAATCGACGGCACATGGGCAGGCGTAGGCGTTTCATTCGGCGTCAATAGCTACTATTCGCCGAACTGGTGCTGCTCGCCAACTTGGAATACGGGTTTCCCCCTACGAGGACCCATGGGTGTTCCCAACAATTCGACCTGGCTAGCCGGGTCCGCGTTGAACGACACATCCATCACTCAGCCATCGGGGACGATTATGTTGGCCCAGAAGAACGGAGCGGATGTTGCGGCTTGGAACTCGAAGTTCGAGAACAATTCGTATAACTTCCAGGGTGGCAACTTGTCGGCATTCGCACCGGGCGCACTTCTCTCCGGAATGGTTACCGACACGAGCGGCTGGGGCCCGACTCAGATCCCTAACGGACAGAGCACGAACTACGTCGGTAAGGGCGACGGAAACCCTCTGCAATTCGAGTACGGCAAGAACGGTGCGGTGAGCGCATCCTATTCCGGTCAATCGGTCTTCGCCTTTGTGGACGGACACGCGAAGGCGATGATCCCGTTCACGACCAACCCAGATCCAGTCAACCTGCCACAGAGCAATATGTGGGACGGCTTGCGTTAGGATCAGTTAACAAGGAAATGCCGCTTCCAAGCGGCATTTCCTGAGGAATTTAGCATGCAGAAGAAGATTCTATTCAGCGTCTTGGCGAGTATTGGCGTGACAATGCTCTTTGGCTGCAATTCGGATACGGCAAAGCCGACAACCGCGGCCGAGAAAAAGGCCTTTATGGGTGGTCCGATGCCACCAGACGTTCGCAAGAAGTTCGAGGAAAGTCAGAAGGAAAACGCTCAGAGAATGGCCGACATGGCGAACAAGGGAAGAGCTTCCGTCGGCGCCGGCGCCGGTACCGGGAAATAGCCGCAAGCCTGATTGGTTGCTTGCCCGGTGATCTCCGGAGCGCCTCTTAGCGTCCACAGTCTGGCCCGTAGGTTCTCCACCGCCCAGTAATGCGCTCCCTCTCCATCCGTCCGCGGAGGGGGAGGCAATGGGACCGCGCCCTTGGCTCCTTGGTTCCTCTCAAACGCTCGAGTCAGAGTGCTCGTTGACGAGTTCTTGAATAATCCTGGGCCGAATTCGAACAAGGACTTCCGACTTCGTCGGCGATTTACGGATAATCCCTCACCCCACCCTCCCCCTTCTAAACGCTTCGCTAAAAGGGGAGGGAGCGCGTCTTCGAGTCCACCGACGGCACTTGGAACCCCCTCTTGCACCTATCGAGATATCGGAATAATTGCGCTTCGAACAGAAATTCTGGATAGGTACTTGATTTTCCGGTAAATGTAGTTATGATATACGGGTATATCGACGAGCTGATATATTGGATATCATGGCTACCACTATTCGCGATGTTGCGGAAGCCGCCGGAGTCTCGGCAATGGCGGTGTCGAAGGTCTTGCACGGCAAGGGCGCCAATGTGCGTGTCGGTGCGGAAACCGCCGAAACGATCCGCCGCGTCGCGCGTGAACTCCGCTACCAGCCAAATCGCCTGGCACGCAGCTTTCGCGAGCAGAAGACCCACACCATCGGGCTTGTATTCTCTCACTTCGGGCGCATCGGAGACTTGGACGGTTACTTCTCCGCCTTCCTGAACGGCGTGATGAGCGCCACTTTTCAGTCCGAATACGGCCTCACGATCTGCCCCAATTTGGTGAAGCTCTCGAACAAGGGCGTGCTGAACGACGGGCGATTCGACGGGTTGCTTTGGTGCAAACCGGACTACACCGTCCAAAGCGCCGAAGCGATCGGGAAGTCCGAGATCCCGGTCGTGATGATGCATGCTCCCGCTGGCGAAGGGCCGGACGTGCCTCGATTCTGCTGCGACAACGATCTGGGCCTACGCCTCGCCGTCGACCATCTCGCCGACCTGGGGCATCGTCGAATCGGCTTCGTGATCGATGCCTTCAACGAATCGACCGCCGAGGGCAGGGCCAGGATAGAGGGCTACCGATCTGCCATACAGGCTCGCGGTCTCGACCTAGACTCCGGGCAGATCCTTTCGTGGCAGATCGACCGGCCCGAACTGGCCTCGATGATGCGAAGCGAGCATCGCCCAACCGCTCTTATCACTTTCAGCGAGCGTCAGGCGGTGACCATTTTGTCCGAAGCGAAGAACCTCGGGGTCTCCGTTCCCGACGATCTGTCCGTGATCGGGTTCGACTCGACTACATTCTGCGACACGGTACGGCCGCGGCTGACCGCGATCAGCCAACCGATCGAGCAGATGGCCCACGACGCCACCAACGTCCTGATTTCAATCATCGAGGCGGAACAATCCGCTTCTCGTTCATTCATCTATCCGTGCGGTCTCGATATTCGGGAATCCACGGCCCGTCCTGCATCTCGCTGTTGAGGTGATTCCATCGTGCATCGTAAAGCATTTACATTAATCGAACTTTTAGTCGTCATCGCAATCATCGCCATCCTGGCTGCTATCCTGTTCCCAGTCTTCGCGCAAGCGAAGCTGGCGGCAAAGAAGACTGCCGCGTTGAGCGGAGTCAAGCAACTCGACCTGGCCATCATCATGTACACCGGTGACACCGACGGCCAGTTCCCGCTCGGATTCGAGGGTTCTTCACAGGATTCTGGCCATACGTGGGTTGGCACTGATCTGTGGGCGCAGCGTGTCCAACCTTACACCAAGAGCATCGGCGTGTTCGAGGCGTCCGCCGACTCGTTTGCTGGCCAGGCGCCTCTCGTTGGTACTTGGGCCGGCGTCGGCATCTCGTTCGGCGTGAACAGCTACTACGGCAACTGGTGCTGCTCGCCGAACTGGAACAGCGGTTTCCAACTTCGCGGACCGATGGGCGTCGGTAACAACTCCTATCCGGACGGACACAACGACGAAGGAAATGGCTGGCTGATGAACTCGTCGCTCAATGAGTCCGCATTAACTCAGCCGGCTGCCACGATTCTTGCTGCTCAGAAGAACGGAGCCGACATCGCTCAATGGAACACGGCCTATGGTTCCAAGTGGGGCTGTTCGTTCAACTGCCAGGGCAACTGGTCGAACTTTGCTATGGGCGGAACGATTGGAGGACCCAACATCGATGTCACAAATAACGTCGGCGGTTGGGGACCTCAGGCAATCCCGAATGCCAAGAGCACCTTCTACAGCAGTATGGGGAACGGGAACCCGCTCCAATATGAGTTCGGCGTCAACGGCGCCGTCAGCGCGAGCTACTCGGGGCAGTCGGTGTTTGCCTACGTCGATGGTCACGCCAAGTCGTTGATCCCCTCGACGACGAACCCAGATCCGGTCAACCAACCGCAGAACAACCAGTGGGACGGTCTGCGCTAGAACAACGTGCCGGGGGCTCTGCCAGTCGGCAGCGCCCCCGGTGAGAGACACCATGCAAAAGACATATCTTTTCCTCCTAATTGCCGCCATCGGGGGCGCCGCGCTCTGTGGATGCGGCTCAGGTCCGGACCAGGCTACCACCACTCCCCAGGACAAGAAGTCGTTCCAGGGCGGAGAGATGCCACCGGACGTCCGGAAGAAGTTCGAAGAGAGCATGGCTCAGAACGGGAAACGTACTCAGGAAATCGCTGACAAAGCCCGGGCCAACGCGGTCGCCGGCCACTGACGCGTCTCGGAATCGGGGCCGATGGGTTTCATCGGCCTTTTCCCGAGACTTTGCTGTCGCCAACATCGCGGCGTGCCCCGACTCACCATATGAGAATGCAAAAACAGGTCATATCGATTCTCGTCGTCGGCATATCTGCCGGTCTCTTGGGCGGTTGCGGATCGGATGCCGATCACAGAACCACGCCCCAAGAGTTGAAGGCATTCAAGGGCGGCCCAATGCCGCCAGAAGCCCGCAAGAAGTTCGAGGAAAGCATGCGGGTGAACGCCAAGAGGACCGCCGAAGCCATGGCCAAACGGATGGGCGGCGGCAACGCGCCATCTTCCGGGTCACAGTAGCCTCGACCACATTCACGTCTCAATCGGGCCGGTGACCTCTTTTGGGGGTCGCTGGCCCGCCTTGTGTCAGGCCGCTGGTCCGTTTCGCTCATTCATGACGTCTTTAGTCCTGTTCATTCGGTCCACGTGAGACTGTGGTGGCCCCCCGCTTGTTCTCCATAGGGGTATGAGGCCACAAGAAGTTTCAGAAATTCTGGGTTGATTTGTCTATCTGGGCGGGATGTCGGGGCTGCTTCGAGCGGAGACCCGTCCAAGTACTACGAAAAGCGTAAGCATAAGGTACAGTAACCTCAGGACCTACACCTAAAAAGTAGGTCCTTAGCGTAACAAAGGGGTTAGGTAATGAAGCATATCCTTCTTCGTTCATCCGCTCTGGCGGCTGTTTTCGTCTGCTTGGGCTCCGCTCAGGCTACTACATACTATAACTATGTCGACCTCGGGGCCAATTTCTACCCACTTGGGATCAGCCCGACAGCCGGCTACATCGTTGGAGATAGCGGCGCGGTCAACGGCACCCAAATGGTGTACATGAAGATCAACACCGCGAACGGCGTTACGGTGATGCCGATAACTCCTGTCCCAACGTCGAACGGAGTGATTAGCAACATTGGCTTCGCTAATTCAATAAACGACGGTGGCACACTTCTCGGTCAGGACCAGATGCATATCATCGGGTATTCCTACACGATCAACTCGTCGGGCCCCACGCGCCTATTACCGGACCCACATCCCCAAGGTACATACCCACCAAACGGGATCTTTCCGGCGGCGATCACGAACGGAGGGAACACGTGTGGCTTTGATAATGACCAAATCCCACTCGGATGTAATTGCTGGTTCAAAAATTGGAATTACGGGTTTCCCCCTACTCCAGCAGGGACGTTTGCGGGCTTCGGAGCGGTGAACGACAGCGGGTTGTGCTCGGCATTCTACGGCTCATATACGTGGAACGCGGGCACGAACACGTGGACTCAGGTAGCGGCTTCGAGTCCGGCTCCTTCCTCTTCGGGGGTGGGCACTCTGTACCTGACAAGCAGCTTGCTCGGCTGCCCCTACTGTGGGATGAACTCCTACGGTGTCAACATGGGTACGACAGTAAATGGGTCGGGCACTCCGATTCCGTTCCGGAACACATCGGCGAGCCAACTTGCGAATCCCTACAACTCAGGTGGCACCGTGTATGGAGCGGTGGCGTACGGGATCAACAATGCCGGATTCATCGTCGGGACCCTTACACCGGGCACGTCAGGCATGCCGCATGCGTTTATCGCATGGAACAATACCGGTACCGATCTTAACGGTCTTGTCAACTCATTGCCCGCCAACACGACCCTCGAGTACGCGACTGCGATCGACAACACGACGGTGGCTGGGCAAGTCACTGGGTGCATCATTGGCGTTTCCGCGGTTGTAACTGGAACCGGCAGGCTCAAGACAACGACCTATCACGGTTTTGTATTGATCCCCACCGCTGTTCTGCCGTGACAACTAGCATAGACAGCCTACGGTAAACAGGATTTCCCGGCCTGAATACTCAGGCCGGGAAATCCTGTTTACCGTGGCTAGGTTACTGTCCGCCGGCTTTAGGCCCCATGGACCCAGCAGGCGGCGGCGGCGGAGCACCACCGGGAGCACCAGGTTGCCCTGGACCTCGCCATTCAGGAGGGGGAGGCCTCTTCTTGAAAGCCTCCTTTGAGGGTGTTTGTTGGGTGGAATCGGCTCCGCACCCAGCGATTACGAATCCTCCAACAATCGACAAAGCGATGGCTATTCGTAGGATGTTCATCGTGCTACTTGGTCCTGGTGGCGTCCCACATATAAAGGTAACCAGAGTCCTCGCATCCGCCCGCCTGATTCCATGAGACGCCGGCTTGGAAGTTGACTGTCTGGATCGGCTTCATCGACTTGGCGTGGCCGTCAGTAAAGGCGAACGGAGATTGACCGGCATAGTTGTCGGCGATCGAACCCGGATAGGTTGCTACGGGAGGTCCAAAGGGGCCGTTGAATTGCCCAGGCAAAGCCGCTGGCTGGCTCCCGTTGGAATCGATCCCGTCCGAGTTCAACAGGGTTGCTGCCCACACGCTGAAGAGGCCGTCGATACCGCCCTGCATCCAAGAAGCTGCCGCCATCTTGAATCGGGTCGCGAAGAGAATGGTCTCCGAAGGGAACTGGATTGAAGTCGCGCTAACCGGCGTGTTATAGTTGTTCGTCCAGCCTCGGTTCGACTGAATGACGCCAACCATGTTCCAGCCACCCCACGACGGTGAGCACTTACCGCCGAAGATGCCGTTACCGGGATAGCTGAACATAGGACCTGTGTCCCACGATGCGCTTCCCTTGTGGTTATCGCTAGGATCGAGGAAGATGCCGTAATTCTTTATGTACGGCAGGGTTTCCATCTGCCACGTCATCTGCCAACCCCAACCGTTGGCGGAATTGGCATATCCTTCAGCGCAGAAGTTGTCGTCGTAGTCGTTGCCATACATCAGCGATGCGAGAGACAGCTGCTTGATATTGCTCAGCGATGCGGTCTTCTTGGCGGCGGCCTTCGCTTGAGCGAAGACCGGGAAGAGGATGGAGGCGAGAATCGCGATGATTGCGATAACGACTAGTAGCTCAATGAGCGTAAAGGCTCGATTCGATTTCATTTCTACTCCTGTGTAGTGTCCGGCGGACGCCATCAACGACGTCCTCTTTCGACGATATATGGA
Source organism: Fimbriimonas sp. (assembly GCA_031292555.1). Lineage (GTDB taxonomy): Bacteria > Armatimonadota > Fimbriimonadia > Fimbriimonadales > Fimbriimonadaceae > Fimbriimonas. The sequence goes on from JARLGV010000045.1 coordinate 116,452, forward strand.
TTGCTTGGTAATTAAATCATAGATGACGAGATTAGCCACTGCGCAATTTGAGCGACGTCGGGATCGGAGGTTTCGCCTTCGTCCCAAATTCGCTGCGCCAAACGTTTGGCGGCATCCTTCGCGTAATGGTTGCGGAACTGACTTGATACTCATCGTTCTGCCACTTGTCTTCGGGTGCTCCGCACGAACCCCGAACGATAAGCCTTGACGGCAAAACGATCCTTTCGACCTTGGTGCTGTGCCGGTCCATGCGCTGACAGACCCTGGTCATCAGGGCCTTTGCGATGCCTCTCCAGTCCATGGCGATCGTTGTGAGTCCCACGTTGCCCAGAGTGAAAGGCAGGTCGTTTCCGAACCCGACGATCGCTACGTCCTCTGGAATTCGCAGACCCAAATTGAGAATTGCCGCCGCGATGGCGGGGGCCGACATGTCATGCAAGACGAACACCGCATCGGGCCGGTCGTCGTCCATGAGTCGCTTGACGAAGAGAATGGGATCGTCGAACGCCTGATCGCCGATACTGGAGCTAAACACGAAGTTATGCGCCTTGACCGAATGACTGGCGAATACGTGAGCGGCGGCGTATCCCAGCATGCGTTGCTGCGTGTCTTCGAGCATCGTTAAGAAACCGCTGATCGCAATTTCACGTCTGCCCAATTGAAGCAGGTGCCTGACTGCGAGAACGCCTCCCCCGTAGTGATCCCCCCCTACTACGTCCGTCGTGATGCCGTTCGGGCAATGATCGACCGCAACTACCGGAAGCCGCGACTGAATCGCGTGGAACCGGTTTTGATCCAGGAACATCTCTTTGCCCCAGAACACAGCGGCGCCGAATCCGGAATCGATGGCCGATTCCAGAGCGGCGAGGGTGCCTCGATTCGTCGAGTCGACATGCACCAAGTGGAGCCCCTTTTCGCTGAGATATTGGCCCAGCAAGAAGAACAGCGACTTGTGCAGCGTGTCGGCATGGTCCACGAAGGCGACCATCGTGGACTTCGGTCCGACTCGGCCACGGCAAGCCACAACCCCTCGGTTTGGCATGCGCGTTGCCCATCCGGACGCGATCAACTCGTCGAGCGCACGCCGAATGGACGAACGGCTGACGTCGAACCTTTCCTGAAGCTGCTTCTCGGTTGGGAGGTACGAGCCTTCAGCGATCTCTTCAGATTGGATTTCCTGCCGTAGGACCTCTGCAATCCGGTTGATACGTTTCATAGGGTTGACTTCCCCTACTTTATCACGGATTGCACCAAAAAGATGAACAAATTGTATCGGATTTCGAAACAATATGGTTCGTCTGTTTGATGCAATTACAATCCGAGCGGAGAGCAGATCCGCGTAGCGCGAGGTTCCGTGCCTCGCACATCGGGGCCAATCGTCAGCATGCCACGCAATTGACAATCATCTGCAGTCCGCTAGTTCGCCACGACCGTTCCGCGCGCTCCCTTTCCTTTCTTCCGTGGGCGTCATGTTGTTAGGCGGCAAGCGAAGCTATCCTGATCCCTATCCTCGCCAAGCGCGAAGTGCCCGAGTATGCTGAGGCGCGATGGTGTTCAGGTGGGGAGTGACGGGTTGAGCGGCGTCGATCTGGCGTTGCAGGCGGCTCGATCGGCGTTGATCGCGGGCCGGCTTGACGAAGCCGAGGCCGCCTGCCAAGGAGTGCTGGCGGCCGACCCAGTTTGCGCCGAGGCGCATCTCCTGTCGGCTGTCGTCTGGTCCCGTCGTGGACGGCCCGATCGGGCGGAGCAACACTATCGGTCCGTTCTGAGCGCCGATCCGACCTCCTTTGAGGCCACGATTGGAATGGCCGGCGTGTTGATGAACCGAAGGGAGGAAATCGAAGCGGTCGATTTTGCCAAGCGGGCGATCGAGCTTCGGCCGGACGACGGAACCGGGTACTCGATTCTGGGCCGGATTCTGCTTGGCCAGCAGAAGTTTGCGGAGGCAGCCGAGTATCTTGGACGCGCGGTGGCCCTGGAACCGGACCAAGCGATCCCCCATCACCTGCTGGGGCAAGCGCTGGAAGGGCTCGAGCGGAACGACGAGGCACAGGCGGAGTTCGTTGCCGCCACGCAGATCGCCCCGAACGTGCCCGAATTTCTGATCGCACTGGGGCAGTTCCGGTGGAAGTTCATGGACATGCGCGAGGCGAGCGCGTGGTTTCGCCGCGCATACAAACTCGAACCGTTGACGGCAAGAGGGCAAATCCAACTCGCGAAGGCATTGATCCAAGAAGGCGACCTGGAAAAGGCGGAGCGTGCGCTGCGTAAGTCGATCGCGTTCGACTCGAAGGGAGCCATCGCTCACGCTCTGCTCGGCCAGGTGCTTCGACAACTCGGGCGATTCGAGGACGCGTCGCTCGAACTCCAAACCGCCATCGACCTGGATCCCAATCATACTCGGCCGTATTTGAACCTGGTTCAGTGCCGTAAGGCAACCGAGGCGACTCGTCCCTTGCTTGACCAGATCGAATCGCAACTTGCTCGCCCGAACCTCAAGGACGATGATTTGCGATACCTTCACTACGCCTTGGGTAAGGCGTACGACGACCTTGGCGAGTACGGCCGCGCGATCGAGCATTTCGATGCGGCAAACGACTCGATGCGGAGGCTCATCCGGATGAAGCAAGACCCGCGGGCCAATTCGGACCTGCTGGACAGCCAGATCGCCCAGATGACGCCGGAGCAATTTCAACTCGGACGTTCGACGGCCAACCTTTCGGATCGGCCGATCTTCATCGTGGGAATGATTCGTTCCGGTACGACGTTGGTGGAGCAGATCGTATCAAGCCATCCCGAAGTCGGATCCGGCGGCGAGATGCCATATTGGCTGGATCGCATGTCCGATGCTCTCTACACGCGTGGTGCAGGCGTGGAAGTTTCAAGGCTCCGTGCGGTTGCCGACGCGTATCTTTCGGTTACCGTGGAGCGGTTCCCCATGGCGTCAAGAGTGACGGACAAGATGCCCCTGAACTTCTCGATCCTTGGGACGATTCACCTCGCCTTGCCGAATGCGCGACTGATCCATGTCAGACGGAGTCCGATCGACAATTGCCTCTCGATCTATCTGACGCCTTTCCCACATCCCGTCAACTTCGGGCACAGCCGGGAATCGATCGTTGCTTACTACGAGGAGTATCTGCGCGTCATGGAGCACTGGCGCTCGACGATTCCCTCGAACCGGCTTCTCGAGGTCGACTACGAGGATCTGGTCGCCGACCGCGAACGGGTCACCCGCCGGATGATCGATTTCGTCGGACTGGACTGGGACGATGCGTGCCTTCGTCCCGAGGCGAACGAGCGAGCGGTCACAACGCCCAGCCAATGGCAGGTCCGCCAGCCGGTCTACCGATCTTCCGTCGACCGCTGGCGCAACTACGAGCCCTGGCTTGGCTCGCTCGCAAGGTTGCGGCCAGGCGGGTAACGCGGTTTTCCAGGCGGCTAAGCCGGCTGGTACTCGCTCCAGAGGCGCTCGAACTCGGTGACCATTTTCTCCATCGCTTGGAATCCGGCTTCCCAGAACGCTTCGGAGCGGAGGTCGACGCCGACCGTCTGCATCAGATCGTGCGGGGAGAGCGAACCGCCCAGCTTGAGCAACTCGACGTATTTGTCAGCGAAGCTCGGGCCCTCGGCTTTCGCCATCTGGTAGAGCGAGAGCACCAACAGCTCGCCGAACGAATAGGCGTACACATAGAACGGCGCGAAGATGAAGTGGCCCACGTAGGTCCACCACATCCGATGCTGGTCGCCGAACTTCACGGACGAGCCGAACATCGCCTGCATCTCCTCTTGCCAGAAGTCGCCGAATTGCTCCGCGGTCAACTCTCCCTGGGCTCGCCGCGAGGTGTGGCAACGGCGCTCGAAGGCGAACATGGATGCCTGCCGGAACACGGTTGCGAAGGTCCCTTCGATCTTGTCCGCGTAAAGAGCGAGGCTGTCCTTTAGGCTGGCCCCCGATACGAGCTTCTCGAAGACCAGCATCTCGCCGAAAGTCGAGGCAAGTTCGGCCAGCGGGAGCGTGCCATGGAAGTTCAGATAGCTCTGAGCTCGGCTAAGAGACGCATGGACGCCGTGTCCCAACTCGTGGGCGAGGGTAGTGACGTCATCGATGCGGTTGAGATAGCTTTGGAAGACGACGGGGTGGGTGTCTGGCGTGTTGTAGGCGCAGAATGCCCCGCCCTGCTTGCCCTTTCGTGGCTCGGCATCGATCCAATTCTGATCGAAGAATTCTCGTGCGCGTGCCTCGATGACCGGACTGAACGAGGCGAACGAATGGAGGACGATCTCTTTGGCGCGGTCCCATCCAACCAACTCTTCGGTGTCGAAAAGGGGTGCGTAACGGTCGATGTGCGTCAACTCGGGAAGGCCGAGGATCTCGCGTTTGACATTGTAGAACCGCTCGACGAGGCCATAGTGTTTCTTGCACATCTCGACGACGAGGTCGACCGTCTCCCGGTCGAGTTCGTTGGCAAGGTGTCGCGACTGTTCCGGATACTCAAACTTGCGTAGCCGATCTTCAACCGCCTTGTCTTGAAGGAGGTTGTTGTAGTTGAAGACAAGTACCCGCTCCAACTCTTTGAGGCTGGCGGTGAGACTGTCGGCGGCCGCTTGACGAGTGGCCCGGCTGGGGTCTCGCAGCAGGGCGAGCACTTCTTGTTGGGTGCTGTCGACCGGACCGGCGGCGCCGGGTACGTGCAGTTTGAATACTTGGTTTGCGGTCAGTTCCTCGAAGAGGCGGACCCATGCGCGGTTGCCGGTATTCGCCGTCTCCTCGAGAATAATCTCTTCTGATTCGCTCAAGCGGAAGGGGCTATACGCTCGCGACGACTGGATGTAGTGCCGATAGCCGGCGAGAACCGGATCGTCGAGGACGCGATCGATTTCAGCCTGGGGCGCCGCCTGGAGTTCCAACTCAAAGAACATCGTCTTGACGCTTAACTCGGTGCCGCGCTCCCGCTGCCTCTGGAGGAAGGCTCCGATCGCGGCGTCTCCGCTGTCGGTGGCAAATAACAGGTGACCGAACCCCATCGGCTTGGCAACCTCGTTGAAGATCGATTCAATTTCGCGAATGGCGTCAGCCAAGGTTTGCGCTGAGAGGCCCCATGCGTTGATCTTTCCGCGATAGTTCTCGGCAAACGCATCGGCACGCTCATGAGCCTTCTGCCAGGTTTCCTCGATACGAGGATCGTCAAGACCGGAGAAGAGGGCGGATAAGTCCCATCGAACTTTCGGGGACTCGAGCGGCTGATTGGCGTCCATGCCTGGATTAGACCCGAAAACGGGCCTATCGTAGTTGTCGCTTCGATCGTCGGGAGCCGGCGAACCTGCAAGGCGGGCTCGCGCGTATAGTCGGATAGTGATGAAAGGGAATGCGCGTCAGGATATCGGGCTTCTGATCCTGCGGATCGGGCTCGGGATGACCATGATCTACTTCGGTTCGCAGAAGATGCTTGGCGTCTTCGGGGGACGGGGCTATGTGGATACCGTCGATATGTTCCATACGAAGATGGGCGTTCCGATCGTCTTGGCCCATCTTGCCATCTACGGCGAGTTTCTCGGCGGGCTTGGCGTGCTGGCGGGCTGCCTGACGTCGATTGCCTCGATCGGCGTCGCTTGCACGATGGCGGTCGCAACCTACATGAACCTGCGCGGCCCCGGCCAATTCGCAAGTATTTTCAACGGCGCGATCGGGGCCGACCCATCCAAGCTGTTCTTTCCGGCTATTCTCTTCGCGGCCGCACTTTCGTTGCTCGTCACCGGTCCGGGCGCCTATTCGATCGACGGCAAATACTTCAGGAAAAGCAAACGTTGATCCGTCCCGCAGAAAGAAAAGATGTCCTTCGAATATGGTCACTGATCGGCGAACTGGCCGATTACGAGCGGCTAGCCGAATTTGTGACCGGCAACGCTGAGGCGTTGGAACGGCATATCTTCGACGATCGGTACTGCACCGTCTTCGTGTGCGAAGTCGAGGGCGAGGTCGTCGGCTATACGCTCAGCTTCCCGATTTACTCCACCTTCCGAACCTTGCCCTGCGTGTGGCTCGAAGACATCTACGTAACCCCGTCCTTTCGGGGGCGAGGCTTCGGCAAGGCACTGCTGACGAACCTGATCGAATACTGCCGCGCCCACGGATTCGGTCGCCTCGACTGGTCCGTCCTGAGTTGGAACGAGCCGTCCATCCAGTTCTATCAATCCATGGGCGCCGAAGTCATGCCCGACTGGAGAATCTGCCGGATAGCGTTCTGAGTAGCGGGTCGCGGCGAGCAGGTAGGGGGTCGCACGTCCTTGCGAAATGATGACGTGAGCGACTCGCCCCAGAAGCGGTGAACCTCCGTTCCGACCCTCGCCCCGCCCTAGATATCCAACGGATCGCGATAGGGGTAGCTGCCTAATATCGTCGTTTCCAGGGCGTAGCTCTTGAGGGTTTCGATGGCGGAGCGCAACGAGTCGTCGGTCCGGTGGCCGGCGCAGTCGCAATAGAAAATGTACTCGAAGGTCGCTCGTTGGGCGGGGCGGCTCTCGATCATCATCAGGTTCACGCCGTGCGCCTCGAACGCGCGAAGGGCGGTGACCAGTTCGCCAGGACGGTTGCGCAGGTTGAACATCACGCTCGTCTTGTCGTTTCCGGTCTTCGCCGGCTCGTTGTAACCCAAGACGATGAAGCGGGTGCGGTTCGATGGATTGTCGTTGATGTGCTCGACGAGGATGGGGATGCCGACCGTCTCTGCGCCGAGGGTGTTGGCGATGGCCGCACTTTTGGGATCTCCAAGCGCCGCTTCGGCCGCCTTGGACGTGGGCACGACCTCGATGATTTGGGCATTCGGGACGTTTGCCCGAAGCCACCGGCGGCACTGTTGCGCCGGTTGAGGACCGGAATAGACCCGCTCGATGTCGAGCAGTGACGTGGCGACCGAAAGCAGGTGGTGGTGGATCGGGATATAGATCTCGGCGCAGATTTTGACGTTCGTCTGCGGGAACATGTCGAGCGTCTCTGGGACGATTCCTGCCACCGAGTTCTCTACCGGCACGACGCCGTAATCGGCGTTGCCGTGCTCGACAGCGCGAAACACGTCTTGGATGCTGTCCTGAGGAGTCAGGTTGCTGCTCGTTCCGAATGTTTCGATCGCGGCGAGGTTGGTGTATGTGCCGGGAGGGCCCCAATATGCGGCGACAAGCGGCTTTTCGGCAGCGCGGGCGGCGCTGATGATCTCTCGGAAAATGGCCGAGAGTTGGCGGTGCCGAAGCGGGCCTGGATTGATCCGATCCAGCTTCTCGTAGATCTGCCGTTCCCGCTCCGGCGTGAAATACGGGGTGTTGTCTTTGCCCTTTACACGGCCGACTTCTTGGGCAAGTTCGACACGACGGCTCAAAAGTGCAACGAGTTGTTCGTCGATAGCGTCGATGTCTTGGCGTATGTCGAGAAGGTTTCGGTGAGTGCCGTCGGCCATAGGATTGCCTTTGAAATCCGAGGTCCTGTCGTAGAAATAGACGGACTTGCGATTCCGGGCATCATTATGATTCGTCGCAGCGTCCCGTGAACAAGTAATAGGTACCCAATTGCCCTATGAACCTGGCTCCGACGGCGGCTAGAATAGGCTACACGACGAATTAAATTGGACGATTTTCATATTCTCCTCCAGAACGTCCGGGATTTGCCGCTGAGCGACAAGTTAATAAACGTGGTCGACATTCTTGTCGTCGCCTACGTGGTCTATCGCCTGCTCATGCTTGTTCGCGGTACCCGCGCGTGGAGGATTATCGCCGGCATCATGGCGTTCGTCGTCTTCTATTGGCTGAGCGGCAAATTGGGCCTAACGACCCTGAACTGGCTTCTTGAGAAGGGAACGTATCTCGGGCCGGCAGCTTTGGTCATTCTGCTGCTTCCAGAGTTGCGCGCCGCAATCGAAGGGTTCGGCAAACCGTCGTCGATTTTGCAGAAGTTGGTGTTTACGAACGTGGAAGAGCGCGCCGAGGCGCACACCGTCGAGGAGATCGTCGCGGCGGTCGCCGAACTGGCGGCGGGCAGCGTCGGCGCCCTGATCGTGGTCGAGCGGATGGCGCCTCTGGACGATTTCGTGAGTAACGGCGTGCTGCTGCAGGCCCGAGTCAGCGCTCCTCTCCTGGGCTCCATCTTCTTCGAGAACAACCCGCTGCACGACGGGGCGGTCATCATCCGGGGGGACACGATTCTTGCTGCGGCGTGCCGTCTACCGCTCAGCGAATCTCAGACTCTGGACCACAACGTTCACATGCGGCACCGGGCGGCGGTAGGCATCACCGAGTCGTTCGATTGCCTGTCGCTCGTCGTCAGTGAAGAGAGGGGCACGATCAGCGTCGCTTCGGACGGCGGATTGCGCCGCCTTTCCTCCCACGTCGAGCTTCGCAAGATACTCAACAAAGAGTTGCGCAACATCGACGATGAGCCTACTACTGAGCGAAAGACGCCCGACAAGAAGCCGTCTGAGCGCCGCAAAAAGTCAGGAGTGACGCCTTGACGAAAGTGGAGAGGGTCAACGTGCCGTTCGCCCTGGCTTCATTGGCGATCTCGCTGATGCTTTGGTATGTGGTGCTGCCGCAGCACCTGCTGACCGGACCGCGCCCGTTCACTTTGAAAGTGTTCCCAATGGGGCTGCCTCCCGGCCTTCATGCCTCCAAGCTCCCAAATGTGATCGTGGTGCGGGCGAAGGTCTCCGACCAGGAGTACAACCTGCTCATGCAGAATGAGTCTGTTCGCGCCGAGGTGGATCTGACGAATGCCCAGGTAGGCACCAGTCCGTACAAAGTCAGCATCTATCCGCTGCAACTCCGGCAGTTGATCAAGGACCCGGTTCCTCCCGCTTCCGTAACGGTTGAGCCGATCGCAACGCACAAGATCGCAATCACGGTTGTAAATACCGGCGCTCTGTCCGACTCTAGCCTCTATCTGGACGACATCGAACTCGACGACAAACAGGTTACGATCGACGGCCCCGAGTCCGAGGTGGACAAGGTCGTTCGTGCCCAGGCGACGCTCCAACTCGACAAAATCGATCCGCACAACCCACAGAAAATCGAAGTGCCGATCGACCTGCTGGACGCGCAGAACCACGTCGTAACGTCTCTCGAACCGCACCCGGTGAGTGTCGTGATCAAGCCGAAGATCTCGCCTGCTCCCGCTACCAAGCTAGTCTTTGTAAAGCCCAGTTTCATTGGCCACGCGCCCGAGGGATATGAGGTTACCGGCTACACTGTCAACCCGGATCGCATCAACGCCACCGGACCCAGCCGAGTCCTGCGTGACCTGGCGAAGCTGTCCACCGGTCCGATCGACATCTCTCAACTGATCAACTCCCAAACCTTGACTGCACCGGTTTTGTTGCCGCCGGGGGTTAGGGAAGTCGACACCAAGGAAGTTCAGGTAACCATCGACATTCAGCCGATCTCCGTGAAGGGTCTCAACGTGCCTGCCGGCACGAAGCCATCCGATCGTCCGCTAACGGGTGGGCCGAAAAACACCCTATGACGGAGATTCGCCCGATTCATGAGAGCGAAGCCGAAGGCTTTTTGCGCTTGATGTGCGATGTCTTTGGCCTCGATTTCAATCGGGCATACGACGTCTTCTTCACCGAGCCTCTATTCGAACTGGAGCGTAAGTGGGCGCTATTCGAGGGGCGTGAGATGGTTTCGATCTTAACGACGAGCCCCCTCGAGTTCGGCTGGGGCAAAGCGTTCGGCATCGCCGGCGTGGCGACGCGGCACGACAGGCAGGGCGAGGGACATGCGTCGGTTTTGCTGCAACGAGTCCTGAAGGAGTCGGCCAAGCGCGGCGAGGCGGGAGCACTCTTATTCGCGCGAGAGCTATCGCTCTACGAGCGGAACGGGTTCGAGCCGCTGGATCGCGTCATTCGGGCGCCCCTCCACACGCAGATGGAAGACGAGTTTCCCGAGTCCTTCGAGTTCGAGACGGTCCAGCGAACCTACGACGAATGGAGTCTTCAGCATCCGGATCGGCTCCGGCGCGACGAGCGGCGTTGGAACTACTGGCGCTGGCATTACCGGATCTGCACCCCGTATCAAGACGGCTACCTGTCGATCGAGCCCGGCGTGCTACGCGAGCCGATCTACAGTCAGTCCGTGACCAGCCTCCCTCTCCCGCCTGGAACCGATTGGTTCGGCACCACCTTCATGGCCGACCAATTCGAGATCCCACTCCATGACCCGGCCGTCGAGCTCTACCTAATGGGCCGCAACATCCCCGGCATCCCCCAAATCTTCATGACCGATCAGTTTTGATAGGTTCAAATCAAAGAAATCTTGTAAGAAATCTTGTCAGTGCCCTGATATAATCCGGTCATGGCACGGTTAGCAAAATATCCGTCTAACAAGAAGACGAGCAACCTCTATGAGATAAAGACAGGGAAAGAGGTCGGACGTTGGAGGTGGGATGTCCGGCTCGTGAAGCAAGACGGAAGCGTCTATCGCAAAGCTGGAACGAAGGGTACGGAATCTGAGGCTCGTAAGGCGCGGGACGCCGCATTTACTGACTTCAATGTGAAAGGGGGGCGGGCGTCAGCCGGTTACACCGTGAAAGAATGGTGTGAGCTTTGCTTAGAGACGCTGTTCACGGAGCAAAAGCCCACGACAAAGTACGCCTATGGTCACTGGCTAAAGACTCGTGTGTATAACCGCATCGGAGCGGTAAAACTTGATCAGTTGACGCCGGAGAATTTGCAGATGCTATGGACCGAACTGCAAAGCGACGGGGAAGGCGCAAGCGTAGCTTTGCGAACGAGAGTCGCCTTAAACGCTTGTTTGACGCTTGCAGTGAGAAACGGGCACATAGACCGTCACATTGGCCGTTTGACGACACTTAAGAAGTCTCATGCGCCGATAGCCGATCACGAGGGCGACACGCCGGGAAAGCGTATTTTGACCACCAAAGAACAGCAAGACCTCTTAAAGCAAGCGGAAGGGACAATCATGTACATGCCGATCTTGCTAGGGCTGAAATTTGGGCTTCGGCTTGGGGAGTGTTTAGGCTTGCACTGGAAGGACGTTGACTTTGCGAAACAGGTTATCCGAGTGCGTGGACAGGTTCAGAGGATCTACGGGAAGGGCAAAGAGATCACCACACTTAAGACCGAGAACAGTGTTAGGCAACTACCGATTCCTGCCAGTGTTTTGGATGACCTAAAGCAAGCCTGCGAACGCTCAAAGGCGACGGAATGCGCCATCGTCTGCCCAAACTCGATTGGCACCCTAATGACACCTCAAGAAGCCGCAGTCAAGTTCAAGCGGATCGCCAAAGACGCAAAAGTCAATAGGGAAGACAAGAAGGGAGATGCGACGCACCACGACTTACGGGCCACGTTCTTGAGTTTCTTGGCAAACGTTGCAAACGACGGTCACGGTGTCCGTCCGTCTGTTTTGATGCGTCTTGCAGGCCATAGCAAGATAGACACAACAATGAGGTTCTACGTAAGGGCAACTGAAAGCGACTTGGAAGAGGCAATGGCGTTCATTCAATAGTTACGCTGATCGCTTCGGAGCACGAAACCCGGACGCATACTCGGCGCTCGATACAAACGCGCGGATTTGCGCCCGTGTTATCCTTCTGATTCGGTTACTCTCAGGAAGTAGGACGCTGGATAAGATCCCCTGTTGAACCCAATACTGAACTTGACGTTTCGACACGCTGAGAACCATTGACGCTTCCTCAAACGTGAAGCACTCTTTGGCTTGAAGCAAAATCAAGTTCCGAAGTTCTTCCGTCAGAAACACCATGAGGGGGCTTCCGATGGATTCAGTTCCAGTTGTGTCGGACGCCTCCTTGAGTTTCATTAAGGACACTATCCTTGCTCCCACCGGATAGCTGTCAATAGGCACTTTCACTTTCAGGCTTTCAACATAAGCGAGGTTCAAGGCGTAAACCTCCGCGCGATCATGAAAGCGGTGTCTACAAGGGTTTTGGCGACTCTAAGGCGATAAGATCACCGCATCTATCTCAATACTACGTCTAACCAAATGACACCCATAAACTTGCGTTAAGGCACGATTATGGTATGCCGAACCATAATCTTGAGACTCACAAAGAAGGGCAAAACAGAGCCTTAAATGAAACAACTATTGAGATATATAAGAGAGATATTAAGGTTAAGAAGCACCCAGGCGTCCGACTAGGCGGCGGTACCAGAGAATCATCTACATGCTATACACGCCAGATGCAAAGAGCTTTTCAGATGGAACTAAGGAACCGTCCTGAGTTGATACACGACTATGTACTTCACTTCCCAGTTGATGGAAAACACGTCACGACAACTGAATTTACTAAATGCATGAAGAAACTCGCACGTACCTTGAGGGAAGCTGGATATGTTGGTGATTGGAAACGTGAATATGGAGGTGGTTCACCTAACAGAAACCCGCATATCCATTTACTACTAGATGAAGAAGTCGAAACGGAGTTAATGCGCCAATATTGGAGAGTAGCTATACGAGGAACAAGATGCAGATGGCGAAATGCGCAACAGCCATATGTGAGTCACAAAGTGATTCTGTTAAATGATAAGCGGATTAAGTACCTCGTAAAAACCTCAACAACCAATGTTCCTCGAACACTTGATGAACCATTTTTGAAGTGTTGGGGAAGGATTGGCCCAAAGCCAAAGCCGCTTGTTTTGCATGGCACTGAGCAAGAGTTAGCGCCGATTGTCAGGGCGATCAAGAAAGTTCAGAAATCGACGGCGCGAAACAAGACCGGCAGACAGCGTACAAATGCCATGAACAAGGTCATCACCGACGACAAAGGCGCGACTGTAAAAAATCTTGCGCTCGACACGCTGAGACTGGTTGTTTTGAATGACCTGTTACCGCCTGACCATTCCTAACCCAAACGATAGAATTTTCTGTCGTTGAATCTGTGGTCACCCTGGACCGATCAGCCACCCACAGTGCGCCCGTATCAATCCAGCGGTCTTAATGACCGCTGACGGCATTGTGAGCCTGATCACTCCTTTTATAATTGCCTCTTGCCCTTTAGCGACAAGGTTTGCCAATATGAAAGGGCTTGAGGCCGTAATGGGCGCTAGAAAGTCAACCATGACATCTACAGCGCGGTAGTGCCGACGACCGCGAGTGCGCGAAATGACGGAGTCGATAGAAAATTCTGTCAAGACGGGTTGAATTGCGTCAGAGCGCCTTTTGTGGATTCGCAAGCCTGTTGAAAATTAGCACGAGAATCTGAGGGTGAACGTTGGACTTGACGTCTTGCATAGGGTCTCCTTGAAAAAGGCTTGGAGTTTTTTCCATTTCCACGTATTGAAGAAGCTAATTCACAGCCTTGGTTACCAAGGCTGTTCAGATCTGCCTCAACAAGAGATACCGAAGAGGGCATCAAATCTGATGGGGTGTGATATATCCCGTTGAAGCCTTCGATGGGTATGTCGTCGTGTCCAGCCGCGCAAAATCCTTATTTATGCGCTGACCACCGAGGACATTGCACATGAAGTGCGTCGGGCGGCGCGTCCCAAGCAATTGTAAGACAGATCTGAGAGGGCGGAACGCCCCACATACCGAAAGCGTTGAAAAGTGTGGTATAAAATACACAACAGGAGAAAGAGCATGAACCACAACGAGACATTCGGTCAATTCGTCCGAGAGCGTCGGCTCTCGCTTGATCTGGGCCTACGAGACTTCTGCGACACGGCTGGATTAGACCCTGGCAACTACAGCAAAATTGAGCGCGGGCTAGCGAAGCCACCAACGGGTGAGAAGCTAGAGCCGTACAGGCTTACCTTGAAGATTGACCGCGAAAGCGAGGATGATAAGGAGCTTCAAAGACTTGCATTTGTGTCCGCTGGAAAAATCCCGACTCAGATAATGAGCGATAAGGAGCTTGCCGGGAAGTTGCCCGTATTATTTCGCACGCTTGAAGAAGGGAAACTTACTGACGAAGCGCTAGACAAGCTATACGAAATGATCCGTGAAGCCCATCGACCAGAAGTCGAAGAGTGCGAATAGTGCTACAACAGCCTCAGCGTCGCACCAAACATGAGGTGATTGCTGAGGCTATGGCATTCTCGGCAGCCCACAATTCTTCAGGGGCATTTCCAATTCCAATTGATGCCATGGCCGAACGCTTAGGCCTATTTATAATTGAAATTCCTGAGTTGAGAAAAGTAGCTGGCGTCGCTGGTGAAATCTCTAAAGACCTCTCGGAAATTCAGATCGACGCGATTCTCCTCAAACAACATCGTGATTCATATCGCCACACAATAGCCCATGAACTAGCACACGCGGTTCTTCACCGCGAATTGATTCTCTCCTTTCCAGTCGAAGACAAGCAGTCATGGAAAGAATTCTTGGCTCTTCAGGATCCAGGTCTCAGCGACCAAGTTGAAAAGGAAGCAAGAATTTTTGCGCGCTACGTTTTGGTTCCGACAACAAAACTTGTGGATTCCTGGAATATGGCATCGGCTCTTCTTGTACAGCAAGGGCGTAAGATGGCCGATCTTACGGACGAGAGCAAGAGTGTCATTGCGTCAAATATTGCCCGTCAATTCATCGTACCATCGCCGATGGTACAGAGAAGACTTATAGACGAACAGCTATACGAATGAGTCCTTCATATTTGCTGGTTCGCCAGCCCGATGGCCGTTGCGGGGCCGTTTTTGGATTTGAAGTGGAATGGACTGTATACCACTGTTATTGTTTAGCGTAGCTGGGACTCTTCAATCAGTGGGTACGGTAGTTGAAGATAACATGGCGCATGAATTGCTTGGCCATCCCAATTCGAGACATGCTCCTTACCGTATATCGATACGGCGGTTTAAGTTGCGTTATGCGTGGTGATTTGTCAACAGGGGTAGTGCCGTCCAACCCTAGAACCTTGTGATGGACTTCAAGACTACTTCCCGTTTTGAATAGTCGGTTCAATCGATAGTTCTGTAGCACGGAATCTATTGACTGCATGTTCGCCCTCGCGATCATTTTCGTATAGCCGCGTTTGATAGTCTTCAATTGAAGCGGCACCTCCTACAAGTAGTTGATCGTACGAAAACTCCCGGCCTACCACATAACTAAGCTCCCTCGTCTCGCCGGGCTTAAGATTCTTAATCGTGTCAATCGGCACTTTCGCTGTGTATCCGCTTGCTGCTGGCTCTCCCCTGAATATCCAACTTGATTCAATTCCGCGAAAACTAACTTCTTGCGCGGTAGATCCGCCTGTGTTGGTTATTCGACCGGAAAATACAAACGAGTGTTGTTGAGTTTCCGTTGTGCCACGGATTTCAAGATCACTTGCAGCCAAGGGCTTCTCGGGATGCAAGTGCGCGTTCCAACGGAAAACGAACACCTATTCCAATCGAAATCGAACACCCATTCCAATCGAAAACGAACGCTCGTTCCAAGCGAAATCGAACACCCATTCCAATTCAAAGCGAACAGTGATTCCAATCGAAATCGAACGC
>JARLGV010000046.1 GCA_031292555.1 Fimbriimonas sp.
CCGTTATCGCGGCAACTCCAATCATCACGAGAATTACTTTAAGATTCATTTCGCTCTACCTCTGCCGTCGAGTTGCACGTAACGATACGCGCTAACGGTCGCATCCTACAGCTTATTCCATAGTGCGCAGCCATGGCGAAGAGTATTTGTGATCGTAAGAAAAGATTAGGAAAACGGGCGGCCGGCACATACCGGCCGCGCTCCATTTGGTTAGGCTAGGGCAACGACGGACTTGCGTTGAAATCGAGATCAGTCAAGCTGGATGGCAGCCTCCACTTGGCGCTGGTATCGTGTCGCAACGTCACGAATCCGAGCGAATGCCGGGTCGGGTAGTGGGTATGCGTTGTGTCCAGGTTCGGCGGAAATGGGTTCCACGGAGGTCCCGTGTGTCCCGCTCGAGTGTCTGCGCATCCTGGCGTCCGGCGATGGTCCCAAACGAACATGACAGTTGGATTCGAAACGGACGAAGAGGCTTTGCCCATCGGACCTTCCGTGATGTAACTCATCGCGTACCCCACTTGCCAGTTCGTTTCGGTGGGATCCTTGAATATCTGGAGGTTTCGAACATAGGGGCCGGTGATGCCGATCTTGAAATTGGGATACGGCGGCGGTGCGTCGGGGGCCACCGAATTGTCGTATGGAGCCCACCAGACCTCGTTGGGACCGGTGAATTGCGTCGGATTCGTCAGGTTCGTGCAAAGCTCGTTGCCGACTAGGTCCGGACAGAACCGATAGCGAGGGTTGACGTCCTCGAAGTCGCCGACATAGAGCGCGATTGCCAGGCCAAGCTGATGCATGTTAGAGATGCAACTCGTCTTCTTGGCTGCCTCCTTGGCTTGCGAGAAGACGGGAAACAGAATGGCGGCCAGGATCGCAATGATCGCGATCACGACGAGAAGTTCGATGAGAGTAAAGGCGTGAATTCGGCTGTGCCGAATCGATCGAGTCAAAGACATGGGGACCTCCGATGGAAAGGGGGCAGCACGCCATGACACATACGCGCACTGCCGAACGATCAGTGGGTTCTTTCCAGTGGAGGGGCGCGAGCGTCTCTCGAGTCGCAAGGCGGCTTCTCGGGCGCCTTTGGCGCATCCTCCTGCACCAAACGGCGATAATCCTCCGGCGTATCGATGTCGACGTTACCGCCGCTAAAAGCGACCGACTCAGCGGGGATGGATGCACGCCGAATCAGCTCACGCGCCCCTTGCTCGCCGCTCAATTCCGACAGTGCCGCAAACTGGCTCCTGCCAAACGCGCAAGGGACACCCAGGACGCCGTCGTAAGACGACGCCACGATCGGATTTCCCGATTCGCGGTGGCGCGTCGCGAGGCCGCGCAACAGGTCGGGAGTGATCCTCGGTTGATCGCCGAGAGCGATAACGACACAATCGGCTGCTGACGAAACCGCGCCGACGCCCGCTCGGATCGAACTGCTCAGCCCTTCTTGCCAATCCCTGTTCCGAACGATTCGGACGCTTAGTCCGTGCAGTTTCTCGGCGACTCGTTCCGCCTCGGATCCCACGACAACGATAACCTCGTGCGCTCCAGATGCCAGTGCGGTTCGGGCAGCATGCTCAATCAACGTCTTCCCCAGATAGGGAAGCAGTTGCTTCGGCCGGCCCAAGCGCGCTGAGGCGCCGGCTGCGAGTATCACGACGCTAAATCGGTGTTCCATCGAGACTCTGGCCAGTAGGTATCAGAGACGACGGGAACTACGTCGCCAACCCCACAAATGCCAACGTCATTATAGAAGAGCGATCCCGATCGTCCACGTGCAATTCACAGGTGTTTCTCGATCACCCATCTACTGGCTGTTGCTGCACTCCGATTTGCTCAACCGCTCGTTTGGGCTCTTCGCCCTACGTTTGCCCTCGCCAGGTTGGGCCAGTTCCCAGCAAATGTGGGGCACTGACCTGCCTGACGTATGCCCAAGCGATAGACTCTAGTGGCAGATGAGGTCATGTGCCCGTGTGGTTTCCTTGATAGTCGCCGCCGCCGCTTTGTCGGTCGTGTGGGCGGGGCAAGCGACTCGTCACCCTAAGCACCGGCGCCATGCGGCGGTCAAAACCGCCCCAATGCCGCCAGCGCATGCGGCTGCCCTCACGCAGAGTCTCATTCAAGTCGATATCACGCCGGGCCACGCCTTAAACAAATTCACTCCAAGCCTCACGCTTGGGGCCTCCATCGACGCCGTCGGAATCGGCGGAACCGCTTCGAATATGAGTGCCTCCAATGTGGCGAAAATGGTCTCATCCGGGGCGGGAAGCTTGTCGTACCGGCTGTACACCGAGCTGAACGTACAGGACTGGCATTGGAACCCGACGGGAACATGGAGCGACAAGTCCAATCATCAGGGGTATTTCGTGGGGAGTTCGACCCCTTCGGCGTCGATTACCGACTCCTACGGCTTCCTCCTGACCCACCGGGGCGATACATTCGACCAAGGCGACAACCAGGATTTTTCGCGGCTTACGGATGGTGACGGGACAACCTACTGGAAGAGCAATCCATACCTGACAAACGCCTATACCCATGAGGCAGACTCGCTCCATCCTCAATGGGTTCTCATCGATTTGGGCAGTTCCCAGAGTGTAAATGCCATCCAAATCTCATGGGCGAACCCCTACGCGTTCGCCTACAACATCCAGTATTGGACGGGAAGCGACGCATTGTACGACCCAACCAATGGCAGTTGGGCTAACTTCCCAAACGGGGTCGTCCTCACCGGCAAGGGCGGCAAAGTGACGCTGCAACTGTCATCCGGCACCATCTCCGCCGAGTTCATCCGCGTGGCCATGACCCAGACATCGGGCACCTACGACACGCACGGTACGAGCGATCCCAGGAACAAGATGGGATACGCGATCAACGAAATCGGTGTCGGTACCCAATCGGGAGGAACGTTCCACGACCTGGTCACTCACTCGGCCGATCAGAACCAAACTGCCGTATATGTCTCCTCGACCGACCCTTGGCACGAGTCGACCAGCCAAAACCAAGGCACCGAGCAGATTGGGCTCGATGCCGTCTATGGCAGCCCGCTTTCACAGTCATTACCGATGACGGTGCCGGTGGCGATGGTCTACAGCACGCCCGAGAACGCGGTCGCCGAGATTGCCTATCTCACCGCCAGGCACGACTCGATCCTGGGTGTCGAGCTGGGTGAAGAGCCCGACGGGCAGTTCATGACGCCGGAAGACTATGGAGCCTATTACGTTCAGTGGGCCGCCGCGATCCATGCCTCCTATCCATCGGTTAAGGTAGGTGGACCGGTCCTATCGTCATCGGTCGTCTCAACCTGGCCCAACGCATCGGGCGAGACGGACTGGATGAAACGGTTTGTGGCCTATCTCAACAGCCACAATGCGCTCTCGCAATTGCAGTTTGTTTCATGCGAGCACTATCCTTTCACGGCGAACACCACTGACTGGGCGCTGCTATCCCAGGAACCGGGGCTTGTTCAAAGCTACTTCTCGAGCATCCATACCGCACTTGTTCCCAAGACGGTGCCGGTCTATATCACCGAATACAATTTCAGTGCCGGCGCGACTGAAGTCACGGTCGACCTTATGGGCGCGCTTTGGCAAGCGGTTTTCGTCGGCGAGTTCCTGAACAACGGTGGACAAGGAGCCTTCTTCTATCAGTTGTTTCCATGGCCGCTTGATACGGATGGATCAATCTGGGGCATGCTTGGGATGTTTACGGCGGACGCCAACGACCAGTCCACCGGTTCTACCGCTCAGTATCTATCGAACCTGATGATGTGCGACCGCTGGTGCGTGCCGGGCGGCGGTACGCATTCCGTGCTGCCCACGACCTCGAGTATCACGAATGGCAGCGGACAGAAGGTTGTCTTCTCCTATGCTCTGGCTCGCCCCGACGGCCGGTACTCGGTCATGCTCGTCAACGGAGATTCGGTTTCCCATCGCGTCCAGATTCAGTTCCTGAACCGATCGAGACACGCCTTTAGCGGCATCGGCTCGAGGTTTGTGGTCGACTCAAACAACTACGTCTGGCATCCTAATGGAGCCAACGGCTATGCCAAGCCCAACGGGCCGATTGCGGCTTCGATGCTGTTCAATAACGCAAGTTCGATTTATGTGCTCCCTCCACACTCGCTCACCGTCCTGGTTGGCCGCGTTTTCTAGCCAGCCACGGAAGTTGCACGAGCGATCGGCAATCGAACGGTAACCATCGTGCCATTCTCCAACTCGCTTTGAACCGAGATTGTTCCGCCATGGGAATCGACGATGCTTTTGCAGATCGCAAGCCCCAGCCCGGTTCCGCCGCTCTCGGACGACCGGGCCGAGTCAACGCGATAGAACCGATCGAATAGGTGTTCGAGATGCTCCGGCGCGATACCCGCGCCGTTGTCGCTAACTTGTACTACTACGAAGTCGTCTTCGATGTTAACGGTCAGCCGAATCGACCCGTCGGGTGGCGTATAGCGGCATGCGTTGTCAACCAGGTTTACGAAGACACGTTCCACGTCATTCTCGCAGCCGGTGATCGGTGCATCTTCGAGCGACGATTCGAACTGGACCTCCTTCGATTCCGGGCGATGCACTTGGTCGATCGCATTCTGAACGGCAAGCACGAGGTTGAAGGTCTCCGCATTACGTGGTCCGTGCCCCGATTCGGACCGGGCAAGCACCATTAGCCCTTGAACCAGTTTGGACATCCTCGTTGCTGCCGAGTCGATCGCCTCGATCGAGCTTCCCGTGTCGGCGTCCAGCTTCGAACCATGAAGCAGCAACCCGGTATTGGCTTTGATGACGGCCAAAGGCGTCTTAAGCTCGTGCGATGCATCCGCCGTGAATCGCCTCTGCTGTTTGAGGATGCCTTCGAGGCGCTCCATCGCCTTCGCTTGGGCGGCAAAGGCGACCTCGATACGTCCGAGCATTCCATTCATCGTGCCGGCCAAGCGGGCAAACTCGTCCGATCCCGCGACGGTCAAGCGGCCGCTTAGGTCCTCGGCGCCGATCGACTCGGCGGTAGTCGTGATTTCCCGAATCGGTCTCATGATTCGTTTCATTAGGAAAAGACATGCAAACGCCGTCATTCCAAGGCCGATGGGGAGAAGCGTCAAAAGCGTACGGTTGAGCTCGTCTAGCGCCTTGTCGACATCCTTGAGGGGGTGGGGATACTGAACGATCCACTTGCGTCCGTCGTCGTCCACCGCGAGTTTGGTGATCAAACGCACCTTCTCGTCGCCGATCTCTGCCATCGAGAACACGACCCCGCGTCGTTCTGCCAACGGGATCAGCGATTTGTCGTACGGGACCATCATATCAGGGCGAGCAAACGGTGGCCCCGGCGTGATGCTCACAAAACGAGGCTGGATCGCCAAGAGCGGGTCGCCAACTCGCTGCACCGCCCTTTGAAAGTCTATCGGCGGGCGCCCGCCCCCTGGTCCTCCCCGGCCCTGGTCGCTGGGGCCGCGGTCAAACGGTCCCCTACCGTCGGGGCCGCGATCATTTGGCCCTCTAGGGTTCTGACCCGATACGTTGCCCGGACCTTGGTTTCTAGGATTACTGGGTCCATGGTCGTTCGGGCCGCCTGGCCCCATGCCTCCATCGGGACCTCCCGGGCCGAACGGCGGACGATGGCGCAGCATATCCTTGTGGATCTGGATGAATTCGGCAGCGTGGCGGTCGAGGTCGGCATCCACGCCGGCCAGAATCTCTTGGCGACCAACGACCTCCACGACTGCGCCCAGCACAACAAACAAAACACCCATCACCGCTACTGCGGTCAATGTGAGCTTTGCACGAATGCTGGTTGGGTAGAGCTTCATCGCAGGTGATCTAGGGATGCTCAGACTTTAGGACATATCCGAATCCGTGAACAGTGTGGATGAGCTTCTGCTCGAATGGGGCGTCGATCTTCTTTCGCAAGGTGCCTATGAACACATCGACGGTATTTGAGTAGCTCTCTTCGTCGGTCCACACTCGTTCCTGAATTGTTTCGCGGCTCAGCACGCGACCTTCGTTCGAGGCAAGCGCTTCCAGCAGATCGTATTCCCGGCGTGTCAGAGGAATCAACTTTCCGCCACGGGTGACATGTCTGTTCTTGCGGTCGATCTCAAGGTCGGCGATGCGCGTGACGATGCTCTTGTTGACCTTGTCCCGCCGAAATAGCGCCCGGACACGAGCCACGAGTTCGGGCACTTCGAACGGTTTGGGCAGATAGTCGTCCGCCCCCAACTCGAGGCCCTTGACCTTGTCATCGGTCTCTTCCAGCGCAGTAAGCATCATGATGGGCATCGTCTTCCGCGCCTGGCGCAGATCGGAGAGAATATCCCAACCGTTCTTGCTAGGAAGCATGATGTCCAGGATGATCAGATCGAATTCCTCTCGCATCGCGGTCTCGTACCCCTTTCGACCATCCCCTTCCCAGGTCAAGTGATATCCGGCATCCGCCAACACGCGAACTACCGCGGCTGCCAACGGCCGCTCGTCTTCAACCAAAAGGATCTTCATGACTTGCCTACAACTATAAGCCTGACTAGGCCGCATGAAGTTTATATGAAGGGTGAGCCCTGCGGCCCAGGCGATTCGAACGGCGCGCTAGGCGATCCACCCTTCGGGCTGGGCGATAAGGAGAAGAGGAGACATGAAGGAACGGGCGATCCGTGCATTTGAATTTTGCCTATTCCCTTCGGACAGCTATCGACCGGTGCGTTTGTGAGGCCATAGTGCTGCGGTATGGATGCCGGTAAGACCGCGGGTGACCGTGTTGCAGGCCTGACATGCCAGGGGGCAAAGTCGAGGCAAGTCGTTTCAGGACCTGATCGTGTGGCAAAGTCCGCGAGCTTACGAAGAGCGTTTATGATGCGACTCGAGATGCGAGGTCAGGGAGCGGCACGTCTCTTTCCCGCCAGATCCTGCGAAGCTCTGTTTCGATCGTGTCGAATACCGCAGTGAAATTCGCACGTCGCGGCGGTAACGGATTCGCTCACTATCTGAGCAGCGCCATGGGCTCCTGTGCCGATCTGCAATCCCACATCTACAATGCCCTCCACTGCATGCTTGTCGATGAAATGATGTTCGACAACTTAGTAGCCCAAGCCGAAGAGCTATCACGAGTCCTCAGATGCCTCGAGCACTCAGTGAGGTCGTCCAATCGTCGGTGATCTGATCTCGCCCCTCTTCCCAAAGAATCGCTTCTTCACCTCTTGGCCTTGCCGCCTATTCGCCCAGCTCGAGGCGCGATTCGCCTTTCGGCGTGCCAAACGCGGCGAATTTCCCCTTCATTGGATCTTCATTTTTGAGATGGAAACTCCTAATCGTCAAGCAAGCAAAGGCTTGCAGCCACTCAGAAGGAGAATGAAGATGAACAGAAAGATTTGGACAGCCGCTTTTCGAAAGGCTTTCGCCACCACCGCTGCCGTTGCCGGGATCGCGACGATGATCGTTTGTTCCGCTGGTGTCGCAAACGCCCAGGACGGACCTCCGCCTCCTCCGCAGGGACAGGGCGGACCGGGATTCGGACCGATGATGGGTGGGCCCGGGATGGGAATGGCACAGGTTCACACTGCGCAATTGGTCAATCGGAGGGACGTCGGCAAGGACCTGGCGATCACTCAGGATCAGCGAGACCAGATTCGCGAAGTGATGGACCGGATGCGAGAAAAGATGCAGTCGGAGATGCCGCCTCCGGATGACGGCGATAGGCCCGATCCGGACACCATGCGCAAGAACATGGAGAAGATGCAGGTAGAGGCCGACAAAGCGATCGCCAAGGTCTTGACCACCGCCCAGAAAACCCGGTTGATCGAGATCAAGGTCCAGTTGAATGGCCCGAGCGCCGTTCTCGACAAGGAGATCCAGGACAAGGTCCAGCTAACGGATGAGCAGAAGACGAAGGTAGAAGAGATTGCCAAGGCGAACCGTCCGAAGATGGGTCGTGGCGGGCCCGGTGGTGGTCCCGGTGGTCCCGGTGGCGGTGGTCAGGGTGACGACCGTGGTGGCCCTCCGGATGGCGGACCTGGTTTCGGTCAGGGTGGCCCTGGCGGCCCCGGCGGGCCCGGTGGCGGTGGCCCGAGCGCTGATATGCGAGCTCAAATGGAGAAGTCCAAGAAGGCTTTGAACGACGCCATCGCTGCAATCCTAAGCGACGACCAGAAGGCGACCCTGAAAAAGCTCGCCGGCACAAAGAAGTTCGTTGAGCAACAGCGACCGATGGGCGGCCCGGACGGTGGTCCTGGTGGCCCCGGCGGTCCTGGCGGCGGCGGCTTCGGTGGACCTGGTCGGGGCGGACCCGGCGGGGGACAGGGAGGGCCTGGCTTCGGCGGATTCGGAAACTAAGCTCAACCCATAGACGCAGGGGGCCCGTCCGGACAATTGTCCGGACGGGCCCCCTTTTCTCGCATAGCCTTCACTTACCGATGGGTTACCATGGTCGCGCTCATGGCCACATGAGCGGCCAGCATGAGCGCCATCACGATCAAATAGGCACGTAGGAGAAGCAGGCAAAAACGGACACCCCTGCTCATCGCCATGTGGCCGAGATTCTCACCGGTACGTTTCTGTTCGGGCTCGTCAAAAAGGGGATGGACGACGATGAGTTCTTCTGTGAGGCAGTCGTTATTCAGTGCAATCATGTTTGTTCCTCCGGTTTGCGAGCGGGCCGATCTATAGCGACGGCACGAAAGTGGGTAGTAGAACTTGCGCGGCAAGTATCAAGGACAGGGCGAATAGAACGGTAATGATGCACCAGTTCACGATGTTGTTCCAGCGAGTGTTCACGTACTGGTCGCCGAGGAGTTCTCGATCGTTCAGCATCAGTTGCAGAAAGATGATGGCGGACGGAAGCATGAGGCCAGCGAGTACCTGCACGCTGACGATAATCTGCTGCAGCGGGGCATTTGGAATAAGCACCAAGCCGGCCGCCGCAAAAACGCAGAACGCATAGACGAGATAGAACCCGGGCGCCTCTCGCACGCTCTTGTGAAGACTGTGAGGCCATTGCTTAACTTCGCCATAGGCCCATGCGCTCGATAGCGAAATTGTCGTTGTACCAAGAACCGCCGCATTCACCATCATCAGAAGCAGGGCGTTCTTGACGAACGGTCCCGCCATCGGAAGAAGGTCGATCGCCATTTGAGCCGGGTTGTCGAACTTGATATGCCCTCGGAACGCGGCATCCCCCACGAGCATCATTGCCCCCGCCACGAGGATCGTGAAAACGGCGCCGATGAATGTGTCTAGCCTTGCCCACTTCAGATCCGCGAAACGAAGCCGCTTGTCGGCGACGCAACTCTGCTGGAAGAAGAGCTGCCACGGAGCGATCGTCGTACCGACCAAGGCGATAATCAGATAGACAAGCCCTGCCGAAAGACCACCCTTCGGCAGATTGGGAATGAGCGCCCGATGGACCGCCTCACCCCAGTTGGGACCGCATATCGCCGCCATGGCGAACCACGCGATATCCAGCAAGCACAAGCCGATCACGATCCTCTCCCAGCGCAGATAGCTGCCGGTCAGGACCAGACTTACGAGCGCCAGTGCCGATGTCGGAACTGCGATAAACGGTGAAACGCCCAGATGGCTCATCGCCAACGAAATCGCGGCGAACTCCGTTACAAGGGTCAGAAAGTTGGCGATCTGCAGGTCGACCAACGAAAAGTTGCCCCACCATCGGCCAAACCGGCGATAGATCATCGCCGCATGTCCCTGGCCGGTTACGATTCCCAGCCGCGCCACCATCTCCTGGATGAAGTACGTGATGGGCAAGAGGAGGACGAGCACCCAAAGCAAATGGGTTCCGTATTGGGCCCCCGCCTGCGTATAGGTTGACACCGCGCCGGCGTCGTTATCGGCCTCCATAACGATGAGGCCGGGCCCTAGGACCATCAAAAAGGTCAACAGGTTGCGTCTGCGCTGCGTCTTCACGACGATCGGCGCCGAAACCTCTCGGAGATCCATCCCAATCATGACTTCACCTTCCTTGGATAAGTCGAAGCGCATTTGGCGCCGAATCTGGAAGCAGCAATCGAAACGGCATCTACACGATCCGACGGCAAGAGCCAGAACGTGGACATTCTCTGCCAGGCGCTTACCACTGACGATCGTCCGAATCGAGGCACGGCTCGATAAGACGCGACAGCGTCACGAACTCCACCTTGACAGGTTGGCGGGTAGGTTTGAAACCGGAACACCTTGCGCACGTGTGCACCTCCTCGCTTTTGGCCCAGGTGGACTGCGCCGTCCACATCATGACGAAGGGCGTCCGGAGCCGGCTGCTCCGAACGCCCTTGCGAGAAAGGCAACCTGAACGCTTAGTCCAGGCTCAGAGGAGCCACACCCCTAACACCGACCCTCTCGTATCTAACTCACACGAGGGGGGTTGAGATTTGTCGGTTGAACTACTACTGTCGTAACTCATAAAAATTGGTCGTGACTGAGACAGATCACATTGCACGCGGCTGGCGACAATCCGCCAGAACTTGCTACCACTGACAATGTACCGCCGTTCTTCGCCATCCTGCAACCCGGCACGATTCTTTTCTTCGAACGCGCAATTATTACTCGCAGTTTCATCGATTTTCGGATGGAGACTCGGTCACAAAATCGCGAGTCCAGCTCAACCGATCCTATGTGTATCTTCCGCTATCGCAGATGATCGGACTTGCGCATGCCGATGGCCAGGAATTCCAGAGGTCGCCTGAATCCGTTACGTTCAAACAGTGACTTGCAGGCACACTTGCGGCAGTCAAGAATCTAGGTATGGCTCAGGTCGAGCAGGTTCAATTCAGTTCGGTTGTGGCGACGGGATCCCTCTGGGGTTTCGACGCCGTCGCCGCACGCCTGGCAGTCCCGTCCATCGAGCCGGCGAACCGGCAATTATACGGCGAAAACCCAACACCGGGCCTGGGTTTGCCGTGCCCCATCTGCGAAAGCACGGATCTCGTTTCTCTCTCCGAACTGGCAGCCGTACTAACACTCGATCCGGCAGATGACCGTATCCCCGATGTGCGAATCGGTCGAACAGGCATCGTACTACCGGATGGAGTGCAGTTGGCTCGCTGGTTCAGGGTTCCCATTCCTCCAAAGTTCAAGCGGTCAAAATTCCACAAAAAGGCAAACCGGGATGGCCGGCAGCATGCCATCGTCACGTTCGCATCGACCTTCTCGTTCGAAACCGTTTTCTTCACTCCAAATCTGATTACGGTCCTCATAGCGGTTGCCGCTGGAATCGGTGCCGGATGGCGAAGTTGGTCGCTTATCAAGCGAAGCGCCCTGGAAGAGGATTGCGCGATCGCATCGGAACTCAATGTTAGGAAACATGCCTACCGTTCGCGGTGCGCTGCCTGGAAACGGCTCTATTACTGTTCGGATTGCGGGATGGTCCACGATCACGCCGGCAAGCGGTCGCTTCCCTGGTACTCCATGCTTCAACTCGTCCACTATCCGGAGCAGGAATTTCACACGATTGACATTCCCGACCTCCTATACGACCATCAGGAATCCTTGTTTCGGCTAGAGGGGGCAAGAACCGCAGCATAGGATCGAGTCATGTCACGTGATTCCGCGACTAGACCAGTCAAACCGGTTCGGCCAAACTGCCTTTAGGCATTTAGCGCATAAGCCTGCCGTCACACCCGTATACGGCGTGCCATTGCGTTACCAAGGGTCAGGAAGATCTTTAGGCCGATCATGGACGACTCGCACATTTTGAACCCAGAAGAGTACATGAAGGCAACACTTACCCACCGCGATAAAACGACCGCCAGACTACTGAAGCGCCGACGAAGAGCCACTCTGTCTCTCGGTGCGACCATGTTCGGCCTATTGGCGGCAACCGCCATGATTCAGCCTGCCTATGGGGCTGGCGGCGCCTCCAACACCAATGGAGCGACCTACGGCGAACATGCCTACAATATGCATCCCCTGAACGAGGACAAGGTTTTCGTCAATCCATCGAATCAGTGGTCGTACTTCTTCGAACTCAAGCCTGGAATGGACATCTATCCGGGAGAGTCCTATTTCTCGCTGGACTACTCGACGTCGCAGACATTGCTTCCTGGGCAAGGGAGCATAACGATTTTCCTAAACGGCTATCCGCTGGCGAGCCGTGTCCTCCCTCCTGTGAACGGCGATTCGATTCCGTGGAGAGTCAAGCTGCCCGACCAGTATTTCAAGAAAGGCTTCAATGAGATCAAGGTTGCCAACCGACAGAAATCGAGCGATGGCCCCTGCCGCGATATCGACAACTACGCGAACTGGCTGAAGATAGGAAAGAACACGGTCATGCACTTGGTGCGGAAGGATCCAGTGACCTTCCCGCTCATGCTGTATCCCTTCCCATACCTCGATCCGCTTGAGGATAGCGCGGTACGTTGCCACTGGATGATTCCGTCCGATCCGTCGACCGACACCATCGCTAACATGCTGAACACGGCAAGCGATTGGGGCAAGCGGTTGCCATCGAACGGCCTGAACATCAATGTCGCGACGAGAGCCTCCGGAAGCCCTTCGGGATCGGCATTGCTTATTTCCTCAAACCCGACGTGGTCGAAGTTCACGCCCTCAAACATGACAGCGAAAGAGGGCGCCCTCGTTAACTTCTCAGCGACCGGCAGCCCTGGCTCGTCAAGCCTGCTGATAACGGGAGCCGACCCTACTGGGCTGAGTGCTGCCGACGGCGCACTGGCTCAAAACGAGATGATCTCCCAGATGGGTGGCACGTCGTCCTTGGTCACCACTCCCGCCGTCGATGCGGCGGTGCCTCCCGGAACTCGACTCGGATCGTTCACGTTCACCGACCTCGGCTTGCCTGCGATCCACCTTGCCGGAGCATTCCACCAGCGTACGAGCCTGACTATTCGGCGTCCTCTTCGCTGCGACCTTGGCCGCGAGTCCTACATAAAGCTCAAGTTCCGGCACTCGGCATCGATGAACCCGTTGCGATCGCTTATAACGATCTTCCTGAACGGTATCCCGATCGGCAGTGCGAAACTGGAGCCAGAGAACGCGAACGACGGGATTATCCGGGCGCGCATTCCTGTCGAGGAACTCGCCAAGAACTTCTGGGTCATCGATATCGCCTGTTTTCATGACCTGGGCGCCGCCGACTGCTCGAAGTCGTACGATGACGTGGCCTGGACGGTCATTGAAGGAGAGTCGACATTCGAACTCTCAAACGGAAACTTGATCGGCCGACCCTATCTCGAAAGCTTTCCCTACCTGATCCCTAGCGACGGCCGGGTCCCTGGAAGCATCGACTTCGGATTCTCAGCGAATCCCTCGGACGAGGAACTCACGCTCGCCGCTGTAATTGCAGGCAGAGCCGCCCAGACCAACCGCATCAACCTTCACTGGACGAGCCGGAAGGGAGAAGTCAGTTCCGTGCTTCGAGGTGGAGTTGTGGTTGGCTACTACTCTGAAGCTCAAAGATTCGCCCAAATAAAGAGCGAACTGCTTGTCTGTCCGACCGGACCTGGCAAATTCTATGTCGACCCAAAGGTTCAGCTGATGCCCAACACTTTGGTTGACGGCGCGGTGATTCAGGCGGTGGCCGCTCCAAAGAGCCAGACCGGCGTCTTATACGTGATCATGGCGCAGGACAACGATGCTCTGAACTTGGTGACCCATATCTTGTCCAACCCCAACACTGCCGACGAGATCGGTGGTCAGGTCAGCGTGGTGACCAAGGACGGCCGAGTGATCCCGCTCAAGGTTCAAGGGCTCAAGAACAACCCAGACATCACGAAAGAACTGAACACCTACACTCCGATGATGCTCGGCATCATGTGCGTGTTCGTCGTAGCGCTCCTGGGTGTTGGCGTTTGGGTGGCGAAACAATTCGTCAAGAAGCCCAAGCCGGTTGAGGCTGACGAGGAAGACGAGTCAGAGACTGAAAACTGAGAAACAACTTGACCAAGGAAGGTCCATGCCTTTCTAGAGGGACAAACCAGAGATGACCGGCCGCGATCTACTCGTACTCCTACGCGATGCGATGCTCGGTCTCACCTGGTTTGTCGCCATGGTGTTCCTTCTAAGCGGCTGTCAGGACCTGATCTATGATATCGGTGCATACACCCTGCGCCTCTATCGGCGCATCGCCTTTCGCCATCGCGAGCGCCTGTCGCTCGAGAAGCTAAGAACCCGCGAGCAGCAGCGCATTGCCGTTATGGTTCCCGCTTGGAACGAAGGCGAAGTCGTCGCCGCGATGGTCAACAACATCATCCAGCGCGTCGAATACAAGAACTACCTTGTCTTTGTCGGCACCTATCCGAACGATCCCCCGACTCAAAACGCGGTCGACAGGCTGGCCAAGGAATTTCCGCAGATCATCAAGGTCGTAACACCGTTGCCGGGTCCGACCACAAAGGCCGACTGCTTAAACAACGTCTACAAGATGATCAAGCAGTATGAGGAGCGGCACGACATCAATTTCGACATCATCGTAATGCATGATGCCGAAGACGTGGTTCACCCCCACTCGTTCCTGCTTTACAACTATTTGATTCCACGCGTCGACGTGATGCAGTTGCCCATTCTTCCCCTCCCTACTCATTGGAGGAAGCTCGTGCACTGGACCTATGCCGACGAGTTCTCGGAAACGCACATGAAGGACGTGCCGGTTCGAGAGAAGATTTCTGGGTTCGTACCCTATGCCGGCACGGGAACGGGATTCTCCCGCCGCGTCTTCCGAACCCTCGAACAGATGGGCGGATACAAGATATTCAACGAAGACACGATGACCGAGGACTACAGCATGTCCAAGAGAATCCGCGAGACTGGATTCACCTCGATTTTCGTAAACCTAGTCTTGGCGGGGGGTGATGACAAGTGGTACACCCCGCTCTGCAAGCGCTCGACCTTCATCGCGAACTGGGCATATTTCCCGATGGACTTCACCCGTGCCGTTCGGCAGAAGACCCGCTGGATCATCGGCATTTCGCTACAGGAATGGGAGTTGGGCGGCTGGACAGGCAGTCTGAGAATCAAGGAGAACCTGCTCAAGGATCGAAAGGTCTTTGTCGCCGCCGGCACGTCGCTCATGGGCTACGTCCTTCTGTTGTACTTCATCTTCTTCGCCCTCGGCGACAACAACTTGATCTCATTCAGACTTCTGCCCATCATCGACCAAGGATCCAAGCTTCAGCGCCTGGTCATGGTGGACACCTTCTTCATGTTCTTCCGGATGTTCCAGAGGATCGTGTTTGTAGGCATGGTCTACGGCCTGCCGGAAGGCTTGATGTCGATCCCGCGCCTCGTCGTTGGCAACATTATCAACGGGTTGGCAGCGTTCCGCGCGCTTCAGGCATTTGCCCGGGCAAGACAAGGAAAGGCAGCGGTCCGATGGGACAACACTCTCCACGTGGAAGGTGTCGGAGAACTCCCCGCCGACGATTCCGACGATCGCTTGGCCGTCCAGAGGCCCGAGAATCCAGACGTGGACGGTCTTATCCGAGCCTTCGGCTCGCGGGACGTTTGGGAGGTCATTCACGCGATGGAAGCGATCCCACGCGCCGTAACAGCCAAGCAGCGAACCGAAATCGTTCGAGCATTCTACGAGTTCGTCGAGAGTCGCGAAGGCAAGATTCGATCGATGGTTGCCCGGATCTCCGGCTACCTTGCATGGGAGGAACTCGCTCCACCTCTGCTGACACTCCTCCACGACAAAGATTGGGCCGTTCGCGCCAATGCAGCCAAGGCGCTTCTCAAGCAGCCCAATTTCGACCGACTAATCGAGGCGGCGTTCGTAGATGCCGATATCTATGTGCGCGACCTGTTAGTCAAAGTCATCGAGCAGGATTCGCTTAAGCAAGACACTCTCATCCGAGCGCTCGACCAGAACTACATGATCACGACTCGCACCGTCCTGCTGCGCGAATCGATGATCCTGCGCACCCGCTACGAGAAGTTCAAGCAGGCTCAGTAGGCAGGCTGACCTTCGCTATATCCGGCCCCGGGTCCCACGTAGGCCGAGATGCTCGCATACCTCGACGGTGGCATGCGACTTGTTAAGCGTGTAAAAGTGCAAGCCCGGCGCGCCTTGAGCAAGGAGCTCCTGGCATTGGTAGGCGGCCCAGTCGACGCCGATTTGCTCAATTGCCACCTTGTCACCTTCATGGGCGCTCACTCGCTCACGCAAGGCAGTAGGAAGCCGAACGCCAAACTTCGTTTCGAACTTGTTGAGTTGGGCAAAACCTGTAACTGGCATGATTCCTGGAATGATCGGGACGCCGATGCCGGCAGTCCGGGCTAGATCGACGAACCGGAAGTAGCTGTCGTTCTCGAGGAACATCTGAGTGATCAGGAACTCGCATCCGGAATCCACCTTCTCATTGAGGTGCTGGATTCCCGTCCGAATATCGGGTGTCTCCAAGTGGCCCTCTGGATAGCACCCGCTGCCGATACAGAAGTCGTGGCAACTTCTTAGGAACCGAATCAGCTCCTTTGCGAAATGAAAGCTGGCAAACGGATCGTCATCGGCGCTATCGGCCGGACGATCCCCCCGAAGACCCATGATGTTAACGATGCCACGACTCCAAAGCTGGTCGGCGATCTCCTCGATCTCGGCATGGGTGTGACAGACGCCTGTCAAGTGGGACATCACTTCACCCGACATATGACTCATCACCCTCGACGCTGCGGTAATGCTCTGAGTTCTCGTGCTTCCGCCCGCGCCATACGTCATCGACACAAAGTCGGGGGCGATCGAGTCAAGGTGGTCGATCGCCGACAAGAGCGAATCCATCGCGATATCGGTCTTTGGCGGATAGAATTCGAAGGACAGGGACGGCACGCCGCGTCCGTATAGGGATGAGATTCGCATGGAGGAGTTTGTCTTTGGTTGGTGCCCAGGCCGCCGCGGCAGCCAATCTGAGCGGGTCGATTGCATTATAGAACGGTCGGCATGTCCCCTGCCCCTTTACGGCTTACCCGGCATGCACTGGCCGATCCGAGAGACTGGATTGTCGCCGCGTCTACCGTATCCGATTCCCATCAGTGGTTATGCGAAGGCTTTCCATTTATTCGGCTTCAGATGTCATAGTCGAAACGCATGTCTAGAATTCTTTCATCCTTGCCGGTAGGCGAGCGGGTTGGTATTGCATTTTCAGGAGGCTTGGACACCTCTGTGGCGGTTGCGTGGATGCGCGAGAAGGGGGCCGTTCCCTACTGTTACACCGGTTTGCTGGGCCAGTACGACGAAGTCGATGTGGAGTCAGTGCCGGCTCGGGCGCTGGACTACGGCGCCGAAAAAGCTCGCCTTGTCGACTGCCGGCCCGAAATGGTGCGTGAGGGATTGGTCGCGCTTCAGTGCGGCGCTTTTCACATCACGAGCGCCGGTAAAACTTATTTCAACACTACGCCGATCGGGCGAGCCGTAACCGGAACGATGCTCGTGCGGGCCATGACCGAAGACGACGTTTCAATCTGGGGCGACGGAAGCACCTACAAAGGAAATGACATCGAACGGTTCTACCGCTACGGACTCCTTGCCAACCCCGACCTGCGGATCTACAAGCCATGGCTCGACACCGCATTCGTGACCGAACTCGGGGGGCGCAAAGAGATGAGTGAATGGCTCGAATCACGCTCGCTCCCCTATCGCGACAGCAAGGAAAAGGCGTACTCAACGGACGCCAATATCTGGGGCGCCACTCATGAGGCTAAGGACCTCGAACAACTATCAAAGGGCCTGAAGATCGTCGAACCGATCATGTGCGCGAAGTTCTGGGATCCTGGTGTTCGAATCGACTCGGAAGAGGTATCGATCGAGTTTGTGGAGGGATGGCCCGTCGCGATCAACGGCGAGACGTTCGAGAATCAAGTCGACTTGGTCCTCAAGGCAAACGAGATCGGTGGGCGGCACGGTTTGGGCTGCAGCGATCAGATCGAGAACCGAATCATCGAGGCCAAGAGTAGAGGTATCTACGAGGCGCCCGGAATGGCGCTACTCTTCATCGCTTACGAGCGATTGGTCAATGCCATCCACAACGAGGGCACAATCGAGAATTATCGATCGGAAGGTCGAAGGCTGGGCAGGCTGCTGTACGAAGGACGGTGGTTCGATCCTCAATCGCTGATGTTGCGTGACGGCATTCAAAGGTGGATCGGTCGGCTCGTAACCGGAACCGTCACCGTCGAGCTTCGCCGTGGCGACGACTACACGCTACTCGATACGACGGGCCCCTCACTCTCGTATCATCCAGAGAAACTCAGCATGGAGAGCGGTGAGTCGGAGTTCGGTCCTGCCGACCGAATTGGACAGCTTTCGATGCGAAACCTGGACATTCAAGAGACAAGAGCCAAGTTGATTACGTACGCTGAGCAGCATACTCTGGCATCCAGCGGGGCGATGCTGCCGGCGCCGACTCAAGCCGAAACCTCGGGGGCGTAATCTATCTGCTTTCTCCGCTCCCGATCGATTCGGGAGCGGCAAGTCCGTTGACTTCGGACTTCGTCAAGTCCGCCGGCATCCGACCTTAACTGTCCGCTTTCGCCGAGTGAGGTTGGGCTTCTCCCATGAATTCCGGCACAGTTTCAGATTCGGCGGAGTGAATGCCGACACGCCGAATGACGTAGACGATCGTCATGGCAATTATCCGCAAGTCCAATCCAAGCGACACATGATCGATGTACCAAATGTCGTAGGAGAACCGATCGGCCCATGACGCCATGTTCCGTCCGTGAACCTGGGCCCAGCCAGTGAGCCCGGGTAGAACTTGGTGACGGCGCCGTTGCTCAGGCGTATACCTGCTCAAGTAACGCTCTAGCAGGGGGCGCGGTCCGACCAGGCTCATATCGCCTCTCAGAACGTTCCAAAGCTCGGGCAGCTCATCCAAACTCGTTGCGCGAAGGAAGCGTCCGTAGGCAGTCATGCGGACACGATCCGGAAGGAGTTCGCCGTCCTGGCCTCGGCGGTTGTTCATGCTCCTGAACTTGATCAGGTCGAAGAGTACGTCGTCCCGACCCGGACGGGTTTGACGAAAGAGCACGGGGCGGCCGATCGCAACATGGCCGATCAACCAGAGGACCAATAAGAGAGGCGAGAGGACAATAAGCGCGGTCGAAGCAAGAACAATGTCGAGGCACCGTTTGCCAAATCGACCATAGATGGATTGATGCCCCGCCATGGCTAGCCTACCGCGTTGCTTCGATGACGACATCCTCGAACACGTCAGCGACCGCATGAAGCATGTCGTCCGTCAGACCAGGATGCACGAGAAACGCCAAGCACAGATTCGTCATCGCTCGGGCATTCGGCAAAGGTACAGAGGGAGCCAGACACGACGTACCGAAGCAGTTCTCTCGATAGATCTCGCTGCACGACCCCACTGAAAGGGATAGTCCGCGCACCATGCATTCGGCCTGAATCCGATCCCGAGACCAACCGTCCTTCAGCGCATCTTTCTTAACATGAACGTACAGCCGGTACCAGGCGTGAGTGATCTCGTCTGAGGGCCATGGCACGTGAACGGCGCTTAACCGGTTAAACCGCTCCCGAAAAATGCGCGCGTTATGGGCACGTGCCGCCGTCCATACGGGCATCCGTTTAAGTTGCACGAGGCCGAGTGCCGATTGCGGCTCGGTCAGTCGCCAATTGGTACCCCAACCTTCGTGTAACCACTGGTAGCCGGGCGGATGGCTTTTGATGTAGACAGCATCGTAGTCTTTTCCGTGATCCTTGTAGGACCACATTTGCGACCACAAATCCTCGTCGTCCGTCGTCACCATTCCACCTTCGCCCCCAGTGGTAATCATCTTGTCCAGGCAGAAACTCCATGCGTTGGCATGTCCGAAGGAACCTACGCTACGCCCGCCGATTTGAGCGCCATGGGCCTGCGCGCAGTCCTCGATTACCTTCAGTCCACGGCGCTCGGCAAGGTCCATGAATCCGGTCATGTCGCATGGCCATCCGCCAAGATGAACCGGCATGATCGCTCGAGTACGATTGGTGATGACGGCCTCGACCGACCCGGGAGTGATATTGCCGCTTTCAATGTCGACGTCGGCGAACACGGGAACAAGATCGTTCAGCACACATGCGGACGCAACCGCAACAAAGGCGCGCGGCGTGACGATCACTTCGTCTCCCGGGTGAAGCCTCAGGGCCTTGAGGCACAGTTCCAAGGCTACGGTTCCGTTGGCAACAGCGACCGAATGCCGCACCCCGCACCATGCCGAAAACTCGCTTTCGAAGGCACGACCAGCCTGTCCGCGAAGGTAGTTAACCTGGCCGGTCCTCAGAACCGAAGCAACCGCGTCGATCTGTTCCTCGTCGTAGCTGGGCCACGACGTAAGCGGGATGTTGAGCCTACGGACTTCCTCGACGCGCATGGGATTTGAGCGAAAAGACTACCTTAGCGATCACCTATTGAGGGTCAGGTTCTGGCGGATGTCACGACTAATACGCAAGGAGGCCATTACCACCGACTCCACGGATGGGACGAAGCGCCTAACCTTCCTTCAGACCGGTGTTAGCCAAGCTCTCGACAATCTGCTTTTGGAAAATGAAGAAGATGATCAGAACCGGGAGAATCGACATAACAGCCCCCGCCATCTGCACATTCTCCTTCCCCTGAAATCTCCCCTGCAGCATGGCGATGACAAGCGGAAGCGTGAACTTCTTCTCGTCTTGTAGGATGATGAGCGGTCCTAGGAAACTGTTCCACGAACCCAGAAAAGTGAAGATCGCAAGGGTCGCTAGCAGGGGCTTTGAAAGCGGCATCACAACCCGCGTGAAGATCCCCCACTCCGGCA
This sequence comes from Fimbriimonas sp., assembly GCA_031292555.1. Taxonomy (GTDB): domain Bacteria; phylum Armatimonadota; class Fimbriimonadia; order Fimbriimonadales; family Fimbriimonadaceae; genus Fimbriimonas. The sequence continues at coordinate 20,724 of JARLGV010000046.1, forward strand.
AACCGTCCATCTTGGCCGAGTCGATCAAGCTGTCGGGCAGTTTCTCGATGAACTGCCGAGATAGGAACACCCCGAAGACGCCTGCCAGCCCGGGCACGATCAAAGGAAGCCATGTGTCCAGCCAGCCGAAGTCTCGAAACAGCAGGAACCCGGGGACCAGCAATACCGTTCCCGGAATCATCATTGTCGCCAGCAAAGACACGAAAATGAAGTCTCGCCCCGGGAAACGGTGTTTCGCAAACGCGTAACCAGCTAGAGGGCAGAGAATCATGCTGCCGACCGTCGTTGCGAGCGCAACAAGAAGGCTGTTGATAGCCGAACTCAGGAAGAGCGAGCCCTTCAGGAGATCGCGGAACGGAAGGGACGTGGGATGCCGGACGATCAGGTCGATCACCGGAACCGATGCCTCCTCGTTCGACTTCATCGAAGTGATCACCATGTAATAGAACGGCGTCACCATCACGATGGCGAACAGTGTGAGGAGCGTGTAAGTGAGGATTTGCTGACCGCGACTGTCCTTCACTGGGACTCCTCCTTACCGCGAAACAGCTTCAATTGGATCAGGGAGAACACGAGGATGACCGCAAACAGAATGTAGGCGATCGCAGTCGATTTGCCCATCTCAAAGGTCTCGAATCCGGTGTGGTAGACGAGAGGTACCATCGTCATTCCGGAATCGTTCGGTCCGAACTTGTCGCCCGCTTCGCCGGCGCCGCCCCCCAGCACATAGATCGGTTCGAAGACTTGGAAACCTCCAATCACCCCGAGGATGCAGATGAAGGCGAGTTGAGCGCGCAGACCAGGAAGAGAGATGCTGCGGAATCGCCGGAACACGCTCGCCCCATCTACCGCGGCTGCCTCGTAAAGTTGCTGCGGGATCTGCTGCAGACCGGCAAGAAAGATTAATATATTGAAGGCCAAACCTTGCCATATCGCGACAGCTATAACGCAGTACAGGAACGACCGCTCCGAGTGAAGGAACTGAATCGGATCCCTTACAAGGCCCAACTTCAGGAACAGGGTGTTCAGCCAACCCTGGCTCGAACTCAGAAAGAGCTGGGTGAAGATCAGCGCGATGGAGACGATGCTCGTCACCATCGGCGAGAAGTACAGGAAGCGCCAATACCGCTGGGCGACCAACCGCTGGTTCAAGAACCACGCGAGGGGGAGCGAAATCGCGATTGAGAGCGGCAACGATCCAATCAGAAAAATACCAGTTCTGAAGATACTCTTATATAGATCGCCAGACGAGGCGACCTCTGCATAGTTGCTCATGCCGGACCAAATCGCCGACGACAGCGGTAGCACCGGATGGTATTGGGTGAACGATAGATATAGGGCCGTCGCCGCCGGGATGAAAACGAAGACGATCGAGGCGACTACCGGCGCCGCGATGAACGCGTACGACACCCAGTGCTTTCGGTATTTGGGAAGTGCGAGGATGATCGCGGCGAACCCGAACAGGATTACGCTTGCGACCCACTTGATGACGGTCAGGATGTTGCTCTTCGATTCGAAGGAGGCGAGATTGCCGATTACCTTTCCGAATCGCTCGTCGTAGGAACGGGTCTCCTTTTCGATCAGTGTCTTCGCCTCGGGTTGGGCCTTGTCGTACTCCTGCTTGAGCCGGTCCGCGATTTTGGTGTCGAGCGCGACTTCCTCAGTATGGAGGCCACCTTTTGCGAACTTCCGGATCAGGTCCCAGCGGGTCAAGCCGTGCTTGCCCGCCTCCGCACTGTATAGGTCGGTGATATACGTGCCCATCCGGTCGAGGATGTTGCCCTCGAGCCGACCAGCATCGGAAGCGCCGTGAACGGGAGCCAGGGTGGTGAAACTGGGCATCGCGGGCGCCAGCGTCTCCTTGAGGCCTCGTACGTTGGCAACATCCGGGCGAGACCAGAACGCATCCTCATGGGGTTGCCACATATCGATCAACGGCGGCATCTCGAATGTCGAGTCAGTCTGCCGATTGGCGTGGTCGACGATCATCGCCTCTTGGGCTTCCACGCTGTACAGATATTTCAGCCACTCGAACGCCTCGCGCTTGTGCTTCGATTTCCGGAAGATCACATACGTGGTCCCGCCGACGATGCAATAGGGCTTCCCATCCTCTGCGCGAGGCCAAGGAACCACGCTCCACTTCCCCTTTAGTTCCGGCGCTGAGATTGGCAGTTGAAGATAATAGTTGGGTTGGTCGATGAACATCGGAAGACCGATACTCGTGTCGTCCGATCGGAACATGCCGACAACCCGGTTCAACTGATCGGATGCCGGCGAGTCGTGGGTGTACCAGAGCTTGAGCGCGCGAAGGACTCCCTGAATGTACTTCGGGTTGTTCCAGTCGACCTCAACTTTGTCGTCAGGCGTCATCGCAATGCCCGGCAGGTCATACGGCATCGTGTAGAGGCTGATCGCCCATTGCGCACGGCTCGGGAACCCGAAGCTGTAGTGGTATCCCGCCACTTCAAGACGCCGGATCGTCTCTTCAAGCTCTTTCCAAGTCTGAGGTGGGGTCAATCCGAGCCGCCTAAAGATGTCGGTGCGATAGAACAGGGCGAGCGTGGACATCTCGGCCGGGACTCCGAAAAGCTGGCCCCGCCACATGCAGATCGGAAGCAAGCGCGGAAAGGTGTGCGCCTTGAGCTTGTCGATCTCGCCTGGAAACTCCTTATTGAGGTCGACGAGGCCCCCTACGCTACCGTAGTCCATCGGACCGCCGAGGTTCGTCGCTCCAATATCAGGAGGCATGCCGGCCGCCATCGAGGTGAAGTACTTGGTGGCGAAGTTGCCCCAGCTAAGGGGCGTGATGTGTACTTCGATGCCTGTTCGCGCATGGAACCGGTCGGCCAACCGCTTGTACATAAGCACGTCGTCGTCGCTGCCGGTCACCGCCCAGAAATCTACCGGCGTTCCGGCATGGGCGGGCAACGCCTGACAAAGAATCGCCAGGAGCAGCAACGTCGCTCGAAAGAGGTTCTTGATAATCGCGTTCACCTGTGAACTGATCCGTTTCCAAGTATCACATACCGGCGACGTCTATGGAGTCAGGCGGGACAACGCCTGACAGAAAACCCAGGGCAGGAACCGAAGTGCGACGCGTCGAAAGGAGGACGTTATGAATGGACTTCCTTATGTTCGTCTGTGGCTTACCGGCATGGTCGCCGTGTTGGGCGCGCAAGCACTTTTAGCTCAAGTCCCCCAGGACCTTGCCGACAAAAAGGATTTCAAGGCGTTCCGGTCATCCAGTACCGACCCAAATCTCCACAATGGCGATGCCCGCCATATGAATCCGGGCGAAACGCTAACCGTCGCCGACGTCAAAGGCAGCGGCCGATTCACCCACCTCTGGTTCACGATCGCCGCCAAGGACAAGGATCACCTTCGCGAGATGGTGCTTCGGATCACCTGGGACGACGCCAAACGGCCCGCCGTCGAGTGCCCGATCGGCGACTTCTTCGCTCAAGGTCCGGGCAAGTATGTTGAGTACCATAGCGCGCCCGTATCGGTCGGCGGAAGCATGGCGCTGAACTGCTACTGGCCGATGCCGTTCAAAAAGCACGCCGTTGTGACGGTGACGAACGAGGGCGAAGGCGAGGTCTACGCCCTCTATTACAACCTGGACTATCGGCTCGACAACCATCAGAAGGACGTCCGATACTTCCACACCCAATATCGAAACTACTTCCCCGCTCCCAAGGGCGTACCCCTCACGATTTGCGATTCCAAAGGCAGCGGTCACTTCGTTGGCACCATCGTCACGGTGATGGCCAACAGCGACGGCTGGTGGGGTGAAGGAAACGACAACTGGTACGTCGATGGCGCAACCAAGCCAACCATCAGCGGTACCGGCAGCGAGGACTACTTCTGCGGAGCCTGGGATTTCGGCCACACGTTCCAGACACCGTACTTCGGCGTGAACTACTACGACAACCGAGACTTCGGCGGCGAGAAGCGCGGGATTCAGAACACCGTCTATCGATGGCACATCCAGGACCCGGTTCCCTTCACCAAGTCTCTCCTGTTCACCCTCGAGCACGGACGAGGCGGATGGGACGAGGATCGCACCCCCTATCGAAACCACTACACCACCGTCGGCCTCTACTACGTAGACACGCCCGAAGGAGAAGGCCCTGCATTGCTGCCCTACGCACAGCGAGTTCCGCACCTGTTGGGCCAATAGCCTGGAGCATAACACGGGACTTGGCGTCCCCGGAATCGCGACCGTTTCGCGTCCGGGGTCGCCCTCCCTGGCCGTCAAATGCCTACGGCCAGTGCAACGTAATGCTGACGGCTTCGCCGCCGTCGACAAGTAGGAGTTCGGAACAAGTCTGATCATCCCCGGCTCAACTGATTGGCGCCGCTGGTGCAGCACAGGTTGGAAGTCCGGAAACGGGCTGGATGCCCGTAACCGGCATGGACGGTCGAATCCCAGGCCGCGACGGCCGTCGCGGTCCGGTACACCCAGTACATCCGAATAGTCGTCGGCGCTGGCCCATCCAACGCCTCTGTGTACTCCCCGGACATTGAAATGCAGTAGTCTTTGGCCTAGCGGCATACGTATCGACGGCTATGACTCTTCGCACAACTTCCCTCCTATTCGCGCTGTTCCTGGCCGGAACGGCAATTTGCCAGACGAAACCAAAAATGGACTTCCCGCTCAAAACGCGGTGGACGGACAAGGTCTCCAGGACGCTTCCCCACCCCGAATATCCTCGTCCTCAGTTGGTCCGCAAGGACTGGGTCAACTTGAACGGTCTGTGGGACTTCGCGATCGGCCCCGATCCGGATTTTAACCGCAAGATCCTTGTTCCATTCCCCGTTGAATCCCACCTTTCGGGCATCGCCCATAACGTCATGAAGACGGACCGGCTCTGGTATCGCCGCACGTTCAACCGCCCCAAAGGGGATCGCATCCTGCTTCATATCGGCGCGAGCGACTTCGAGACCGAGGTCGTCGTCAACGGCCACGCGGTCGGGAGCCACACGGGAGGCTATGATGCGTTCACATTTGATATCACTGACCAGCTAACGCCGTCCGGACCGCAGGACTTGTACATCCATGTCACGGACCCAACTGACAGCGGAACCCAACCGCGCGGTAAACAAGTCCACAAACCGGGCGGAATCTTCTACACGTCGACGAGCGGCATCTGGCAAACCGTGTGGCTGGAACCGGTCCCGGAAACCTCGATCGATTCGGTGCGAATCGACACTTGGCCGAGGGCGGGACAGATCAACGTCAAATTTGCAATCCGGGGTCCCAGCGGCGAGATTTCCTACTCGGCCGAGGCTTTTGACGGCCCTCACCTGGTCGCACAGTCTGGCCAGTCTTTTGATCCTACTGCGACACTCAAGATCCCCAGCGCCAAAATCTGGTCGCCGGAATCGCCCTTCCTTTACGATCTGCGTTTGACGATTAAGGATTCAAAAGGCAAGGTCCTCGACACCGTCACCAGTTACGTTGGTCTCCGCGAAGTTAGCATCCAGAAAGACGCCCACGGCATCAGCCGGATCTTCCTGAATGGCAAGCCATGCTTTATGGTGGGCCCCCTCGACCAAGGGTTCTGGCCGGACGGCATCTACACGGCGCCAACCGACGAGGCGCTCAAGTACGACATCGAAGTGATGAAGCACCTGGGCTTCAACATGATCCGCAAGCACGTGAAAGTCGAACCGGATCGCTGGTACTACTGGTGTGATCGTCTGGGCATGCTTGTATGGCAAGACATGCCGAGCGGCGACGGCTTCATCAGTCCGGAAGATCCCGATCTCAAAAGGAGCCCCGCATCGGCGGCCGAGTACGACAAGGAACTTGAGGCGATGCTGTCGGCGCTCCACAACCACCCGTCTATCGTCACTTGGATCCCCTTCAACGAGGGTTGGGGGCAGTTCGACACGGCCCGAATCACCAAGCTCATCAAGCAGTTCGATCCGAGCCGACTCGTAGACAGCACGACCGGCTGGGCCGATCGTAAGGTCGGTGACGTCATCGATTGGCACGTCTATCCTGGCCCAGGATCCCCCCAGCCGGAAGAGACCAGAGCAGCCGTGTTGGGAGAATTCGGCGGCCTCGGGCTTCCGATACCCGGTCACACGTGGCAACGGGAGGGTTGGGGTTACCGCTCGTTCAAAACCCGTGATGAACTGACCGATGCCGGCATCGCTCTCTTCGACAAGTTGCACTTCCTGATCGGCTCGCCTGGGCTCTCAGCCGCCGTCTACACTCAGACATCCGACGTCGAAACCGAGGTTAACGGCCTGATGACGTACGATCGCGAAATCGAAAAGATGGACCCAGCCCGTCTCGGTCGTACGATTCGAAACCTGTTCACCCCCGCCCCCGTGCTGGTTGAGATCGTTCCTACTTCCCAAAGGCAAGGGCAGACCTGGCGGATGACGCTCGAGAAGCCCGCCGATTCCTGGAAATCGCCTGGCTTCGACGACTCCAAATGGGTGGAGGCCATCGGCGGATTTGGCACTCAAGGAACGCCGGGCGCCGTCGTCGGCACGACATGGAGCACCAACGATATCTGGCTTCGTCGAAAGATCCAGACTCCCGCCATCGCCAAGGGCAAACAGGTGTACCTGGAGATCCACCACGACGACGACGCAGAGGTCTTTCTCGACGGAAAGCCGATCTTTCAAGCGACCGGGTATGAGACATCCTACGTGCTGTTCCCGATTTCGCAGGACGTAGCCGACCACCTATCGGCGGGCACGCATACGCTTGCGATCCACTGCCACCAGTTCAAAGGCGGCCAATTCATCGATGCCGGGCTCAAGGTGGAGCAGTAACGATCCCGCCACCGGCGACCCATCTAGACACATGAAAGACCGATTCGTCCCCTCTTTGGCCATCCTAGCTTGCTTCGCTTCGGTTGCGCCGGCAAGCGATTCAACCGTGCGGTTCTCCGCCTTGCCCGCCTTTGGCAAGGATGACTTTGCGCTTAGCAGCCGGGCGCCGCTCGCGCCGAGCGCCTTCGAGAAGTTACCGATTGGCTCGATCCGGCCGAATGGATGGGTTCGCAAGCAACTCGAACTCGAGGCACAAGGGTTCACCGGCCGATTGACGGAAATCAGCCCGTGGCTCAAGAAGCAAAACAATGCCTGGCTCAGTCCGACCGGTCAGGGCATCAATGGGTGGGAAGAAGTCCCCTATTGGCTAAAGGGGTTCGGCGATCTCGGCTATGTACTCGGCGATCGGCGAATCATCGACGAAGCCAAGATCTGGATAAACGCCGTGATCGCCAGCCAACGCCCTAACGGCTACTTCGGCCCCGAATCAAACCTGACCGCGAACAATGGCAAGCCGGACGTGTGGCCCAACATGGTGATGCTTGCGGCGCTAAAGACCTATTACGAATATTCTGGCGATCGGCGCGTGCTCAGCCTAATGAGCCGATATTTCCAGTGGGAACTCACCATTCCCGACAAGGAATTTCTCCTCTCATATTGGGAACCCCAGCGGACCGGCGACAACATGGATGCCGTGCTATGGCTCTACGACCACACTGGCGACAAAGGGCTGTTCGAGCTTGTTGAAAAACTACACCGGTGCGGGGCGAACTGGGCGGGAGGCGTACCGAACTGGCACGGCGTGAACATGGCTCAGGGCTTTCGGGAACCGGCCGAGTACTACGTTCTGAAGAAGGACCCCAAGTTGGTTCGGGCGACCGAGACGGATTACGAGACGATGCGCCGCCTCTACGGGCAGACGCCGGGCGGGCTCTACGGCGCCGACGAGAACGCGCGCCCCGGATACCACGATCCGCGACAGGCGGCTGAGACCTGTACGATGGTCGAGATGATGCTCTCGGACGAGATGCTGCTTCGAATCACCGGAGATCCCGTCTGGGCCTCGCGTTGCGAGGATGTGACTTTCAACTCGCTCCCTGCTTCGATGACAGCCGATCTGAAGGCGCTGCACTACTTGACTTCCCCGAATATGGTGCAGATTGACAAGGGCAGTAAATCGCCGGACCTCCAGAACGGGGGACCGATGCTGCTTTTCAATGCTTACGACCACCGCTGCTGCCAGCACAACGCGTCTCACGGTTGGCCGTATTACGCGGAGCACCTTTGGCTTGGCACGGCAGGAAACGGCCTCGCTACCGCCCTCTTCGCTCCCTGCCAGTTGACGGCGCGTGCCGGCAACGGCAGCCCAGTCACCATCGTGGAGGACACTCAGTACCCATTCGACGAGACAGTTCGATTCAGGATGAAGACGGCCAAACCGAACCGGTTCCCCCTCACCCTTCGATGGCCCGAGTGGTGCAAGAAACCAGCACTCACGCTCAACGGCATGCACTTGAAAGTCACCGGTATGCCGGGCGGCTACCTCACGATCGCGCGTACCTGGCGGAACGGCGATCGGCTCACCCTGACACTACCGATGGAGGTCCGCCTACAATCGTGGGCCGGCAACAAGGGCTCACTTTCGGTGGAACGCGGACCGCTCACCTATTCCCTCAAGATCGGCGAAAAGTACGTCCGTCAGGGCGGCACCGACAAATTCCCGTCCTACGAGATC
>JARLGV010000047.1 GCA_031292555.1 Fimbriimonas sp.
AGCATCTTCGCGCTTCAAACCAACTCACGGGTGTTGCGCTACTGGGACGCTCCGCCCTGGAAGGAGCGCGCGCAGGCGGAGCGGTTCATCGCGGTTTGTCGTCAGATGGAGCAACAAGGCACTGGCGTGCGGCTGGCTATCGAAGATGCAGCTGACAGGGCTTTCATTGGGTGGTGTGTTCTTGCCCAATGGAATCCGACCTTCCGCAGCGCGAAGATGGGCTACTGTCTCGATGACGCCGTTTGGGGCAATGGCTTCGCCACCGAAGCCGCCGGCGCGCTATTGCAGTGGGCCTTCGACACCCTGGATCTGAACCGTGTTCAGGCCGACACCGACACTCGCAACGTGGCTTCGTGCCGCGTACTGGAGAAACTCGGATTCGTCCGAGAGGGCATGTTGCGAGAGGATTGCATCGTAGAAGGTGAGGTTTCGGATACCTGGATCTATGGGCTGCTTAGGCGCGAGTGGAAGTCGAATTGGGGAGTATGAGTTCTTGCGAACTTGTCCAGGCGGCCTACAGTCCGACGACACGTCGTACTATAAAGTATTAGATTGCTATTGTTGCGAGAATCGATATGAATAACGAGATGGATACCATTGCCCACCCGCCAATTGTGAGTCAGAGCGAATGGCGCGCCCGCCGACTCGAACTTGTAGCTGAAGAGAAGGCCCTCACCAAGGCGTATGACCGAGTGAATTCCTTACGTCGCCGGTTACCCATGGTGAGGATGGAGACGGACTACCGGTTTATGGGCGCCGACGGCGAGAAGAAGCTCCTCGACCTGTTCGATGGCAAGCGCCAACTGATCGTGCATCACTTCATGTTCGCGCCTGAATGGGAGAAGGGCTGCCCAAGTTGCACTTGGCATGCCAAGCAGTTTGGCGATCTCGCCCCGTTGGCCACGGCGGATACGAACATGGTTAGGATTTCACGCGCCCCGATTGAAAAGCTGCTCGCCTATCAAGCCGAAAAGGGCTGGTCGATGCCGTGGTACTCCTCCTTTGGTTCCGAATTCAACTACGACTTCATGGTGAGTCTCGACCCGTCGCGGGGACCCGTGGAATACAACTACAAGACCGGAGAGGAGCTGAAGACCGTGCCAGGCTTCTCGGATGAGCCGTCGGAGTTTCCTGGGTTCAGCGTATTCTTCCGTGTCGGTGGCGAGGTGTTTCACACCTATTCCGCCTACGGACGCGGGGTCGAGAGACTCATGGATGTCCTCGGCTTGCTGGATATCACACCCTACGGTCGCCAAGAGGACTTCGAAGATTCGCCCGAAGGCTGGCCGCAGAGCCCGACCTACGGATAGCTGCCTGAACGGCCGGCGAACCCATGAAGCAGTTGGTGTTTGGGCCATTCCATTGGAGATCTCAGTTATGCGGAACTGCTTCATCTGGGTTCGTGGATAGAGTCGCCACCGGCCATCGAGGGGCAAGGGAATAGGTTGCCTCCCAACTCGAGATCGGTCGAGAGGCTCTTGACAACATCGCCCACTCGACGCGAAGCTAAGCAAACGGATGGTGGCAAAGCAAAAGAAAGAAGGCGCCCCTACGAATGACCGAGGGCTGAACTAGCGCGGACAATTGCTCATCCTCGAAAGCTAGCATGAAACTATACGACTGCGTAAGCAAGAACTCGCCTCTGGTTGAGTTGCTAATCGTTTTCTCAGAGGCTGCTTACGAAGCGGCAAGGATCGGCAGAGACTGTATGACTCAGGCGATTCTGCCCATTGACAGATCTTTTTTTCTTGAGGATGAGTTGGCGGAGGTTCTTGACAACGACGAATCTCAGTCACTGATCGCGGCAATAGGTGTGGGATTTGTACTTGCCGACTCCTACGCGTCAATGGAAAGGACCTTCGACATTACGAAGACTAGATACGGAAAGATCATTGTTGTGACCCAACAGGGCAAATTGGAGTGCAGAGCAAGCAACGAGGTCTTACGATTTTTCTTCACGTACATGCAGCCCCTCATTGACGGCGGACACGTGTACGTCCTGGAAGCGCCTCTAGAGTTGGCGTTCGCACAGAGTGAATTTGTTGCGCAGGTCCTCAATTCCCAGACTCGCCGCTTGAGAATCGTCAACAGCAAGGACGATTTGGAGAGTCAACGTGGAATATCGGATTAGGTAGTACAGCCAAGAGCCGGTCGTACACCGCACGTGACGTTGACGTCCCAAAGAACCGCATCCATGTCGGCTGTGTACCGGGGGCGCCCGACAAGACTTACGGCGAATGCGCCCACAATCACGAATTCCACGTCACAGGCTCGTAATGCGCTGCAGAGTGCCAACGCGGTTGCGTACGGCAGGCTCTCCATGCAGGCTAACCACCCCGGTGGATGCGTGCCCAAAGGTTATAGATGCTGAGGTCTATCGGCTTTGGCTTGAGCAAGCCAAAGGCTTGAGCGTGAAGCCAAATTTGATCAAGCTGCCTGAGGCGTCTCTCTGGCGTCGACAAGGCACGCTCAACTCCGCTGGAATCGAGTCCCTTCATTCTGTCGGCAAAACTGAGCGCTTCAGCTTTCGTCATTCGGGAAGAGCATATCCGACAGGGAAGAGCCTTGCGCCAACGAAGTTCAGGATTATACGTTCAAAAGGGTGGCGGTACACCGCACTTGACGGTTTAGAACTTTCCTTGCAAACTCGTCACTATGTTGCTACGCGCCAAACGGATTGTAGGGGAACTACTTTACGCGCTTGACCTGTGCATCCACACGTCGATTCTTGAGCGATGGTTCTGGCCGCTCAAGCGTTGAACTAGCTGTGCCTGGATCAAGGTAAGGCTCGACCAATTTTCCACGGCACACTGCTCGAATTTTGCGATTTATTCGCACCTGACGGATGGATGTATCTGGTCAAGGCGAGGTAACTGCTCAGCCCATTGTGTATGTGACGGACCAAGGCTTCGCCGCCTTAACCACTTTGCAGTTTTCAAATCAATATTGGTTGCATTACACACAAACACAGGGTGTTACGTACGCCAATGATCCTAAGATCGAACCGTTTCGATTTCGAAGCGCACCGGTCGACGATCTCTTGAGATGATAGCAATCTGATTTACAGGTGCCCCAGTCGACAACGTGACAGATCTACATCCATCTCTTTGGCGCGATGTGCTTGCACATTGGCATTATTCGCTAGTGGCGACCTCAAGTCAGAAGCTCACAATTCAATCAGCCAGTCAAGCATTGGCAAATAGGAAGAACCTGACATGACGAACACAATTTTGATTACAGGCGCGAGCAGCGGGATCGGTAGAGCGACGGCAAAACATTTCCATGCCAAAGGCTGGAACGTCATCGCGACTATGCGGAACCCCGAGCGAGAGGACGACCTGACCACCTTTGAAAACACGCTCGTGACGCGCCTTGACGTGCTGGAAACCGCGTCAATTGACCAAGCGGCGGCGAGCGGAATCGAACGGTTTGGACGGATCGATGTCCTGCTGAACAATGCTGGCTATGGCGCGTACGGACCGCTCGAAGCGTTCGACATCGATGGAATTCGTCGCCAGTTTGACACCAATGTTATCGGTCTTCTAGCGGTGACGAAGTCCGTGCTTCCGCACATGCGGGCCAATCGTTCAGGCACAATAATCAACATATCGTCGATTGGTGGCAAGATGGCATTTCCGCTCGGCACCCTTTACCACGGCACAAAGTTCGCAGTCGAGGGGCTGTCTGAGGCTCTTCGTTTCGAATTGGACGCTATTGGCGTGAAAGTGAAAATTGTTGAACCTGGCTCGATCAAAACCGACTATATCGGCCGTTCATTTGACTTTCGCAACGACGAGTCGATGACCGAATACCAAGCAGCTGTTAGGAGCTTTCTTGATTCGGTTAAACCCATGACTCAGCATGCGTCACCGCCAGAGCTTGTCGCCGATGTAATCTATGGTGCAGCAACCGATGGGAGTCATCAGCTTCGTTATGCGGCAGGCGAGGACGCGCGACAGCTAATCGCGAATCGCAAAACTCAGGACGACGACACGCTTTTCAGCGCCATCAAGTCCCAGATGGGACTCTGAGGCAGCAGAAGCCGACCCCCATTGAACCCGAGCAGCCCCATGAAATGCGCATCTCAATTCCCGATCCAGAGTGGCTGGAGGATTCTGATTGCCGACATGGGGTTGAATCCCGATGAGGTGCTTCGACGCGCCAGGTTGCCAGGCGATCTGTTCGCTCGCAAAGACGCCAGTGTTACGCCTTCCGAGTATTTCGATTTTTGGCGCGCACTCGAGGAGGCTGGCGGGTTCGAGGAGTTTCCGCTCGCATTTGGAAGAGTGATCTCGGTCGAAGCGTTCGATCCGACCATCTTTGCATGCTTTTGCAGCACCAACCTCAATGTTGCCCTCCAGCGCCTTTCAAAGTTCAAGAGATTGAGCTGCCCCATGATTCTGAGCGTCGATATCCATCCCGAACACACAGCGACGACGATCGATTGCTACGGTCATGAGGGCCAGATTCCGCGCAGTCTTGCAATCGCAGAGTTGGTGTTCTTCACGCAACTAGCCCGCATGGCAACTCGTCGCCACATCGTTCCCAGCAACGTATTGCTAACGCAGTTACCTGAGCGGATCGCGCCACATGAAGAATACTTTGGAGTGCCACTTCGAAGAGGGATCGCCAACCGCATTACGTTTTCGGCCCAGGATGCAGCTAGTCCGTTCTTGACACACAACGAAGCCATGTGGGCAGTCTTTGAACCTGTCTTGCGTAGGCGTCTTTCGGACCTCGATCAATCTTCCAATGTGCGACAGCGGGTGAAAAGTGCCCTGCTGGAATTGCTACCCAGCGGCCAGACCTCCATAATGGATGCTGCTAGCCGACTTGCAATGAGCAAGCGCACATTGCAGAGGCACCTCAGCGCCGAATCGGTTGGCTACCAAACCGTCTTGAACGAAACGCGCCAAGAACTCGCACAGCATTATCTCGCGAACTCGACGGTGTCGCTGGGCGAAATTTCATATCTACTGGGCTTCCAGGATGGCAATTCTTTCATACGCGCTTTCAAGAGTTGGACGGGAATATCACCCGGATCATTTCGAGAAGTACCGAGAAATGTGGATCGCCTTTCACACTGAGGTGGTACTTCGCGCTGGACACGTTGCGCTTGTGCAAGGCAGAGTAACGGGCTACTGCGCCTCCCAATCATCCAATTAAAGTGGTCAGTCGTGACGAAACACGACGGCTGTGCATTTCCTGGCCAACCGTCCTTAATAGAAGAGGTCTGCCCAGTCCTTGGTTGTAACGGTTCCCAAATATATCCCCTTCTACTACGTTCGGAAGTTGTCCTGTCTGTGCTGCGATCTCATGCTGCCAAGGAGAAAATGGCGCGCGAAGCCGAGCTCAGTGGGAACAAAGTGTTGGCACACCGCACTGGTCGGTTTACGGACTTTCGAGATCGTAGCAGCTTGCGTTGGGCACTCGCAGTATTGGGACCGACGAGCTTGCATACGCCGGCCTTCAGGAGGTGTCAAGCCGGCTTTTCAGGAAATCAACTGTAGAGGCAGCATCTCCTGAAGCAAATTCGGCGATCGCAGTAGCGTCGAGCAGGACTCGTGGTCTTGGATATGTCTCACTTACTAGAACGAGGTAGCGCGTACGCTACGTAAACGCCTCCTTTGGGATCGTTTGGGCGGCTTTTGCTGCCTTCGGCGCAGACTACGACGAACTGGCGTCCGTCGACCATGTAGACGGCGGGAGTTGCGTTGGCGGAGAAGGGAAGCGTGGTCTCCCACAGGAGTTTCCCTGTGGCTTTATCGAAGGCTCGAAGCTTGCGGTCGTAGTTCGTGGCGGCGATGAAGACGAGGCCGCCGGCGGTTACGGCCGGCCCACCGTAATTCTCGCTGCCGGTGTCCTTCATGCCCTTCGCGGCAAGCTCGGGATATTCGCCAAGCGGGACATGCCAGGCGAATTCGCCGGTGTTCAGGTTGATCGCGCTGAGGGTTCCCCACGGAGGGGCGATTGCGGGGTATCCGTCGGGATCCAGGAACTTCCGATATCCGGTAAAGCGATAGTCCTGTGTCACGGCCGCCTCTTCGTCCGCCTGGATCGGTCTGCTCTCTCCGGTCAGGACGTAGTTGGCCATCGCATTCACATCCGCGTCGGAAAGATTTGGGAAACTCGGCATCCGCCCCGCTCCTTGGCGCACGATTCGAAAGATCGCGCTTACGGTCCACTTCGGGCCCATATTCAGTAGCTTGGGCAACTGAGGAGGTGACCCCGCCATGGTGTCTCCGTGACAGTTCCCGCAATTCCGCAGGTAGAGCTGCCGAGCGGATTTGACGGTTTCGTTCTTGGCCAGGTGCGACGTCCATGCCATTTCGTTCGCATTCACGTAGAGGAGCCCCGTCTCCGGATCGAAGGCGGGACCGCCCCATTCCGCTCCGCCATCGAATCCGGGGAAAATGAGCGTCTCCCGGTCAACCCGAAATGGCACGAACGGGGTGCCTCCGTAGAACTCCAAGAACTTCGACCACGCCCAGTCGTGAGCTTCCGGAGTTCGATGGGTCAACATGTCTTCCGTCAATACTTGCCTCGCAAATGGCGCGGGCTTGGTTGGCAGCGGCTGAGTCTCGGAAGCGACCTCGCCGGGCGTATCGCTCGGCGGATAGTGGCGATACTCGATGGGGAAGAGCGGCTTCCCGGTCCTTCGCTCAAAGACATAGACATGTCCGGTTTTGGTGGTCTGAGCAACGGCGTCGATCCACTTTTGTCCGCGCTTAACCCTCACAAGCGCAGGCGGGGCAGGGAAATCTCGATCCCAGATGTCGTGCTTGACCGCTTGGAAGTGCCAGATGCGCTTACCCGTATTCGCGTCGAGCGCCAACAACGTATTGGCAAAGAGGTCGTTTCCCACCCGGTCGGCCCCATAGAAGTCGCTTGCCGCCGATCCCGTCGGTACGAAGACGATTCCCAAGTCTGAGTCGACCGTCATGCCCGCCCAGTTATTGGCCGATCCAGACACCTTCCAGGCAAGCTTCGGCCAAGTCTTGTATCCAAACTCGCCGGGATGAGGGATGGTATGGAACGACCACCGCATCTGGCCGGTGCGGACGTCGTAAGCGCGGATATCCCCGGGCGTACAGGGCAGCCCTTCTGACACCCGGCCCCCGACGATCAACAGATCCCTGTAGATCACGCCCGGGCTTGTGAGCACGATCGATTGCTTGGCGGGATCGCGCCCAACTCCTTCTCGCAGGTCGATCCTCCCATTCGAGCCAAAACTCGGGATAGCCTTGCCGGTCGCCGCGTCCAGCGCATAAACGTATTGAGTAACCGCCACAAATATGCGGCGTTCGCTCCCTTCGCTCCAATAGGTCAGTCCGCGGTTCGGTCCGCGACCGACGATGCCGGACTCGAATTTCCAGATTTGGGCCCCGGTGGCGGCATCTAGCGCGATCACATTGTGATTTGGAGTAACCCCATACAGGACGCGGCCAATTACCAGAGGTTGGGCCTGTGTGCCTCCCGGTCCCTCGTCGCAGTTATGGGTCCATGCGACTTGGAGCTTGTCGACGTTCGAGCGGTCGATCTGCGATAGGTTCGAATAGCGTATCCCATTCGGGCCTCCTCCGTAGGTCGGCCAATCGCTCTGAGAGCCTGCCTGCCGGCGCGGTGCTCGCATCGGGGATGGCGAGCTTGCCATCGCATACAGAAGGGGAGCAACGCCCAAGAAGCCTAAAAACCAGCTGCCTAATCTCATGAGAAGTCACATGGGAGGAGAGAGCACACTCCGCGATCGAAAACCACTCAACAAGAATATGTGGTTTTTCGAGGGAAAGCAACGAAGTCGACGGCTGCGAGGAGAGCGTTCGCCGTCAGTTCGGGACATCGGTTTGTAACATGCTGGACCGGCTTCCCATTCAGATGGAGCGTATTCCTGGGATCAGCGGCCTGAGCATGATCACTGAGACTGAAGTCGAAACAGCCCGTGAGACTTTGGTGATCGGTCAGGCTTGAGGTCAACCCTATTGTGAACGGAGGGTGGATTTGGAGCGCCGTCGCCAGCCGTACCAGTCTCCGCCTGTCTATGCCATTGATCGTGAGTTTGGGTCGATCGTCGGGGCAACGCAGCGGGGCTCAGCCTTCAGTTGCAATGCCCTCATCCACGTGCTATACTGAACCGTATGGTTCAGTATAGCCAGATCCGATTCGACGCCTCGTTCGGCGCGCTCTCGGACCCCACCCGACGCGGCGTTCTGGAGCAGCTCGTGCGTGCGGATGCTTCGATCACTGCCCTTGCCGAGAGGTTCCACATGACCCTCACGGGCATGAAGAAGCACGAAGGCGTACTAGAGCAAGCGGGACTCGTCACTACGGAGAAGGTTGGGCGCGTGCGCACCTGCAAGCTCGGCCTGCGCGTTCCGACGGAATTCGGCCACCCATTCCAAAACAATTCGGCCACTGATTCCGATTTAATTCGGCCACCCATTCCGACGGAATTCGGCCACCCCCTCCGGTTTGTTTGCGGCTAGTTTTGTGTGTCTCCCGTCCGC
>JARLGV010000048.1 GCA_031292555.1 Fimbriimonas sp.
AAAAAACAAAAACGACCGCGGGCGCCCCGCGGGGGTGGGGGGGGGGGGCCGGGCACCCCCCCCACCCCCCACGGTTCGAAAGCTGCTCCGGATACTGGAGGAAAAGGGGCAGATCGAACACGTCGAAACCCGAGGTGGCTTCCTCTATCGGCCCAAAATGAACAAGGAGTCTGCCGCGAAGGGCGCCTTGAACAAGCTCGTCCAGACGTTCTTTGCGGGCTCGCTTCGCGACACCGTCGCCACTCTGATCGATTCCGAGGATCGTAACCTAACCGACGAGGAGCTGGACGACCTTCGAAAGTTGATCGACCGCGCAAGAAAGAGGAGGTAAACCACCGGCCGCCGTATCGTGTTGGGACCGGGTTGGGGTTCTTATGTGGCGGCGGGTACGATGCGCACTATGCGTGGAATCATCGTCGCCTCTCTCGCCCTGACCGCCGTCTTCGCTTCGGCCCAGACCCGAGTGCGGGACGTCATCTACATGAAGTCGGGCGGATGTGCCTACACGATGGATGTGTTCAAGCCCAAGACGTCCAACCACAAAGCGATCGTTTGGATGGTGAGTGGCGGGTGGGTCTCCAACCACGAAGGCATCAACCCGATGTTGGCCGCCCCGTTCAACGAAAAGGGCTTCACGGTGTTTCAGGTGGTTCACGGCTCTCAGCCGAAGTACACGATTCCCGAGATTATCCCGATGGTCCGACGCGCCGTTCGTTTCGTTCGTGACAACGCGGCTACCTATGACGTGTTGCCCAATGCGATCGGCGTGTGCGGTGGGAGCGCAGGCGGTCATCTTTCCCTCGAAATCGCCGGCCTCGGCGACGACGGAGATCCCAACGCGAAGGACCCGGTGGATCGCGTGAGCAGCAAAGCGGACGCAGTGGTCGCGTTCTTTCCGCCGACCGATTTCGAGAACTGGGGATCGACGGGCGTGACGCCGTTCACCGTTCCTGGCATGCAGGTCTTCTTCCCAGCGTTCGGCGTCACGAAGGACACTCCGAAAGACACCCTTCAAAAGGTCGGACACGATCTCTCGCCGATCCGCCTCGTCAAGGCCGGGTTTCCCCCAACGCTTTTGGTCCACGGCGACGCGGACATGCTCGTGCCGGTCCAACAATCGAAGTTGATGGATGCCGCATTCGAGGCAGCTCACGTTACCCACCGCCTACTCGTCATCCACGGCACCGGCCACGACGGCAACACGATGATGAAAGGTCTCGCTGCCACGTTGGATTGGTTCGACAAGTACCTTCCCGCATCCAAGAACTAAGATGCGACCGGTCGCTCTACTATCGGCGGCGGCATGCGTCGCCTTGGCCGGCGCGCAAATTCGCGTGCGAGACGTCGTTTACCTGAAGCAAGGCGGATGCGCGTTCACGCTCGACGTATTTCGTCCTGCCAAGCCGAATCACGTCGCAATCGCCTGGATCGTGAGTTCGGGATGGGCATCCAATCACGAAGCGATCAACGAAGGCGTCGCCCAGACCTTCAACGCGAAGGGTTACACGATGATCCAGGTGGTCCACGGGACCCAACCCAAGTATTCGATAAGGGAAATCGTGCCTCAAGTCCGGCGTGCGATCCGGTTCATCCGTGCCCATGCGGCGGCCTACGACGTGTCTCCGGATGCGATCGGCGTGATCGGCGCAAGCGCAGGCGGCCACCTCTCACTTGAGATCGGTGGCCTCGGCGACGACGGAAACCCGACGTCCTCCGATCCAGTCGAGCGGACAAGCAGCCGAGCCAATGCAGTGGTTGCCTACATGCCGCCGACCGACTTCTCGAATTGGGGCGCAGCCGGAAAGTTGCCGTATGACGTTCCTGCCCTTGCCGTCCTACTGCCCGCGTTCGGCGTTTCGGCCACGACGCCCTTGACCGAAAGGAAGGCGATCGCCAAGGAGTTGTCGCCGATCGAACTTGTGAAACCAGGTTTCCCGCCCACATTGCTCATTCATGGCGACGCCGACACGCTAGTACCGGTCCAGCAATCCCGATCCTTGGATGCGGCGTTTGCGAACGCCCATGTCGAGCACAAGTACGTAGAGATCCGCGAGAGCGGCCATGATTGGGTGACCTATACGAAGGGTCTCCCCTCCGTGTTTGATTGGTTTGAGAAGCAACTCTTTCCGAAGGTGCGCAAGTGAGTCTGTTCGAAACGGAGCGATTGGTTGCCCGCCGTTTGGTCGCGGAGGATGCCGCCGCGATGGCGGCGATCTATGGCGATAGCGAGGCGATGAAGTATGTGGGCGACTCCCGGCCGCTAACTCCCGAGATCTGCGCCCACTGGGTCGACGTCACCAATCGCAATTTCGAGCGTCGAGGCTACGGCATGATCGCGCTCATCCGAAAGACGGACGGCGCGATGGTCGCCTGCGCTGGGATCGTGCACCCCGACCAACAAGAGGAACCGGAAGTGAAATACGCTCTCCGCCGGGATGCGTGGGGCGCCGGGTACGCCACCGAAGCAGTGTGCGGCCTCGTGCGATATGCCGAGGAGCACCTCGCCTTGCGGTGGATGCAGTCCACCGTTCACCCCGACCACGCCGCCTCGCAACGCGTGCTCTCGAAAGCAAGTTTTCATCACACCCGGGACCGGGAGAACGAAGACGGCTCGTTCACCCAAATCTGGGAGTGGAGCGCCTCAAATCCAGAATCTTAACCCGAAGATCGAGGGCAGGGCCCTCTCCGGCAATCCTGCAGATGGGGTTTCAGAACATAGCCCGGGATCGGCGGATTCCGTCTGCGTCGCCGGTCAACACGACATCTATGGCTGCGATTCGATTTTGACTTTGTACCGGAAACCGGGAAAACCAAACGTTCCCTGACTGCTGAGCATCGCGCCCGATTTGAGGTCGGAAACGCTGGTCAGATCCAAGTCGTTCAGGCGGCGACCCTTCAGGTCCATTTCGAGCACGATGTGCTGCAACACCGTGTTTTTTGTGGAGTCGATGGACACGACCTCGCCGTTGCCCTTTAGCGTAATGTCGTCGTTGGCCGTCTTCCATTCGATCGCGTATTTGGCGCCTTTGGCCACCTTGGCGTCCGGCGTGTACCCAGCGGCCGCCCAGACGATCCAGATGTAGTTGTTCCCCTTCATCGTCAGACCGGTCGGCAGGTTATGGGGGTTCAGCGACGATTCGACGTCTTGTGGCTTAGGACCCGGGTCGGCGCCTTCCGCGATATGTCCTACGTCCTGCAGTCGGATTCCGACCTTCTTCGTCGCCGGATCGACGGACAGGATCGTCGATTTGAGCGTCTCGTTCAGCTTCCCGGACGCCGGCAGCGACCAGATAAGCACATACGTTCTCGACTCATCCAGAACCGGCCTTCGACTGAAGTCAACCGTCTGCCCGTCATCGGCAACTCCGGACAGCAACATCCAAGCAACGAGGGCGCAACTGCTCAACATCGTGGGGATCTCGTCGTTCGAGGATATCATTTTTTCGCAAGGCGTCTTAACGATTCCTTGCTTTGTTTCTCGACCCAAATCGAACCGGACGTGTTAATATCGACTCTCAATATCGCTGACAAATAGAAGGTCCCATCCGTTTGAACAGTTCATCGTCCTGTCTTAGCCGCCGTACCACATCGCGCCAACTTTGCCTGGCCAGCCTTTCCATGCTCGTTTGCGGAGCTGCAACCGTCCCCGCATGGGGTACTCCCGGTCCCCCGTTCATTACCGATGACCCCGAGCCGGTCGAGTTCCAGCACTACGAGGTGTACATCGCATCGATCACTTCGCGCTTCTTCGGCCAATCGACTGGAACCTTGCCTCACTTGGAGGTGAATTACGGCGGCGCGCCAAACGTGCAGTTCCACATCATCGCGCCGATGGCGTACGCCACCGCGAGCGGCCAACCGTTCAACTACGGCTACGGCGACACCGAGGTGGGCATCAAGTACCGTTTCGTTCAGGAGAACGACCACCGACCGATGGTCGGCATCTTCCCGCTTGTCGAAGTGCCCACCGGCAACCGGTCAAAGGGCCTGAGCACCGGTCAGACCGCATTCTTCCTTCCCGTTTGGCTTCAAAAGAGCTACGGGAATTGGACTGCTTACGGGGGCGGTGGCTATTGGAACAACCCTGGACCTGGCAACTTGAACTACTGGTTCACCGGGCTGACCCTTCAATGCCAAGCCACCAAGAACCTGATGATCGGCGGCGAGTTCTTCCACACGACCCAACAGGTCGTCGGCGAGTCGTCGATCACCGCTTTCAACATCGGTGGCGTTTACGACTTCGACGAAGGCCACCACCTGATGATGTCGATCGGAACCGGTCTCCGCGGCAACGACAACGGCACCACTTACTTTGCCTACCAATGGACGTTCGGTCCCAAAGAAAAGAAAGAAAAGGAAGCGAAATGAAACCTCCCGTAACCCTCCACATCGCAGCAGTCCTGTTTGCCTCGGTCGCTCTCATCGCAGTTGGCAGCGCCCATCAAGGTCATATGTCGAAGTCCAAGACCAAGACCAAGGGCATCCCGTATGCCAAAGTCGCACCGCTGATCCAGTCGAACTGCATGCCCTGCCACAACGCGAAGAGCCATCCCGAGAAGGTCGACCTGTCCAGCTTCGCCTCCTTGATGAAGAGCGGAGAGAAGGGCTCGATCGTGGTCGCCGGTCACCCAGAGAAGAGCAAGCTGATCATGTACGTGGACGGAACCAAGAAGCCGCGCATGCCATTCAAGAAGGCTCCCCTCTCGGCAAAGGACATCCAGTCGCTTCGCGCTTGGGTCGCTGCCGGCGCGAAGGGCTAGAAAGTTTCGAGGGACGCTCGCCGACGCCGGTCGAACCGGCGTATCAGGGCGGCGGGCGTCCCGGACCATGAGTCGCAAGAGTGGGCAAGAAGAAGACCAAACCCGATCCTGAGAAGGCAGTCGCGCGTACAGTCGACCGGCTCAAGAAGATCGGTTTCACCTACCCGTACGATCTCGAGGATCGCCCCGGCGCCGACGACCTGATCGCCGCCTACATGACGGCGGCCGGCAAGTTCGTCGAACCGCTCGCAGAGGGAATGTCGGCTCACGGCCTGCGTCAAGGCGTTCACGACACCCTCCTTTTCTTGGACCAACTGCTTGCGTCGATGGCATCGACCATCGACTTTGCCGACATCGGCAAGGCCACCATCGCATGCCGCAAAGGCTGCTCCCATTGTTGCCACATACGCGTGACGACCAAAGCCCCCGTGGTACTCGCCCTCGCGTTCTACCTTCGGAAGAGACTGTCTGTCGACGAGTTGGACCTACTCCTCAAAAGAATCGAACGCCATGTAGCGGAGGGATTGAAGATGAGTCCGGTTGAGCAGGTGCTCCAGGGCCGGATGTGCCCCCTCAATGTCGACGGCGCCTGCATCGGCTACGAATATCGTCCCCACGCGTGCCGCACCCATCATTCGTTCGACGTCACCCGTTGCCAAGCCGCCGAAGCCGGCATCGAGCGTGACGTGAGGGTTCCTCAGGACATCAACCGCTACTCGGTCCAAGCCCTCGTCGTACGACCGGTAACTGAATGTATGAAGCGGCTCGGGCTGAACGACGACGACCTGGAGTTCATTCCCGCCCTCCAAATCGCGCTGACCCAGCCGGACGCGATCGAGAGGTACCTATCCGGCGACCCAATCTTCGCCCCCGCCCACCGCCCCGAAGTGCTGGAGGCCCAGGACCAACAGATCATCCGCCTCGGCCTATCACGAACGCCGAAGCCCCCGTAGCCGCCTGAGGATTCGTACCGGCGTTTCGCATTTGAAGCCCGCAGTTCGGCCTCCCATCTGTCAGCCGAAGCCCCCGTAGCCGCCGGAGGGTTCGTGCCGGCGTTTCGCATTTGAAGCCCGAAGCTCGGCCTCCCATCTGTCAGCAGAAGCCGCCGTAGCCGCCGGAGGGTTCGTGCCGGCGTTTCGCATTTGAAGCCCGAAGCCAAACTCAATTCTCACGGTCCTTCGAGGCGACAAGTGCGCGGCACGACGACCTACCGTTGCCATGTGGATCATCCCCATCGTCGCAAGGCCGCAACCGCTTAGGCAGCAGGGCGGGTTGCGATACCGTGTCCGTGACGCTCTTGGTCGGTGCCACGTTACGAGCCGATCGGTGTGCCGCGAACCCGGCTCGCCGGGCGAATTGCGCGTTCTGGTAGGGTTACCGAATGATCACGGGCGGCACTCCGATCTTTGCTTCGGCGGACATTTTGGCGAGTCTCAGGTTCTACAAGGAGGTCATTGGGTTCGAGTCGTCGTGGACTTACGGCAACCCGCCGACGTTTGGCTCGGTATCCAATGGGCCGGTGACCATCATGTTCTGCCTTCAACCGGAACTGGCCAAACTCGTCTCGGGCCATCAGCACTGGGTAAGCGTCGACG
>JARLGV010000049.1 GCA_031292555.1 Fimbriimonas sp.
ACGCCACCTGGGGTTTGGACGTGTTCGATGTGCCCCTTTACCTCCAGTATCGGTAGCTGCTTCCGAACCGTGGCGTTGCCGGGACTACCCGGCAACGCCTCCATCACCTCGTTGGCGGAAGCGCTTTCTTTTGCGTAGAGAACCTCCATGATCTGTTGTTCTCGTTTCGACAGGTAAGGCAATGACTCGTTGTTCATCAGGGCTTGTCGTGATTCGGTCGCAATCGGAAGTTGAGGAAGACGACATGGTAAGCCTTGTGGACCTTGATGTCGATGTGATCGATCTCCTTCGGCGGGACCGGCCAATAGTAGCTGAAGTCGTAAAGCTCGTTCCGCTGACGTCCCTCGTTCCAATCGTGTTCGATTGGCGCCAAGGTGCCGACGCGATACGCCTCCGGCTCTACCGAGTGGTTGCCTGAATTGTAGGCAAGCTCGGTATAGGTCAGCTTGGTGCTCAGTACCTTTTTGTGGACAAAGCCGCCGTGACCGTCCTTGACACTCTCGCCGTGTTCGTCGAAGACGAAAGGTGTGCCATAGGCGGGATAGGCGAGATGGACGGTCTGCTCGAAGTTAGTTGGAAATTCGGCTGAAAGCGTCGCCGGGATGGAACCCCGGTTCGGGTGGTTTCCGTTAGGGTAGGCCGTATAGATCGGCTTCCCCAACTGCTCGCTGTAGCCGAATGTCACCGAAACCGTTCCCGACGTTCCGACTTGGGGCACTTCCAGAATCGACATGATTGTCTGGGTCGTGCCAACGTGGCGAATCGGCCCGCCGCCCGCGAAGGTCAGCCTATCCGGATCGCCCGGCGAGAACGGACCGGAGCCGATGCCGGCGCCCGAATCATCGATCGATCCATCGTTCTGGAACTGACTGTACAGATGCAGTTCGGCCGGATTGTGCCGATGCCAATCATCCGGGATCTGCTGGTTCACCGCCAGCGGCGTTCCGTCTGGCTTCCACGCCTCCACACCGCTCGGAGTCCAGCGCTGGACCTGAACGAGGAGAACTTTCCGACCGTCAGCCGAAACCCCGGCAAACCCGTTGGAAGCTTCGCCAGGAACCGTGGATCCCTCAAGGAGGTCCTTGTAGTTGCTGTTTGGAATCGCCACCTTGCTGAGATCCTGCAAGCCGGAACCGATCCGGCCCATCGCGAGGGTGCTTACGCCGAGAACGACGACCGTTGCCAAAGCGGTTGCCGGACTGGCCCCTCCACGTTCGCGAACCGGATCGAGAATCGCTTGAACCCGACGCCCCACCTTGCTGGATCGAGCCATCGCGGGCGAGAAGATGGGGGTTCCTCGTCGGGACTCAGCCGCCGTCTGAACGAGAACCTCGGCATAGTCTGTGGCGTTCACTCCCGAACGCAGTACGCAATCGTCGGTAGCCGCCTCGGAGGATTCGAACAGCTTGGCGCATAGCACCCAAACGAGCGGATTCGGCCAGTAGAAGAGGCGGGCAAGAAATGACAGCCACCCGAAGAGCAGGTCGCCACGCCGAATGTGAGCCGCCTCATGTTCGATTGAGGTTGCCCGTCGTGCCTCAGACCAGTCCATTGAGGAAGCCGGCAAGACGATCGTCGGCCTCTTCCACCACGTCGCCAGCGGAACACTAACCGAATCGGAGATCGCGACGGTGTAGGGGACGCTCAAGGGAAGGCGCTTCGCCTTGGCGAGGGCTCTCGACAGAACGAAGAAGCTGGCAAGGTGGCGAATCGCCAGCCATAGTGCAACCAAGAGATAGATTCCAAAGAGCACCTTGGCCAGCGACAGACTGGGCGCCACTTGTTCGACCGCCGCGCTCGCGGCTCGAATCGACGGGACCTTCTCAAGTGCCTGCGGGGCTTGGGCGACACGCAACGACATAACTTGTCCCACGACGGGGATGACCACGTTCTGTCTCTGGGGGATCAGCTCAAGCGCTGGGATAGCCAGCAAGAGCATGAGCGTCACGACGCAAACGACGTGTCGGTTCGCGCCTGAGCTCTTCCGCAGAAGAAGCAGCAGGGCGAGACCGACCATTGCAACGGGCACCGACCTCAAGAGGGCAGTGGAGACGGTTGAAAACACAAAGTCACTCATAGGTTCCTACCTGAAGTCGCGGTGCGCACGTCGACATGTGAATATTTTCACACATCCTTTCGGTCAATGCAAGCGAAATGTGAAGTTTTTCACAGCATTCATTGGGGAAGGCGGACAGCGCTTCGCGCTAGGCGACTCAATGCACTTTGCGACGAGGCGATGGAAGGGCTCGGAATAGCTCTACGAATCCGACTTGTCGCCGAATCGAGTAAGGTCTTGGGTCTGGAGGATTGTCGGATGACGAAGCAGGCAGGAGTGTTGATTGCGGTGATGGTCGTTGGGATTGGGGTGGGGGCATTTGCCCAGGTAGCGCTGTCTCGCGTTTCGGCTCAAAAGCGGCCAAATCCAGACTCGCAGTACCGGCTAGGGCCGGACTCGATGCCTCAGGATGGCGTGCCGAAGGGAGGGATTCGCGGTCCGTTTGTGATCAAAAGCGACGTGTATCCGGGGACCCAGCACACCTATTGGGTCTACGTACCAGCTCAATATGATCCCAAGGTCCCGACCGCATTGATGGTCTTTCAGGACGGTCAAGCTCTTAAGGACGAGAACGGGGAGGTCCGTGCCCAAAACGTCATGGATAACCTTATCTACCGGCGCGAGATCCCGGTGATGATCGGGGTCTTCATCAATCCGGGCCGGACACCCGAGCAACAGGAGCCATCGCCAAAAATTGGATGGGGAGACGGGTTCACCAATCGTGGGGTGGAGTACAACACGCCTGACGACAAGTACGCGCGAGTCATCACCGAGGAACTCATGCCTGCGATCGAGAAGGAGTACAACATCTCGAAAGACCCGAACGACCGGGGGATAGGCGGCTCGAGTTCCGGAGCGATCGCCGCCTTCATGGTCGCCTGGGAAAGGCCCAACGAGTTCCGCAAGGTGCTCAGCATCGTTGGGAGTTTTACGAATATCCACGGCGGCGACGTCTACGCCGAGCGGGTTCTTCACAGCCGACGTAAGCCAATCCGCATCTTTCTCTGCGATGGACGAAACGACAACCGGGGGATTCGAAACGGAGTCTACGACCAACGGTGGGACTGGTTCTATCAGAACGTCCGCCTGATGAAGGCACTCTCAAGCAAGGGATACGACCTAAACTACACGTGGGGCATGAACAATCACGGCCAGCGATTCGGCGGCGCGATCTTCCCCGACATGATGCGATGGCTGTGGCGCGACGGTCCGGTGTCGACCGATCCGAACGATATGGTCGAACGAGGATTCCGCGAATCGGCGGCAGTAAAGTAATTTACTAAGGGCAGTTGCCGCCGACGGAGTTGAGCATGGTTGCACATGCTGTATGCTTCGAATGGTCGGCTCCCTAAATCGGGCCACCATGTAAGGAGGTCCGTCGTCATGACACGTTTGCCGGGCATTTTGTCCTCGGTGGTAGTGTTCTCGGCACTGTGTGCCTGTACGGGCAGTAAGCCCGCCGATGCCAAAGGAACCGATGGCATCGCAACACCCCTTTCTTCGGCCGATGGTTCGACCGCCGCAATCGCGCAAGGCAAATGGCCCTGGCCATGCTGGAGGGGAGTGAACGGAACCGGCATCTCGCCGATGACAGGGTTTAACAAGGATTGGACATCCAAACCGCCCCGTTTGCTTTGGCAGGCGCCGCTCTCCGATAACGGATGGAGTGGTCCCGCTTCCGACGGAAAGATCCTCTATATCGTCGACCACTCCGGCGGCGACGACATCGTCCATGCGTGGGATCTGGCGACCGGCAAGGAAGTCTGGCAGACCAAGTACGCCGACGCCGACAACGACAACCAAGGCTTCACGCGAACGACTCCCGCGATCGACGGCAATAACCTCTACACGGTCAGCCGGTTGGGCAAAGTGATCTGCTTCGACACCAAGAACGGCTCGATCAAGTGGAAGCACGACTTTGTGTCCGAGTACGGCGGACAGCGGCCGACATGGGACTATTCGGTCTCTCCGATCGTCGATGGAAACAAGCTCATCCTGGCCCCCGGTGCGGAAGATGGCGCAATCGTGGTGCTGGACAAGAAAACCGGCGCCCTTCTTAGTAAGGCCGGGACCGGCGCGGCCAGCTATGCGACCCCCGTGATCGCTACGATCCAGGGAGTTCGGCAGTACGTGCTGTTCCAAGCCAAGAAACTGGCGGGCATCTCCACGGATTCGGGCAAGGAACTCTGGTCGGTTCCGTGGCAGACCGGACCCGACGTCAACGCCGCGACCCCAGTCGTCATCGGCAACAGCGTGTTCATCGCCTCGGGCTATGGCCATGGCTGTGGTCTGGTCGACGTCGACAAGGACGGTGCCAAGATCCGGTGGCAGAATCGGGTCATCCAGGCCCACTTCAATGCTCCGATTCTGTATAAAGGGTACATCTACGGAACCGGCGATCCGGGCAAGTTGACTTGCCTCGACCCGAACACCGGAACTGCGGTTTGGCAGAAGGAAGGGTTCGAAAAGGGCGGCATGTGCGCTGCCGAAGGACTCGCCTTTGTGAATAACGGCTCGAACGGAGACGTAGTGCTGGTCAAACTCGATCCGAGCGGTTACACCGAAGTTGGACGCATCGCCCCGATCCGAGGCCGAGCATGGTCTTCCCCGATCTTGGTCGACGGCAAACTCGTCGTCCGCACGATCGACAAGATCGCCGTAGTCGACATCTCCTAAGCCGCTCAAGTCCGCGCCCCCACCCAGGAGCGCGGACTCCAATTCGGCCTTGCTGAGCCGGTCTTCGGTCCCGCGCCCGCAGCCCCCGTAGCCGCTGCCTCCGTGGCAGCGCAAGAAACTGGATGCGCCAAGTCACGGTTAGGTTTGGTTCGAGCCACCGGTTGGGATGCCCCCAAGTCGGCGATGGTCGATGGGCAGGATCTCCCGGCCAAATCAGCGGCAAAGCGGCGCCGTTGGCGTAGTCAATGCCAGTCGAACCTAACTCGGAACGGCTTGATCAGCTCTTGCCTGCTCCTAGAACTGTTATGTGACCGGAAGTCAGGTGGTGCCTGACGTAACGCGAGTGCGGACTGAAGTCCACTGAACTTAGGCGGAGTGAATTCCGCGCTCCTTGGGGCAGGGTTAGCTCTTTTGGGTTAGCAGTTCTCCGACTTTGTTGAAGGCGTCAGTATCCATCATGTCGACGCCTACGATCGTGCCATGGGCATCTATGACAGCGATCGAAGGGATGCCGAAGACCCCGTATTTGCGGAAGGTCTTGCCAAACGAGAGTTGGCTGTCGTCCTCGTCGATCACGATCGGATAGGTTAGGCCCTTGTCGTGGACGAACTTCTGGACGTCGGCAACCGACTCGCCGCCCGTGTGCAAGCCGATCACCGTCACGCCCTTGGCCCGGAATTGCTGCCAGAGTCGCTCGACTCCCGGAAGGGCGCCGATGCATGGGCCGCAATGAATCCCCCAAAAGTCGATTACGACCACATGACCCTTAAGCGAGGCAATGCTGATCGGCTTTCCGTCGAGCGTTTTGCTCACGGCCAACTCAAAGGCCGGCTTTCCGACGAGGGTTGGCTGCGCCGGTGCGGCGGCCGCGTCCGGACCCTTCTTCGACAGGTCCAGAACTACGACCAGATCCTGCTGAGAGCCATGGAACGATTTGCCAGTGTTATGCGTGGCATCGTAGGAAACCTCCACACTGCCGGCATCGTCACCGATACCAGTGACCTTGAACCCGCCCTTTGCATCGGTAAGAACGGTGTTCCCGCCGTTCACGCTGACGGAAGCCGCCGCAATCGGGTCGCCACGCTGGTCGACGACGCGACCGGCCAGCGAGCCGGACGCCTTTCCAACGGTCAGTGCTTCAAGAGGAGTGGTCTTGCCAAGGGGCGCTTGGACCTCTCCGCAGATGGGTCGTGTCCAGCCGGGCTCCTGTGCACCTGCCGAGTAAGTGCGGTCTGGCCACAGATCGTCGAATCGATAGCGTCCTTCTTTATCGGATCGGGCCACAACGGTTCCTCGACCGAACTGTCCCGACTTCACGAACAGCATCACCGACATACCTTCGACAGGCGAACCCTTGGCATCCAATACGCGGCCCTCAATAGAGCCGAACGCGACTTCGGAAACGTGCAGTGTCGTCTCATGTTCGTCGACAAACGTCTTGGGCTCCTTGGTGGCCAACTTGCCCGCTCGCGCCTGTAGCGTGAGTGGGGAACGCGCCTCCGAATCTCGAAGCACGATCGTTCCGGTTTCGTCGGTCCGATAGACGGTGTCGCTCATGAAACCTGAACGGTCTTCGGCATTGACTTCGGCAAACGGAACGCCCTTGCCGCTGGGATCGACCACATGAACGGTGATACTCCGGATGGGTCCGGGTTTCATCGGTGGAAACTCCGGCAAAGCAACGTCGCGGGTCGTGGTTGCGTTATCTGAGACCTCTACCGCAACTGGAGTGCCGAACCGAATCGACAGGTTGTATTTGCCGGGCATGAGTCGAAAATGGTATTTGCCTTCGGCGCCGGTTAGCGATGTCGTGGTGGCGATGCCGGAAGCGTCGTCCGCCGGTGTCGCGCGTACCACGATGTCGCCCATTGGCTTGCCGGTGGTCGCGGAAGAAACTGTGCCGGAGAGGACTCCGCCGGTAAACGCCGGTATGGGTGGTGCAGTTTGTGGATCGCCGTTCGCGACGGGGAACCTGTCCAGCGGATAGGCAATCTGCTTGGGCAGCACTTCGCCGGTCGAGTCCGAAGTGACCCGGTAAGCCCCCGGGGCCAGCCCTTCGAATCGGTATTTGCCTTCCGCATCGGTCGTCGAGGAAGACTGGGTACCCCATTGGATATTCCTGGCGGTCATGTGAAGCCCGGCGACTGGTTTCTCGGTCTTGGCGTCTAGCACCGATCCGATAAACTTGCCGGCACGATCCAGTCGCCGCGTGGATGTATAGGATTGCGTGGTCTGCGAAAGAGCAATGGACTCCCGGCCCGGCAGCGTAAACCGCAGATCGTCGTTGGCCAGAACGGTGTTTGCGCCTTGGGGCAGATCGTGGAACACGAGCATGCCGTGGTCGTCCGATTCGCCCTCGAATCTTGTGCGCAGGGCGTCCGGAATCGCCGCATTCATGAGGCCGACCTGCAACTCGTCGATTCTTAACCGGACTCGCGCGAGCGGCTTCCCGTCCATATCGGTTATAGGGACGATTAGGTCGGTGGGAGGAGACAGGAACACGTCGGGCCTGCGATCGAGTTGGTAGGGAGCGGTCACCGCCAGTCCCAGCTTTTGCCCGTCGACGATAATCGTGTCCGACTTCATGGGTACCGCCTTCGGCCTTGGCGAGAACACGAATCGACCCTCCTCATCGGTAAGGGTCGTCCTGACCAATTCGGCTTCCCCGATGTGTCCGCGGACCCAATATACCGTCACGTGGCTCAACGGCTTGCCGTCGTTGGCGCGGGCTCGACCCGCCACCGAATCTCCCGCGTGAGTCGCCCCAGCATTCGTTGTGAGGATCATCCCGATCCACGCCATTCCGACGGTGAGGAAACCTTGCATACCCTGAGGACGCTGACGGCGATTTCCTTCGTTCGCGGTCTGCTTGCTCGAAGACTGCTTTTGAGGAGTTCTCTATCCCGCACTTAGGATGCGCTGAAAGCAGGCCTCCGCGGCAGCGGCGGACCTGGCCGGGAAGTACGTCTCGCTAACGGCATGGGCGGCCTTGGCGCCTCGCTGGTGCCACCCAACTCTCTGGGCGATGCAGCTTCGGATCGTGTCGGCAAGTGCTTCGGGAGCGTCGTAGAGCGCAACCCCTCCGGTGACCCGTGCGAGTTCCGGGAAGATTCCTCGCGAAGGGGCGATGACAGGCGTTCCGGATGCAAGCGCCTCCAAGGCTACGATCCCCCGGGATTCGCTGAGACGGGTCGGCAAGACGATGAAGTCGCATCCTCTCAAGTAGCCTGCTTTTGCATCGGGCGTGACCTCGCCGCCGTACTCGAAGGCAATGCCCTTGGATTCGGCCATTCGCACTAACTCCTTGTAGTACATTGGCTCGAGGATCTTCCCCCGAATCGATAAATCCCACGATAGGTCCTTGAGGTTCGAGAGCGCTTCGATCAGCATGTCGAGGCCTTTCGCCCGGCGTATGGAACTCAGGTGCCCGATTCGTACTTCCTTCGAAGAGGACTTCGCCTCCAGGTTGGGTGAGTTCTTGACCGACGGCGGAACGACGGAAAACTGAAAGATGGGCTGCTTGAGCAACTCCGACATCTCATGAGCGTGTACTTTGCACGGCGCAATGAAATGGGACGCATCTTCGACCTGCTCTCGAAGCAGGAGCAGAGACTTGCCGCGCCACGGCTCTGGAAGCTCCAGAAGGAAGCCGTCTTCGCCTTGGACCTGGCACACGACGGGTGCGCCAGTCGCACGAGTAAGCGGATCGATCATTCCGGCGAGAAGCGTGTTCGCGAGGATCACGATTCGAGGTTGGAACAGGGCGACATCCTGGGCAATGCGTTCAATCTCCCCGCCATGGGGTCCATCTACTCCCTCCAGAAAGGAAACCGTCATCTGGCCGAGATCCGATGCCTGAGTTCTCACCGCGAACTGCGATGCCCATGTGATCAGTGAGGGGCGGTCAAGCAGGGAGTTAAGCATCTTGGCGCGAGCCAAGCGCGGGTACTTCTCCCGTAGGAAGGCGTTGATACCTCCCATGCGTAACGGCTCGATTTCGATGCCAAGGTCTTCTTCCAAGCGAATCGGAGTGTAGATCGGGAAGACCGCAACCTGTTGGCCAGCCTCTATCAAGGCACGCGCCAAGTCGGCATCGCGTGCGCAGGCCCCACAATACATCGATCCGGCGCCTGCGACGATCATCGCAATACGCATGGATCTACTCGAACGACCAGGAACCGTCCGATAGCTGGATCGGAATGCCCTCCAACTCGCGCTTGCCCTGGTACGGGCCAGGATCAGAAACCAGCCACGAAAGGATCGACTGGCCGTCGAGTGCCGAGCCGCCTACCTGGTTGCCGTTGGCGTCGAGTTGGGGCCTTGTATGCACCGGCTTCCCATGTCCGTCGACCCAAACGACGTTGACGAGGTCGCGGTGGCGGGGCTGAATCGGCATCTGATAGGTAACGAACGCGGCCGTTCCACCAGACAGGGCAATCGTTGCGTCGAAGAACTCGGACGTGTTGGACGGGAACTGGACTTCGCTCTCGTTGTGGACCGGACGACCGGTTGCACCGGTGTACGGGTTCACCAGGAAATTTGGATCTCCCACGTCGATCAGCCGGAAGTTGGGCTGATAGCTCATGTGGGTCACATTCGGTAGCGAAGGACAAGTCGGAGGGTAGCCGAGCCCAATACTCCCGGTCTCGAAGTTCAGCGGGTTCGCATCATCTGGGCAGACGACCAATTGGGCGCTCTTCTGGTATGGCTGGACTGCTTGGAAGGAAGTCAAGATACAAGGGTAGGAATTCTGGTCGAAACCCATGTAGAACGTGATTGGAAAGGTGCCGTCGTTATCCGAGTTGTAGAGGGCGACGGCGAGGCCCATCTGCTTCACGTTTGAAAGGCAAACCGTTTGCTTTGCCGCACGCTTGGCTTGAGCAAAGACGGGGAAGAGGATCGCCGCCAAAATAGCGATGATCGCGATGACGACAAGTAACTCGATCAGGGTGAAGGCGCCTTTTGCTCGCATGGGTACCGGATACATTGTCCGCTCCGACCCTGTAGAACCGATGTGGTGATTTCCGATGACCTCGTTTCACCGACATGCCATTTGAGAAACCGTGTCCCAAACTGATAGTGTCGTGGGCACTCGTCTGCCGGTTCCAGTAGAAACCGGGTTGCCGGCCTTGATCGGCGTCCTGGGTGTCGCCGCGCTGTGCGTTTGGGGACGTTCCTACTTTTCGCCCGTCGACGTTTCACCTCGCGATATGGGGCTGAACAAGAGCCATCTGGTGAGGGCCGCGAGCACAAACACCTCCACGTCCGCCGTCTCAATTCCTCTGCCGGGTGGTTTGTCGGCCAGTCTGGCGGTGCCAACCATGCCGGGAGACTGGAGCGGATTTCGTGGCCCGAATCGCGACAACATCGGTCCCACCGGCTCAGTGGTTGCCAATTCGATCGACGGAGTCCAGCCGCTCTGGCAGGTCGGTGTCGGGGAGGGCTATGCCGCCCCTTGTATCAAAGATGGACGGGTGTTCCTGCTCGACCACGATTCCTCGTCCGAACAGGATGTTCTTCGATGTTTGGCGCTGGCGGACGGTCGCGAAGTCTGGCGTACCGGCTACTCGGCGGTGATCAAGCGCAATCACGGCATTTCGCGAACGATTCCCGCAACCGATGGCAAGTCGGTCGTCACGCTCGGACCGAAGTGCATGGTGCTATGCGTCGACGTCGCAACTGGGAAGCCGAAGTGGCAGCTCGATTTGGTCGAAAAGTACGGCGTGACGGTTCCCGAGTGGTACGCCGGCCAATGTCCGTTGATCGATGGCAATCGTATCATCTTCGCGACCGGAGGGAATTGCCTGTTCCTTGCGCTCGACCTCGAGTCGGGAAAGGAACTGTGGACCACGCCAAACCCCAATGGGTGGCTAATGACTCACTCGTCGATTCAGCCTGTCACCGTCGACGGCGAGAAAACGTTCGTGTACTGCTTCAACGCCGGAGTCGCGGCGGTGTCGGCAAAGGACGGCAAACTGCTTTGGGATACGGACAAATGGACCGTCAACACCGCGACGGTTCCGACTCCTCTGCCGGTTGGCGGAGGTCGGATCTTTCTGAGCGGAGGCTACAACGCCGGGTCGATGATGCTCTCCGTTGCTAAAGGCTCCCCGACGTGGTCGGTGAAGGTCGAGTTTCGGCTTGGCCCGGAGGTTTTTGGCTCGGACCAGCAAACTCCGATCTTTTACCAGGGTCATATCTATGGAGTCAGGCCGGGCGGAGAACTTGTTTGCCTCGATCCGCAAGGAAAGCTCTGCTGGAGTTCGGGCACGGCCGGGCGGTTCGGAACTGCGTCATACCTGATTGCCGACGGCAAGGTTGTGCTGCTGAACGACCAAGGCGTGATGACCCTTGCGGAAGCGAACGAGAAGGCGTTCAAGCCACTCGGCTCGAAGCCGGTGCTGAAAGGTCCGGAAGCATGGGGGCCGATCGCGATCGCCGGCGACCGGGTGCTGGTTCGAGACGCCACCTCGCTGGCCTGTTTGAAAATGGTGAAGTCGTGACGGAAGATCCTTCGAAACCGACGGTTGGGGAAGTGGGCTCGGTTGAGCCAAAGCGCGATGCCGCTCAGATGTCCCGGCTAGACCTTTTGCGTGCGGGGGTTGCGGGCCTCACCGGCATCACCGTGCTTGGCGCCCTTACCGGTGCAGGATGCGCCTCTGAGCGCCTGGTGCGTGACGGAGCCCCTCCGAAGACTGACCCAAAGCTGATCAAATTTCGCGAAGTTTCCCAGTTCAGTCCGGATTTCCACTGGATTCGCGGTCTCTGCACCGACGGAACTTCGCTTTGGGTTGCCGGCGACATGGCGGTTCGCGAATTTGCGATCGACGGGACCCGACGCCTCACCCACGAACTGCCGGGAGCGGCCAAGTGCGTGGCCTGGTCGCCGGACGGCCGACTCTTTGCCGCGACCGACGATCGAGTTCATCCAATCGGAGAGGAAGGAACTTGGAGTTCGCTTGGCCCACGAGCAAGGATTGTATCGATCGTCGCGGACGCTCGCCAAGTCGTCGTTGCCGATGCCGGCAATCGATGCGTCGTCCGGTTCGATCATCAGGGGACAGAGATCGGCCGATTCGGAGCGAAGTCTGCGGACTATCCCGGCTTGGTCGTCCCGAGCCCGTACATCGGCTTGTCGCTGCATCCAAGCGGCGACCTAGTCGTGACGAACATCGGGCGCCATCGCGTGGAGCGCCATGGGCCAGATGGTCGGCTTGTCGAAGCGGTCGGCGAGCCGGGAATGGGAATGGACGCGTTTTGCGGTTGCTGTAACCCGACCCATGTCAGCGTTTTACCGAACGGCGATATGGTCACCGCAGAGAAGGGGCTTCCCCGCGTCAAGGTGATCTCGCCGGATGGCTCGCTGAAGTGTGTTGTGGCCGGCCCAGAGTGTTTTCACACCGAGACGCTCGGTCTCGCGACGGCGGCCATGGGGAGTCGCGTTCTCGTTTTGGATCCGTGGGAGGGCGCCGTCCGCGTGTTCGCGCCGGTATGACATGAAAGACCCCTCCGAACCTTCCCGTAGGCAATTTCTTCGTTCAGCCATCCGATGGGTCGCGTTGCCGGTTTTGGTCGGGTCGGTGGGCAAGATGACGGCGCGGAAGGGTGAGTCTTGCGTGAACCAGACGATCTGCCGGACGTGTGGAATCGCGGAGACTTGCGGCCTTCCCCAGGCTCTCTCCTACCGGGACGTGATCAAGCGGGAGGATGGCCGTGGCCGATAGCGACAAACCGACCCGACGTGAAGTACTCCGAGACACGGTAAGGCTGTGCGGTCTGGCGGGAGGCGCGTTTGCCCTGGGTGGGATCGCCACTCGAAGCGAAGCGGCCGAGATGGTCTGGCAGATCGATCCTGATAAATGCACCGAGTGCGGCCTTTGTGCTTCGGCCTGCGTGCTCGAGCCGTCGGCGGCCAAGTGCGTGCATGCCTACGCTCAGTGCGGCTACTGCAAACTCTGCTTCGGCCTGTTTCGAGACAAGCGAACGGGGGACACGACGACGGCTGAGAACGTCCGATGCCCAACCGATGCAATAAGCCGGACATTCATCGAGGACCCCTATCACCAGATTGCGGTCGACGAGAACCGGTGCATCGGATGCGCGCTCTGCGTGAAAGGTTGTCATCAGTTCGGCAACGGATCGATGTATCTTCAGATTCGGCATGACCGATGCGCGAACTGCAATCAGTGTGCGATCGCCAACGTTTGCCCGGCCGATGCGGTCGTTCGCGTACCGGGCCACCGGCCCTACATGCTGAAGAGGCCAAAGGGATGAGGCGGGCCGGCGCCGCTTTCCTCTGTTTGGTGGCTCCTCTTGTCGCGTTTGGGCAGACTGCGGACCAGCACTCCCAACCGCCGCCGCAGTTCACCGACTATCGCATTCCTATCGAACGGGCGGCGGCGCCCCGCGACGGTTCCTTTCAATACGTAGACCTCGCCCTGCTGGCCTGTTTGCTGGTGTTGACGGCGTGGATCGTGCTCAAAAGACGTTCGCGAAAGGAATTGAGGATCGTCTCCCTGTTCGCGCTAGGGTACTTCGGCTTCTACCGGCTCGGCTGCGTCTGTTCGATCGGGTCGATCCAGAACGTCGCCTACGCGATTGCTCACAGCGACTATCGGCTTCCCTTGACGGTCGCCGGTTTCTTCGTCCTTCCGCTCTTGGCGGCGCTGTTCTTCGGCAGGGTCTTCTGCGGAGGTGTCTGTCCGATGGGGGCGATGCAGGACCTTCTGCTCGTCAAACCGATACGGATCCCGGCATCGTGGCGCGCGCCTCTGGAGGCGGCGCCGTATGTCTACCTCGGCGCAGCAATCCTGTTCGCATCGACCGGTTCGGCCTTTGCGATCTGTGAATACGATCCGTTCGTCGGCTTTTTTCGGATGCACGGGCATTTCCTGATGATTCTGTTTGGCTCGGCTATTCTTGCCGTGTCGCTGTTCATCGGCAGGCCGTACTGCCGGTTCCTATGCCCCTACGGCGTTCTGCTGCGATGGGCTTCCGTATTCGCCAAGTACTCGGTTAGCGTTACTCCGCAGGAATGCGTCCAGTGTCACATGTGCGCGGACGCATGTCCCTTTGAAGCGATCCAGCCTCCTGCGATCGCGAAACAGGACCGCACGGAGATCCGGCGGAGGCTGACGAGAACTCTTGCGGTGACGCCGATTCTGATCGCTCTGTTCGCATTCGCGGGATGGCGGATGTCGCCGATGATGGCGTCATGGGATCTTCGAGTTCATCGAGCGCACGTGCTGCGCGACGCCGAAATGCATCCTCCCAAGGTGAAGACGGTTCTGGCCGACGCGTGGGACCGTCACCGAAAGACCACTCAAGACGCCTATGTGGAGGGCTCTGCCGTCGAGCACGAGTTCGCGATCGGTGCGCCAATTCTTGGCGCTTGGATCGGCCTCGTCTTCGCACTGAAATCCCTCTCGAATCTCCGCCGTCGGGGTTCGAACGACTACGAAGCCGACTCATCCTCATGCCTCAGTTGCGCACGCTGCTACTCCGCTTGTCCGGTTCCCCACCGGGAGTACGCTCTCCCTCCACTGCCGATGGCCAGCATCGAGCCCCCCGAACCAGTTGGAGGAGCAGTTTGAGAGATTGGTCCGCATTCGAATACTTTGCCGTATCGTGCCGCGAGCGTGGTGGGTCGGCAGCCCACGCTTCCTCCCTCCGAGGGAGAGGCGGTCACGTCCTAACTGGAGAGTCGCCTAGATGAACGCTGACCAGACTGGATGGGCCATTGCCATGCGTCGTTGTTCTTGGGTGGCGGCAGGGTTGAGTTTGGTTGTCCTTATCGCGTTGGTTTGGAATGCCTTCGCAAGTCGCACATCCGATCCGAACCCGCCGACTCGGGTGGATGAACTCGTCACTCGGATCAACCTTGACCCATCCAACAAGCCGCTGCTCGAATCGTTGCGCAAACAGGACGTGTGGTTGCGAGCTTCCTACTTCCGCAGCGTGCAGTTCTCACAGACTGGCTTTGTACTGTTACTCGGCGGCGTGTTTGCGTTTCTCGTGTTCGCAAAGGCGGCAGACCGGTTGTCTGGCAAACCGGCCAGGCCAAATCCGAACGAGCCGATTAGGAACGCGAGCGAACTCCTCGGCGCCCAGCGAACCGTCTTGGTGCTTGGGATGGGCATGGGTGGAGTTCTTGCGATGGTCGCGACGCTTTCTCGCCACGATTCGGTGGCGGCCTACGTGGCAGCCAAGCCACTTCCCCAAGTTACGCCGGTGGCCCCATCCGCCCCCCAATCGTTGCCGATCGCCTCTCCCGGCGCCGGTACGGCGGCTCCTGCGGCAACTTCGGCGGCGTCCGCTTCTTCGGTAACGTCAGCCCCGTCTGGACCGACTACGCTTGGCGGCACGTCGCTTGCTCCACTTCCCATCACCGGCGGAGCAGCGGCTCCTCCGAACGCGCACAATCCCGGAAAACCCATTCGAGTCTCGGTGGCCCCCGTCGAGTCTTCCGGGGACTGGCCTTGCTTCCGTGGTCTAGGAGCGGGAACGGTTCCAGCCTGGAAGGGACCGGCCGACTGGGACGCGGTTTCCGGCAAAGGCATACTCTGGAAAGTGGACCTCGACCTGCCGGGCTGGAATTCGCCGATCGTGCAGGGCGGAAAGGTATTTCTTGCCGGCGCTGATGATAAGCACCGGGAGATCTGTGCATTCGACTTGGTTACCGGTAAATCCCTATGGCGACTCGGCATTCCGGTCCTGGCGGGCACCAAACCGGTCAAGCCGTCTCCCGACGCCGGCTACGCGCCGTCGACCATGGCCACCGACGGCAAACGGGTGTTCGCCGCTTTCGTGGACGGGAACGTCGTCTGCGTTTCGGTAGGTGGTAAGGCGTTGTGGGGGCGAGGGTTCGGCCCCCTCGAGAACAACTACGGTTTCGCGTGCTCGCTGCTGGTCACGGGTGGGAAGCTGATCGTCCAGGTGGATCAAGGGTCGTCTCCTGACGAAGGCAAATCGGTTTTGTATGGGCTGGATCCGCAGACCGGCAATACGGTTTGGCAGACGAAACGTACGGTCTCAGCTTCGTGGAGCAGCCCGGTTGCTACCGTGCTTGGTGGCAAACCGGCGGTGGTCGTCGTGGCAAGCCCGAGCATTGCGGCCTATGACGCCTCCAGCGGCTCTGAGATTTGGCACGCCGACGGCTTGAGCGGAGAGATCGCCGCGAGCTCCGCATTTGGAGACGGTCGGTTCTTCATAGGCCAACAGGGCTCCTATCTTATGGCGGTCGACGCAACAAGTGGAAAGGTTGTCTGGAAGACGAGCGATCCTGCCCTTCCGGATATCGCGAGCCTGGTTTATGGCAAGGGCCTCGTCTTCCTTGTCACGTCGGACGGGACTTTCTCGGCAATCGACGGGGCAAGTGGAATGATCGCCTGGGAGAAGCGCGTCGACAAGCCCGCAAAGTCGTCGCCGGTCGTAGTCGGCGATCAAGTCTATCTGTTGGGAACGGACGGAACGCTCCGGACCTTCCTGGCATCGAGGACGTTCCAACCCCTTGCCCAGCATCGGCTTGGCGAGACGGCGGAGGCAACCCCCGCTTTCGTGGGCGCCCGGATGCTACTGCGTGGAGAGCATCACCTGTTCTGTGTGGGGGCAAAGTGAGTACGGTTGCCGCCAACCCATACGAATCGGCAGTGACTCGCCTGATCGAAGAGCACGGAAGTCGTCCGGAGAACCTGATCCCCATCCTACAATCCGTCCAAGAGGAGTTTCGCTTCTTGCCTGATCCGGTCTTGAGGATGATCGCCGAACGGACCGGCATCGCGGCATCCGAGATCGAGGGCGTCGCCGGGTTCTATTCCTACTTTCGCCGTACGCCGGTCGGCGAGAACATGGTCCGAGTGTGTCACGGCACGGCATGCCACGTTCGCGGCGCGGACCTGGTGGAAGATTCTCTTCGCCGGCATCTCGCCATGTCGTCTGAGGACGAGACGGACACGTCGGGACGATTTACGCTGGAGCGGGTCGCGTGCGTCGGCTGCTGCTCGCTTGCGCCCGTCGTGGTCGTTAATGGAGTCACTTTCGGCGGCCTAAACGCTGAAACGGCTCCCAGATCGCTCATCCCTCCGATCAAGCGGGTCGACTCGAACACGCGCGTACAAGCCGCCACGAGACAAGGACCCATCAAACTGCGCATTGCGACCGACTCTTGTTGCGCGGCATGCGGCTCCGTCGAGGTTCGGCGTTCTCTGGAAGAAGCGGCACAGCGGTACGGCCTCTTGGGCGCGGTCGAAACGGTTTCATGCACCGGCATTTGCCACCAAATGCCGATGTGCGAAGTGGTTGATCCGGCGGGCGGTTCGGTTCGGTACACCCAGATCAAGGCGGAAGAAGCCGATGCGATCGTGCGTCGACATCTGCGATCCGGCATCGGCGGACGCCTAAAGTCGGGGATTTCCGGCCTCCTGGATTGGTTTGTCGACCCTAACGGCAACGAGGGGCTTGAGTCCCGAGTCGATCCGCGTGATCCAATGCTCTGCGAATTCCTGCATCCCCAACTGAGGATCGCGATGGAGGGTAACGGCGTTACCGCGCCACTCGACCTGGATGCATACCGGGCGCAAGGGGGCTTCCAAGCCCTGGAAGCGGTCCGCGCCTCAGGCGATCCGAATGCAGTCATCGATGCCGTGTTCAAGTCCGGCATCCGTGGACGAGGGGGAGCCGGATTTCCCACCGGACGAAAGTGGCGCATGGTGCGAGACGCCAAGGGGCTTCCTAAAACGCTGATCTGCAACGGCGACGAGGGAGACCCGGGCGCTTTCATGGACCGGATGCTGCTCGAATCTTTTCCATTCCGTGTCCTTGAGGGAATGCTGATCGCGGCCTACGCGATGGGGATCGAAGTGGGGATACTTTACATTCGAGCCGAGTATCCGCATGCCGTCGCCAGCATCCGAAAAGCAATCGAGATCGTCAAGAGTGAGGGTTTGCTCGGCTCGATGCGCCTGCGGATTGCGAGAGGGGCAGGGGCGTTCGTCTGCGGCGAGGAGACCGCCCTCATCAACAGTCTGGAAGGCCATCGTGGGATTCCAAGAGTGCGGCCACCCTATCCTGCCGAGGCAGGCTTGTGGGGCAAACCGACTTGCGTCAACAACGTCGAGACCTTCGCTTTGATTCCCTGGATCGTGCGAAACGGAGCAGATGCATTCGCGGCGATCGGCAGTAAAGGCAGCAAAGGAACGAAGGTATTTGCGCTCGCGGGAGCTGTTCGCCGAGGCGGGCTGATCGAGGTGCCGATGGGTACCACTATCCGCCAGATCGTCGAAGAGATCGGAGGAGGCGTCGGCGAAGGGAGAACCTTCAAAGCGGTGTTGGTGGGCGGTCCATCTGGCGGATGCGTCCCCGCTTCCATGGCAGA
Source organism: Fimbriimonas sp. (assembly GCA_031292555.1). GTDB lineage: Bacteria > Armatimonadota > Fimbriimonadia > Fimbriimonadales > Fimbriimonadaceae > Fimbriimonas. Next base: position 18,105 of record JARLGV010000049.1, read on the forward strand.
CACGCCGGTCGACTACGAAGCGCTCCAGTCGGCGGGGGCGATCATGGGTTCTGGCGGCATGGTCGTCCTGGACGATCGGTCTTGCATGGTCGACCTCGCGCGCTTCTTCATACGGTTTACCCAGAACGAGTCCTGCGGCAAGTGCACGATGTGCCGTGTCGGCACTCGGCGGATGCTGGAGATCTTGGATCGGATATGCGAGGGGCACGGCACGGCAGACGACCTCGATCGTCTGGAGACTCTGGCGGAGGCCATCACTCAGGGAAGTCTCTGCGGGTTGGGTCAGACAGCGCCAAACCCGGTGCTATCCACGCTCCGGCACTTCCGTTCGGAGTACGAGGCCCATCTTGAGGGGAGGTGCCCGGCGGGGCGTTGCATGAAGCTCATTCGGTACCGGGTCAACGATCGATGCATCGGCTGCACACGCTGTGCCCAGGTATGCCCGGTCGACGCAATTGAGATGCGTCCCCACGAACGGCATGTGATCGACGATGTCAAATGCGTGCGATGCGATGTATGCCGCGTAGACTGTCCTGAGGAGGCAATCGTCGTTGAGTGAAGACGTAATCCAACTGACAGTGAACGGCATATCGGTGAGTGTCCCCGCCGGGGCCACGCTCCTTGAAGCTTCACGTCAAGCCGGCGCCGACGTCCCGACTCTCTGCTGGCTCCCCCGGGGCGGAACCTGGGCGAGCTGTCTCTTGTGCAGCGTCGAGATCCAAGGTTCGCGTCGGCTGGTTCCTTCGTGCTCCTCGCCAGCTCAAGCCGGACAGGTCGTGCTCACCGATTCGGAGGTCGTTCAGCGCCATCGCAGAATGGCTTTGGAGTTGCTGCTCAGCGACCACGTCGGCGACTGCATCGCTCCGTGCCAGTCCGGCTGTCCCGCCCATCTCGATGTGCCGGCAATGAATCAAGCGATTCTGGACGGCGACTTCGAGCAGGCGGGACGGATCGTCAAGGATACGATTCCGTTTCCTGCGACGCTTGGGCGGATCTGTCCGACGCCATGCGAAGGACGTTGCCGTCGCAAGGCTGAGGACGGCGCTTTGTCTGTCTGTTTGCTCAAGCGGTACGTCGGGGATCGTGAAGTGGAATTGGACACGCCATACGTTCCTTCCGTTCCAGCTTCGACTGGTAAACGGGTCGGGATCATTGGTGCGGGGCCGGCGGGCTTGTCGGCCGCCTACTTCCTGATGCGGCATGGGCATGCCGTCGAGCTGTTTGACGACCGCCCCGAACCGGGCGGCGCACTTCGCTACGACGTTCCGGACGACGTTCTGCCGAAGGACGTTTTGGAAGCCGAAATCGACGTCATTCGAAGGATGGGGGCGGTTTTCCATCATAACATGCGTGTTGACTTGGCCGAGATTCGGAGCAGCTTCGACGCGGTGGTTCTGGCGGTCGGAACCCTCACTCAGAACACACTGCCCAACGGATTGGAGTGGGGGAACCGCGGAGTCAAAGTGCAGAAGGGGTCCGGGCAGACCCGCCTGGAAGGAGTGTTTGCAGCCGGTGGATCGGTCGCGCCCGGCAAGATCAGCGTACGAAGCTTGGGGGACGGTCACGCCGTGGCGGATCACGTCCATTCCTTCCTGACCGGCGAAAAGATCGTGCCCTTCGCGCCTTTCAATCTCGAGGTCGACAAATCGAACACTACCTTCGTGAAGACGCGCCTACAGCTTTCCGAAAGCCGGCCAAGGGTCGTTCCTCGTCACGATGGGCTGTCGCTCGAAGAGGCCCAACAGGAGGCGGCACGCTGTATGCAGTGCGGGTGCGCAAAGGTTGAAGTGTGCGTACTGAGATCGCTTGCGGGACGGTTCGGCCTCGATGCCGCGAAATTCAAAGGTTCCACGCGGCCGATCCAGATCGACGACACCCACGACGAAATCATCTTCGAAGAGAGCAAGTGCACTTCGTGCGGCATTTGCGTACGGGTGGCAGCAGAGCACGGTGAGACGCTTGGCCTTTCCTTCCGAGGACGCGGTTTCGATACGCGGGTCGGGGGGCCTTTCGGCGAACCGCTGGCCGTCGCATTGAAGAGCGCCGCTAGAGCGTGCGCAGAACAGTGCCCAACCGGTGCGCTTTACCTACGCCACGGTCCTCGCCACGGCAAGGAATCGGAGGCATAGGCAATGCCCGACTCGCCTACTCGTGGCGCGAACTCACTTCGCGTCGAGAGCCTGTGTAAGGCGTTCGGAGACCGGACGGTACTTCAGGATCTCGACTTGACCGTGCATCGGGGTGAGGCGGTCGCCATCGTGGGACCCTCCGGATCGGGAAAGTCGACGCTCCTAAATATCTTGGGTTCTTTGGAACGGCTGGACTCGGGACAGGTGTTCCTGGGCGAGATCGCCGTCGGAGAGCTTCGGAGCAGGGAGCTAGAAGGCTATCGGTCGCAGTCGGTCGGTTTCATCTTTCAAGAACACCTGCTTTTGCCCCATCTGACTGCACTGGAGAACGTGTTGACGCCCAGTATCGGAAGGCGGGAACGCTTCCCGATCAAGTTCGCGAAGGAATTGTTGGATCGCCTTGGGATGTCTTCGCGCGCATCCGATTTTCCGGCAACTCTATCCGGAGGCGAACGTCAGCGGGTCGCCTTTGCTCGGGCGCTCATTCATGAGCCGTTGCTTCTTCTCGCCGACGAGCCCACCGGGAGCTTGGATCCTTCTCGTGGCGAGGATCTCGTGGATTTGCTATTGGCAGAGGCTCACGAGCGTGAACGAATCGTGGTTATGGTCACTCATAACCTGGGACTTGCCCACAAGCTGGATCGGACCTATCGGCTCGAACACGGAAGGTTGGAACCGGAGGAGTCGTGATCATTCTACGGTACGCCGCCCGAGCGCTGGCATTCCACTGGCGAACCCACCTGCCTGCGTTAGGGTTCGTGGCACTTGCCACCGCTATGATCGCAGCCGCTCTTGGCGTCCAGTCGTCGATCCGCTCCCATCTCCACGACCTGCTTGTGAAGCCTCTCGGTCAGGTGTCGTTTGCGATCGCAACCCACGGCGTTTTCCGCGCCGAATTGGCGGACGCAACGGGATCGGCAGCCCTCGCATTGAACGCGACGGCGTCAGACGAGGCTGGCAATCAGGTGGTTCACGCCATCCTCTTCGGGTTGGGTCCGGATGCAAAGCGAGTTTTCGTTGGCTGGACTCCTATTGCACCAGGCGAGGCGGCGATTTCAAGGTCGTTGGCGAAGTCGATAAGGGCGTCCGTCGGGAATACCCTGTACTTGCGGGCGCCGGTCCCAAACGGAACGCCGACGTCGTCCGTGTTCGGCCACCGACTCGTGCGGGACGCGACGGTGGAGATCCCAGTTCGGGTTGCCCGATTGCTTCCAGACGCCGGGATTGGGGCATTCGACTTGAACCCGACGGTAGGACCCAAGGCCAACATCTTTGTGGACCGTGAGTGGCTTTGCAGGTCAGTGAAGGTCAAAGGCGAAGCGAACCTCATCCTTGAGGCAAGCACAATGGCAGTGCACGACGTCTTGGAACACCTCTCGCTGAAAGACCAAGGCATCGAGATTCATCGATCCGAGAGTGCCCTCGACGTCACGTGCGACCGAGTCGTGTTGACGGCAGGGCAGGTTGCCGCATGTCGTCGAGCGGCGAGAGAGTGCGGTTCCACGGCCGAGCCGACTTTGGTCGCGCTCGCCGAGTGCGTCCAAGCAGGCAAGAGGGCTTCCTACTACGCGATCGCCGAGGCAGACACGAACGCCAGCCAATCGTCGATCGCATTTAACCAGTGGATCGCTGACGACTTGAATGCATCGGTTGGCGACCCGGTGACGGTGCGGCTCCTTATTCCCAAATCAGATGGAGGGTACGGAACTCAGTCGATCTCGGGGCGTCTCGATCATATTTTGGGAACCCAGGGCCGAGGCGCCGACCCAGATCTCGTGCCTCGACTTGCGGGCATGACGGATTCGGCCAGCGTTTCGGATTGGCATACGCCCTTTCCGATCGACCTGAGCCGGGTCACTCAGAGAGACGAACTCTACTGGAAGCGTTTTCGGGCTGCCCCGAAAGTGTTTCTTGGCGCGTCGATAGTCCAGGCGGCATGGGGCGGACGGGAGACAGTTACCGCAGTTAGAATCCACGGCGGCGATTTGAATGCCTTTTCACGGCGGCTGGTTGCCGATCTAAGCCCTGCGGACTCCATGATCACGGTCGCTCCGGTTCGACGCAATGCCTCGCGCGCGGCCCGGGGTTCCTCCGATTTAGCGGGCCTGATCTTGGGGCTGAGCTCGTTTCTCCTTCTCGCGGGCTTCGGTTTGGCCGCATCGCTCATGGCCCTCAACTTCCAAAGCCGATCTCGCGAGTTCGGCCTTCTCGCAAATTTGGGGCTCTCGCCGTGGACCATTCTCTCTGCCATGGGGACGGAGGCATTCCTTGTTTCGTTGTCCGGCGCGGTCGTGGGTGTCCTTGTTGCTCCGTTGTTTGTGCGTGTCTGCCTGGCGCTCTTTTCCCTGTGGATGCCTTTGTCTGCCCAATTCACCGGGATCACCGCGATCGTTTCATACTCGGACTTGCTCACCGGTCTGGCAGTTGGCTTGATCGGTTCTCTTGGTTCGTTGGCGATCGTTGACAGGGCCAAATATCGTAGGCTAGGTGCAAGACCGACCGTACGAATTCGCGCGGTCGGCAAACCGATCGCAACGGCGCTTTCATACGTTGGACGCTCCATCCGGTGCAGGCCCTTACGGTTTTGGAGCGTCGTCGGCGTCGTCGGAGCCGGATGCGCCGTTTTGGGGGTATCGGCGGCCAGTATTGGAGATTCGGACGATGCGGGGTTGGGAGGAATTGGACTTCAGATGGAGACGTCCATGCCGGTTCCGGTCGACTGGACGACTCCCGAGGGTAGACATCGCCTGCATTTCGATCCGGCTGATGAGTCGGCTTTTGCCGGCGTGTCCGCGTTTGCCCTTTTGCGAAGCCCCGGGACCGACGTTAGCTGCCTGAACCCTGCCAAGCCGTCGACGCCAAGGCTAGCGGCGGTGGACCATAATTGGCTCGACTCGCCGCCGTTTCCTCTGAACTCGGGCTCGTGGTCTGCGTTGAGGGCCGCCAAGCCGCCATGGCCGGCGGTCGCCGATGCCGACACGCTGGAGTGGATCCTGGACTCAGGAGTCGGCCGGCAATATCAACTGGCCCAGCAAGATGGGGCGAGCGCCGGCCTGAAGTTTGTTGGTGCGACTCACGGGACATTTCTCACGGGAGATATCCTGGTTGGACAGGCGGCGATGAGAGAGATCTATCCCACCATCGAAGCGCCGACTCTCTTTTTGGTCAAGGCGCCGGCCGGTCACGAAGCAATGGTCCGAAAGGCATTGGAAGCGAATCTTGCCGACTATGGCGTGAAGGTACGAAGCACACACGAGATATTGGCCGCACTGAAAGGCGTCGTCCGTGCCTATCTGGCGATCTTCATGGCATTTGGCGTTTTGGGATTGACCCTGGGGGTCTGCGGTTCCTCACTTGCCGTTGCGCGAAACGCACTCGAACGGAGAACCGAATTCGCCCTCCTGCTTGCCATCGGTCACTCCCGGTCGACGGTACGATACTTGTTGGCGGCCGAGACCCTCCTTGCGGTGCTTGTCGGCACAACTGCCGGTCTGCTCCTTTCCATTTTGGTGGCGATCCTTGAACGATCCGCAGTCGCTTGGTTGGCGATGACAGGAGCCACACTTGCGATAGTGTGCGTTAACTTCTTTGCCTGTTCGCTCGTTTCGTCCTACGTGATAAGGAAGGACATGCTAAAGGCACTGAGAACCGAATGACCTTACTTGCGCTTGCCTTGATGGCTTCGATCGTGACTGACACGCCGAGGGCGTGGACCAGCTTTCGTGGCAATCCGCAGAACTCGGGGACGACGTCTGCTACTGTCGCGCTGCCGTTGCGACAATCCTGGTCGATCGTCCTCGATGGTCCGATCGAGGCGACTGCCGCGATCAAGGATGGCTTCGGCTACGTCGGAACAACGACCGGAAGTCTGTACAAGATCCGACTTTCGGACCGGCACGTCGAATGGCGTTTCAGGTCGCCCTCCGCCTTCTCTTCCTCGCCGACCTTGGCCGATGGATCCGTCTTTCTCGGCGACGAGGGAGGCGTATTCTATTCGGTCGACGCATCGACGGGCCGTCAGCGCTGGAAGTATCAGACGGGCGACAAGATCGTCTCTTCCGGGTCGATTCTCGGCGACGCGGTCGTTTTCGGGTCGTACGACGGCCGGGCCACCTGCCTTCTCCGGTCGAACGGTCATCGGAAATGGGTCTACACGACTCAGGCTCCAATCCACGGCACGCCGGCGGTGACGCCCTATGGCGTGGTGGTTGCTGGTTGTGACGGGCACGCTCATCTGCTTCGAACGACAAACGGAAAGCAGATTGCCGCCTTTGCGATCGGAACGAACGTGGCGGCGTCGCCTGCCGTCATGGGGACGATGGTATATGTGGCCTCGATCAGCGCCCAGTACACCGCGATCGACTTGATGCATCGGAAGATCGTATGGAAGGAAGCTGAACGAGAGGAAGGCGCAGCTTGCCACGCGGGAGCCTCCTTCGCCGACGGCTTGGTCATGTTTGGGTCCCGTAGCCGGAGGGTATTTGCCGTTGACTCGCGAACCGGAGTCGGCAAGTGGACCTTTCGTACGAAAGAAGCGGTTGATTCCGCTCCGGTCGTCGCAGGCAAAGTCGCGTTCTTCGGGTGCGACGACGGGTTCTTCTACGCCGTCAGGGCGAGCGAC
>JARLGV010000050.1 GCA_031292555.1 Fimbriimonas sp.
GACCCGAATGACCACCTCGATATCGACCCTCGGTTACTGTCCGCCTTCTTGGGGGTTAAGGAGTACAACCATGGCGCCCGTTCGATGGAAGCGATCGTCAGTCTCTCTCGATTGGGCCAAGGCTCATGTTATGGCCCATCAGACTTGCCTCCGAAGGAGGTAATTCGGCTTCACGTCTCGGACGATTTTCGCAAACTGCTCGAAGAGGAGAGCTCGTTTCGGCTCGATCACTCTCAGATTGAAGTCCTGGCCGAGAGAATCTACAATGCTTGGGTTGAGGAGAAGGAACGGCAAAGGATGGTTGGCCCAATTGCAGCGATGGCGGCTGAACAGCCAAAGCCGTTCAAAGATGTATCGGAGGACGAAAAGGAATCGAACCGGTTGCCTGCCCGATTGACGATGGCCAGAATGGGAGGCAGGGGATACCAAGTCGTAGTGGCCGATTCGCACGATGGCCCCTCACTGGAGAAACTCCACCCGAGTGATGTCATAGCATTGGCGCACAGCGAGCACCGTCGGTGGGTTCGGCAGAAGCTCGTGCAAGGATTCGCCTATTCGAAATCGACGATCCGGGCGTATTTGCTGCACGTGGATATGTGCGAGTTCGATGATGTGCGGATCATGGACCAGAAGCTTGATTTCGGGATCATCGAAACCGTTACCGAATACCTGAAAGAGATCGGGTATGCCCTAACGAAGAATTAGGGCAGTTCAACTATATGCCCTATTCCAGTCCCGGCAAATGGATCTCGTAGCCCAGGGCCACGATCGCCTTGATAGTCTCCATCGCCGCGAGTCGGTCGTAGACCTTCTCGCTGTCCGGTAGTTCGGAATAGGGAACGAGGCAGGGGTTTTCCTTGGCTTCGTCGTTGCGGCTCGGTCCATAATTCCAGCCGTCCTTCATCCGTTGAGATGCCCAATTCTCGTGGGAATTCTCGGCGAGTTTCTCGGTGAGCGCCTCCAAGTCGGCGGGCAATGAAATAGCCGATGTATCGATCGGCTGGGGGCGGTAGCTCATATATCTAGAGCTTACCGCTCGCAGCATTTGCCCGTTCCACCCGAATCGTCACAACCTGCCAGCCCGACATACTGAGGCTTTCGCCGATCGAGTGGAGGGGGCGCTCCGAAAGGTCCGAGAGGGAACGGACGCCTGCCGACCCGGACCACCGAATTCTGATCGATCGAGGTCGTCCTCCGAGACACCAAAGTCGCACGATGGTGGCATGTCCGTCCTCGCTCGGTTTGAGAGAGGTCACTACGACATTGGGATCGTCAATCGCCAAGAGTGGCAGAACTGCCGGCAACGATCCGACGATCAGCGGCTGGGCCAGCCCAACCCCAAACCGATAGGCCTCGGCATCGTTGTACTGGTCATGAGCCCGTATCGAGTATCGGTAGGTGAGCAGTCCGCTCTGGTCAGCCCGATAGTTCGTGTACCAGTGGTTGTTCAGTGCCCAGGATACGATCGTCTGAGTGGGTCCCAGATGTTCGATCCATTGCTTGGGATCGTAGCCGCCGTCGAGCATCCGCGCGGTAATTCCTCCAACTTCCATCAGCGGGGCATCGAGGGAGGTCCATGTGATCCCATAGCCGCCGTTCGAAATGTCGACGAAATACTGAGAACAAAACCAGTTCTTGTTAGACCCGGCAATCTGGTCCAAGTCCGGCCGGACGATCGCCCATGGCGTGTGAATCCGCAGCACTCCCTCGCTAACTGCAAACGGAAAGGGAATATGAACGCCTTCTTTGGTCCGAACTGCGACTTTATCGATCTCGTCGGAAAAGTCCACCCGGTCCAACCCGGCAACCACTTGAATCTCCTTGGAGACTCCCCGCGTTCCCGGTGCTTGGCAACGAACTCGGATTTGAGCTACGAGCGGTCCAGATTCGATGACATCGTAGCCGATCGATCGGTCCAGTTGGAGGTTCTTTATGTCGGAGCCAGGCAGGTACTCGTAGCGATTCAGGTCGAAGGGTGGATGAACGAAGTCATGCTTCAGTCGTTTATGCCACAGCCTGACGACTTGGTTGCCATCGGTTGATAGATCGATACGCCACTCCGGGCTCTCGATCGTTTGCCCAACTGCACTGGCACGCTCTGCAACGCAGGGTGATCCGGCAGTCACATGCAATGTTAGTGTGCTAATCCCGGGCAGGTTCTTGACCAATACTGCGAGCCTTCCTGACTTTAGGCGTTGCGAGGGCAGAGGATGGCCATAGTCGTCGACGACCCTGTCTCCGGACTCCGATTGGCTCCTCGACAGGGTCACGAGATCGGTGCGAGGCCACGAGTTAGTGTTGGTTACCGAGACAACTGCCTCAATCCGACCGGCAGAGAAGGACGACAGCAGTCTGTGCGAGATATCGTCGGCATGCGTAGCAAAACTCTGCTTGATGGCCCACTGGGCCTTGACGAACTCCGAATCCGGCTCCGAAACACTGTTATAGGCGCCCCACGTGTGCTCCGAGTACAAGATGACGTTACGCCATCCGTCCCAGAAGGCCTTTGCGTCGTAGCGTTCGGGAGCAGTCATGGCTGCCAAGGTCTCTGCTTGCACCAGCCGATCGGCGCTGGCTCGATTTGTCGCCGTCTCCCGGGCCGAAGAACCGGCGCCGTCTTCCCAGTAGGGCGTAAAGTCCCCTCGAACGACTGGAATCCTCTTCCCAAATCGTTCGACGAGTTGCATACAGGCATTGGAAGCGGTCGAGCAAACTAGATGAGGAACAACGTACTTCTGGTTCCAGTTCTGCACGGCGCGCGGCACGTCACCGTCGATCGGGAAATTGTCGGTCCCACTCCAAGGCATCGCCAGGACATCGTATGGGTAGTTGCTTGAGGCAAGCTGGCTGAGCCTCGGAAAGATATAGTCGTCGGCGAAGTCCTTGCTAGGATCGCTGGTGCGATAGATTCGCGATCGATCTCCGTTGAAGTGGCGCAAGCCGTGAGCGGTGCCGTAGGAAGTAGTTTCCCAAACCAGGACTCGCGATTTGCCGGATGGGCTCGACCAGAAGAAGGGTTTGTCCTGCCAGGCGCTCAAGACGCCGCCAATTCGGTCAGAGGGGTTCGGCATCAAAACGAGATGTCGGATTCCGGCTTGTGACATTGCATCGACCGCGCCCCACGTTACGCCTGGTACATCGGTTTGAGTTGCGGTGTGCAAAGAGATGCCTAGCCATTGAGAAAGCCGACCGGAGAAAGCATAGCTTCGCATCAGCTCTTCGGGGCGCATGAGGGCGGTGAGCACGTTGCAGTAGTTCGCCGAACAATCGAAAATGCCCGATTGGAAGGCGTCGGCAACTTGGCGCAATTCGTCGGGAGAGCCGTCGGCGAGGAAGTTATCCAAGATCCAAGTCGCCTCCATGGTGAACCGGTATCGATCGTCGGTTCCAAATCCCCTGGATTCCTTGGCTACCTTGAGTGCGTCGAAGAGGTTTCGCCGGTGCATCTCCGCGACCTTTGCCTGGATATCGGTGTATCCGATATCCACGTGCGAGTGGGGAAGCAGGTAGACGATCCAGGGCCGTACCGCTTCGACTTCGAGAAATCCCTTCGAATCTAGGTGGTCCGTATGGATGTAAATGGCGAGACGTTCTTTCTTTTGGCCAACGCCTGAAGGTGTCGGCGACTGCGGCCGAATCATCGCGGTAACGGTTTGCCGCCCTGACCGTAGCTGGACTGGAATCGGATCGCCTCGATCTAGGCAGATCGTTGCCGCTACGGGGTGACCAAGATTCGCGACGTCGAAGTCGACCGGCTGGCGCGGGCCGGTCGGTGTTTCTAGAATCACTTGACGCTGAGGCAGAGGAGAGACGAAAACGCCGTCTTTCACGGGCACCGAACACAAGTCGCCGAAGCTCTCAAATTTCAGGGAGTCATATAAGACCCAGCTGCCCGAAAGTGTCTGAATGGACAAATCGTTGTTGCCGTTTCGAAGGCAACCTGAGGGAATCTCGGACACCCAATGACAGGTCATTCCTCGCTGGCTGCGTCCTTCGACTACATCGTCTCCGCTGCCTGCGGGAGCCTGCCAGCTCGAAACTATGCGCCCGTTCATGAGAAGTTGCAGGCGCGGCGGCGAAGTGGCTTGAGTGTCGGCGAAGTCGATAGTAAGTCGGGCCGAGCCCCTTGGCTTTGCTCCTGAAAGGCCAAAGAAGATATCGGCGCGATGTGAACGGCTTCCTGCCCAAGTATCCAATGGACCGGGCAGAACATAGGGTATGTCGCTTTCGCGGGACGCCCCTACAACAAAGAGCGCATCGGTGTGGTAGTCGCGGAAGTGACCCGGCGCCAATCCGAAGCCGGCAGGAGTACCGTCCGGCTGACCGATCTGCCACAAAACCGATGATTGAATAAATGGAAGCGCAACACACGCAAAGAGAAGGTCAACGATCATTCGCGCACAATCTTGCGCTTGCCCATTGATCCCAGGGGACGGTGAGATCGACTTCGAGCGCCGGAGTATTAGACCGCTCGATGACGATATGTTTCGCCCAAACCCGCGGTTTGGGCTTCCGGGCCGGCAAAACGGCCCGGAAGTGCCATGGAGCTAAGGAATCGTCCCGTTGCTCTTGATGTAGTTGTAGAGGCCGCCGAAATTGAGGGCGCCCCAACCGGTTGCATAGTCCCATCCTGCCGCCGGCGTTGCTGCGGTGCTAGTTCCAGGCAGGTTGCCGATACTCGAACCGGTAGTGATGTCGTAGAAGATCGACGAGTTTGTGCCGATCGCGTAAAGGTAGTTCTGGACTCTGCCGAACCGCACGTTTGATCGAGACGAGTTCGGCGTGACGCCGTTGAATACCTGTCCCATCATCGCGCCTAGGCCGCCTGCCGTCGCCGGGCTGGCTATGCTGGTTCCATCGATGGCGATCGACGTTCCTGGCGGGTAGCTGCTACCGGATCCCGTGTTGTAGAAGATGGAGTAAGCCCATCCGGTACCGTTGTTGCTGCCAAGCCCGTTCTTCCCACCGGCAGATGACGCCAAATCCGGCAGCAAGCGATAGTTGTACTTACTCGTCTTGGATGAGATGTAGGTCGTCTGGTAGGAGGGAGCGACGTTGAATGCAAATCCGTGGGCGGCCGTGTCGTAAGGATCGAATCCGCCTGTTCCGCCATACCCGCCCGAAAGTCCCCAGGTTGCTTCGGAGGAGCGGACGCCTGTGACCGAGTTAACGGTCGCGATCGATCCGCCCACGTTCAGCACTTCTGGGTCGATGTCCGGGTAGCCATAACGAGCGCCTCGGGCTGGGAACGCACTTGTTCCGTCGTCGCCGGTGGCCGCCATGTAAGTAATGCCCTGGAGCGACAGTGAGACGTGAATGTTGTGGGCCGATGTCCACGTCGATCCATAGTACGTGTTTGAGCTGGATGTCTCCCATCCGTAACTCTCGGTGACGATGTCGGCCAGATTGTCGCTTGAGATCTTGCTGAGCGTGGTGATTGGCGCGGCCGTGTCGTTGGTCGAATCGTCATAGTCGTAAACGGTCGCCAATGGTGCTGCCGCGAGAACAGCTTGGAGATCCAGATCGCCCTCTCCTTGGGGCGAGCCAACCCCGTAGGTTGTTCCGGTTCCGACTTTGACAACGACGATGTTCGAGCCGGCTCCGCCGGACGGAACGGGAAGGCCATAGGTGCTCGTCCAGTACGGAATGTTGTTCAGCCGGTAGCCATCCCAGTTGGCGATCGCGATATTTACGCCCTGACCATAGAAGCCTGCTCCGTAGCTCGCTGCGTTATAGCATGCCCGGAAGAGGGTCGGATTCAACTGAGTTGTGGTGGCGAGCGGCCTTCGCTCGATAGACGTGTCAAGTCCGTCAACGCTGAGAACTTTGCCCGCGATCGCAGCCGGCAGCTGCAGTGCTGTCAAGTTCGTTCGATAGAACCCAGGTACGCCGTTGGAATCGATCCGAGAGACCCACCCTAGGTTAGTTTTGAATGCCCAACTGACCTGCTTGGCGGTGCCGGTTGCCATGATAGTGAGTCGGTTCTTGGCCACGTCCGAGACTGTCAACCCGTTCGCCGTGAGGTAGGCGACGGTAGCGTCGACGTCCGATTGGGCAGGACCAAATCTCTCGCCAACCTGTTCGGGCGTCAGAAACTGGCGGTAGTTAGGAGACCACGGATCGTTGATCTGATCCGCGAGAGTCTGCATGCCAGATGGATCTCGTGGCTGCAAGCTGATGGCAAAGTAGACGCTCTCTCCCGGCTGGGACGGCAGGGCGGACTTTGCACTGACCTCGGGGTGCCTAATGCTGTTCGGCAACGCAGCAAACTGCGTGCCACTAGCCGATGCCATGGTAGGGAATACGAGCATGCTAAGCGCGGCGATTCCCGTCGAAATACGTCGAAGCGAATCAGCTTTGGTTGTTGGCAATTCCAATCTAATCACTAAAATAACCTCCAGGACTGGACTCAGTATTCTCCCGTCGCCTGCTCTGCAAGTCAGATTTTTACCGGCTGCTTCCAGACGTATCGACGATCGGAAATACTGAAGACGGCATTATAGTGGATTGCTGATCCACTTCCAAGTGGCTCCTGCGATCATGCTAAGGTTTGCGAATCAATGAGCATAAGTACCGATCATTTAGGTGATCGGGCATTGAGAGCCGGAGAAGAGTCCTTTACGCTAGTCCAAAAATCAAGACAATCTCAGAGATCGCTTAGCTCCAAGAACGTGTCTACGACCTGAGGATCGAAGTGGTGGCCGCGCTCTCGGGCGAAATGGCTAAGCACTTTCTTGGTCGGCCAGACGCTCTTCCGGTAGGGTCGCCTGTGTTTGAGGGCGTCCCAAACATCGACGATTGCGAAGATCCTCGCGGCAATCGGTATCTGCTCGCCCTTTAGCCCACGCGGATACCCGGAACCGTCCCATTTTTCGTGGTGACAGTACGGGATATCGAGGGCCGGGCGCAGATAGTCGATCGGCGAAAGCATTTCGTAGGCAAAGGTCGGGTGTTTCCGCATGATCAGCCACTCATCCTCAGTTAGTGGCCCTGCTTTGAGAAGAACGTGGTCGGGGATGCCCATCTTTCCAATGTCGTGGAGAAGGGCTCCCCGGCGGATATGCACGATGTCGTGTTCAGATAGCCCGAGAGCCCGCGCCAGACGAACCGTAAGTTCCGTGACGCGCAGTGAGTGCCCCTCAGTCTCTTTGTCGCGAAGATCGAGCGCCCGGGACCAGCCTTCGATCGTCGCATCGTAGGCCTTGATCAGTGCGAAGTTGGCGTGCTGAACCTGCTCGAACATCATCGCGTCGTCGAGTGCGACGGCAATGGGGCCGCAAAGTCCCTCCAGGAACGAAACCCACTCGTCGTCCGCCACAAACTCGCTTCGGAAAAACACGCCAAGAGAGCCAAGCACTCTGCCTTTGGCCATGAGGGGGCACGCATATCCCGACACGAACCCTTCCGAACCGAAGATCGGCGACGGGCGAAACCTTGATGCTTCGTGATCGAGATCGTGGATCACGATCGTCCGCTGCTCCGAAACCGACAGGCCAAGGGCGCCTTGACCGAATTTCAGGCTAGCGTTTTGACTGGTTACGTGATGGAATCCTGTTCCTGTCGCAAATTCGAAGTGAGCCGACTCCCGATTTAGCGTGCAGACGCAGATCGCATCTCCGCCGAGATTCCGTTGTATCTGGTCAACGATTACGTTCAGGGTAAGCCTTAGGTCCAGGCTTCCTGCGACGGCCAAGTCGATTGAGCGGAGCGTGGCAAGCCGCCTTACCTGAGCTGCATGCCGGACGTCAGCCTTCTGGCGTTCGCTAACATCGCGCAGAACGGCAGCCATGTAGCATCGGCCGTTCATTTCGACTTTCGTTATGCTGGCTTCTGCGGGAAACAGCTCCCCGTCTCGCTTCATACCGAAGATCAGGCGCCGGCCGGCCATATACCGGGTTTCCTGATTTCCGAGCTTGAAATCTTCGACGAGCGCTTTGTGAAGTTGGGCTGTGTCGGATGTGAGCAGGCAGTCCAGAGGACGTCCCAGAACGTCTAGCTCAGAGTAACCAAAAACTGCCTGGGCTGCCTGATTGAACAGGACGATCCGCTGCCGATCATCGATGACGACGATCGCTTCGGACGTCACATTAACAAAAGTCCAAAGCAAGGCATCGAAGCGGGCTTGGCTATCGACCCACGGACTATCATCAGCTTGGTTGTTTGGCATCGGGAAGTTAAGGACAAAGACATACTATAAAGCGAAAGCGACTAAAAACACAGCCAGTGAACACAGTTAACTGATGGTGAGGCTTTATGATTTGTCGTGAGTTCTACCACAAGATGTTACGAATTGCCTGAATTTGGTCCGCAATTGTTCGTTTGCGCTAGATGTCTGGAGTTTTCTGTGTGGACCATCGATGTAACGGTCAAGACAAGGTGCTCGCTTACATCTCGGCTATTCAGTATCGACGCCAATACCTTGTGAAATCCGAGTATTCGGTCTCGTACTTTCCCAATCGCTCTGTGGAGCGATTAGGCAATCATCTCCCTTAGAATCCTCTTGGCCTAAGGTTTTCGCGATGGCCGTCGGGTAAGAGAGGATGGGCACTGACTGGCGTCGCCCCAAGGCGAGAGCCGTGCTTCCGAACCTATGCGAGCCGTCTTTCGAGCGCTAACTTCACGCAACTACCGCTTGTTCTTCATCGGACAGACGCTCTCACTTGTGGGCACCTGGATGCAGAGCGTCGCCATGAGTTGGCTGGTATATCGGCTAACCGGATCGGCAAGCCTACTGGGTGGAGTGCTCTTCGCCCAGCAGATTCCCATGCTTTTGGTCTCCCCGTTCGCCGGTACCGTAACCGATCGAGTGGATAAGCGGCGCCTTCTGCTCATTACCCAATCCCTGCAGGCGCTTCAAGCCCTTGCGTTGGCGGGCCTCGTGTTTTCGGGGAAGCTGGTCCTTGGGGAGATTTTCGTTTTGAGTGTTTTCATCGGGATCGTCAACGCATTCGACAACCCCGGGCGGCAGGCGTTTGTCATCGAAATGGTCGAGGATAGGACCCTGCTTGCCAACGCAATCGCGCTCAATTCAACCCAATTCAACATCGCGAGCCTCATCGGGCCGATGATCGCCGGGATTACGATACATGCCACTGGTGAGGGCGTCTGCTTTCTGATAAACGCAGGGAGTTTCATGGCTGTAATCTTCAGCCTGTCGATGATTAGCACGACGCATCGCAAAGTTGCTAGGGGGAAGGCGCAACTCATTCGTGATCTGCGTGAAGCGCTCGGATACATCCGGCACAACCATCCGATTCTTGGATTACTTATCCTGCTTGCCGTTGTGAGCTTCGTGCGCGGTTTCTACCAGACGATGATGCCGGTCTTCGCCAAAGCGGTTTTCCACGGAAACGCAGTGACACTTGGGCATCTCTACAGCGGCATCGGTGCGGGTGCCCTAACCGGCGCTGTCCTGCTCGCCTCGCGAAAATCGGTCGTGGGGCTCGGAAGGTGGATTCTGTCGGTATGTGCTCTATTCTCGATTGGATTGGCCCTATTTGCCGTTTCGGTCAACCAATGGATAGGGACGGGGATTCTCGTGTTCGTCGGGTTCGGCACGATGATCCATCTAGCCGGAACCAACACTCTTATTCAGACACTTGTCGACGATCGGATCCGCGGTCGCGTGATGTCGTACTATGCCATGTGCTTTCTAGGCCTTATGCCTGTGGGCAGCCTGACTGCCGGATGGATCGCCCAGCATAGCGGACCCGCCGCCACCCTTTTGATCGCAGCTGCCGTGGGCGGAGTGGCGACCCTCGGATTTGGCCTATTCCTACCGGCGTTCCAACGGCTTGTCACGCCGGTACTCGTAGAAAAGGGGATACTAGATCTAACTATCTGATCCCTTTACTGGCACTCAGCCTTTTCAGTCCTGCACTTCCCGAGGTGTGGTTGAAGGCATCGCCTGGCGTCGATGTGTGACAAACGGTGCACTTCGAAATGGTCCCTGCCTTGCCCTGTAGGGCGATCGCTTGCACATTATCCCTTGCATTCATGCTTGGGCCGATCGCATGCGGGCTACCATGGCAGGCAATGCACTTGACCCCGTTATGACCGACGGAGTCACGATAGAGTACGCCTGTTTGCTCGTATTCATGGCCAGCTACTGCATGGCAGGTTCCGCATTTGGGTTCGTCTTTCCACGGTGTCCGGCTCGGATCGCCCACTGCAGCCATCGACACATGACAGTTCAAACAGGTGAGACCCTTCGACTTGTGCACATCCCGCAGACACTGCGTTTGGGGGCCCGGATGGCACGAGTAGCAGATATCGATTCCGGTGAGGCCCCCCATGCGAGTTGCATGGGAGGAGTGCATCGCGCTAGACATTGTGCTGACACCAACATGGCCCGCCGCACCAAGGGCAGGATCGGCATGGCAACCGGCGCAGAGCACGGGCTTCTGCGATTCAAGCGTCGTCCCATGCTTGGTATCGTGCTTCCTAAGGATATCGGTGGCTACGCTAATGCCGGCTGTCGTGTGGCAGTTATCGCACTTGATCTCCCAGGATACGGGAACCACCGCATCGGTGGAAGCAACTTCGATCCCCGCCTTCGTAACTGAAATGTGCCCGAGTTGGAAGGGATCGATTGCGGTTGCATCGGTGAGTGGCGTGAGAGGCACGCCGTGAGCCCAAAAGTCGTTATTGGCCGTTGCCTGCATCGTTCCAGAAAGCCCAAAGCCGAACAGCCCGATGTTGGTTGGCAGATTGGCGCCAAAGAGCGCTCCGGCATACTGCCAGAAATTAGTCTTGGTGTTGCTACCGGTATTTCCGGGAATAGAGTAGTTCACGACGATGCCAGATGTCGTGATTACCGGGCCCTCCCCGCTCGTACGATCGATTACTTGGGCCCGAAGAGTGTTTGCCGGGGGAAGGATGCATAGTTCTGCGAAGTCTTGGTTCATGCAATGCATACCAAGGTCGTTGTAGCCGAAGACCACCATGGAACCCTTGGTGACCGGCGGAGTCGACCCGGAGGATCCGCCTCCTCCGCAACCAGAAATTAGAATGGCGTAGATTGCCACATCGAATGCCAGAACCGCACCCAAAAATGTACGTCGTCGCATGCAACCTCCAGAAGGTGTCGGGACACACGATCGACAGGATTGTCGAACCGTTGACCACTCTCTGCAAGTCGTTATTTTTGAGGACACGGTGGCCATGGAACCAGGCTTTGACCGGCATCGCGATGGTTGCAGAAGGTTAGCATTAACGGATAATGTTGCGCAGAATCTTGCTGCCTCAGCGGTTTCGCATGCTGCGATAGCAGGCGTCATAGTGAAGTGCGTTCTCGACGGGAGTGTTCGGCGGTATGTGGTTTCCAACCGCCAATACGAAACCGGGACATGACTTTCCGATCGACATGCACCGCGCGACCTCACGCTCGATTGCATCCATAGATCCGGATAGCAGGATTCGCGTATCGGCGTTTCCAACGATCACGTGGGTCTTGCCATACCGTTCGGCCACCAATTGCATGTCGGTCCAGGGCTCCATTACAAAGCCGCTCACTCCACAGTCGGCAATGTCGTCGACGAACATCGTGTAGTCGCCGTCTGCCGTGAACAAGATTCTCTTTCCCGCCGCGCGAAGCGGCTCGATGAGGCGTCGGTAGTTAGGGAAGACGTAACGACGGTACCAGTCGGGGTGAAAGATCGCTCCGCTCGACCAAACACAGTCGTCGTGAACCATCACTACTTGCACGTTTGATTCGGCCAGCGCTTCGAAATACGGTTCGAGCCATCGGCAGTACTCGTTAGTCAGGTCGCCCATTCGAACAGGATCGTCGCCGTGGGCTTCAAGTAAGAGTTGCCAACCGAATAGGTCGATCAGACCGGAGACGCAGGTTACGTAAACCCCCGTCATGTTAACCAAAGAGGGAAGAGACGCGCGGTTGGATTCGTAATGTTGCTCGAATCGTATCCTGGCTGCCTGTCGGTCCACGGCGGGAAGGCTCTCTAGCGGACGGAATGCAAGAACTTCGTCAGGTGTGGCGAAAGCTTGAGATCGGTTCTCGTCCCAATCCTCCGCCCCGGACATGTACACCGCATGACCCATCCTCGTCCGGATGGAGCCGAAGTCATCGGCGCCGATCAGCGTGGACCACATGAATGCATAGTCCCAAGCTTCGACAAACTCACGGCTCGCCTTTGAGCGCGTAGTCGAATCGCCTGACTCAAGCCCCGAAATCCCGGTGACCGACTCGATGAGTGGCCAGTGAAATTCGGCGGAGTATTCCGTCCTGGGCACGACGCCAGGCATCTCCATATGTATCGCCGACCAACCGTCTTGATAGCCCATCTCGTTCTAGCTATCCGATGAGCCGGAAAACCTAAAGTTCCGCGCTTACGGCCTGAACGGTCTTGCGGGTCGTCCCCGAATGGAGCCGAAACTGGATGGGTCGCCCTACCCCCGTGTCGATGACTACGGAGATTGGCTTGTCGCTCGTCATGGTAATTTCACGGCTTCCTTGATCCAACGGGCTTGCCACGAGACTCACTGACGCTTTGCCGACTTTGAGGTTTCGAATCCCGTTTCTGCCGGCAAGCCGTGGTCTCCAGTAGACACATTGTTCTGATGCGAGTCCTCGAATGCCGAGAATGTTCTCAATCAGTAACGCAATCGGACCGTCTCCGCTCCAACCCACCATGTCTCGCGCTCCATGACCGGCTGGCCGATCGGGAGCATAGTTCTCCCAAATCGTTCCGCTCTCTTTGAGAACGCGCGACATTTGCGCGAGGTAAACCGAAGTTACCTTGGCCGCGAGGTCCGCATATCCATAACTCTCGAGCCCCTTGACGACCATGAAATTGGTGGGCGCCCATACTGCCCCGTTCCAGTATTGGCCATCGGGTGTGTAGCCCCTCTCATCGGCAGATAGCGCAGGTACGACGTTCGTCCGCCAGAATTCATTCGGATTCCGTAGGTGGGCAATCAAAGCGGTTGTTTGGTCCCTGGAAGCGATGTGGGCCAAGATCGGCCAGAAGCCGAGAACTGTCTTGATGCCGGTTGGCGTTCCGTCGCGCTTCAGATCGTAGTAGAAGCCGGTCTTGGGGTCCCACATCGACGTGGTCACCAGCTTCGACAGTGCCCGATTCTCGCTTTCGAAGAACCGCTCGATATCTCGCTTGCCGATCTGTCCCGCGATCCGGGCGATATAGTAGGCGTTTGCCGCTTGCTGGGCAGTCATGTCGACCCACGAGTACGTGCTGTCGTTTCGGACAAGGTCGTCTTCACCGGCGCCGAGCCCAGTGTTCCAATAGAGGCCATTTGGTCGGCGCCGGTTCAGCCGCAGCCACTCGTAGTACTTGACGAGGCGGGGCAGGACGTCGCGAAACCGACTCCTGTCGCCGGTCAGAAGGTAGTTCTCCCATTCAACCCAAGAAAAGAGAGGTGGGTTGATTGTGTTCTCCATTCCGCCGAAAAGAAAGTCCTCTCCGGTTTCGCGGACGATTTCTCGGCAGATGTATCCGTCCGAGTGTTGCTTCGCATAGAAGTTGTCGAGCGTCCCAATGGCATGGAACTCCGGTTCCGCATAGTGGGCGTACATAACCATGAAGCATGAATCCCACTGGAACGTGTTTCCGTTGAAGGCTGGATCGATGAAGTTGCTTACGAACCCGCTTTGCGGTCGCGGCTGCATTAGGTGCTGGAACGCCAACTCCCATGCTTTCCAATAGAGGTCTTCCCAATCGCGATGGTCGTCAACCACCGGTTCCGGCAGCTGTCCGCGGCTTTTCTCAAAGGTCGGCACCGGCGTTGGTGAGTAAACGCGCTGCTGAAAAACGTTTGGCAGGTTTGCGAGCGCCGAGACCGATGGAGGAAAGCCGTCCGACATGGAAGGCAATGCGAGAGAAAGGGCAAGCAAGGTTAGGCTCATTGTCTTTCGATCTTCGAGTTCATTCTGCCATACCGTCCAACTGGCCGGGTGCTCGCTGGCTCCTCCCTCCGAATAGGGCGATGGCCAACCTGGTAAAACAGGTTAACGCGTCAGCTTTCGGAGTCTCATCATGTTCTTACTCAGCTTTGTATTGTCGGCAGTCGGCTACTGGGCGCCCGTCGCGCCAAGCGATCCTCGCATCGTGTACGTGGGCCGATTCGACTGGACGGACAAGGCATCGCCGACCTGCGAGTGGTCGGCAAGCGAAGTGCGTTTGCGCGTTCAAGGGGCTACCTTCACAGCTACAGTCGACGATGCCAACGGATGCGGTTGGGAGATCGTCATCGATGGCAAAGCTACTGGCGTATTGCCGCTCAAGAAGGGTGCAGACACGTACGCGGTTAACCTAGGAAACGATTCAGTTCACGAAGTGAGTCTCGTTCGGCGTGCCGAAGCGTTTATGGGACCGACCAGCTTCAAGGGGTTCGAAGTGCCGAATGGGAAACTGCTCAAGGCAAAGCCGCGATCGCGCCATATCGAAGTGGTCGGCGATTCGATCACCTGCGGCTATGGAAATGAGGGCAAAGACCAGAACGAGCGGTTTCGGCCAGAAACCGAGAATGCCTATGAAAGCTACGCAAGCGTTGCCGCCAGGCTGCTGGATGCCGACGTGACGATCATCGCGTGGTCTGGACGGAAGATGTGGCCAGACAACACGACGCCTGAGATCTACGACACGATCTTGCCGAACGAAGGGAAGGGGCAATACGACTTCAAGGGGCCCGTCCCGTCCGCCGTTGTCATCAACCTCGCCACTAACGACTTCGGGAAGAGCGCGCCCGACGAGGATGGCTGGACGAGAGCCTACGAGACGTTCATCCGGCGCATTTGGAGCCACTATCCCAAGGCCCAGATCTACGCTGCTACCGGGCCAATGATGGTCGGCGATCCGCTGGCAAAACTCCAGCAGTACCTGCAGAAGATCTCTACGGACATGAACGACCCGCGCCTCCATCTCATCGACTTCGAAACCCAGAAGCAAGAGAATGGGCTCGGATCGGATTGGCACCCAAGCGTCAAAACCGATGAGATCATGGGTGCTCAACTAGCCGGCGTGATTAAGCGCGATCTACATTGGTAGTCAGAGTTTAGTGTTGGGTGCCGCCCAGGCGAAGCCGGTAGGCCTCGCCATGGATTTGCCTTGCCGCGTCGACCATCTCTGGATACGGTGAATCGGTCACGTTGACAAATCCAATGTTGTAGTTCTCGCCGTCAAAACTGCGGCCGGTGAGCGGTTCGTCGATGTATTGAAACCAGTGACACCCGACAAAGGCCGGCGAGTGGAGCACGGATGAGACGTAGTCGATGTACATCGCCGCCCTTGCTGCCTGGTTCGGAGTAGACACCAGGCCCGGATGGAACATGCCCCGATCGAGGGCGCCAAAGTGAAACTCGCCGATGATGCACGGTTTGTCGAATCGATTGACGGCTTGCCACGTGTCGTCCAGTTTCGGTGCGTATATGTTGAAACTCACTAGGTCGCAGATCTCCGCTGCCGCATCCTCGGCCTCTGGGCATCGCCAGGCAAACCGGCAACCCATGTAGAGGTGATTGGGATCGCCTTCGCGCAAGATGCTCCGAATGACACCGAAGTATCGGCGAGCGTAGTTCTTCACGAAAACCGAGGCATCGGTTCGACTGGCATCGCTCAGAGTCTGAGGCAGCCTCAATGTTTCCCAAGATGTCGCCGATGTTTGCCATTGCGCATTCAGCGATGCGATATCCGAATACTTCAGCCGCAACTGGGAAACGAACGCTTGACGAGCCGGCGACGTGGGGCCCTCGCTAAGTGCGCCAATCGCCAAACCATAGCGGCCGTTGGGACCATCACCTGCCCAACTGAGTTCGTTGTCTACGAAGTAGCCAAGGCACCAAGGATCGCCTTTGACCTTGGCAACAACAGGCCCAAGGCTGGACCGCGCGTCCTTCTCGAATTGGGGATCGAAAGGATCGGGCATCCGGCCCCAGTAGTCGCTACCGCTGCCGACGGTCGCGTGGCTTCCGCCAACCCACCCAGTCGCCACATAGGGAACCTGACGGTTGCGATAGAACGTCTCGTCCGACCAATTGCCGATCGTGTTGAATCCCCAGGCTCTCAGGCGGTTCAGCGCCGTCTGGCGCCAGGCGTCCAAGTAGCCTTGGCCGTATTTCCGATAGAGGTTTGCGCGGTAGAAGTCGAACGTCTTGCCGGTCTTGACGGGGCCCATGTGAATCTGCGTCACTTCGCCAAGGAAGCTTCCGAGAGGCTCGCTTTTGCTTGGCAGCCATTCGAAAATGTCTTCTCGGCCCGTTGTGACGGTGCTCAAATCGGTTTGGATCACGTCGACCCCCATCGAGAAGAACAATCGGCCCTCCGGGTCTACCAGCCACCATTTCCCATTCGACTTCTCAGTTCGGAAGAAACCGGTGGCGGGGAGGACTGGGCCTGAAGCGTAGCCGCCGAATCGATCCCGGTCGCGAAGAGAGCTCTTGGCCTTGAGAGAAGTTGCCTCGGTCACGGCTCGCGCAGGCAATTCGGCTTCTGAAACGACCTTTCCGGGCCATTTGGTTTTGGAATACTGCCCAAAGCGATCGACCATGCCCTTGAGGTCGGCCGGCGAATGCTGGCTGGGAGCCAGTCGGAGATGGTCCAAATACAGGACTGTGCCTTCTTTGGGGCTGTGAACGAAGAACTGGTAGGCCACTATGTGAGAGGCATCGAACTCACCGTCTCCGGAGCCATCGAACACTGCTCCATCCACCCCTTTAGGCAGACCGCGCATTCCTAGCTTCATTGGATCAATTCCGAACGCGATGGCAACCGTTTGACCCTTGTTGGGTGAAAGGGTGATCGTGCAGCTTCGTGAATGGTGCCACCCGTCAGCCGTCCGGTCATCATCGATTCGTATGCCCAAATCGACAGGGAAACTGTTTGGGTTATAGACGTCGGCAGCAAGCGCCCCGGATAGCTTCCAATCCAGAGGAGCCGAGGCCGTCCAAAGCAAATGTGGCCACTCTGCACTCTTGAAAGTCGCCTTCAGGGCGAATTTACCATCGGTGGCGTGCTCGCCGACCCGTACTATTGACGTCCCCGAATGGTCGATCACCGCTAAATCTGCGTCAGATTCGAACGAGGTGAGGGCAGCCGTATTCGATGTCAGCCCGATTGCCATAGCCAGAAACAGCATGAGTGATTCTCCCAAAATGCTGCCACCAATCGAATGGGACCGCCGCCGATGGCGCTATGAGAATCTACCCCGTCAAACTCAAAAGCCTTCTATTCCCCTGAATATCCGAGCACATATGTGATCGGCGTCCAAGTTCCGCAACTTGATCCAGTGCTCGCAGCAACGCGGCACTGATTGCCGCTGATCGTTATCCCGAAACCCGTCGTCGTAGCCGTGCACGGGTTGTTTGGAATCGCTCCGCCCAT
Organism: Fimbriimonas sp.; assembly: GCA_031292555.1. Lineage (GTDB taxonomy): Bacteria > Armatimonadota > Fimbriimonadia > Fimbriimonadales > Fimbriimonadaceae > Fimbriimonas. Next base: position 17,355 of record JARLGV010000050.1, read on the forward strand.
GTCGGTCGTGTAATCGGTCAGCGTCGTGTCGTAGCTTCCGATGGTGATGGCCTTGGCCTGCACGACGGAGGCGAGCTGGCGCGCGTTGGCATTTGCCGAGCCTTGGCGAGCGATGTAGACCTCGGTGATATAGGCGGGAAGCGCGACATAAGTCAGTACAAGGAGGATCAGGACGACCACGAGAACCTCAACGAGCGTGAACGCTCTTGTATGCCGGTGAGTTCGATGGCCCGGTAGCGTTGTTTTCATTCCCCTCTTATCTCTAAAATCCATATACAGGCCCTTACCTGAATTATCGGTTTTGGTTGACCTTATGATAAGTCCCCCAAAAGCGGGAGGCATAAAATGGGTAACTGGAATCCGTTACCGGCAATTCCACTGTGCCTATTTCTGCAACCTAACAGGACAATCCTCATTGTGCCGAAACACTATGCAACAACTAAGACGTTCAGCGATACGCCTAAGTTGCCGACGACCTCGATTGTACTGTTTCCGCTTCAAGCCCAATCGATTCTGGACGTTATGGCCCGTTGCAACTCAATCTGTGACTGGGCTGAACTGTGAAAGGTCCCAAAACGCGAGGAGCGGAAGCACATGTGAGAAGGGGGCGCTCGACGACAGGTGTCTCGGTCGAGTAACAACATTTGGTGGAACCTGCTTGATTCTTGATCAACTGGCTTGAGATCTGAGGTTCAATCCAGGGTCGATCATTGGACTCACGTTTGAACCAACTCGTTGTGCCGAGGGTCGATGCCCTCCGAACGCCGTTTCACCTGAATAGGGTACTAAAAACGACGCGACGGAACAAGTCAGGAACTGATATTCCGCGACTGACATGCTTTGGAGTTGCGTGAACTTTATTCGATACCTATTTTTACGTGGATACCCTTCGCCTTGAAATTGGTGAATAATAGGATTAGCGGATCATAGTTGCGATGCACGAGGTTTTTAGAGGCATCGTCAGCAGACGTACGAAGTGGAATAGACATGGCACATCAGCAAGGTCTTGAGTTGGTGACGAAGCAAGTGGGTGACAGGAACGCCCTCCTCGATGCATTTGAGTCCTTGGTCAAGGACCTTGTTGCGGCCAGACACGCGAACTGCATGACTCCGTCTGAAGTGGCCCGCACCGCTGACATTCCGCTTTCGGACGTACATGCGATTGAAGATTTCTCGCCTGGCAACGTCTCGTTTGAGAGTATTTGCCGCTATGCGCAGGCTGTGGGTTTGAGCATCACTATCATCGATCAATCATCAGGCGAATTCGGTTCCTGACCTGGTCCTGTTGCGCCTATTTGAGTCTGTTGGGCCACCCCGGTTCCGAGTATCTTGAGTAGTCTGCACAGTTCGCGCTGCTCTTCGGCGGTGAGTACCGTCGCCTCTTGGGCGACGATCCTGGCGAAACGCGGGAACAACTCCTCAATGCGGGCACGCCCCTTTTGCGTCAGGTGAATGTACTGAACTCGACGGTCTTTCGGGCACCGGACTCTTTCAATGAGGCCGTCGCGGTCAAGATTCTCGATGACGACCGATAGGTTATTGCGACTCTTGAGGTGCTTTGCCGCCAGTTGGCTTGGAGACAGCGGACCCAGGTGCATAAGTGTTTCCAGAACGCCGAACTGAGTTGGCGTAAGCCCAGCTTCAAGGATTGGCACATCGACACGCCCACTGAACGACTCGCTCGCCCGTGCCAACTTTATAAACAGGTCGAGTGCGATCCTCTGAACCTCCGGTCCTTCGAAATGTGTTCCCATGTAATCCAACTTGTGTCAGGCGTTCAACCCCAAGAGGATATCTTGCCTCTTGACAAATATTAGTTCCATGTGTGATCATACCATGTGGAATGAACTGGAGCGCTAGGCTTTGAAGCACATGTCTGAAGCAAGGCGTTTCGGTTCGAATGGAGAAAACAAGATGAAGAACAGACCGACAATCGCATTACTGACCGTTCCGATCGCAGTCGCCGCCTACATGACGTTTCATCCCGGAGTGGCGTTTGCTGAGACTCCGCTTTCGAGACTGGCGCCGACTATCCTGGAGGAATCGGCAGCGTACACCGTCGACGGCATGCACACGTGCCTTGGATTCGAGATCGGCCATCTGGGACTTTCAAAGGTCCAGGGACGATTCGACAAGCTTTCCGGGAAGCTGAACGTCGATTCCAAGGACCTCGCGAATTCGAGCGTTCAGTTCACAGCTCAGACCGATTCCGTGGACACCAATGTTGCCCCTCGCGATGCCGATCTTCGCTCGCCGAACTTCTTCGACGTCGCCAAATTCCCTGAGCTTTCCTTCAAGAGCACGAAGATCTTCAAGCAGGGCAAGAGCTATTTGGCCGAGGGCGAGTTAACCATCAAGGGCGTGACCAAGTCCGTCAAGCTTCCTTTCAAGGCATATGGGCCGATCAAGGACCCGTGGGGCAATTTGAGAATCGGTGTAGTTGCCGAACCCATCGTCCTCCACCGGTCCGACTACGGCATGAAGTTCGATGCCGACTCGGTTGCCGATGAAGTGACAGTGCGAATCTCGCTGGAAGCAACTCAGGACAAGTGATGGTTTCCTACCTGTTCTTCGACGCTTGGACTCCCCGTGCCCTGAGCTTGCTCCGCCTCATTTGCGGAGCTCAGATCGTACAGCACGGGGCGCAAAAGTTATTTGGCATTCTTGCCGCCCATACTCCGGGACCGGCTCCGTTCTCACAGATGTGGATCGGAGGAGTCATCGAATTCGTCGGCGGCATCCTGTTGATCATCGGATTACTGACTCGTCCCGCCGCGTTTCTTCTCTCAGGAACGATGGCCGTCGCGTACTTTCAGTTCCACGCACCGAAGTCGTTTTTCCCGGTCGTGAACGAAGGAGATCTGGCGGTAACGTTCTGCATCCTCTTTCTGTTCCTCGTCTTTGCCGGCGGAGGATCTTGGTCACTGGATTCGGTTTTTCGAAAGCCGCAGCCGGCATCTTGAACTATTGGGAGGCCTCCACATCGAGGAGGCCTCGCTTAGTGAGCGTTTCGATACCGTTGGCTCGCCCCTCGCCTTGCCATGACTTCCGGATGCGGTCGTGTCGGATCGGCATAGACGTTCCCGCCCAGGTCTTTGCCTGAGGCCAAATAGACTTGGTGGGCTCCGTTGAATCGCTCTTGGCTAAATCGAACGGCTGTCGAGCAGAATCGGAGCGTCCATCCGCATCGCCGAATTTGTGACATGTTTGCTTCACTTCCGTGCATTACGCGAGAGTCATGGAGAGAACACTCGTTCGGCGCCAATTCGATGTAGACCGTCTTCGACTCGTCTCGCAGGATCGGCTTGATTTCGGTAGAGAAGACGTTGTGGGCAGCGTCCACGTCGTCATACTCCGAGAACCCTTTGTAACCGCTCGTGTGCGTACGCGGAATGACCATCATGCATCCGTTCTCCCGGGTCGACGGATCGATCGCGAGCCATACCGTGCAAACCTCCATCGGCTCCAACATGCCGACCCAGTAGGCCGAGTCCTCATGCCACGGCACTCGTTTTCCGTTGCCTTTGGGCTTGCAGATGAAGTGGGTGGAGAACAGTGCTAGATCGGGTCCCATAATCGGCTCGACCATCGCGAGAATCTGAGGATCGAACGCCCATTCGAATAATTCCGGATACATGAAGTGAGGAACGTCCATCGCTTCTGGCCTCTCGCTTGCGTCCAGATTTTCCAGGATTCGCTCGAACGAGGCTCTCAAACCCACGAATTTCGCATCGGACAGAACCGGGCGGTTATACACAAGGAACCCTTCCTCACGGTATTGGTCGACCTCCTCAGTAGTCAGCCGGGACAAAGATTTACTCATAACAAAACTATAACCTAGAGCGAGTCGCGCAAAACGATCAGGCTATATGGCAAGGAGGCAGAGGAGCGATGAGGTGAATAGGTGTGAACGGGCCAATTGCCGTGGCTAAGTGACGAAGCACCGCAAGGTTGTCCTCCTTAGATCTTGGCGTCAGGCAACCTTGAACTCGGTCCGAGTGGATTAGGCGTACTCTCCTTCCCGCCTAATCGCCTCTCCGCCTCCTCGCCTTGTCGCCTAGCGCGAAGCGCTAAGTGGTAAGGTCGTACCATCGTGGCTCGATTGCTATTGGGGCTCTTGTCTGTCCTGGCATTACTTGCGGGCATACCGTTATCGGCTTCCCAAGAACCGGTGAACTTGGCCCTTCGAGCTGTTCGGACAAGCGCATCGTCGTGGCGTCCGGAGTTTCCGCCCACCGATGCGATCGACAATGATTTCAAGACGAGTTTCAGCGTCGCTCTTGGGGCAAGAAAGGACCAATGGTACCGGTTGGATTGGGACAGGCCGGAGAGGATCGCGGGAATCGCCCTTTGGCAACCTGACCGATACACAGAGTCGTTCGATATCGACCTGATGGCCGGGGGGAAGTGGCAGACCGTACGACACATGGGCGCGCCGATCGCGAAGCTCGGGCGGAACGTCTTTGCTACGTTCGTCCCAACGATGGCGACTGCCCTGCGACTGAACCACCTCGACAGCACAGAGGTCGGTGGTTCGGCATTCTACGAAATCGGGGTCTATGGCGATTCCGAAGCGGTGACAAAGATGGAAAACAGAGTTGATGTGGCGATTGCCGGCGATGCGACCGGCCGCCTGATTGGTACTGCCTCTTTCGACGGAGGAAGCTCTCCTTTGGCTGGTGCCCATGTTGAGGTTGATGGCGCCAATCCAGCCGGCGTTTGGTCGGTCGCGGCCACAACGAATGAGCATGGGTTTTTCTACGTCGACCTGCCGTTGAACCCAGTCGGTCCGATTCATGCGAAGGTAACGCTTGAGCCCAAGGAGGGAGAAACAACCGTCGATGCCTCTGACATCGCTACACGCCTCACACCGCGCCCGACTGTGAACAATTTAGTGCTGGACGGTCAGTGGGACTTCATGCCGGACCCGCCAGAAAACGTGGTAGCGGACGCTCCGCAAATGCCCTGGAAGCCAATAAAGGTTCCCTCGAACTACGAGATGGAGGGATATCGCGCCAAGACAGATCGGGCAGCCTATCGTAAGTCGCTCATCGTTCCTTTGAGTTGGACTGGAAAGCTGATCCGGCTACGTGCAGAGGCGATCTACAGTAAGGCCGAAATTTGGCTCAATGGAGTGCGACTTGGTTCCCACGAGGGAGGGGCCACTCCGTTCGAAATCGACTTGACCAAGGCGGTACGGCCCGGTAAGGCGAATGAGCTTATCATTCTGGTCGCAGCACGTTCAAAGTCGGCGGTTATCGATCACATGAGCACGTATGCGTATTTCGAGGTTGCCGGTATATGGCGTCCGATCGGCATGTTCTGTGTCGAACCCTCCCACATTTCGCGCTTGACGTATGCCGTGGTTTTCGATCCTTCCTACCAGGACGCTATATTGTCGTTGGACGTCAAGCTGGCTAATGAGCGTGCCACGCCGTCGTCAGGACGCCTTACTGTTACGATCCTCGATCCTAGCGGAAAGAAGGTTGCGGCTACCGGTCTTGAGGAATCGGTCATAGTCGAACCCTGGCATGCAAAGACAGTGAGGCTGTCGGCGAATTTTGCCAAGCCTCTCCAATGGAATGCAGAACTTCCCAGAAGCTATCGAATCCTGGCCCACTGGACGGCGAACGATCAGCCCGGGGCGACTGTTGAGCAACCTCTCGGATTCCGGCAAGTCGAGATCAAGGGGCGAGCATTTTCAATCAATGGCAAGCCGGTCCGGTTGTTTGGCACCTGCCTTCACTCGTCGGACCCACTGCTTGGACGAGCGATCACTCCCGAACGCGCACGACAAGATTTGGAACTGATCAAAGAGGCGAATTTTAATGCGATCCGAACCACTCACTATCCGCCCTATCCAACCACGCCAGCCCTTGCAGACGAGATGGGAATCTACATCGAAGACGAAGGACCGTCCTGCTGGGGCGACGAGAATGAGGATCTGCGCAACGCCCCAATGTATGTGGGAATCGTTTCCGAATACGTTGAGCGAGATCGGAACCATCCTTCGGTGGTGTATTGGTCGACCTGTAACGAAAGCAACTACGGGATCATCTTTCAACTCGCCCATCGCTACGTCAAGATGTTGGACCCGACGCGTCCGGTAGGCGGCTCGTACGCGCCGATGGATATGGATACCGACGTGTATGTCCTTCACTATCCCCAGACGACCTACAAGTTCTTCGACGAGGCAAAAAACTATCCAAAGGTAACGCTCATCGATGAGTGTGTGGGTATTCCTCACGGCTGGGGGAACCTTGCATTTTCACAGGAGATCGACCCTGGCATGCACTGCTTGTGGGAGTGGAAGATGCCAGAGATCCGCCGATCAGTGATGGAAACCGAGAACCAGATGGGAACCATGAGTTGGGCTTGGGTCGACGACGCCTTTGCCATTCCAGGTCGAGGGATCACCAATTCGCGGATGGAAATGCCGCAGATTCGGTATGCGGATTCGATTTACAAGATGCCGGGCCGCGGCTACCAAGGCGACACTGTTTGGGGAATGGTTGACGGCTGGCGTCGTCCAAGACCCGAGTGGTGGCAGTGCAAGAAGGTCTATTCGCCTGTGATCGTGGAGGAAAAGCCGCTCCCAATTCCCGCCAAAGGTGAACCCATTTCGGTTGCTGTCGAGAACATGAATTGGTTCGCTAACCTCAGCATCTATCGATGTCAGTGGCACATCGGTAAGCGGACCGGCTTTGTGGTGCCGGATGTACCGGCTTCGTCCAAAGGCAATGTAGAGATCCCGTATCCGTTCGAAGTAAAGGCTTCGGACACACTGACGCTGAAATGGCTCGATGAAATGGGTCGACTTGTCGACGCCTATCGGCTGGAATTCCACCCGCACGAGGCCCCAAAGTGGGAGCCGGCCGGAAGTGCCGATGTATCTGTCGAGGAGGGCCGTTACCTCTCAAGTGCCAATACAGTGTATCTCCGAGCTCGTGATAGCGAGATCGCTCTCGACAAAACGAGTGGGGAGCTGAGGTGGGGATTGAGGGCGAATGAAGTGATTCTCCAGCGCGGACCTACTCTACACATCCTCAAGAGCACCGACCCGACTGCGACCCTGCCTGCAGGCTGGAAGTTCTCTAGCGAGACGCACGGACCGGGAGTAATCCACTGGAACGGGGCCTTTGGCACTGACTTCCTGGGAGGATATACCTTGAAGATGGATGGCTTGGGTCACATTGAGGCGGAGTACAGCTTTACATACAACGGTCCCGAGATGTACGTCCGAGAACTTGGGCTCGAACTGGAGTTGCCCCTTGCATTTGACCGCCTTACGTGGGATCGGAGGGCGGAGCACTCCTATTATCCGGACGATCACATGGATCGGGCAACAGGAACGGTGTTGGCACATCCGCGCGTCCTTCAGATCACTCCGCCGACCAACCGACCCTTCGAACTGGACGACCACCCTTGGGGGTGCAACGACTTTCGAAGCACCAAACGAAACGTCTATTGGGCTTCGGTGACCAATAGCGCCGGCCAAGGTGTGAGAGTGATTTCCGACGGTACTCAGCACATCCGGGCAACGATCGGCGTCCATGGGGTGAGCCTGAAGGTCCTCGACTTTTACGGTGGGCTCGGCGGACCGAAGGATTGGGCCGTCGAAGGGTTCCACTACGGAGCGGGACGCCTGATAAAGACGGGTGAGGTCGTTTCCGGCCGAGTTCGCCTCGTCATGCTGTAAGCCCCTTGACTACTAGGAAGTCGACTTTCGAGAGAATGCGATCGCGTAAATCGGGGCACCGGCGACCAGTATTCCAAGGGTGATCAACGTCGGGATGCGGGAGTCGGCGTCGATTAGCGAGTTCCCAAGCAGGAAAAGCGTCGAGGCTATAAACAGAATCGGCGTGACGGGAAAGAAGGGAGTTCGGACCGAAGGCGAGTAGGCATGGGGGTGAATCTCAGTATGACCAGGCCGGATCTGGTCCACCAGCGAATCGTCCAGATTCGCTGGCAGGGCGCTGACGTTTGCCTGTCGTGCTCTTTCCCTCCGCCGGAAGATGAATACGGAGCCGACCGACAGAGCGTAAAACGGGACGACTCCAATGACGAATGCGTCCGTTAACGCACCAAACGCCTTGGAACCGCTCATCGCCGTGGCGGCGAGCACATAGAGCGACCCTAGAATGCCGGTCAGAATCACCGAAACATGAGGAGTCTTGAATTTGGGATGAACTTGAGCGATCTGGGAAAAAAACAGGCGATCCTCCGCCATTGCGAAGAAGATTCGAGGCGAAGTCAGAATTGAAGCGCTAAGCGTTCCGAACGTTGAGATCATGACGGTGGCGACGATGAACGTCACGCCGCCGACTCCGACGAGTTTGCTCATCGAATCCGCGGCGATGATCTGACTCTTGCCGATCTCCTTGACCGAGAACACGGAAAGGTAGGCAAGATTGGCAAGGAAATAGACAATGATTACAATGACAGTTCCGAAGAGAATTGCCCGCGGAACATTTCGCTTGGGATCCAGGATCTCGCCGTTGATGTACGAGCCGTCTGCCCACCCGTCGTAAGCCCAAAGCACTGCCACTAGTGCAAGGCCGAACATGGGTACGGAAAAACTCCCAGCAGGCACGGCGGGCGTGAAGTGAGCGCCGGCGCTGGGAAGTCCCAGACACAACGCAAGTCCGATGAGCACGAGGAGTCCGGCAGTCTTGGCGATAGTCGTCAAGTTCTGGATCGCAGTGCCAAATCGGACCCCCATCACGTTGGCGACCGTTCCTACCGCGATGGCTCCGATCGAGAAGACCGCCGTCCACTGGTCGTATCCCGCCTGTCCTTCCTTCATCCCGACTAGGCGCAGGAAATACTGCCCAAAGACAATCGCAACCGCTCCGACGGAAGACGGGCGCAGCAAAATGAGTTGGGCCCATCCGAAGAGGAAGGCTGCCAACCTGCCATAGGCCTCCCGCACGTAAACGTAAAGCCCGCCTGAATATGGAAACGCGCCGCCGATCTCGCCCAAGGTAAGCGCTCCGCATAGTACGAAGAACCCACCCACGATCCAGATCGCAAGCATGGGAAGGGGGCCGGGAAGTTGTTCTGCGATCCCCGAAGGGCTTTTGAATATTCCTGACCCAATTGTGCTGCCAACGACGACAGCGATTCCGCTGCCGAGGCCGATCTGTCGTACCAGGTGTCCGCCGGATGGTGCCTTAGTCGGGTTGATGTCGCTCATGGTTGGATGGCCCGCCACCCAAAGGGCGGCTTCCATGATAGTACATGCAACCGTGAGGTCTTTTCTTGTTTGATGGAGTCCGCTAGCCGCTCCGCGACGCTTCGACTGCCAGCCGAACGCACACGCAAAGGCCGTCCGCCGCCCTGGAAACCTTTTCGAGCTCGGGGAATGTCGGAGCGATGCGGATTGTCCGGTCTTCCGCGTCTTGCTTATACGGATGAGTCGACCCGGCCGGAGTTAAGGCGATGCCTGCTTCTTTGGCAAGTGAGACAACACGTTTCGCGCATCCGGCGGGCACCTGGAGGGTGATGAAGTAACCGCCCTTTGGCTCCGTCCATTCAACTCCATCGATCGCTGACAACTCACGCTCGAAGCTTCCGAGAACGGCCTGAAACTTGGGCGCGATCAGGTCTCGGTGGCGTTCCATCAAAGCCACGATGCCGCTGTGATCCTTGAGTAACCGAACGTGTCGAAGTTGGTTGAGCTTGTCCGGGCCGATCGTTCGCGCAGTGAAGCGGGCATTGAGCCACGACACGTTATTCTTGCTCGAAGCAAACATCGCCAATCCGGCGCCAGGAAGGGTGATCTTGGATGTAGAGGCAAAGACAAATGTACGATTTGGGTTGCCGTGGTGCGTGCACCTTTCCAAGATGTTCGAGATTTCGACTCTTTCGTCGGTAAGGTGGTGGACCCCGTAAGCATTGTCCCACCAGAGCCTGAAATCGGGCGCGGCCGTTTTCATTGAGGCTAGCCGTTCCACCGTTTCATCGGAGTAGATCGAACCGGTCGGGTTGCTGTATTTGGGCATGCACCACATGCCCTTGATTCTTGGATCCGAAGCCACGAGCGATTCGACTTCGTTCATATCCGGGCCGTCTGCCGAAATGCCGACCGACACCATCTTGATGCCAAGCTCCTCGCAAATCGTAAAATGACGGTCGTACCCGGGGGTCGGGCACAGAAAGACGACTTCTTCCTCCTTGCTCCAAGGAACTCCGCTTCCGACGACGCCCTTGAGCAAAGCGAATGCGATCGTATCGTGCATCAAGGCAAGGCTGGAATTGTCGCTGACAATCACCTGATCGGCGGGAGCACCCATCATAGGCGAGAACAGTGCTCGCGCCTCGTCCAATCCGAGTAATCCGCCGTAATTGCGGCAATCCACATTTCCCGCATGGAAATCCGACGAGCCGGGTAGCGAAAGGAGGTCGGAACTCAAGTCGAGTTGGGCAGCCGAGGGCTTCCCGCGAGTGAGATCAAGCGTGAGCCCCTGGGATTTGAGGGACTCGTAGTCATCGAGAGCTTTTCGGGTGGGTGGGAGTAAAGTTTCCATCGATCGGTGGCAGGTCGCGCCGACTAGTGATTATACGGCCTCAATTGCTCTCTCGCTGGACCTACTGCTTTACGAACGAGTGTACTACGACTTCGACGGGCTTGCCGTCTGCGGGGGGCTTACCCTCGAAGAGCCAAAGATTAAAGTGCAGGGGAATCGGATTCTGTGTGATTGCATGGGAAGCGTCGGCAGGATGATAGCGCCAATCCTTGAGAACATCCGCGGTGGAATCGACTGGCTTCCATCCTTCCTGCAGCCAGTAATCGATGCCATTGCTCCCCCATTTGAAGCGAGACGTCGATTGTCTGGAGTGCAGGTGAAAATCGAACCCCAAGGTGCCTTTTTTTCCTTGGCTGTCGTTCGGGTAGACGGTCCAAGATCCGTTGTAGAACTTCGGATTGCCCCAACGCGCATATTCGATGTCGATTTCCTTGGTTCCATCGGGACCGGCGTACGAGAACATCGAGAACACTATGTTAGGGTCGAACTTGTCGATAGCTCCTTCGACCTGGCATTGATAGGTGCCAAACCCTAACGGATGGTCGGTCCAGATCTCGGCGCAACACCACTTGCCGTCGACCTTGTCGATCTTCATGTGAAGGTCGCCTTTGGAGTCGAGCCACACATTCGACGGCGCCCAATCGTTTGGGCCAGGACCCTCCGCATGCGCTGATCGGACGTTCCATGTATAGCCCTGCCACTTGATGGTGCTTTCGCTGAAGCCAAGGGCAGCATGAACCATCAGTGCCGGAATCGAAAGGAGGCATGGGGTCAACATAAGTGGTTCCTCGGATCAATTACCAGATTCTCTTGCCGACATTCGTGTGATCGAGAGGATCTCAACGGGTGGGGTAAGCGATTGGCCATCCGCTCGAGATTTCTGTATTTTTCGAACGACTTCCATGCCCGACTTGACTTTGCCAAAAGCGGCAAATCCCTGGCCATCCGGGTTACGTTTCCCTCCAAAATCCAGTTCAGCTTGATCGCCGATACAGATAAAGAAGTCGGACGTCGCAGTATCGGCGCCGTCGCGTGCCATCGAAATCGTTCCATCGCGATGGCGAAGACCAGTCACACTCGTGCGTTCCAATTGGATAGGAGGGAAGTCAGCTTTCTCCAACACCGGGTTGACTCCGCCCTGAATGACCTCGATCTTGATGGCCTTGTCTGGTTGGTTCTGCAGGGTTACCGTCCGATGGAACCGAGCCTTCGTATATCGCTTTGCGTCGACATAATGCAGAAAATTGGCGGAAGTAGCCGGTGCGTGCTGGACGTCGATTTCAACGACGATCGTGCCCAAGGTCGTATCGATTCGCACAAGGGGATTCTTGTCTGCCGGTACCCGAACGATTAGGAGCAGCGGCGCCAGAAGCATCCATCCAATACTCATATTCATTAGCTTACAACGGACTCTAGTCGACTGGGCAGAAGCGTTACCTCGCGCGGCAAATCCTCAGGTTCGACAAAACTTCGACAAAGTGGCGAGTTCCCTCGTACAAACACTGTTCAAAATACGTGTGTGCTGAGATCTGGCTGCAAGCACCATCACAATTTCTAGGGACCCCCAATGTCGACTCGGTCTTCCGCTCAAACGCTGGTTCCGAACCTATAATGACGGCTGCAAGAATTCCTGACAATGAAGACCGACGACTTGAGTCGTTAGCCCGCTACCACATCGTGGACACGCTTGCTGAGCAAGCGTACGATGACATCGCCCAAATTGCGTCGCAAATATGTGGCACAAATATTGCCCTTGTGTCCTTCGTGGATGAGAAGCGTCAGTGGTTCAAAGCCAAAGTTGGTATCGATTTGTCCGAGACCCCGCGCGATATAGCCTTCTGTGCTCATGCGATTCTCGACCCTGAGAATCTTATGCTTGTGCGAGATGCGCCGGAGGATGTCCGCTTCGCCGACAATCCATTTGTGAATTCCGCACCCTATATACGGTTCTATGCCGGCGCACCGCTTGTGGCGTCCGATGGCGCTGCACTTGGGACTCTCTGCGTGATCGATTACCAGCCGAGAGTTCTGTCAGACATGCAACTCGACATGTTGCGGGCCCTCTCTCGACAGGTAGTTGCCCAACTTGAATTGAGGCGTGCGCTTTTTGAGCTTAACCAACACGTGCGAGAGCGAGCAGCATACGAAGAACGGCTGGAAGCCTATCAAAGGAAGCTTGAATCGATTAATGCCCTTCTGGAGGCAGACAGCCAAACGGACAAGCTGACTGGACTCAGTAACCGCCGCCACTTCGACGAGGTTCTGACTGAGGAATTCGATCGCGCGAAGAAGCGAGGGAGGCCGTTGTCGTTGCTTCTCTTGGACATCGACCGGTTCAAGGCCCTTAACGACTCCTTTGGACACTCGGTTGGCGACGAAGCGCTCAAGCACGTCTCGCGTCTGCTTGAGGAGAACAAGCGACTGCCCGATTTCGTCGCCCGATACGGCGGCGAGGAATTCGCCGTCATACTTCCCGGCACGGATGAGGAGGGAGCCGAGATCTTGGCGGAGCGCATCCGAAAGGGCATCCAAAACGCATCTTGGTCTCATCGACCCGTCACAGTTAGCATAGGAGTTTGCACCTACCGTGTGTCGGATCATTCCCCAATGCAGTTGGTCTCGACTGCTGACGAAGCTCTCTATCGGGCAAAGAGCGGTGGCCGAAATCGAGTCGAGAGATGCCACCTCGATTGACAGTCTACGTCGACCGTCGGAGGACAAGGCTAACCGGCAGGCATATGTCGCGCGGAGACGCCAATCGTTCGTGTCGCGTCTGATGAGTGCGTTCAACAAGCAGACGTCCTGCTTCGAGCCCGGCTCGGTCAAATGGCTGGTCCACCGTAGTCAGCGAAATCGCCGATCCGTACTCGGGCATCGAGTTGCCGTATCCTGTTACCGCCATGTCGTCCGGTACGCGTAGACCCTCCGCGTTCAGGAATCGCAGTAACGAGAAAGCGACCAAATCGTTCGAGCAAACCACGGCTGTGGGCCTAGTTTCCGGGTTCTCGATAAGGTGTCGCATGGTGCAGGTGAGCAAATCCGGGTCCATTTCCTGGAACAAGATGCTTAGGCGCCCGTCTCGGGTTAGGTTCGCATCTTCATGGGCAAGCACATAGCCGTGCCATCGGCTTTGCACGCTGTCGGCGAATACTTCGTCGGTCAAGAATGCAATCTGGCGATGCCCCAAGCCGATTAGGTGGGAGGTCACCATCCGTCCACCCGTCACGTCATCGAATCGGACGCAGTCGACGGAGACTCCGGAAACGCGGTGATCGACCAGCACCACTGGTACCGCCTCGTTGAGGACGCGGATCCGTTCGGTGTCAGTCGGAGGATGGTGCCACAAGACGATTCCCGCCGCATCGTCCCTAATCTCGGACGGGGAGGGAATACGGTTGAGCGAAGATCCAGGGAGCGGCTCTGTGCTTAACCGCGCGATTCTTGCGCCGGCCTGTTCGGCAACTCGCACGATCGACTCGAAAAGTGCTGAGCCGTTTGGACCAGAACTTACCTCGAGATTCACCAGAAATATCGAACCATCGAGTCTACGGCCAAGTGGAAGAACGACCGTGCCTTTCCGTAACTCGGTTGAGATTAGGCCCTCTTGTTCCAGTGTTGCGAGTGCTTGCCGAACTGTGTGGCGATGTACGCCATATCGTCCTGATAGCTCTCGTTCCGGCTCAAGCCGGCCTCCAGCAGGCACGTCTCCGCGCAAGATCCGGTCACGCAGTTCCTTGGCAATGGCTTGATACTGGAAACGCTCACTCATACTTGCCTTTCTGGTACAGGGAATATACCAGGTGGAAGAGTTTTAACACTGGTTAACATACGGGGCGTCCAGAACGAATGTGCCGTATAATGTGCGCTGCACCGTGCGGAATGGTCTAGTCGTCAACTCGAGTTCATGTACCAGCACCTGATGTGGTTTATGTCTGGTCGACCGCGACCGAGCCGCCCAGTGAAAGCGATCAAAATTCGAATCCTGTCTGAAATCTAGGAGCAGTTGTCCCATGCGATCTCTCAACAAAGCCTTCACACTGATAGAACTTCTTGTCGTCATCGCGATCATCGCGATTCTCGCTGCAATTCTCTTTCCGGTCTTCGCCCAAGCCAAAGCGGCCGCCAAGAAGACTGCCTCTCTTAGCAATGTGAAGCAGCTCGCCCTTTCTCACATGATGTATGCGGGAGACTATGACGACACGTTTGCCTCGTCATGGGCGAAGGGCTTTGCCGGAGATTTCAGCTTTTTTGTCCAGCCGTACATGAAGAGCCTTCAGATCCTGACGAATCCGGATCGCACGGTTTCGCCTGCCAGTTTGGCCAATCCGTGCGCCAATGACCCATGGGGCGGTTGGTTTTTCACTCCTGGCGGGCGCGATAATCCGACTAACCTGCCTTTGATTTGGGGCTACGGCTTCAACAACGGGCCGGGATATAACGACGACCTGGGCCTGACTCGTGACGTGGCAAATAACTCCAACCCGAATCAACAGATCACCGTGAACATCAACGGAGTTAACGTGGTTACGAATGTGCGCGCTACCGTTGAGGGTGGGATCTCGTTTACTCGGGTGAACTCGCCGGCAACCACGCTCATGCTTGGCTCAACGAATGGGTTGCCCTTGATGGCGCTCGACTTCGACGATCTTCGTCCCGCCGGGTATCCGTCCGGGGTCGTCGATACGCCATGTGAAGCCGCCGCGCGGGCACATGGTCCCGGTATCGACGCTGGTGGATACTGCATGGCCTATTGCGATGGACATGCAAAATGGCTCAAGTACAATCCGACCCCGTCGAGATTCATGAACAGCTCAAACGGCTCCGCCTACGATCCCCTGGCGATTCCGGACGTTTGCCAGTATCTTTCGGACTACGATGGTTCGACGGACTTGTACACGTGTAAAGAAGGATTCAGTAACTTCGGAATCTAGTTCCTGTCGTTGCCCTCTGCTTGCCGGAGGGCAACTCAAGCCTATGAAACGAACAACTCTTGCTCTCGGAATCCTCGCGTGCGGCCATTGCGCGTTTGCCAGTTCATCCCCGGACAAGGACCGGGAGTTGCAGAAGCCCGTTTGTGTTCTTCCATACGGGCAAACTATCGACGCGTCCGACATTCCACGGCAAATTCGACCTGACGAGCGCTGGATGTCAAAACTTCGCGACGATCTGCCGATCTCGCTTGTCTCGATTCCCGCCACCCATGATGCTGGCACGGCTTTGGGAGTAACCGGTTGGACCCGTTGCCAGGTACTTACGATCGCGGGCCAACTGTTACTCGGTATTCGTGGATTCGATATTCGGCTCCGACTAGTTCACGGGAGGCTGGCGGTTTTCCATAACGAAGAATCGCAGAAGATCGATTTCGAATCGGTAATGTCGGCCTTGACGCGATTTCTGACTGCTCACCCTCGTGAGTTCATTGTCATGCGCATCCGTGAGGAATCTCGCCAGATCGGTTCGGAGGGCTCGTTCCTGCAGGCTTTTCAAGGCGTGATGACTTCGAAACGCTATCACAACGTGTTCTATCGGTCAACTTCACGCACCTCTATCCCGTTCACAAAGGACGTTCGCGGGAAGATCGTGATATTGGACAACTACGGGAAGCTGCCATTTGCGATCGAGTACCCCAACCCGACAATGAGCGTACAGGACGACTACGACACTTCCGACATGAACAAGAAGGTAGCCGAGATTGAGACCAAATTCCACGATGCTGAGACCGCGCCCGATGGTAAGGTCTGGCACGTCAATTACACGAGTAGCAGCACGGTTACCGTCGATCAGCTTGCCAACGCCAAAGCGGTGAACGTGAAAGTCGAGCAGTATCTACAAGGTCGCCGCGGGCATTTGGGTCTCGTCTTCATGAACTTCCCGGGCGCCCGGGTTATCCGTGAGATCATCGAATCCAATAGATACCGTCACTAGATGTGCGATGCGAAATCGGTTTCTTCGAGGAAGTCCATGGTACGTGTGTGGCTCTTTCGAGTGATGTCTCGGTAGCGCCAAAGGTAACCCCGAACCGAACCCGAGGAACGCATAACGAGAAACTCTCTGACGTAGCGGCGTCCATCCTTAAATTCTAGGACGTCTCCAATCGATGTCTTGCCGATATGCACCAATTCACTCATTCTCGTCAGAGCACCCGCCGGGTCAAGGAACTGGTCGCTTATCCTTTCGTGCAATTTCACGAAGGACATGCCAGTCAGTACCTCCGGGGAACCCGGAAGGTCGAACAGGCATAGATAGGCTTGGTTGACGACCTGGATCGACCGGTCAGCAGTCTCGCACATTACGCCAGTGGGCGCCAAAGCGATGATTTCACGCGCAAGGGTTTCCGAATCGGCGATGCGTTGCATCATCGAAGCACGTTCCTGTTCTTGGCGATATCCGACGATGAACGTTGCGCACGAGGTTATTAGGGGCTGTAGAAACTCGACCATTTCTTCCGAGTACCCGCCATCCCGGTTGGCCAAACCGATCATGCCAACTACCGCCGCACCGCAATAGACTGGGATCCCGAGAAACGTCTTCCACACAAGTTGGCTGGGGGTTGCTTCTAGGGAAGCCGGTAAACTGCCTGGTTCGTTTAGGCGAACGATGCTCTGTTTCTCCATGACAGTGGAGAACAGGGAATTGAGATTGCGGAACTGCTGCCTGTGAACATCGACGGTCTCGTAAGCGGAACGGTTTTTGCCCCACGAAACCCGTGTGAGGGCATGTTCTTGTAGGCACGGACGGCCGTCCTCGTACAAAACCTCGCCAATGATGCCGAACTCCGAGTTTGTGAAATTGAGCACGTCCTCCAGGAGCCTAGTAAGGCACTCCTGCAGGGTCGACCGTCGGGCAATATAAGCGGCCGATGCGTCTGTTATGGCGGCCAGGATATTCTTCTGAGCGACGACCTCGGCTTGAGCCTCGGAGCGCTCCTTGATTTCCTTCATTAGCTCGCAGTTCTCAAGTTCCTGCTTGGCAACCAGGTTCTTCGACTTGTCCTGCGAGTATCGAGCGACGCACTCGGTTCGGCTCGCGGCTTGAAACTTTAGGCGGGTTCCCCGCCAATAGCTCGATACCGTTTCGATGGATATATTGAGTTGAAGTGCGATCTGCCGATCAGTCATTCCACCGGCTGCGAAGTCAAGAAGTTGGATCTCTCGCGAAGTAAGCTTCATCGTTCTCTTCGTACACGCATATCGTCAAGTCTCCGCCGAATGCAAACGGGGTTAAGTTTGCGCTTAGTTGCAATATTACGTTCGGACGTAGGCAAGTGCTAGTCACATGTTAGTGCGAACGGGGTTTCCACCACGCAACCGCGCTCAACCTGGAAGGTCGCATGGCATGTCAATAAGATCCTGGTAGTGCCGCCACCGCCCAACTGAGTCGCGATATAGGGGCTGTCGCACTTGCCAACGGCTGGGTGTTCGCACTTGATTGGGGTTTAGGTCATGTCTCAGGCAAGCGGCCTCCCACTCTAGGCCCAAGAAACGTAGGATGCTCCGGATCTTCTCCGCCGGCTGCTCTATCAAGTCCTCGTAATCGATCTCGACATACCGGTCGCTGGGAAGCGTCATCCTCCAGAAGGCCATCAATCGGTCGTAATGGGAAGCGAAGTGGGCAATGTTCCTCAGTGAGTGACTGTAGTCCATTGGGAAGGGGAAATGAGTGGTGTAATTTGACAGGCACAAATCCCGAAGGTCACGACGGACATGGATGATCCGAGCGTTTGGCAATATTCCTCGAATCCATCCAAGCGCAACGAAATTGTGCGGTGTTCGGTCAATCACGAACGGGGCTTCGGGTGCCATCCGTGTAAGAGTTTCGAGGTATTTGTCCGCTAGCCGTTCCGACTCATGTTCCGTCGGAGGCCGCTCTTCGGCATGGAATACACCGATGCGGTCAAGCCAATAGTTTGCTTCTCCCGCTGCTGCGATCTGGCTGTGGCAAGATAGGATCTGCTCCAGAAGTCCCGCGCCGGAACGGGCCATGCCGACGACCAGAACTGGCAGTTCGGAGTCCGATCCGGGCTCCATGGCACGACAGGTGGCAAGGCTTCGTTCCGCCCGCCCGAAGTCCTCCTCAATCTTCTCGGCGTCGTAGTTCATGCCGAGTGAACGCATCCATCTCAGGGCCAGACGATTTGCCTCTTGGTAATGTCGGGAAGCTCGCTGGTATTCGCCTCGATCGTCGTAAGCTTTACCAAGAGCGAACTCTATGCTCGATAGCTCTCTTGCCTGAAGGTTCGGTTGTTTGGTCGCCTCTTCGAACCGATCGACGAGCCACTCCTCGCTCTCTCCCCATTTTCGGGCGATAGCCAGGTCGTAGTAAGGATCTCCGGCGAAAGGCGTCAACTCGATCGCACGAAGCAGGTGACGGTCCGCATCCTCAAATCTGCCTAACTGCTGCAACAGGGCGCCGAGCATGGCGTGAGCCTCTCCGTGTTCTTCGTGAATGGAAAGGGTTCGTTCAAACTCCCGCGCCGCATCTTGAAATTCTCCGAGCGCAAAGTGAGCTCGTGCCAGCAGAAACCGCGCATCCTTGTCTTGTGGCCGGATTCGAACCGCATGCAGCGCCATTTCAGCCGACGCCTCGTGTCGCCCTACATGGGAATAGTGTGTCCCGAGCCAGAGGTAGGCGGGGAAGCAATTTTGCTCCGTTTGGAGGATTGCGAGAAACATCTGCTCGGCCACTTCGGCTTGACCGTTTCGAAGGTGGGCAACCGCCGACAAGATCTTTGCCGGGACAAAATCGGACCTGATCGCCAGAATTCGGTCGCAAAACTCGATCGCGAACGCCATCTGACCTTGACGGTATGCTGCGTCTGCCTGCGCCATGAGAACGCTAATGTCTGGCTGGAACTCTGATCCACCGATAGCGCCTGCTGAACCCATAGGCCGCGAAGATTACCAGAGAGGTCCAAACTCTGGTGCATTGGAATCGCCTAAGTAATGAGATCCGAAAGGAGGTTGAACCGTGAAATGGGTGGAACTCTATGCTCTGGATGCGAAGACACGATATTCGTGTGCTCGGGAGGTGATCGCGCTTTCAAAGAGCGAACCAGAGCTTATCTTGCAGGACCTACAGAGCATATCCCCTTTGCTTGAGGTTAAGAGCAATGTCCTTGTCTGGACTGCCATCCAGGTCATCGGAAACCTCTCGGCACATCTTAGCGAAAGTGAGGTCTGGGAACTCATACCGAAACTCGTCGGGCTAATGCACTGCCAAACGATGATCACGTCTGCAAATGCTATCAGAGCACTGGGACAGATTGCCAAGAACAGGCCCGTTCACGCCGAGGCAATCGTATCTACTCTGCTGGAAGTTGAGTCCATGAATTATGTACTGCGGGGTGAGCCATCTCCCGAATGCCGAAACGTCGCTTTGGGCCACGTCTTGGCGGCGCTCAAATCGTTGCCCGCGAGCATCCTGTGCCGACCATTAGTTTTGGATTTCATTCGCCGGCAGACTTCTAACTCTAGGTCGGCAGTTGCCGCCAAGGCGCTTTCTCTTGAACGCCGGTTGAAGCGTCGAGACATGTCCCGGGGCCGTTGACATGATTTACTTGTAAATCATCTGTTTATTCAACGATCTATCTCTCAGTGTGTTGCTAAACGCGTTAACTTGTGTCTGGTTTGAGGTACACCGGGGCCAGAGAAAGGAGAATCTGAGTCAATGCGGTACGGAACTTTCGACGACGCGCAGCGCGAGTATGTGATTGACAATCCGGACACGCCGATGTCCTGGGTGAACTATTTGGGTACGAGCGGGTACTGCGGAATCATCTCGAACAATGCTGCGGGATATGCCTTCAAGGACTCTGCCAAGAGTGGCCGATTCTTACGGTTCCGATTCAACAGCGTGCCTACCGACCGACCTGGACGCTACATCTATCTTCGCGACGATTCTACGGGAGATTACTGGTCAGCCACTTGGCAACCTGTTGGAAAGCCGCTTGACAAGTACCGCAGCGTCTGTCGCCACGGAATGGGATACTCCACCTTCGAGTCGCACTACGACGGCATTCGCTCCGATCTAAGAATATTCGTGCCGATCGACAAGCACTTCGAGATTTGGGAGACGATGGTCACCAACGAGTCCGATCGCCCGCGCGAACTCTCGATATTCGCATATGCGGAGTTCTGCTTCTGGGACATGATGCAGGATCTCACAAATTTCCAGTACATCCTCTATACCTGTCGGATGGACTACTCGGACGATGTCGTCGACTACAGCACGCTTCTGTGGCCGTCTCGAGAACCAAAGGGGTTTCTTGCCTCCACACAGCCTGTCACATCTTTCGACACGGATCGAGACGTTTTCCTTGGTCGATACCGCGATGAGGGGCGCCCGATCGCCGTCGAGAAGGGTAACTGCTCCGGGTCAATTGCCCAGGGCGGCACTCCATGTGGCGCAGTGCAAAATCGGGTGACACTCCAGCCTGGAGAAACGTATCGGGTCTGCTATGTTTGCGGCATAGGAGATGCCAAGCAACTTGGCATGGAACTCAGGGATCGATTCCGAGACCCCGCCGAGGTCGAGAAGGAGTTCGAAGGCGTCCGGACGTATTGGAATGCCCATTTGGGCAAGTTCCAGTGCGAGACACCGTCTCCACTGGTCAACACGATGGTAAACGTTTGGAACCCGTATCAATGCGTAACGACCTTCAATTGGTCACGGAGTGCGAGTTTCAACGAGGCGGGCGGTCGAGACGGACTGGGGTTCCGAGACTCCAACCAAGACACCCTCGGCGCCGTTCATATGACGCTGGGACGCACTAGAGCCAAGATCGTCGAATTGTTACGCGCCCAGTATGCGAACGGTGGGGCCATGCACAGCGTCCAGCCGCTTGAATGGAGGCAGGGCGCTCATAACATCGAATCGGAGACGTACAGCGACGATCATCTCTGGCTCCTTCTGTCTATTCCAAGCTATATAAGGGAGACGGGCGACTTCGCGTTCGTCGACGAGCTAGTCGAATTCGCCGATGAAGGAGAAGGAACCGTCCTAGAGCACTTGATCAGGGCGCTTGAGTTCTCCAATAACCATTTGGGACCCCACGGGTTCTTGCTTGGGCTCCGTGCCGATTGGAACGACTGCATCAACTTGAGGGGCAAGGGCGAAAGTCTGTTCAGCACGTTCCTCTTCCTGAAGGGAATCGAGGAATTTAGGCTGCTTTCTGACCGTTTGGGGCGGGGAGCACTCGCGGAGCCGTGGCTCCAGTTCCGAGAAGAGATGTGCCGTCGAGTCGCAGAACTTGCTTGGGACGGTGATTGGTATCTTCGCGGCTTTCTGGACAGTGGGAAGAAACTCGGCGGTCGCGAAAGCGAGCAGAGTTTCATCTTTATCAACAGCCAAACGTGGGCGGTCATCGGCGAGGTTGGTACTCGTGAACGGGCAATTCGCGCGATGGACAGCCTTCATGAGCATCTCGCCACGCCACACGGGATCGTCATAAACTATCCGGCGTTTCGGCACGAAGACATCGAGATCGGCGCGATCACGTCGTTTCCTCCCGGGCTAAAGGAGAACTCCGGCATCTTCTGTCATGCCAACACGTGGGCGGTAGTTGCCGAAGCGATGTTAGGGCGTGGCGACGAAGCCATGAAGCTATATCTGTCATTCCTGCCTGCCGCCAAGAACGACCAAGCCGATCTCTATACGATGGAGCCGTACGCCTACTCGCAATTTATCACGGGCAAAGAGCATCCGTATCACTTTGGAAGGGCCCGAAACTCTTGGCTGACCGGTACCGCATCGTGGGGATACGTTTCAATCACGCAGTACATACTTGGCGTGAAAGCCGACTACGATGGTCTCATCGTCTCGCCGACGATTCCGGCGGCATGGGATGGATTCAGTGTGCGCCGCGAGTTTAGGGGCGCGATCTACGAGATTGATGTAACGAACCCCGATCACGTTTGCCACGGGATCAAATCGTTCATCGTGAACGGAGTGGAAGTTGCGGAGAAGCGAGCGCCCCTCGCCCAACCGGGCCAAACCCTGAAAGTCCAGGTTGTACTCGGCTGACCTGCTATTGGACTACTCGCGACTTCGACCCGAATGGGCGACCGTCAGGTAGCGATAAGTTTGGATGTCGGTTATTGATACAACCGATGCAGCGACGCAGTCGTCGTCAGAGTTGATGATCTTCTCGCGGTAGAGGTCCCGGATGACGGCCGATCTTGCCTTCTGATGCCTCTTGAACTCGGCTAGATCGGTCAACAGTCCCAAACGGACCTTGGATTGGTCGAGCGTACTTTCCGCGGTGAGTTTATCCAGAGTCGTCTGCAAACCGGGAACAGAGGGGCGGATCGGAAGTTCTGCGGGAAGACGGGGGGACTTATCGGCCGAGGCGAGCAGCATCAATCCGGTTGCGCCGCCGATTGCGAGGGGCAAAGTGAATGTCATAAACTTGTTTTGCATGGCTCGTTGCTCGATGAAAGAACTCAAGCAACGGTACGAACGATCGGCCTAGTAGTGTTCCGTACACTAGCATTTTCCCTGGGAGCCTCTCTGCCGCCTTTTGGAGGATCTGGCGGATGCCTCCTCCATCATAATTGGATCTTTAGCGTCTTGATCTCGAACGGCCGAAAGTAAAGCTCAATCTCCTGACAGTCAACTGCAATCGGCGTTGCCGATTCCTCGAGGAGATCCACTTCTGATACCGCAACGACCGGCATTCCGAACCGAATAGTCGCATAGCCACTAGATTTGCCTGCCTCATACATCCGGATGATCAAGTCATCGTCGTCCTCTGCCTTCTTTATGGCAGCGACGACGATATTGGGATTTTCAATTCCCAGTAAGCTGAAGCTTCCAGCCGACGTACTCGCTGGGCACACCGTCGGTGCAACATTGAACTCGTATGCCGGCCGTACGACCGATTCGACGCCAAAGTCGACCCCATGAGGAAGCATTGCGTAAGAGAATCGATGAATACCCTCGTCGCCGCGGGAATCCGGATGCCGCCCTGCCTTTATCAGGCTTAGCCGGTACTCACCCGCTTTGACGGTGCAGGCGTACTTGCAGTCGTTCAAGAATGCGATGCCATAGCCGTTCTCCGAGATGTCGGTCCATTTGTGAGCACAAACATCGAATTGGGCTCGATCCTGGCTCGTGTTGTCATGTGAGTTCCTCTGCACATGTCCAAACTGGATTTCGTGCAGTGCGGTCTCGGCGAGTATGTCGGGTTCAAATCCAACCTTGAGGAATTGGTATTTCTCGTGCCAGTCGACTCTTGTGTCGAAGTCGACTCTTCCGGTCGTCGCGTGGAACACGATATCTTGAGTTAACTTTGAGCTCCTTCCGAGCTCAAATTCCTGCCGAACGCGCAATTGAAGCGGGCCGTCGGCAACGACTTCCCGCTTTGTCGGCGCGCCAACCGCTTCTAGTTTGTGGCGCTGATCGCGGTCGATGTCCCAGTTGTCCCATGCCGCAGGCACGTCCTCGCCCATCAGAAGACAGTTGAAAGCGCCACCAGGCTTCACAAGTTCTCGCCGCGCTTCCCGGTCGTAGAACGATACGATTCGGCCGTCCTCGTCGAACCACACGAGCGCAAATGGCGTTTCCACCGAGTTCTCGGTGACTCGAAAGGCCGACGCATGCTGTGTCAGCGGTTCGAGGGCAACTGTCTGGAAACCAAGAGACGGTAGTCGCAATCCCTGCACTGCGAGTAGGCTCACGCCGTCAGGTCCTGCGACTTCTTGCGCGATAGTTCCCATAGGGCCAAATCCGCTTGGCAGATTCGACAGCGTTACTTCGCCGGCACGTTCCCAACCAAGCGAATTCGCGATCAACACGCCCTGTGGTCCCGATTGCCCGGCAACTGCACGCCATGCCGCATCACGAACCTCGTTCGCCGATGCCAAACACTTGGCGTATTCGGCGATGGCCTCATCGTTGACCTCGGCAATAGCCGAACCAGGGAGAATGTCATGGAAGTGATTCAGGAGCAAGACCTTCCACGTGTCGTCCAGAACTTGGGTTGGATAAGTCGATCCTGCCAATACGCATGCGACGGTCGCCGCGAACTCGGCATCCCGCAAGGCGAATTCGCATTGGCGATTACCCCGCTTGATTGCGGCGATGGATGTCAGTGTTCCGCGATGGAGTTCCAGATATAGTTCGCCTACCCAGCGTGGAAGTTCCGTGAGTTCGTCTCGGCATCCTGCCATGAATTCGCTGATGCCTTGATACTCTGTTCGAGGACATCCCTCGAGGTCACCGGTGTATCGAAGCACCTCGATCATTTCGGCCATCGGGCCGCCGCCCCCGTCACCGTGCCCAAAGCCGACAAGCCTTCGATCTTGAACATCTGGATGCTGGACCTGCTTCCAAAGCTCGATAAGTCGGCCAGCATCCGCCCAACCCTGCATCTCGTTGAAATGGGCCAAGACGGTTGAGCCGTCTATGCCCTGCCAGTGGAACGTGTCGTAGGGGAAGTGGTTCGTGTCGTTCCAACTGAGCTTGGTCGTGCAGAAAAACTCGACTCCGCTTTTGCGCAGAATCTGTGGCAAGGCGGCCGAATAGCCGAACACGTCTGGTTGCCAAAGAGTGTCGGAAGTAAGTCCGAACATCTCCCGAAGGGCGCGCTGGCCGTATAGGCATTGACGCACGAACGATTCCCCGCTGGGGATGTTGCAGTCGGGCTCAATCCACATGCACCCAATGATCTCCCACCGGCCCTCTTTGACCCTCTCCCGCACTCGTTCGAAGATGTCCGGGTACAGCTTTCGCATCATGTCAAAGTGAAGGGCGGCGCTCTGGGAGAAACGGAACTCCGGATACTGGTCCATTAGGCTGAGGACCGATGAGAAAGTCCGTGCGCACTTCCGCCATGTCTCCGCGACCGGCCAAAGCCATGCGGTGTCGATGTGCGAGTGCCCAAATACGCCCATCGTCGGCACCGAGGGGCCATTTTTGAGATCGAGTAGAGGACGCATAACATCGATCGCGTCGCTAAGGGACGATCTCCATTGCTCCTCTTCAATCTCTTGAGGCTTCTGAGGGACGATTCTGAAGATGTCACCCATGGCCGATTGAATCCTGGCCCGGCGCAAACTGGACTCTTCAAGTCCCGATGCGACTTGAAGGAGCGTGCGAAGAGCAAAAACAAACTCGCTGACCTCCGGGCGTTCGACGACAAGTTCGACTTTCTCGAATTCTCGACAGCCCGCCGTCAATCCGACTGGCCCGTCAGCGCTGCGAATGCCTGAAAATGGCTGGGTGCCGGGAATCGTGTGTCCGGCGTAGGATTCCAGATCGATTCTGTAGATGCGCCCAGGCTCTGCCTCAAGCGTCAGGAGTCGAACGGGATGATTGACGTCGAAAACGCCTTGTGCACTTCCATCGACGTAGAACAGCGTCTCTGGTCCCCCTGTTTGTGCCCTAACGTATACGGTTTCGCCATCGAAGCTGGCCGGCACCAGTGCTTGGCCGCGAAACCATGCCGTCACCCAGTTGTCTCCCCATTTTTGGCCAGGTGTAGCGGGCTGCCAAGCCAGGGGCTCATCGGTCGGCGGCACGCGTAAGTGATGGAGGGTCTCGGCAAACTCAACGGCGACGGTGGCAATGGCGAAGTACCGGAGAGGGGAATAGGTCGATTCGAGGCGGGCGACCTTGGGCAGGATTTTCGGGTCTTGAAGCATGATTTCAGGCCGGAGCCTGTCAGATTATGAATGGAATCGCAAAACCCCGCATTGCCATCGGTGTATCCTGCTCTGATTCTAACTGAACCGGATGCGCCATGACCAACTCTTCACCGAATAGTCCCGAACCTGCCGAGCCGAGACATGGGTTTTCCATCTACCATGTGCTGGAGCAAGGCGATGGATGGGCACATATCCTTGTCTCGATACTGCTACTTCTGCTCGCAATCGGGGTGTTGGTCAACAGCACGGTTTCGGTCGTGCGTGACCTGATGCACACGGATCTGACCAGAAGAGACTCAGGCACCGTCTTCGTGCAGCTAGGGCTTCACTATCTCAGCGACATCCTCTTCGGTGTGATTGTGCTGGAGCTACTCAGCACAATTCTCACCTATTTGAAAGCACGCAGCCTAGAGGCGACAATCAAAGAGTTCCTGATCGTCGGCCTCATTTCGAGCATTCGGAAGATACTCCTGATCGGCGCTCAATCGTCGCTAACGTCCGCTCCTCCCGACGAGTTCGTAAAGGAGGCCTATGGGACTATCCTGAGCATCCTCGGAATCTTGCTCCTTATCGGCGGGCTCCTCTTGCTGGACTATCGGATTCGAACCAAGGTCGTGCCAACTACCCACGAGCAGTAACTGACGCGACCCAGGATCACTTGAGCGAAACCGAGATGCTGCGACCGTCCGGTTCTTGGATAATGAAAGTCGCGGGTTTGCTTTCCTTTGGCGCATAGAATGCGACACGCACCCTTAACGACCGGCCCGGTTCGATCGATTGCATGACGGTGTCGGTGGAGGATACTTTGATCAGGTTCTCGCTAAAGTCTAGGTTCTCACCGTTCTCGTCGAGCATCTGCCACTTGTAGGTTGACCTTTCCATCGTGTGTTCCTTAAACGCGGGATTGGTGATCGTCAGTTTGGCAATGACGATCTTCTTTCCGTCGTCCGGCGAGATTGGACCGATTGGGCTCGTCGACTCTTCGATCCCGTCCACAACCAGCGTGAAATATCCGATCTCGATCTTCTGACCGATCTTGACCTGGGCCGAATCGGCGAGGATCACGCCGGTCTTGTCGGCAAACAGAGAGTCGGACTTAAGCGTCTTGCCTCGAAGATCGTATCGCAAGACCGGGCCCTCCTGATATCGAACCATCAGCTTGTAAATCGGATCGTTCGAAGGCACTTGAAAGAAGACTTGGCAAGGGATCTTTTGGGCCGGAAGAATATCCATCGTGATCGACGCCATCGTCTCAGGATTGACCAAAGACGGCTCCATCTCGTAGTTATTCGTGTCGGCTCCGACTACCTTGTAGCTCAGGCTCGACCGTTCGAAAGCTAACTTTTCCTTGCTTGGGTTCTGCACCGTGAAGTTGACAACCACGAACTTCTTGCCCTTGTCGGCAAGCCAAGCATCGTCCTGGGTGAAAACCCGTGTCGCGAACTTGGCAGAGGTCAGGACGATTTGGTATGGGCCGATGCGATAGGGCTTGATCGGTACCGCGTCGGTTCCAGGGATCGGCTTGGCGTCTTGTCCGGCGAAACAACAGGCTGCCGACAATGCGGCGAACAGGCATGCGATAACTCTCATGAACACTCCGAGCCTGATTGGTTTGGGATGGCGTCAAGGCTGGCGCTGGGACGTTACGCTACCTGGTCTTGGCGCTGATTCACCAACAGGTCGAATGAAGAATAAGTCACACTGTTACGAATTCACCAGTCGTTTGTTTTGTGTCATGGAAACGAACGACTTCCAGTCAGATTGCTCCGATCGGTCAGCCTCTTTGAGTGGCGCTAATGGCTCGCAAAGTAGCCGCGCACAAATCCGAGGCACTGAGCGACCTCTGGAAGCGAATCATCCATGTGGTATTCGTATTCGACAGAAACGCTCCCCTGAAATCCCTGTCTGCGCAGTTCATCGAGAATAGCTGGGACATCGGAGACTCCCAAACCGTATGGGACGTCATGGCCGTTGGCGGAGAACTCGTGCAGGTCCTTTAGGTGGCTGCTGACAATTCTTCCCCGCAGAATCCTCAGAGCGTCGATGGGTTTCACACCTGACCGAACCCAATGTCCGGTGTCGGCGCAAGACCCGATCCGGCGATCATGATTTTTGACGAGTTGGAGGATGTATTGGGGGTTTCATACCTTGTAGTTTGGATCGCTAGTACGGGGGTGATCGTGGAAGCCGACCCGAATATCGAACTCCTTGACCATCTTGTCGATGGTGTCGATCGCCTCGGTGGATTCGGTGTTCAAGATGCCGATCCCCAGTGACTTGGCCCAAGAGAACAGCTTTCGTGCCGAGGCTACGTCTCGGTCGATGCCGGTCACGCCGTAGGCAACGACCGACACCCTATATTGTGCAAGTTGATTGCGAAGAGCGGCCGTCGCTTCGGGACCCATTCCCGGGCCCACACCAATACCAGGAAACTCCCTTCCGAGCGGCTGGCCCGGAAATAGTTCGATGTTGGTTCCTCCGGCGGCCGCAACCTTCTCGATGGCCTCCATAGTTGTGAACCGGCTGAATGTCCAGGCCTGAACTCCAATGAGCATTCCCTTCGTTCGCTTTGCGCTGTCGATTTGCGCGGCGGCGGCAACCGTGAGAGCGCCAAAACAGAGCATTAGCACAAAACGGGTGTGGGCGGCAAGGGCGAGAGTCATAACGCTATTCTATCGCGATTCGCGCTGCCGACGTCAGTCCCTGTGGAGATATCCCGCGTTAACGTCATGTTAAATTTCAAACTGCATTTTCGGCCAGGAATTGGCCATTTTGAGTTAGGCGGTTGCTTGGAATTGTTAAGAAATCGGCGTTCGGCGTCATCCCCCCTATTCCCGAGGCACGGTCAGGAGATATGGTTTAGGCGGTGCTGAAACTAGGAAAGGATGACTCCTTCTTCGACCTGCTGGAAACTCAAGCGAAAATCGCGGTAAAGGCCGCCGAGGTCTTTCTGGCGATGGTCAAAGATTTGGAGCGCGCTAAAACGCATACCGACAACCTCCTGGCTATCGAAAGCGAGGGGGACGAGATCACCCATAAACTGCAGAACAAGCTGAGCGGGACATTCATCGCCCCTCTGGACAAGGAGGACCTCAGCGAACTGTCCCATCTCTTGGACGACGTAACCGATTGTATCGAGTCTGTTGGCGCCCGCATCGGGATGTACCGGTTGACGGTCTGTCGCCCTGACATCGTTCCGATGGCTGGGAACCTTCTCGAGGTCACGAGAGTAGCCTGTGCTGCGGTAACAGAGCTGCACAATCAATTCCATAGATCCAAATCGCTGCCTGGAGTCCTCGTAAAGATCCACACCTTGGAGAACGAGAGCGATAGGCTTTACCGGACCGCGTTGACCAAGCTCTTCGATGAAGAAACGGAACCGATCGCCATCCTAAAATGGAAGGAGATCTACGATCGAGTGGAATATGCCACCGACCGATGCGAGACCCTTGCCAACGTGGTTGAGAACATGATTGTGAAATATGCCTGACGTCGGCATCATGCTTGTCTTGATCGTGGTCTTTGCTCTCGCATTTGACTACATCAACGGTTTTCACGACACGGCGAATGCGATTGCGACAGTCGTGTCCACACGTGTTATGACTCCGCTCCAGGCGATCATCATGGCAGCGGTTCTGAATTTCGCTGGTGCGCTGGTGGCCACTCGAGTTGCCCATACGATTGCGTCGGGGATCATCGACACCCATGCGGCGTCGGAGACCGTGGTGCTTGCCGCGATTGTTGGGGGTATCGTCTGGAACCTCGTAACCTGGGTCTACGGAATACCTAGCAGTTCGTCCCACGCGATCATTGGCGGTCTCTGCGGGGCGGGAGCCGCTCATGCCGGGCTCGTCGCGGTGCAGTGGAATGGGTTGCTGAAGAAGGTCGTGATTCCCCTCGTCGCATCGCCTGTTGCCGGCTTCGTGTTCGGTCTGATTGTGATGACCGTGATCACCATGCTATTCCACAACGCCCATCCACGCCGTGCGGGAGGCGCCTTCCGGCAGCTTCAACGGGTATCAGCGGCGGCGATGGCATTCTCCCACGGGCAAAACGATGCCCAAAAGAGCATGGGAGTCATCACGCTTGCGCTGTTTACTCATGGTCTGACCAAATCGACTGACGTTCCCGTCTGGGTTATCCTCGCCTGCGCATCGGTCATGGCGCTCGGGACCGCCGCTGGCGGTTGGCGTATCATAGCCACGATGGGTCACAAGATCATGAGACTTGAGCCGGTCAACGGATTTGCCGCCGAGACTTCTGGGGCATCGGTCATTCTCATTGCCAGCTACCTGGGGATACCCGTAAGTACGACGCACGTACTTGCCGGCAGCATACTGGGAGTCGGCGCTTCCAAGCGCTTGAACGCTGTACGCTGGACAGTCGCACAGCGAATGGTGGTTGCCTGGTTCCTGACGATTCCCGCCGCCGCTACCGTTGGTGGGCTGACTTACTTCCTCTTGAACGCAGCGCACCTATAACTCGGCAGGGGCCTGAAGCGCCTCTTTGCCTAGTACGACGAAGGGCGTCGGAAATACTTCCTGCGCCCTTTCGTTGTTCTTACCGAGCCGTTACTTGGGTTGGCCCTGAGTTCTCGACTGCATGAACTTGATGAACCTGGGGTCGTCCATCGTGACTCCCGGCATCCCGCGACGCTTCGTGAAGGTCGGATCTTCGGGATCGAAGGTCGCTTCCGGGCGGAAGACGCGCGGATCGCTCGGGCCAAAAGTGTATGGTGTAAAGTCCGGCTTGTCGGTGAACATGTCATCGAGCGGTGTCGCAAGTGCGTCGAATAGGTTGTTCGGACCCAGTCCGAAGATGTCGTAGATCGAGCGGATAATGCTCATGATGCTCGTGTGGTCGTGGCTAACATAGTGCCGCTTACAGTACGGTCCAATCGCGAGAACATAACTCCGGCTTCTATCGACATGGTCGCTGTCTCCGCCTGGATCGTCTTCTGTCACGAAAATGGCCATGCTCTTCCATTCCGGCGTATGGGATAGGTAGTCGATGAGTCGGCCGAACGCAAGGTCGTTGTCCGCCATGAAGCTGCACACGTACGGATAACCCTTCTTTGGCATAGCCTCGCTGCCGTGATCGTTGCACAACGCGATGTTGATGAACTGCGGCAGTTCTGTTCCCCGGTCGCGATACTTTTTCTTGACGTCGTCTTCAAACCAATCGACTCGAGCGATGTCTGGGATATTGGTGTTGAAGATCGGGAATTCGAAGCAAGTATTGTCAAAGAGAACCTTTGGCATCGGGAAGTTGATCGGTTCAACTGCACCCGATCTCGAGTGCGGCTCGTCCTCGTCAACCCCAGGGAATTCAAATCCCTCGCCATAGTTGCGGAAGCTTACGTGGCCACGATCGAGGTTCTCCCACATCGAACCGTTCTCCAAATAGTCTTCCGGGATCTGAGAGCCGTTTGAACCAAACGAAATGTAACGTCCGTGGGCCTTACCGGTGCTGAATCCCCATCCAGCGTAATAAAGGCGGGAAGTCCAAATGCTGGCGTATACGCCAACCAACCACCGGTGACCGTTTCCGCTGGCTCCGGGCTCCATGTAGAAATTGTCGCTTATGGAGAATTGCTTCGCCAGATCGACGTGGTTCGGCATGATCGGAACGTGCTGGGTTTTGTCCCGCTCGCTTATCCAGCCCTGGTCGCCGTATTCGCTGTATCGCGGCTCCCCATCGGCGTTCGGCACGGTCCCAAAGATGCCGTCGAACGTGTGATTCTCCTTGGTTATAAACACGACGTGCTTAATCTGACTCGGGAAGTGGACGGCGCGGCGAAGAGGACCTGTCAGTCCGTTGTTTTGCAGAACCTGTCGCGTCATCGTGGCGAGATCGGGAAGCTTCGAAAGGTCGATATGCTGGATCAGGCCAGGAGCTTCGGCAGCACTTCCGCGTTCGTCGGTTGACGGTCTCGGATGAAGGAAACCGTTTGGTCCGTATCCTAGGCCAAACTGGCTAGCGACAACGAGGGTTCCATCGTTGCCAATCAGTCTCGCTTGGACCGGATAGTAGCCGGCTGGTATGAGTCCCAGGACCTTTCCGCTGGCCGTGTCGATCACGGCAACTGATTCCAAGCCACTCTCGCACACGTACAGGCGTCGTCCGTCGACCGAGACGGCCAAACCTGTGGGTATTACGCCGCGTAGGTGAGCGACTAACGGAGTCGGAGCTAGTTTGATCGTCTTGACTAACTTGAGGCTGGCGGCGTCAAAGACGGAAACGGTATCGCTGTTCGCGTTGCTGACGTAAAGTCGCCCGTTTTGTACGACCAGGGCGTTTGGAGCGCTTCCGCCAACCGCCTTGCCTCGGTCAGCCGGAGCATGAATGAGCAGGCCGCTAATTGCCTTTCCGATCACCTTTGGATTTGCCGGGTTCGAGACATCGTAAGACCATACAGATTGAGCATCTGGGGTTCCTGTCTTCCCAAGGCCTGGAATCTGTCGGCCCTCGAATTGGACGCCTTGTTCCGCTTCCTTACTTGGAATGGCGAAGGCCGGGCGAGTTATGCCTTGAAGACCGCCACTCAACGGTGGTACGACCGAGTAGTCGAACAAACCGATGTTCGCAACGTAAACGCGTCCTGACTTTCCTTCCAGGGCCAGAGCATAAGGTTCACGTCCAGCCGGTAATCTCGCGATCGTCGCCCGTTTGACAAGGTCGACTACGACGAACTGCTCGTTCGTTACGTCGACTGCGTACAGTGTTCGACCGTCGCGGCTGATTGCGAGGTCGTTGATGTAGGCATCTTTGTCGGAACCAGGATTGACGGCGATGTCCTTGTCTCGCCGCTTCCAAGACGTCGTGTCATACTCCGCGATTTCGCCCTCATCCCCCTCGCTTACATAGAGACTCTTGCCATCCGGTGAGAATGCGGCTGCCGGGCTCCATCCCTTCGGTTTGAGTACTAGATGACCTGCCGGACGAAAGACGTGGATTTGTCCTTCGCTCAAACCGACCGTAGTCGATCCATCGGGGCTAACGACGACGTTGAACAGGTCGTCGCCGGTGTAAGTTCGGTCACCTACTGGAGTGACGAACCTTCCATTTGGGAGGATTGTCTGTCCACCGGGGACGACTCTGGCAGGCAATTGCCCGGCAGGCGCTCCAAGGTGCGGCACGGATTGAGAGAGAAAGCGATGCGAGGTTGTCGAAGTTAGGGCTAGAACGAGAATTGCCGAAAACACTCCGACATTATTCCTTCACTGCCTCGTTGAATCTGCAGCCGTCGGCAAACCTTTACAAAACTACGATCGTTCATCACCCTGTCTCACAATTTCAAGCTTGGCAATCCCATCATCTGGCGAACCTAATGGGAGAGTGAACACGTTCATTCAATTGTGCTGTCGATGATTTCTCTCTTTGTGATGTCCGCTGGAGGAGTACCGCAGACGTATGCTCAAGTGCCATCGGCTACCGATCGTGAGCGATTTGGCGCAGGCATTCAGCGGACAATGCGGTTGTTGGCAACGAGCACCCCAAAGCACCGAAATACCGTTCGCGTGCTCTTTTATGGTCAGTCGATCACGGAACAGGATTGGAGTCGACAAGTTGCCGATTGGCTGAGGAGCAAGTACCCCAACGCCAACCTGATCATAGAGAATCGGGCGATTGGCGGACATTCCTCCCAACTCCTATGGCGAACGGCCGAGGCCGACCTCTATCCGTTTCAGCCGGATCTTCTGATTTTCCACGTCTACGGATCTCATCTCGACTACGAAAAGATCGTTCGCAACGTCTTGGAGCGAACCACCTCGGATGTACTGATTCAGTCGGATCACATCACGAAACCGGAGGAACTTGTCGATCCATCCACTAAGCCTGAGCCGACGATGTCAAGTTGGAGCGCATGGTGGAATCAGGTCTTCCTTCCTGACCTCGTGAAACGACTGGGACACATCGAACTCATCGATCAGCGGGTGCTCTGGCGTCGCTATCTCAACGAGAATCATTTGTCACCAGATCAATTGCTCAAGGACGGAGTTCATCTGAATGATAGGGGATGCTACGTGATGGCTCAAATAGTTGAGCAGCATCTTGTCTATCGTCCGGATCTTCCGGTGACGGGGTTATCCAAGGTGCAGGATTTCGAACCTCACTGGACGGGAAATCGACTTGTAATGAACTTCGTGGGGAATCGGATCGACCTATTGCCGCTTGTTACTGACTCTGGCAGGAAAGTCAAAGTACTTATCGACGGAATGGCGCCTTCGTCGATGCCCGAACTCTACGGTGTTACGCGCGTTAGCCCGTGGCCAGGAACGAGTTGGCCGTTGATCCTGCGAACGTCGGCGAAACTCCCGCTCTTGCTAGAAGACTGGGCCGTGAGTTTTCACGACGTTTCATTCGACGGTAAGAGCTTCTCGTTCGATATAGTCGGTTCAAAGACCGGGCCCGATGGAGAAGGGAAGAGCGATGCCCATTTTGAGTCGAAATCGGGCAGAGTGATTATCGAACCTGATGACTGGAATCTGGCTTACTGCAAGGCTGTCTTCAAGTCGCCCGTCCCGCCTGACCTACGAGCAACTTGGTCCGTTGTGCCTCATTTTGTCGACGAACTAACATTTCCAATCCATGCTGACACGACGATCGAGTCACCCGTGACGGTTGCCCAGGGCCTAGCTAATTGCCCTCATGTTCTGGAACTTGAGGCCGTGTCGAAAGTCAGACCGGAGCTCAAGGCAATACGGGTCTTCCACCCTCCGCTGTAGAGCGTAGTCGCTCTGCCGTAGCTGAAAAACTCGCCGAGTGAGCCTCGGACGGGCAAACCATATCGGGTATTCTTTGTGAATACGTATTCACGGGCGAAACGTTATGATTTTGAATCGCATTCCCACGCTCCCTCGGACCGATCTTCAGGTTCCTCCTTCTTTGGAACTCCTTAAGAAGATCGCACTTAACATGCATTGGGCCTGGAATCGCGAGGCGCTCGATCTCCTCCGTGAGATCGATCCGGTACGATTCGATGCCGGTCTCCCTCCGGTTTCGTTGCTCCGTGAATCGGCGAAGATCGAGCGCCTCAGCAAAGATGCTGCTTACATTAAGCGCGTCGAGCACGTTGCAGGGCGCCTGCAGGCATATCTCGACACTCCTGACCGGGAGTGGAAGGGGATGAGCCACGAGCACCCGGCCGCCTACTTCTGTGCTGAATACGGCATCCATGAGTCTTTCGCTCAGTACTGTGGAGGCCTTGGAATCTTGGCCGGCGACCACTGCAAGGAGGCATCCGATCAGCATTTGCCTTTCTTGGGTATTGGCATCTTCTATCGCCTTGGTTACTTCCGCCAAAGCATCGATCAGGAAGGTCGACAGGAGCACGTCTACACCGAATTCGACTATCGCGATCATGCTCTCCAGAGGGTCGCCGATCCTAAGACTGGTGCAGAGATGTTCGTCGAGCTTCAGCTGCCAGGGAGAGTGCTTCGGGTTGCGGTATGGTGCATGGCAATCGGACGAGTGCCCCTTCTGCTTTTGGACACCAATATCCCGGAGAACGCCTCCGAGGACCGCGCCATCTCTGCGCAGCTATACATGCTCGGAAGGGAAACGCGGTTCCTCCAGGAGTTAGTGCTGGGAGTGGGCGGCGCGAGAGTTCTGTCCACACTCGGTATCGAGCCCGGTGTTTGTCACATGAACGAGGGGCATTCGGCGTTGCTGTTAGTGGAACGACTTCGCGAAATGGTTTCAAAGGGCGCGTCGTGGCCCAAAGCGTGCAAGGAGATTCAGCAAAGATCGGTTCTGACCATCCATACGCCCGTTCCAGAAGGCAACGAGCGTTTCGATACCAAGCTCGTGAAGATGATCCTCGAACCGATAATGGAGGGATCGAGCATCAAAGTCTCGACTCTTCTGAAGATGGGACGGGATTCGGTGAACGACCCTAACGTGTTCGATATGACGGCGTTCGCTTTACGCCTATCGAAGGCGGCCAACGGAGTCAGTATTCTCCACGGGAGTACTGCCCATAACACTTGGCACCCGGTCGTTGGACGACCAGTGGGCGCCGTCACGAATGGCGTCCACATGCCCACATGGCTTGGGCCACAAGTGCGCGCATTGTACGAGGGTGTCGGGGCGACTTTCGAGCCTGCGACCGCACTTGTATTGACCGCAAGAAAGCAGGGTCGAAGCGTGTGGTCAAAGATCGAGGAAGTCGACGACGAGGCCCTGTGGCTAGCCCACGTGTCGCAGAAGAGAGCTTTGATCGAATTCGCAAACGCTCGACTCGTTAAGCACCACGTGCGTCACGGCGAATCGCCGACCCAGCTCAAGGAGTTGGCAAGTTACCTGGATCCAGATGCGTTTATTATCGGATTCGCTCGCCGGTTTGCACCATATAAGCGGGCAGGCCTGCTCTTCACCGACTCGAAGCGAATCTTGAGGTTGCTGAGGGCAACGGGTCGGCCGGTTCAAATCATATACTCCGGCAAAGCTCACCCCGGTGACCGAGTCGGGCAGGGCTTGATCAAGGACGTGTTCGAAAAGACGCTCGATCCCCAATTCAAAGGCAAGGTGTTTGTACTGGAGGATCACGATATCGCGGTTGGTAAGGCACTTGTTCAAGGGGTGGATCTATGGATCAACAACCCGCTTCGTCCTCTGGAGGCTTCGGGAACAAGTGGTATGAAGGCCGCTGCCAACGGAGTGCCGAACGCCTCGATTCTAGACGGATGGTGGGACGAAGCATTCGAGGCAGGGACACTTGGCCAAAACGGCTTCGCGGTTGGACGGAGGGAGAATCAGAAGGGCCGGGCGGAACAGGATCGTTTCGATGCTGAGTCGCTCTATCGCGTCCTCGAGAGGGAAGTTGCCCCCCTCTACTGGCAGAGAGACGAGCGTGGCGTACCGACAGGATGGCTCAGCGTAATGAAGCAGGCGATTGCTACAAGTCTCTATGCCTTTTCGACCGTGCGAATGCTAGAGGACTACGCCAGAGACATGTACTCCGACGCCGACTAGCCCAGTGCCAGCAATGCACGTTTATGTCGCCATAGAAAGCTATGGCGACATAGAAACCTATGGTATCATGCTCCGGTGCGCGAAGGAGAGGTGAGGCTGGCCGATACAAAGCAGTGGAAAGCAGTATCCCATCCAACGCGCTTAGCTATCTTGCGACAACTCGATAGCGGTGAAAGGACGAATGAGGAACTTGCAAAAGCCCTCGGCATCGTTTCGGGAAAGCTCCACTACCACACTAAGCGGTTGCTCGAAGCTGGACTGATCGAACACTCTGGGGTCCGCCGCAAAGGCGTTCTGACGGAGAAGCCCTATCGCCGCGTGCCGGGAGGATATGAGATACCGATACAAGAGGATGGAACTGTCCCTCCTTTGTATCCGATGCTCCAGCATGGACTGGCCATGTATCGCGAGACTTGGGAAACCGTTGAGAAAGGAGAGTTTCCCCAGTTAGGCTACAACTTCGTTATTGCGGTGACCGAGGAGATCGAACGGCAACTCTTCGATGACTTGAAAGCCGTGTATGAGAGGATGGTCTCGTACCAAGACGATCCCGATGCACGCGGGCCCAAGAAGGTCGCATTGACCGCCCTCATTCATCGGGTTTCCGCGCCTCTAGTCCCCGATCGTCAAAGGGGTTAGCGGCCGATCCAGACCGCAATCTCGCTTGAGTCGGCGGGTACGGAGAAAGTCAAGGTAGATCGCCCTCGGCATGCCTCAGTTGGCCCAAGCCATCTGGCCTCCGAGATATCGAACGCCCTATACTTGGTCGCACCGGGCGGTACTTGAAGGTCAAATGACCTATGCTGCGTGCCGGCGTTGATTCGGAACCAGGCCAATGTTGCACGTGGCGTCGATAGGGTCGATAGCCTTCTAGTCGCATTTGGCACGGCAATCTTGATCTCGGCTCGGCCCGCTAGATCATGCCAAGGTGACTCCGCACAGAACTGGTTCATGACCTTGAGCGTATGAAGCATGCCGTCGGTCACATGGTGCGGGTTTCGATAGGGCCACCGTGTCCCCGGCCCGGCTCCTCCAGCCATCAGGTGGGCCCATGACATATCGTGGAAGACTTGATCGTCGAGTGCCTCATCGTCGATCCAGTGATCGATGGGGCCGCTTTCTCCGTCCAGGACCGGCCGATCGTCGCAAAGCTGGCCCCTGGCATACACGACCCCCTCGGCAAAATCTGCGCCTGCCTGCTCAGCTTGGCCGGCACGCGTCGCTCTCGACGCCCCTAGGTAGAGGTGCATCGTGGCGAAGTCGAGATCGCGTCTTCGGAAAGCTGTCTCGGCATTGAGGCCCGCCGGCTCCGGGCTCGAAAAGCTGACAGTTAATAGGTGGCTGTGCCCCCACTTGGCAGCCTCATACAGCCGAATTTCTTTGGCTACTTCAGCGACCCAGTCCCGAATCTGCTCCGGCGATCCACCCCACCAAAGATCGATCTCGTTCATGATTTCCCACGCGAAAATCGTGTCCGTATTGCCGTACCGGTCGACAAGGAACTTCAAACGGCGTTTCTCGAGTTCGACGAGCTTGCGTGACGTTAGGAAGTCGATCGGTTTCTCGATCGGCCCGCCGTTCTGGCTCCAGTAAGGAGACGTCTCTTTGCGGAGGCTCATCCAAAACGTGTCGTAAGGAGTCATCCAAAGTCGAATGCCGTGGTCACGCGCCGACCGGACGATATTGTCAAGCCAGATCAGATGCTCGGGTCTGATCGTACCGACCGGATCTTCGAGATTGCCACTCGGTGGCGTCTCAACCATCAAGCGAATGACGTTAACCCCGTTTGCGGCCAGCTTGGCGAACCAACGGTCGGTTCGTGCCGGATCGTAGTCGTCCCGCAATGGATCCGATTCCACGAGTTCCGGCCAGTCTGGATTGTGATTAGCGCCGATCGGAATAAACGGCTTGCCATCCCGGTGGGCAAAGTACCTGCCCCCCTTCATAATGGTGAGCCAGTCTTGGCTGGTGGACTCAACCGCGAATAGCGGACCGGGGTGCTGAGCCCATTTGACAAGGGGAGCGCGCGATCGGTCGTATTCCGCTCCAATCAACTTCGCCGAGGATTCAGCCGCCAGGCTTAGCCGATCCAAATTGGAGTCCGTCGCATCGATCTCTCTTGCGCTACGCGTCAGGGCGTGTTCCAGCCGTTCCGGCTCATGTGCCCGCTCCTTAAGGTGGGCGAGGAATCGAATGGCTCTTTCCCTGTTCGTCCGGTACTCCTGCCATCCATGGACGTCCCATGCGCCAGAACTTCCTGCTATGCGGCGAACACTGGAGAGGGAATCGTGTCTCGTCGGATCGATGGCCAAGGCTTCGGTAAGGCCGTTCCCGCCGACCAATCGTGCCATGAGCCCCCAGTCACCGTCTCCCTGCTCGATCTTGAAGAGCAAGCGGTTGTTTCCTTTCCTTAGTGTGAGAGCAACCGAATCTTCGTCCCGCTTGATTCCGCGAGCGATCTGCTTGGCGAATACCTGGTTGCCGTTGAGATAGACCTTTGCTCCGTCGTCGCTCCCGAAAAGTAGGCGAACCGTCTGAGCATTTGGACTTACGATCGTTGCGAAGCAGTACGCGATACCCGGATCGTTCCAGCGAAAGAGTCCCTTCAGATCGATCCCTCGCTTGACGGTGCCGGTCGACAACTGCCAGTGAAACGCACCATTTGTTTGGCCCTCGTGCGGATTCGCTTCAGCCTCGCCGCCCAGATAGTCGGTGCGAAAGCCGGTGCCGCGCAGTTGGAGGGCGCCTTTGTTTGGGTAGGGGCCGGCGACCAGCCATGCAAGAATGTCACCTTCCGAACCTAGGCGGACCGAAAGGTCGGCAACAGGTTCTGGGTGCATCGATGTCACGATACCGAATGATAGAAGCACGGAGAAGAGAAGATACATGGTTTCAACGGATCACCCTTTGAGGCCCTGTAAGGCGATACCTTCAGTGATCCTCTTCTGGAAGATAAGGAATGCGATGATCATCGGCAGCGTGGTCACAGCGGCCGCCGCCATCGTCAGCCCATACTGAAGAGTGTAGCGACCTTGGAATATTGTCAATCCGACGGGTAACGTCCTCATCGCCACGTCGTCCGTGACGATGAGGGGCCAGACGAAGTCGTTCCATGACGCCATGAACGTGAAGATTGCCAGGGCGGCAAGCGCCGGCTTGCTCAAAGGCACGATAATTCGAGAGAAAATCGTAAAGTATCCCGCCCCGTCGAGGAACGCTGCTTCCTCAAGTTCGACTGGCAGCTGAAGGAAGAACTGACGCAATAGGAAGACGCCAAATGCCCCGCCCAAGCCCGGCAATACTATGCCCGGATAGGTGTTGAACAAGCCGAGCTTCTGAACGATTAGGAAGACCGGGATCAACATGACTTGTCCCGGCACCATCATGGTGGAGAGCACAAGAAAGAAGAGCGGCTCACGGTATCTGAACTTGAGTCGTGCAAAGGCGTAGGCTGCCATACTCGCTACCGCTAGTACCAAAAGTGTCGCGACGAGAGAAATACCTACCGAGTTCAGAAACCACCTTACGACTGGGAATTCCTCGAGATGATCTGGACTGAATAGGCTCAGGTAGTTTTCGAGCGTCGGATGGCCGGGTAACCAATGCGGAGTCGAGCTCATTACCTCGCCCTCCGGTTTGAAGGAAGTCTCCAGCATCCAAACAAGCGGAGCCGCCATCAAGACCGCACCGCATGCCATGACGAATTGGGTGGTCCACCGGGTCAGTTGGGGTCCCAGAGAACGCATTGCTTTAGGGTTACTTCGAGGGTGCAGTCGTAGACGGCTTGTAGTTGGCGCGATCGCGCGTCTCCTGCTGCCGGATTTGGTTCATCTTGTCAGGGTTGATAGGATTATCGTTCGTCGCGTTGCAGCCAACGATTGGCAATGCGATCGAAAAACCGACTAGAGCCAGGCAAATCGAGTGTCTTGTGGAGAGCTTCATGTGGTTTCTCTAAACGGAAGGCTTCGCCGGTATTCGGCGAAGCCCGCATGAGGTTGTTAGGGAACGAGTGCG
Organism: Fimbriimonas sp.; assembly: GCA_031292555.1. Taxonomy (GTDB): domain Bacteria; phylum Armatimonadota; class Fimbriimonadia; order Fimbriimonadales; family Fimbriimonadaceae; genus Fimbriimonas. Next base: position 58,519 of record JARLGV010000050.1, read on the forward strand.
GGGTCGCAGTTGCCCCAAGTGCCCCAGTTGTCGATCCACGGATTTGCGTTGGGATTTGCCGACATAGTAGGGTTGGTATTCGGGTCAACCCAGCGGCTGATCGTGGGATCGACGTCGTAGATCCACTCCCAGAAGCCGAGTTCCTTGAACAGAACGGCATGGCGCATCTTGAACTTCGCGTGGCCGTCCGCGAACGTATAGTTGTCGCCGCCGTCGTGGGTGAAGCCGATCCAAGCATCGTCGGAGTCGTTAGCCTTGGTAGACCCGTCCCCGAAACCGCTCATTCGAGGAAGGGTAACCGCCTCGCGAACTGTCGTGGCTCGCCCCTGGAAGGTGATGAAGTCGCCTGGCTTGCTGACAGCCGTCAGCGACTTGTTGCTGCCGCAGCCATTCATGACATAGCTGGTTCGTCCGGCAGCTTTGTTGTTCGTTATCGGCGCCAAGTCTGCTGAAGTGTCGTTCTGCGCTGAAATGCAGACGTACATGTCCATGCTTTTGATATACGGGTAGAGTTCTGCGCCCCAGTTCTGAGCCGCGCCTGGGTCCATGAATCCGAGTGGAGCGTTCGCTCCCCCGCCGTATCCCCACACTCCACCGTTGAGCCCAGTCCAAGGCTCGAGAGCGGTCCATCCACCCCACGGCTGCGGCACAAGGCCCTCGCCGTTTGATGGCGACATATCGTCCGAGTCGCCGCCGTACATCACGAATGCCAGTCCCATCTGCTTGATGTTGCTCAAGCATGTCGTCTTCTTGGCCGCTTTCTTCGCCGAAGCAAAGACGGGGAAGAGGATCGACGCAAGGATTGCGATGATAGCGATGACAACCAATAACTCAATGAGCGTAAATGCATTGCGTCTTTGCATGTTTATGAATCTCCTGAAGAAATGAGAAGGTCGTCGGTCGACTCACCGCGACGGTCGACTCCCTTCTTGCGTGAATAAAACAGTCGCAGGACGAGATCCTGCGGGTAGTTGCCGAAACCTCGGCCGAACAGGTTGAAGCCACCTTGGTGCTCGGCATCGGGCTTCACGCCGATGCGGATACTCAGCGGCTGTTGGGGAAAGACCATCAGCCGGGAGAGGGTAACGTCGGACACCTTTGTGCCGTCCACATACGAGCCGGTCTCGTCGACCGACCAGATCTTGAGCAGTCCGAACTGGGTCATGTGCTCGACCCACCAATCCGGAGTTAGCAGCCCTCGGCGGCCGCCAAAATCCCCGGGGCTCGTCCAGGTGCCTACTTCGATCCCGTTGATCCAAATCGTGAGGTCGGACGGCCAATCCGGGTTGTGGTCAGGCGCCTCGGAACAGACCTCCATGGACAGCTCAAGCCGATCGACTTCCATCGAAGTCGGGAGGTCGTTGGGAAACATGTACTCGACGAAACCGGTGGCCATCCAGAGGATCTCAGCAGTCGCTCGTTCCGGATCGTAGAACGACTGAGGTTTGTCGAGGAAACCGATGAACTTGGTGCGATTGGCTAGCCCGCAGGTTCCCCCAGGGCTGGCCAATGTATACAGGCCAAGTGGCATCGTCACTTCGTCGACGCGGTCCTCGGTAGCAGTCGGCGACGCGATCTTAATGATCAACCGGTTGCGGCGCAAGTGACACCGCTTTTGCATCCCCTGGAGACCGGGCATGTATTCGCTGCGAACCAAACCGGCTTGTTCCAATATCTGAATGTGCTTCGTGACGGTCGGCTGCGAGATACCGAGTTCCGCACCCAACTCGTTGATGTTTTTGTCGCCCGATGCAAGAAGTTGCAGGATGACGATGCGGGAATCGAGGGCCAGCGCTCGGAAAACCTCGAGCGCTTCATCGATGCTCAGTTCCAGTATGTGGCTTTCGGATTGGCTCATCGTTGGGCTCGGCTATTATCATAGCACTGAAGGCATGATAACGAGAAATGCATTTTAGTGCCCAAGTCCACGACTTTCCGGAGCAAATGGGGTGCCCGAATTCAAATTAGGGTGCCTATATGCGAATATATGCGCTGAATGGCGCATGGAAGGCGAGGGTCTGCAGCTTCGGTGGCGGCTTTGGGTTGACTCATTAAGTATTCACGATTGTGTATGCTATCGGACGGTTACCCAATGGCGGTCGAATCGAATCAGGAACTAACGATCCAACGGAGGATAGGAGCCGGCAATCCTGTCTACAGTGGCTACCTCGCCGATCCTTTTGTCTTTGCCGCAGACGGAAACTACTTCGCAGTCGGGACGGGGCCAGGAACCGACGATATGGAACTCCCGTTGCTTCGGTCGGCCGACTTCATCCATTGGGAATCCATAGGCCATGCGTTGTCGACGCCCCACGTCGAAGGAGACTGCTTCTGGGCTCCGGAGGTGGCTTTCGCCGACGGCTGCTTCTACTTGTACTACTCGGTTGGTCACTCGGATTCCGGTCACCATCTTAGGGTGGCCGTCAGCCATCGACCTGAGGGCCCCTATGCCGATGTCGGCCATCCTGTCTTGAACCCCAAGTCGACACCGTTCGCGATTGATGCCAGCCCATTTCAGGACGTCGACGGGCAATGGTATTTGTACTACGCACGAGATTTTGTCGAACCGGATGCCGAAGGCCGTTCAGGAACCGGATTAGTGGTAGCCCCCTTGATCGACATGGTTCGTATCGAGGACGACTTCGAAATCGTGATGCGAGCGAGCCACGATTGGCAGCGATATGAAGCTGATCGCCAAATTTACGGCGGAGTTTATGATTGGCACACTCTTGAGGGGCCCTCGGTTTTGCGGCGCGGCACGCGATACTACTGTTTCTATAGTGGCGGAAACTGGCAAAACGACAGTTACGGAGTGGATTGGCTCGTAGCCGACCATCCGATGGGGCCCTTTCGGGACACCAATCCTGGAAGTGGCCCTCGTGTTTTGACGACCATTCCCGGCAGCGTGATCGGACCCGGGCACAACTCATTCGTCCAAGGACCGGACGGCGCCACATATATCGCCTACCATGCTTGGGGACTCGATAGAGCCGCGCGCAGACTCTGCTTGGACTTAATACATTGGAGTGAAGCTGGGCCGATTTGCCTGGGGCCGACATGGAAGGGCTCGGCGGAGGACCAGTGAGGAAGACCCTCGCCATTGCCCTGATCTTCGCTGTAGTCGGATGTTCGCCAAAGGGCTACGCGCCGAGGGACCGTGACGGCGTTCTTCATCTCGATTTCTGGAACGGCTTTAGTGGACCGGACGGCACAACGATGGAACGCATTGTCAAGCGATTCAACGCCAGTCACCACGATATCCAGGTGCGTATGCAAATCATCCCATGGGGCACTTACTACGACAAACTCACTCTGAGCTTGGCGTTTGGCGGCGCTCCAGACGTCTTTGTCCTGCATGCGCAGCGCGTGCCGGAATACGCATCCCATGGCGCACTTGCCGATGTGGACCGGTATGTCAGGGACTACGGACCGGATCCACGCGACTTTATGTCGAGGCAATGGAATGCCGGTCTGTTCAACGGTACTCGGTACGCGTTGCCGCTGGACTGCCATCCTCTTGGCCTCTACTACAATCGTGGTCTCTTTAAGGAGGCCGGCATCAGCCGTCCGCCTGCGAACGAAGCGGAATTTGAAGCGGATGCACGTCGACTCACTGCTCCGGCGAAAGGCAAGTGGGGATTTGTGATCACCGACTTTCACCTCGTCGGCTCGACCGTGTTTGATCAGTACGGCGGCGGTTTGATGACGCCGGACCTAACCCGATCCGCCCTTGATCAGCCGGCATCCCTAGACGCAGTAAATCGAATGATTGGCTGGGTGAAGGACGGTGGGATATGCCCCAAGCCGGATCCGGGTGGTTCGTGGGGCGCGTTCCAAACCGGTCGCGCGGCGATGGCGATTCAGGGAATCTGGATGATTGACTCGGTCGCGCATCAGGAGGGGCTGGATGTGGCGGCTGCGCCGGTACCGAGGTTCGGGCCGAAGCAAGCGGTCTGGGCAAGCAGCCACTGCATGTGCATGCCGGCACGGTTGCCTAGCGACCGCAAGAAGGCGGCCTGGACCTTTATGAAGTACTTGAGCGATAACAGCCTTGAATGGGCCAAAGCGGGCCAGGTGCCGATTCGCCGGAGCATCCTTAAGTCGCCCGAGTTCCAGTCGTTGCCGATTCAGAGAGAGTTCGCTAAGGAACTTCCGTATGTCGTCTACGAGCCGTTCTCCGTGTCAGTCAATCAGACCGCATCATTCGCCGACATCGCCGTCGAGTCCGCGGTTCAAGGAGTGGAGTCTCCCCGTGCGGCGCTTAAAACGGCCGCTCAGCGAGTGAACCGTGTCCTGGAGTTGAGATGACGGGAAGTCGGCGTAGGGAGCCGCTCGTCGCGGCTGCGTTCTTGATGCCGTATCTGATTCTCTTTGCGGTGTTTGTCCTGACGCCGGTGGCTTACGGCTTCTGGATTAGCCTCCACAACTGGCATATTCTCTCTGCCCAAGCGCCGTTCGTTGGGGTGAAGAATTATCTTGGAGTCGTTAGGGACGATCGATTCTGGCGGAGCCTGATGCAGACAGGCTATTTCGTGTTGCTGACCGTGCCGGCCGGAAACCTGCTCTCGCTCCTGATGGCGGTCGGTTTGAATCAGCGGATTCGTGGAGAAGCGGTCTACAAGGTCTGCTTCTATATGCCGGTCGTTACATCTGTTTCAGTCCTCGCCGTAACATGGCGGTGGCTTTACGCCCGGGACATCGGCATTCTCAACTACTATTTGGGCGTACCCGTCGACTGGCTGAATGACCCGAAATTGGTCATGCCGTCACTGGCAATGATGTCTATTTGGTGGGGCGCCGGGGGCAATATGCTTATCTATCTGGCGGCATTGAAAGCGATTCCAAAGGAGCAACTCGAAGCCGCCTCCCTCGATGGCGCCAACTCTTCGCAGAGGTTTTTGAAAGTGAGTGTGCCTTCGATTACGCCGGCAGTGCTCTTTTGCACGGTGATGAGCGTGATCGGCGCTTCCCAAGTGTTCGGACAGAGCTACATTCTGACCGGCGGCGGCCCTGCCGATCGCAGCCTGACTGTATCCCTCTACATGTATCAGATGGGCTTCGGCCAGTATCAACTCGGATACGCCTGCGCGGTTGCGTACCTCTTGTTCTTCTTCGTCTTCGCATTTTCCGCAATCCAATTCCGCTTAATGGCACGCGCCTTCGTCGGTTCCTCCTGAAATGCGTCTGAACTACTGATTCGAATATAGGTCGGTAAGACTTAGGCCGAACGATGCGTGATTGCTCGCATCGGACTCAATCTCGAGAAGGCGGTTATATTTGGCCGTCCGCTCTGATCGAGTAACCGAGCCAGTTTTAATGAACTCTGATCTCATCGCGACGGCGAAGTCTGCAATGAACGTGTCCTCGGAATCCCCAGACCGATGGCTGACTATTGTCGCCATTCGCTTCGCTCGACATACATCGACTGCGTCGATTGCTTCGGTCACCGTTCCGATCTGATTGAGCTTTATAATTGCCGCGTTTGCAGCGCCGAGCAGGTTTTGGTCGTCGAGCCGAACTGGGTTAGTTGTGAACAAGTCGTCGCCGACGACTAGCATTCGATGACCAAGGCTTTCGAAAAGGTCGCGAAACCCGTCGACATCTTCGTATGCAAAGCCGTCCTCAATGGCGACAAGCGGATACGCATCCGCCCACTTCTCGTATAGCTTCAATAGGCTATCGCGATCGATCGGGCCGTTGCCAAGATCGTATCCTAATTCAGATGTGCCCAGCCAGTCGGCTGCCATGTCGATCGCAACTGATATCTCCGCTCCGGGCGTGAAGCCGGCGTGCACTATAGCCTCTGTAACGATCTCCAAAGCTGATTCGGGATTGGCCAGGTTCGGGGCGAATCCACCTTCGTCGCCTACTCCAGTCCCCAGACTCCTTGATCGGAGATCTTCCTTTAAGGCGTAGAAGATCTCCACCGACATCCGTATCGCTTCATGGAAGTCCTTTGCACCGACTGGTACAACCATGACCTCCTGGACCCGAAGTCTAGTGTCCGCGTGAATTCCGCCGTTCAGGATATTGACCATCGGGACCGGAATACGAATTGGCTCATCGTGACTCAGCATGCGATGGAGCGAGATCGACCGGCTTTGTGCTGCCGCGACACGCATCGCCATGGATACTCCAAGAATCGAATTGGCGCCTAATCTGGACTTGCTTGGAGTTCCGTCGAACTGGATGAGTTCGCGATCCAATTCATTTGGATCATCCAGCGATCGACCCGACAGAAAGTGGGAAATTGGGCCGTTCACGTTTGCGACAGCCTGGAGCACGCCTCGACCGCCAAACCGTTTGGAATCGCGGTCGCGCAGTTCGCATGCCTCATCGGGAACATGTGCCAGGCCTGAAGGAACGGTCGCCACTCCGATCGATCCGTCGTCTAGCTCGACCCAAGTTCGAACCGTCGGAAAACCTCTCGAGTCGAGGACTTCCAATGCCCTTATCGATTTGATGCGACAGCCCTTATAGTGGTTCAGCTGAGAAACCTGCCTTGTTAGAAGAAGTACTAGATGCGGTTGTCTGTAGCGCAGATTACATTGCAGTAGAGTCTGGTAGGATTGCCGAAATACGGCGCATTCGCGCGCAGCTATCTTACCCCTGGAATAGCCACCATGCCTGAGGAACCAACGAAGCCCCCCGGAACACCCAAAGATCAGAATTCAAGTCTGACACCCGTGCCGAAGAACGATTCGAACCCGGCGAAACCCCAAAAGCCGCTCACAAAGACTTCAAAGGACCTCCGCGCCGCGGAAGCTCGGAAGGAGATTCGTGGGCGCAAGCGCTATACGAGAAGTCCGTTCAAGGCTGAGAGGCCGGAGTACATCGTTCTGGCAAGCATAGCCATCAGCGGAATCCTCTCTGTCGCTAACAACTTCGTTACCTTCTATCCAGGTCTGATGATGGCTTCCGGCTATGCAGCAGTCCTCTTCTTCCTAGCGATCTTGATGTACATGATCTTTCACGCCTCGGTTTCGCGTCGAATATTGAAGCAGACCGGAGCAGTCGGTCTTGAGTCGCCGCGAGTACAAGGCCAAACAGACGGTGCGCAGACTGAAGGTCGTCTTGACACCATACAAAGAGGAACTAGATCTTGGACCTTTTTTGGGGCGACCGGCCACCGTGTTTTTGGCGATCGTGAGTTGGATATGTGTAAGGAGAACAGGGCGCTGCAAGTTAGGTTTTGCAGCGTACACATGAATTCGTTCCCAGCGATCTACCAGCTCACAAAGATCATGGACAAGTCTAAGGAGAAGATCGCACAGGATATCGTCGATACATGCAACCGCATCAGAGAGGTCAGGGCTAGCCGAACACCACATGCGCTTCCAATTGAGATGGAACCTCTAATGCACTTACCCTTTTTCCGGGTTGCAGTGGTTGATGATACGATGCTGCTTCGGGGATACGACGGTCCCAACACACCAGACAACGAGCATCTCGTCATTCACAAGGCTGAGAAGGGAGGGGCGCAGACTTTTCTCTTTGATCAGTTCACCAAATACGTAGAACACGAGGTTAAACAGTCAAAGTACGAGCGCATGCTTATCGTTTCTTTTTGTCTGCTGTCAGCGGATCCTGGCGCGTTATATAACTATGAGGCTCTTAAGGATTTGGGTGACAAAATCAATATCCTTCTTCCGAAGAGCGAGGACGAACAATGCTGTGAGGGATTTCGCGAGCAATTTGAATGGGTTCGGAGCCACCTTGATACGGCAAGGCAATATGTGGTTGTGAATCCACCAACAATGAGCGACCAGAAGGACCCTGGAATTTGACGCCTATCGCCTATGTCATCCTCGATGGAGCGCCCGAAGGAGTCGTCGAGGAGGGAACGCCTATGGCACGGGCCAACCTCATAGGGTGGGATGGCCCGATTTTCGGCGGCCTTACTGACGTGATCGGTAACGATTGGGTCCCGGAGTCGCATAGTGGAGTTCTAAATCTGCTAGGTAATCGCCTCCTCCCTGCAGAAGTGCCGAGAGGACCAGTTGAGGCGATTGGAGTAGGACTGGAAGTGCAGCCAGGTGACCTAACTTTCCGATGCAATTTCGGCGTCATGGACCCGATCACGATGCGAGTCATCGAGCGGAGAGTCTGCCGGGAGATCGATACCGCGACATCCGATGCTTTAAGCCGCTTAATCGTCGAACACCAGAGAGAGGACATGCCTTTCTCTATCGACATGGCAGCGTCACGAGACTACAGGTGCGTCGCAAGACTCCGGTCAAAGGACGGAACTCCACTCAGTAGTGCCGTTTCGAACACCGATCCTGCCTATCCGGTGGAAGGTCATGAGGTCTTCTCAGACACAGGATACGATCGGATCGAGTCCATCCCGCTCGATGAATCGAATGCTGCGTTCACGACGGCAGCCTACGTGAACCAGTTTGTCGAGCACTGCGAACGGGTCCTCTCGCTGGATGACTCCAAATCCGTCCAGGTGGGCCAGCACATGTTTGCGTCTACTGTGCTCACGCGTGGACCCGGTACCGCAATTCCGGAACTTCCACGGCTCTCCGACACGCTTCTGTCGGATGTCGTTATGATCGCGGAGTCCCATATCGAGCGCGGCATCGCTCGCATGCTCGGATGTGGTCTGACAATGGTGAAAGAGGTTGACGAGGGGGAGTTCTATCAAGAGGCGCTCTCGCTTGCTTTGGCGGCTGTCGACCGGGGCCAATCCGTGGTGATCCACCTGAAGGGGCCGGACGAGTTTGGCCATGATGGTGATTTGGACGGAAAGACAGCAGTCCTCGAGCGGATCGGCAGACATTTCCTTGATCCACTGGTCGCCCAGGCCGTTGAGAGTCATTTAGTGGTTGTTACGTCCGACCATTGCACTCCGTGCCGAGCAAAACGGCATACCGCGGATCCCGTTCCGTTCGTTTTGTGTGGGCAATCCGTGAATTTCGGGAACGTGCGGCAGCTTTCGGAACGGGCCTGCAGTGAGGGTATCCGCCTGAATTCGGGAGTAGACTTGTTCCGCATCATCCAGATGACCGCATCGTATGCCTGAATTAATACCTGCTGCAACCATCCATGGCCGATTCCAACCGTTTCATTCGGAGCATTTGGACTATGCCGTTCGAGCCTTTGAGCGGGCAGAGTTCGTCTGGATAGGTTTGACGAACAGCCTGCCTATTCGCCCGCCCTTGATGGAAAGGACCGATCGACTTTCGCTCATAGCCAATCCGTTGACCTACTACGAGCGAATTCGGTGTATCCAGTGTTCGCTTAAGGACGCAGGCATCGACGCTGGGAGATTCGGCTTTCTGCCTTGCCCGATCGAGCAGCCCGAGCACTTGAACGAGTACTTCCCAAAGGAGGTCCCCGCCTTCATCACGGTCGTCGAGGAATGGAGTCGACGCAAGATCGACATCTTGACAAGCCGAGGGTATCAAGTGGAGATCCTCTGTACCCGAGGAGCTAAGAGCATCACTGGGACAACGATTCGACGCTTGATCGAGTCGGGCGACCCTCATTGGCGATCCTATGTATCAGTGAGTACTGCGTTGTACTTGGATTCGCTTGATCTGGCCGCCAGGCTGGCTGGACTGCGCGAGATCAGTAATTCACGGTGATTCCTGGAGATCCTTCGACCACGCGACCAATTGGCTCCATGCCGGGTAGATCTTCGGAAGTGAGGATGGCAAGCCCTCCGGACGTCTGTGGATCGAGCAGAATCCCTATGAGCCACTCGGGGCATCCGTCGAATTCGACCTTGCCGGTCAGAGCAGACCGGTTTCGTCCCGCCCCGCTCGTCGACATGCCTGCTTCGTAGTAGCTTCTCGTTTCCCCGAATGTCGGCACCGCCGCGCCGAACAAATCTATACGGACGCTTGATGCTCGGGAAATATTGCTGAGGTGACCTAGCAAACCAAAGCCCGTGATATCGGTCACGCATCGGGCTCGAGCGTTCCTTGCAATCCGAACGGCCTGGTCGTTCAGAGTGACCATGCTCTGGATCTCTGGATCGCCAGGTGAGAATGCCGTGAGGTTCTGCTTCACCGCATTCGAGTACAGGCCGGTTCCGATCGGTTTGGTCAAATAGATCCGATCACCTACGCAAGCGTTTGCGTGAACCCACGGTGCCTCGGTCTGTGCGCCGGTCACGCTCAGGCCAAGCTTGATACCGGAGTTCAGTATCGTGTGCCCACCGACGATGGGTGCGCCAGCTTCTTCAGCCTTATCAAAGGCGCCTTGGAACATGGCGACATAGGTTGCGTCATCCGAGATACGTGGATCGAGGCACGCAATGAGCAAGGAGAAGCGCGGAGTTCCTCCCATCGCATAAATGTCGCTTACCGAGTTGGCCGCCGCGATCTGACCGTAGATGTATGGATCGGGAACGATCGGTGTGATGAAGTCGATGGTCGCACACAGGTCGGACTTGTCGTCGAACTTGATAACGGCCGCATCATCCAGCGCGCTCAGACCCACGCGGTCGCTCGAATGTTCGTGCGTCTTGATCGAAGCCAAGTATCGATGCAGTTCTCCCATTCCGAACTTGGCTGCGCATCCGCCGTAATCAACGGTATCCGTTATCAACATCGTCACCCGAAATGATGGCACGCTTGGGTGATTCGATTGTTGAGCGCTCGTAGCATGTACACTTGGTTCCTCTCCAACGGCCGAGGCTTTCCAACCACTATGAACCAAGAGAAATGGACTCTCGTCGACGAATACTTCAACGGACATCTCGTGCAGCATGATGCATCGCATCTGGCCGCGCTTGACGCCTGCCATGAAGCTGGACTTCCGGCAATTCAGGTTGCGCCCAATCAGGGCAAGCTGCTTCAGTTGCTTGCGATGACGCAAGGTGCCCGGAACATTCTTGAGATCGGGACGCTTGGAGGCTACAGCACGATCTGGCTGGCCGGTGCATTACCATCGACGGGAAGGCTAATAACGCTTGAATTCGATCCCCGACATGCCGAAGTTGCCGCCGCCAATATCGAGAGGGCGGGTTTTGGTGCACTCGTCGAAGTCATCGTGGGCCGCGCCGCCGACTCATTGCCCAAAATCGCCGCAATGGGGCTTGAGCCGTTCGATCTCGTGTTCATCGACGCCGACAAAGCCAGCAATCCGATCTATTTTGAGTGGGCGTTAAAATTGACGAAGCAAGGAAGTCTGATCATTGTCGATAACGTCGTGCGAAACGGTAGCGTCGCCAACCCAGAGACGACTGATCCTGACGATTTGGGCGTTCGCCGCTTCGCAGAAATGGCGGCCGCTGAACCAAGAGTGACGGGCACGGTCATACAGACGGTGGGGAGCAAGGGATACGACGGACTCGCGATCCTGCGTGTGCAATAACCTCAGCGGTTGTACGATTCCATGCCGCGTGGTGCGACTTACGCATGGAATCGTGCCCTAGACTTTGAGGGTTTCGGGTTCCTGAATCTTGGCGAGAAAGGCGGTCCGAATTCTAGCGCGATCCTTGTCAGTGGTCGAAACGTACGAAGCGCCTTCTTGCGCCAAATGGGCATGTCTGACGAGGGCTTCTGCGTGCCGGACTATGAAGTCCAGATCTAGTTCCGGTTCTCGCAAATGCCTTTGTACTGCGACACACTCTTCGAGAATATGTTGTAGGGGCATGAGTGAATTGTGCGGTGATAAGCGCAACGAATCTAGTCCCCACTTTGCGTGACGCAGGTTTCTCGGGTCAACCGCAATGGAAGGTCTTTGCACCCAAACGCTGGCGTTCCGAGCCGGGGAGTTAGCCGATTCCTTGGGTAGCCGCCACTGTTAATGCCGTTCAAACTGCCAGGCGAAGCTCTCGACATTAGGCCGTGCTGCAATAGGATGCCGACAGCAACGATCGTTTTTGACGCTGGTGTCGGCAGATCGTCCTCAAGAGGCAATGGCGATAACAAAGTCCGTGTCGCCCGAATGCCTGTCCGTATTTTGTCCCCAAGCCAAACCGTCAACCTTATCGGGTTGACGCATTGAGTAAAGAGCCACTTTGATTGTGGTACAACTGCCTGGAATCGTAGGAGGGGCTAGATGCCTTTTGACACTTCAGTTACGTTGCCCGATGTTGCTGTGGATGCACGGGCTTCATTTCAGCAGTATCTTGATGATCCGAGACGGGGCATTTTGCTCGTCCTTGGTGGGGATCAAGGTGCCGCATTTGGTCTGGCAGAAACAGAGGCGGGCAAGCCTTCTGCGCGAATGATCTCAGCCATCTGGGCGAAGGACCCTGACGCAATCCAAGCGCAGGTGACCGGTCTTTCGCTCGCAGATGGCGTGTCATTTTCGGCGGGATCCACGAAGCTCGTTGCCATCAACCGGGTGAAGACGATTGAGCTCTGCCTGGACGCTGAGGATGCCGTCGATGGTCCCAGTGTCCTATTTGCCGTAACCGCAGCGGGGACCGATCAATGAACCACTACCTTACCAATGCGTGCGTGCTCCTATCGCTGATTTCGGCCACCTCACATGCTCGCGTGGGCCCCCGGGGAAGTGACGATTCGCCAACTCCTCAGGTTATTTCGAAGGTAGCCGAACTGCCCTCCAACCACGCGGTCAAGCGGGGCGGAGTCTTCGATCCAGATTCGGGAATCGAGGTGACCATCAACCCGGCCGCCGTCGCACTGCACATCGATCCAGCAATCGATGCCGCCGCCGCCGGCGACATACAAGACCTCGATGTTTTGGCCCGGGCCTCAGCTGACGGCCTATCTGCTCTGAAGGCGTTCACCATGCAATCTGGGGAGCGAAACATGAACGGGCTGTTTCTTCAGATGGGGAAGCTTCGGCCGATCTTCATGAAGCACAAAGCGTTCTACGACTCATTCAAGCGGGCGTTCGACATTAATGCAGACTTACCAGCGCAGTGGAGGTTCTACTTTCAGCAGGCGCCGGTGCTTGCGGCGAGTATAAACGATGATTTGAAGTCTGAGATTCCGAGCGTCCAGGTCCAGCTATCGCTTTCCAGAGACAACGATCTCAGCCGGACTCCTCAGGTCCCGTTAGGCACGCTTCCAGGGCCACAGAGCAAGGAGGCGCTCAATCAATTGATGACGTCGCTCGGCTTGTCGAACACCCCGGGCCAGACGACTCCCAAAGACTTGGCAGACGCCCTGGTCAAGAAGTACCAGGCCGATATCGAAAACGACTACAAGGACCTAAAGAACAAGGCCGAAGCACTCGCGAGTGGGTATCAGGGACAGTTCAAGGCGATCCTAGATAGTGGCGACCAGACGGCGATTGGGGCTTGGGCGCCCATTCAGGCAAACATCGATGGGATCAAGGCGGCCTGGATGAAGCTTGAAGGTGATGCGGACACGCTTCTGTCGATGACGCCAAAATCGTCGGCGGATGTTCAGGCTTTTGCGACGCAGTTCGACCTGGTAGTGGCTGAAGCCCAAACCTTCGCCGGCCTCGTTCAGGTCGCCACGAATGCGATTGGCACTGCTGGAATCAAAGGGGTTCAGATGGCCCAAGACGCCGAAAAGAAGATCAAGGGCTTGGTTGACGCCGCCCAAACTTCGGCCAACCTACTCGTTGAGCAGGCCAAGAATGATGTAACCGTCGTCCTGACTTCGGCAGGCACGCTCTTGGGCCTCGTGGACCAGTTGACGCAGATCGGCCAAGCCTTCCAGACCACCTCCAACGGCGTGGCGACGTTCCACAACTCAGGTAAGGGCCTGATCGGCAGCAATGACGGTATTCCGATGCCTCAGATCGTGTCGTACGATCAACTCACGATTCGCGTGTACTCCAACGGGACCAGGGCCGCTAGTGGAAAGAGCGTCCAGATCGGCGAACCTTACAGCATTTATGCCTGGAAGGGAAACCGATTCGACACGATCACCGCCGTTGGGTTCTTTCCAAGAGCGAATACCAAGCACTGGGGCTACTCGGCGATTTACGGACAGGCATTCAAGATATCGTCGCACGACATGTCTTTCGATAGGCTTCGCTTCGAGGTGCCGGGGATCGGCTTCAGCGTCGAGTCCCTCGATCAGCAGGGCAACGGCACGCAGAGTTTGGGCGTTGGCGTTTTGGTCACCTTCTTCGACGACCGCCTAGTCGGCGGCTACGGCTTTGATACTTCCGGCAACGGAGGCTACTGGTACGTAGGCTATCGTTTGAGGCTCTGA